>NZ_CP023701.1:6861230-7604974 GCF_008704535.1 Streptomyces subrutilus
CCCGCGCCCTCGCGCTGCAGACCGTCCTGTCCATCGTCCCGCTGGCCATCGCCGCGATAGGCCTGTCCAGCGTCCTGCACACCGAGGACATAGGCCGCGTCGCCGAGCTCACCATCAGCCGGCTCACCACCGGCCCCAGCCAGGAGATGGTCGACGAGGCGCTGCGCGAGAGCCGGCGCAACGCGGGCGACGGCGGCCAGGCGGCCCTCTGGCTCGGCCTGCTCTTCTCCCTCGTCAACGTCACCACCAGCCTGTGCCAGGTCGAACGCGGCGCCAACCGCATCTACGGCAACGAACGCGACCGGCCCTTCCTGTACAAGTACGCGCGCGGACTGGCCATGGCGGCGCTGGCCGGACTCCCGCTCGGCCTCAGCTTCGTCCTCACCGTCCTCGGCTCCGACCTCACCCGCGCCTTCGCCGAGGTCTACCAGCTCGCCCCCGCCACCACCCGCGCCTGGGAGATCCTGCGCTGGCCGGTCGGCATCCTGCTGGCCGTGCTGGCCACGAGCGCGATCTTCCGCCTCTCCCCGCGCCGCGACCAACCCGGCTACACCTGGCTCGCCTTCGGCGCCGTCGTCTACCTGGTGCTGTGGCTCCTGGCCACCTGGGGGCTGAGCCTGTACGTCGGCGCGAGCAGCTCCTTCACCAGCGTCTACGGACCCCTCAGCGCGATCATGTCCCTGCTGCTGTGGTCCTACCTCACCTCGCTGGCCCTCTTCCTCGGCCTCTCGTTCGCCGCCCAGCTCGAAGCCGTACGCGCCGCCGTCAAGCAACCGGTGACCCGCGACCCCGGCGTCTGACCGTCCCGCGCCGTCCCGCCCCGGGCCGGCGACCCGCACCACCCCGAAGGGAGGCGCCGCCACCATGGCACAGCGCACCACCCGAACCCGCCGCCCCGCATCCCGCGAGTCGGGGACACCACCGGAACCCCGAACCCCCGCGGGGCCCCCGCGGCCCGGCGGACCGCGGACCCCGCGCCGACTGCGCGCGTTCCTCTCCCGGCACTCCGGGCCCGACGCGCACTTCGGCGTGCGGCTCGCCCTGACGGTGACGGCCACGGCCGTGGTGACCGTGCCCTTCGTGCTCGCGCTGGTGCTCGTCGAATCCCGGTGGGCGCCGCTGTACCGCCTCGACCGGGACACCGCGGAGAGCCTGCACCGCGCCGCCCTGGAGAACCCGGGCCGGGTGCGCCTGCTGGACTTGCTCACCGGCGTGGTGTGGGACCCGGTGACGCTGCGGCTGCTGGTCGCCGCGGTGGTGGTCTGGCTGCTGACGCGGCGCGCCTGGCGCCTGGCGGCCTGGGCGGCCGTCACGGCGACGGCCGGCGGCCTCATCGGACTGCTGGCCAAGACCGCCGTCGAACGGGCCCGCCCCCACCTGCCCGACCCGGTCGCCCACGCACCCGGCTACTCCTTCCCCTCCGGGCACGCCATGACGGCCACCACCACCTGCGCGATCCTGCTGCTGATCCTGCTCCCGCTCGTGCCCCGGGCCTGGCGGGCGCTGCCGTGGGCGCTCGCCGTGGTCACGGTGCTGGGCGTCAGCTACACCCGGGTCGCGCTCGGCGTCCACTGGGTGAGCGACGTCGTCGGCGGCTGGCTGCTGGGCATCGGCGTGGTCACCGCGACCACCCTCGTCTTCGAGGCCTGGCGGGCCGACATCGGCCGCCGCCGCACGGCCGCCGGCGAGGGCCTCGAACCGGAGATCCGCACGGCCCACCCCGAACCCCCGCTCGACACCTCCACCCGCCCGGACCCCACCACCCCGGACCGGCCCACCACCCCGGACGGCGCCGACCCGGCCGCCGGCACCGGCGCCGGACCGGGGGCGCGCTAGAGGGCGTCCAGCACGGCGCGCGCCTCCGACGCCTCCGTCGGGCGGAGCGGTTCGAGGAGGGCGATGGCGCGGGTCAGCCGCTCGCGCGCCGGCCCGCGCTCGCCCAGGTCGGCCAGCGCCGTGCCGATCAGCCGCAGCGCGCGGCCCTGCGCGAACAGCCAGCCCTTCCTGTCGGCCAGTTCCAGCAGCCGCTCCCCGGTCGCCACCGCGTCCCGGGGCCGGCCCGCCACCAGATGGCAGAAGGTCTCCTCGACGAGGTTGAACACCTCGAAGGTCGAGTAGCCGTGGCGCACGGCCAGTTCGGTGGCTTCGCGCAGGCCCGCGATGGCCTCGTCCGGCCGTCCCTGGAGACGGGCGATGCCCCCCAGCGCGTACAGGGAGTACATCAGCCGGGCCGGATCGGACGCGGCCCGCGCGGAAGCCATGCTCACCCGGCCGCACTCCGCCGCCTCCTCCAGCCGCCCCGCCGCGGCCAGTGCGACGGCGCGGCAGGTCCGCGCGTTGCCGCTGCCCCACGCGTTGCCGCACCGCTCCCCGGTCTCGACCGCGAGCAGCGACAGCTCCAGCGAACGGTCGTACACGCCCCGGCTGTACCACACCAGCCCCTGGCAGTTGTGGATCTCCGTCAGGACCGCGGTGTCCCGCGCGCCGCGCGCGTCCCGCTCCGCCGCGTCCAGCACCCGCTCCGCCTCGTCCAGCTGGGTCAGCTGGTAAAGGGCCCCGCCCAGCATGTACCCGAGCCGTCCCGCCGCCCGCGTCTGCCCGCGCTCGCGCGCGACGGCCAGCATCAGCCGGGCCGGCTGCGTCATCGCGCCCCACAGGAAGGAGCTGTCGAGCACCGGATCCAGCGCCAGCACCAGATCGGCCACCAGCCCCACGGACGCGGGATCGGCCCGCACCGTCTGCACCGCGACCGCCAGCACCGACTGGTGCTGCGCGGTGAACAGCCGGTGCCCCTGGCCCGGTTCGGAGGCGACCGTACCCGCGGAGACCGTCGGCGTCAGCAGTCCGGCCACCGGATGGCCGGGCCGCTCGACGGCGTACGCGTTGCGGGCGGAGGCCAGGAAGTGGTCGCACAGCCGCACCAGCGCGGCCGCCTGCTCGCCGGGACCGTCCTCCTGGGCCGAGCGCGCGCGGGCGAAGGCCCGCAGCAGGTCGTGGAAGCGGTAGCGGCCCGGAGCGGGCGACTCCAGCAGCCCGAGCCCCGTCATGCGCTCCAGGCACTCCTCCGCCTGCGCCCGCGGCAGACCGGTCAGCGCGGCCGCGTCCGCGACCTCCGCGTCCTCCTGGTCCGGCAGGGCCAGCAGCCGGAACAGCCGGGCCTCGTCGGCGCCCAGCAGCTCGTAACTCAGCAGGAAGCAGGCCTCCACCCCGTCCTCCCCGCCCGCCGTGGCCGAGAAGGGCGAGCGCCGGCCCTCCAGCAGGTCGAGGAAGGCGGCGAGGGACCAGCCCGGCCGGGTGGCCAGCCGCGAGCCGGCGATCCGCAGCGCCAGCGGCAGCCAGCCGCACAACTCGGCGACGGCCAGCGCCCGGTCGGGCTCGGCCGCGACCCGCGCCTCTCCGATGATCCGCCCGAGCAGGGTCACCGCGTCGGCGGGCGACAGCACGTCGAGCCGGATGCGCAGCGCCGCGGGCAGCTCGGGCAGGGTGCTGCGGCTGGTGACCAGGACGGCGCAGGCGGAGGAGCCGGGCAGCAGCGGCTCGATCTGCGCGATGTCCCGGGCGTCGTCCAGGACCAGCAGCACGCGCCGGCCCGCCAGCCGGGAGCGGTACAGCGCGGCCCGCTCCTCCACCTGCTCCGGAATGGCGGAGTCGACCACGCCCAGGGCACGCAGGAACGAGGCGAGCACGCTCTCCGGGCGGGCCGGATCCTCCCGTACGCCCCGGAGGTTGGCGTAGAGCTGCCCGTCGGAGAAGTGCTCGCGCAGCCGGTGCGCGGCATGGAGGGCGAGCGCCGTCTTGCCGACGCCGCCGATCCCGCCGACGGCGGAGATGACCACGGTCTCGGCCCCGTCGGGCCGCAGGGCCCGCAGCAGGTCCTCGGTGGCGTCGCGGCGGCCGGTGAAATCGCTCGTGGTGTAGGGGAGTTGCGCGGGCGTGGGCAGTGCGGGTACGGGCACCGCGACCGTCACGAACGCGGGCGCTCCGGTCGACGGCCGCGCGAAACCCGGTGCGCCGACCGGGGCCGGCGCCGGTAGGGACGCTCCGGTCGAGGGCGCCTTGGCCGAAGGCGTCCCGGTCGAAGGCCCGGCGGCTCCGGGTGGGTCCGTGCCGGGCGGGGCGGCACCCGGTACCGGTGCGTCCGGCACGGCACTCGGGCCGGCCCCCGCCGCCGCCGGGCCGGCGCCCACCGCCCGGGCCTCGCCCGGCCGGCCGGCCCGCTCCAGGGCGGTGGAGCGCAGGCTGCGCAGCCGTTCGTGGTGCGGGTGCTCCGCGCAGAGCAGGGCCAGCTCCGGCACCACCCGGTCGTGCCGCCCCCGCAGCAGGTCCAGCTCCAGCCGCTCCAGTTGGACGGACAGCCTGAGCTCGGCCAGCCGCTCGCGCTGGATGCGGGCGAACGGCCCCGGCAGCCCGGCCAACGGCGCCCCCCGCCACCGCCGCAGGGCGCTCTCCAGGAGTTCGGCCCCGCTGCCGAGGTCCCCGGCCGCGATCCGGGCACGGGCCAGGCCCACCTCGGACTCGAAGACGGCCAGGTCCACCGCACCGTCCGGCACGTCGAGCCCGTAGCCCCGCCCCTGCGTGGTCAGGCACGGCCCCAGCACCCGGCGCAGCCGGTACACGTACGAGCGGACCGTGCCCACCGCGGTCCGGGGTACGTCCTCGCCCCACATCCCGTCGATCAGCTCGTCCAGCTCGACGACGCCCGGGCGCCGCACCAGGAGCAGGGCCAGCAGCAGCCGCTGCTGCGGAGGCCCGAGCGCCAGTGGAGCCTGGTCCTGCCAGGCCTGCACCGGCCCCAGGAGCGAGAAGTACGGTGTGCCGGCAGGCGCGCTCAAGGCGGCCCCCTTTCCCAGGCGATGCGAACCGGAACCTGTGCGGATGATCTTCACAGACCTGTTCGAACAGTACGTCCGCTTCCGGTCACGCCCGCATCCGGGCCGTGGGCCCCGCCACCGCGGCGCCCGCATCCGGCACCCCGCGTCCGCATCCGGCGGGTCCGCCGTGACCCGCACGCCGAACCCCCGGAGCCGCTCCCGCGCCACCCTCCCCGCGCCGGGCACCTCCCCGTACGCGAACCCGCCGGCCCCGTACCGGCCGACCCGGGTCAGCCGCCCTTCACCGCCAGGACGTCCACGGGGCGGATGTCCGGGTCCTTCGCGAGCAGCTCCGGGCCGAGCTCGGCCAGCGCCGCCGGGATGCGGCCGCCCAGGTGCGCGCGTCGGCCCGCCTCGTCCTCGAAGGCGTCGAAGATGCCGAACGTCGAGGCGTCCACCCGGAACGCGTACCAGACCCGCGTCGCCGGCTCCTCCTCGACGATCGAACGCCCGCTGTCGAGCAGCGCCTCCACCTCCCGCTCCTTGCCGGGCTTCGCCTCCAGCAGGGCCAGAACCCCCACGGTCAGTGCCATCGCGCGTCCCCTTCACCGGTCGTGGCCCCGGGCGCCTCGTGCCGCCCGGCATGTCGTGAGCGACGCTAGGCCCGCACCCGCCGCCCCGCGACCGCGCTGGTCCGCCCGGACCAGCGGGTGGCGTCCGGAGCCGTTGTGCGTACGGAGCTCCGCCCCGCCCCCCGGACCGTCAGCCCGCGGTGCCCGGCGCGCCCGGCAGGACGACCGTCATCCCGCGCCCCGGCGCCGTGCCCATCGCCGCGAGGGCCGCCGGGGCCGCGCCGAGCGGGATCGTCGAGGTGACCAGCAGGTCCGGACGCAGGGCGCCGGAGCGGACCAGCTCCAGCATCGGCGGGTACGCGTGCGCGGCCATCCCGTGGCTCCCCAGCACCTCCAGTTCCCAGCCGATCACCCGCTCCATCGGCAGCACCGTGCCGCCTCCGGCGGCCGGCAGCAGCCCGACCTGGACGTGCCGCCCGCGCCGCCGCAGACCGTCCACCGAGGCGGCCGCCGTCACCGGGGACCCCAGGGCGTCGAGCGAGAGGTGCGCGCCCCCGCCGGTCACCTCCCGCACCGCGGCCGCCGTGTCGCCGTTGGTGGCGTCCACCGCGTGCGCGGCGCCGAAGCGGCGCGCCAGCTCCAGGGCCCCCGCAGCCGTGTCCACCGCGACGACCCGGGCCCCCGCCGCCACCGCGATCATCACCGCGGAGAGCCCGACCCCGCCGCAGCCGTGCACCGCGACCCACTCGCCCGCCGCGACGCGCCCCCGCTCGACCACCGCCCGGTACGCCGTCGCGAAGCGGCAGCCCAGGGCGGCGGCCGTCGCGTACGAGAGCTCCTCGGGCACCGCCACCAGGTTCACGTCGGCGTGCTCCAGGGCCACGTACTCGGCGAAGGAGCCCCAGTGCGTGAAGCCGGGCTGGGTCTGCCGCGTACACACCTGCTGCTGGCCGGCCGCGCATTCGGCGCAGCTCCCGCAGGCGCACACGAACGGCGAGGTCACCCGGTCCCCGGCCCGCCAGCCGGTCACACCCGCCCCGACGGCCTCCACCACACCGGCCAGTTCGTGGCCCGGCACGTGCGGCAGCACGATGTCCGGATCGTGGCCCATCCACCCGTGCCAGTCGCTGCGGCACAGCCCGGTGGCCTCCACCCGCACCACGACACCGCCCGCCGCGGGCACCGGGTCCGGCACCTCCCTGACCTCGGCCCGCTCGCCGAACCGTTCGAACACCACCGCACGCACGGGAACCGCCTTCCCTCGACTGCCCGGCACGCTACCCGGGCCCGGTCCGTCCCTTGCCCGGGCCCCGCGACCGGTGGCAGGCTGCGAGGGCGCCGCCGGTGCGGCGGCGCCCGACCGGAAAACCCAGGGGGATCCATGAACCGCAAGCGCGCGGCCGCCGCCGCCTCCATCCTGCTCGTCCTCGCCGTCGGCGTGCTGGGCGCCGGCTCCCAGGCCTACGCGAAGGCCGCGGGCGACAAGAAGGTCGAGGTCATCAAGTAGACCCGGCCGGGGGACGGCGCCGCGCTCACGGCGCGCCGGTTCCGGTGCGGGACAGTGCGAAGACGCCCGTGCAGATCAGCGCGATGCCGAGCACCTGGGGGAGCAGCCACCAGCCGTCCCGCAGGTGTTCCTCGTACAGCAGCACGCCCAGCGCGACGCTGATGCCCGCGTCGCCGAGGGTCAGGGCCGGCTGGGACGCCACCAGCGGGCCGCCCTGCATGGCGTGTTCGAGGAGCAGCAGGGCGCAGATGCCGGTCGCCCCGAACGCGTAGGTCTGCCAGGCGGTCAGGAACGCGCCGATGCCGCCGTCGTCGAGGACGTGCACCGCCGACTTCATCAGGGCGGCGGTGAGGGCGTAGCAGACGGCGGTGGCGCCGCCCAGGCAGCCGGCCCGGGCCCGGCCGGGGGACCGGCGAAGCCCGGCCACCGCCAAGACGGCCACCGCGCCCGCGCAGGCCGCCAGGGCCAGCAGCCAGCGGTCGGTCGGCACGGACGTGCGGTTGCCGGCGGGGGAGGCGGCGGCGAGGGTGATCCCGAGCCCGGCCACCACCCCGCCCACCGCCAGCCACAGCGCTCCGGACATCCGCGTGCGCGTCACGAGCGAGGCGATCAGCAGGGCGAGCGGCAGCTCCAGGACGAACAGGGGCTGGACGAGGCTGAGCGGGCCGGTGGCGAGCGCCACGGCCTGGCCGGCGCCGGCGGCGATCACGGCCAGGATGCCGCCGATCCACAGCGGCCGCCGCAGCAGGTCGAGGACCAGACCGAACCGGAAGCCGTCGCTCTGGGGCACGGTGAGCGCGGCCCGGCGCTGGAGCACGGTGGCGAGCGCGTTGCTGAACGCCGCGAACAGTGCGAAGAGGACCGGCAGTACGACGCCCATGCCCCGATCCTCACCGGGCCCGCGACCGGTCGGCGACGCGACACCGCCCGGGAACGGATTGGCGCGCCCCGTTCCCCCGTCCGGACTCTTCCGGCGGCGGAGGGGTGCCGGCGCCGGCCCCGGACCGGCGCCGCCGTCCGCGCCGCGCGGGCGGGGCGCCGCCCCGGGCCGCCCGCCTACGCCGGTGCGCGGCCGGGTCCGGCGGCCACCGGCGGCGGCGAGGCCCCGGGCGCTCCCGCGGTCCGCTCGGCGGCCCGGCGCAGGGCCAGGGCCGCCAGCGCCTCCGGGGCGCCGCCCTGCCCGCGGATGCCGGGGAAGGCGTTCACGTCCACGATCAGCGGCGTGCCGTCGCCCGCGTCGATGACGTCCACGCCGTACACGTCGAGCGCGAAGGCCGCACCCGTCGCGCGCACCAGTGCGGCCCAGCCCGGAGGCAGTTCGCCGGGGCCGAGCGTGTGCGTCGGGCCGCGGCCGGCGGGGGAGAGCTCGGAGCGGCGCAGGGCCGCGAAGACCTCGTCCCCGATCGCCCACAGCTTGTGGTCCCAGCCGCTGTTGGCGGTGAAATCCTGCACCACCACCGGCTCCTGCGGCCACCGACCGGCCAACTCCGCCAGCTGCGACGTGTCGTGGACCAGGGCGACCAGGTCCCCGCGCCGGCTGTGACGGCTCTTGACGACGAGCGGAGCGGCCAGGGTGCGCCCCGCCGCCCACGGGCCGAGGGGCCCGACCGTACGGGTGGCCGCGAAGGGCAGCCCGGCCCGCAGCGCGATCTCCGCCATCTCCGTGCGGTCCTGGCACCGCCGCGTCGCGGCGGCGGAGTTGACCACGGCCGCCCCCCGCTCCTCCAGGGCGCGGGCGAGGGCCAGGGCGCGCGGGGTCCGCGACTTCAGCAGGTACGCGTCCGCGGCGGGCCGCGCGTCCCGCGGCCCGGGCGGATCGGCCGCGAGCGGATCGACCGCCTCCACGTGGTGTCCGGCGGCCGTCAGCAGGGCGGACGCCGCGGCCAGCAGCGGGTGGCCGGGCTCGGGGGTGATCAGGCCGATCCTCACGCGCCCTCGCCCACCCCGGCGGTCAGCTGCGCGGGGATCGACACGGGCAGCGGATACGCCTGCGCCCCGCCCGCCGCGCCCACCCCGGCAGCCGCCATCGGGACCACCCCGGGCGCCGACGACGCCGCGCCGCGGTCGGCCAGTGCGAGCACCGCCCGGGCCACCCGGGCGGCCGCGTCGGGCACCTGACGGAAGCTCGGGAAGTCGTTCACGTCGACGACCACCGGCCCGTCCGGGCCCAGCAGCACGTCGACCCCGTACAGGTCGAGCCCGTACACCGCCCCCACCTGTGCGGCGATCGCCGCCACCTCCGCCGACAGCGGCACCCGGCGCTCCCGTACGGAGGGGTCCGGGTGCAGGGGCGAGCAGCGCTCGGTGGCGAACAGCTCCCCGCCGACCGCGTACACCTTGATGTCGGTGCCGGAGTTCGGCACGTACGGCTGGGCGATGAGCATGCCCTCGCCGGCCAGGACGGGCAGCAGCGCCTCCAGCCGCCCGGGCGACCCTACGAGGTGCACGGCCCGCCCCGAACTGCCGTCCGCGGGCTTGACGACGAGGGGGTACTCGGCGTCCGGTATCTCCCGGAGCAGCTCCGGGTCGGCCACCGCGTAGGTGACGGGCAGCGGAAGCCCCCGCAGCCGCCCGAGCGCGGCCGCCAGCGCCTTGTCCCGTACGCCGCGGATCGACCGGGCGTCGTTGACGGTGGTCATGCCCGCCGCGGCGGCGGCTTCGAGCAGCGTCAGCCCCGGACCGCCGGAGACCGTCTTGAGCACCCAGGCGTCGTGCGCCCCGGTCCCCACCGCCTCGGTCATCCGCAGCAGCGACCCTCCGGGCCGCACCACGTCCACCCGGTGCCCCCACGCCGTCAGCCGACCGATCACCTCGTTCGGCATCCCGTCGTGGCGGTAGTGCTCCTCCACCAGGAAGCAGAGCCTCATGGAACTTCCCCATATCCCCGGACGTCCGCCGATACCGTCCGGCGAGTTGTGACGTCACAGGATGTCATGAACCGCAATGTGCTGATCGGTCCGTGTGTGCGAAGGGGAACGCGGGGCAACCGCGCGGGTCCGGCGGCCCGGTGGCCGGGCCTTCGGCGGGCTCCCGACCGATCGGTCCGGCTGCGCTGGCAATTGGCCAAATAGCGTCTCAGCTCAGGTGATATCGGTCACTACGCAACGTGATAGTTGCCAAGAGCTGTCCAAAACGATCAATAACTCTCCTATAGTTGGGCCTCGTTACTGACAGGAACCCTCTCTTCCATATACGCCCGGTATGAGGCTCTGATTGATGACGGCGTCGCCCTCCCCCCTTCGCCCCTCCGCCCTCGCCCTGCTGCTGACCGCGGCGGCGGGCGGCGCGCTCTCCACGGCGGCGGTGGCCGCGGCCCCGCCGTCCGTCCGGGTCCCCCTCGCCTGGTTCTCCGTGTCGGGGGTGCTCCTCCTCGCCATCGCGGCCTTCGCCGTCACCTGGACGGCACGCACCGCCCGGGTCCAGCGCGGCCGGATCTCCACCCTGACCGGTGAGGTGGCCTCCCGCGACGCGTACATCGCGCGGCTCGCGGCCGACGCCTCGCGCGACGCGGCCGCCCACCACGGCGACCGCGAGCGCCTGGCCGCCGCCCACGCGGCCGAGGTGCAGGCCCTGGCCGCCGCCCACGCCGAGCGGGTCGACGGCCTCACCGCCGCCCACGCCACCGCCCTGGACCAGCTGACCGCGGCCCAGAGCGCCTCCCGCGAACGGCTCGGCAACGAGCTGCGGCGCGCCGAGTCCGGCCGGGCCGCCGCCATGGCCGCCGCCGCCAACGCGGCCGGCCGCATGCAGGCGCTGGCCACCGGCATGCTGGCCGACCTGCGCGACATGGAGCACCGCCACGCCGACGAGGACGTCCTCGGCGACCTGCTCCACCTCGACCACCGCACCGCCCAGGCCGGCCGCCTGGCCGACTCCATCGCCGTGCTCACCGGGGCCCGTTCGGGACGCCGCTGGGCCAAGCCGATCGTCATGGAGTCGATCCTGCGCGGCGCGATGGGCCGCATCGGCGGCTACCAGCGCGTCCGGCTGCACTCCACCAGCGACGCCGCCGTCGCCGGACACGCCGCCGAGGGCATCATGCACGCCCTGGCCGAACTGCTCGACAACGCCGCCAACTTCTCCCCGCCCACCGCGGAGGTCCACGTCTACGTGGAGGAGGTCCCGGCCGGCATCATCATCACCGTCGAGGACAGCGGACTGGTCATGAGCGACGTCCAGCTGCGCCGTGCCGAACAGGCCGTGACCGCCGAGTCGCTGGACCTGGCCGGCCTCTCCGGCACCCGCCTCGGCCTCGCCGTCGTCGGCCGCCTCGCCCGCAAGCACGGGCTCACGGTCTCCTTCCGCCCCTCGGCCCGCGGTGGCACGGGCGCGCTGATGATGCTCCCGCAGGAGCTGATCAGCCGCACCCCCTCCGAGACCGACGCCGCACCCGCGGCCGAGCCCGCCGAGCCCCCCGCGCTCCCCGCCCGCACCCCCCAGACCGCGCTGCCCGCGGCGCCCCCGGCGGCGGAGCCCGAGACGGTCCACGAGACCCCGTCCGAGCCGCTCGCCGCCCCTCGCGCGCTGGACTCCGACCGCGCCGGAGAGGGCCGGGCCCCCGCCCGCGCCGCATCCGACGGCGAGCCCCCGCAGACCGGTGACACCGGTCTGCCCCAGCGCCGGCGCGGCCGCACCCTGGCCGCCGCCCACCCCGAGGGCCCCGACGCCGCCGGCGCGGCGGCCCGTACGGCATCCGGTACCCCCACCGGAGCCTCCCGGTCGGCCGCCCGCTTCGGCAGCTTCCGCCAGGCCGTACGCGGCGCCTCCGCGCCGGCCGCACCGGCCACGAGCCCCGAGCGGCCCGCGCCGACCACGAACTCCCCGCACCCGGAAGGCAACACGGAATGACCGGCTCCACCACCGACGAGACGCTCAGCTGGCTCCTGGAAGGGCTCCTGGAACGCACCGCCGGCGCCCGGCACGCCCTCGTGCTCTCCCGTGACGGCCTCAAGCTGTGCCGCACCCCGGAGCTCTCCGTCGACCAGGCCGACCAGCTCGCCGCGATCGCCGCCGGCATCCAGAGCCTCTCGCACGGCGCGTCCATCGAGTTCGGCGACGGGAGCGGCGGAGTCCGCTCCGCCATGGCCGAGTTCTACGGCGGCATCCTCTTCATCGTCGAGGCCGGTGAGGGCGCGCACCTCGCGCTCGTCGCGGCCGAGGACGCCGACGCCGGCCTGGTCGGCCACAACATGTCCGAACTGGTCGAGCAGCTCGGCGAGCACCTCGTCGCTCGGCCCCGGGGATGAGCAGGAGTACGAACAGGCCGGGCCGGGACGACTCCCCGGACCGGCTCTACACCCTCACCGGAGGCCGCAGCCGGTCCGACTCCGACGCCTTCGACCTGGTCACCCTGGTCGTCGCCGAGTGCGACCCGGTCGCCGGCATGCAGTCCGAGCACGCGGCCATCCTGCGCATGAGCCGCTACCCGACCGCGGTCGTGGAGATCGCGGCCGAGCTCGGCCTGCCGGTGTCGATCGTGCGCATCCTCCTCGCCGACCTGCTCGGCACCGGCAAGATCAGCGCCCGGCACCCCCGTTCGGCGTACCGCCTTCCCGACCTCGACATCCTGGAGCAGGTGCTCGTTGGACTCCGCAATCTCTGATCAGCGCGAAACCCGCCAGACCCTGCAGAGCACCGCCGACAACGGTCTGAAGATCGTCATCGTGGGCGGCTTCGGCGTCGGCAAGACCACCATGGTCCGCTCGGTCAGCGAGATCCGACCGCTGAACACCGAAGAGACCATGACCAAAGCCGGCGAGGCCGTCGACCACACCGACGGGATCGCCGGGAAGACGGCCACCACGGTCGCCTTCGACTTCGGCCGCATCACCCTCGACGCGCGCAACGTGCTCTACCTGTTCGGCGCGCCCGGCCAGGAGCGGTTCTGGTTCCTGTGGGACCGGCTCTTCTCCGGCACGCTCGGCGCCGTGGTCCTCGTCGACACGCGCCGGCTCGCCGACTCCTGGTACGCCATCGACCGGCTCGAACACCACGGCACGCCCTTCGTCGTGGCCTGCAACGACTTCGGCGGTCCCGCCCACACCGCGGACGAGATCCGGGCCGCCCTCGACCTCCCGGCCGAGGTCCCGCTGGTGTTCTGCGACGCCCGCTCCCGCGAGTCCAGCAAGCACGTGCTGATCTCCCTCGTCCAGCACCTCCAGACGGCCGTTCTGACCAACCTGCCGAAGACCCCGGAGCCCGCCCCGTGACCTGCCCCGCCGCCCACGACCCGCTGGCCGTCCCCCTCGGCGGCCCCCGGTTCCAGACCGACCCCATCGAGCTGTACCGCGAGATGCGGCGCGACCACGGCGCCGTGGCCCCGGTCGTCCTCGACGGCGGCGTACCGGCCTGGCTGGTCCTCGGCTACCGGGAACTGCACCAGGTCACCAGCGACCCGGTGCTCTTCTCCCGCGACTCGGACCTGTGGAACCAGTGGGACCGCATCCCCGCCGACTGGCCGCTGCTGCCGATGATCGGCCGCAAGCAGCCGTCCATCCTCTACACGGTGGGCGAACGGCACCGGGAGCGGGCGGCCGTCATCTCCGACGCCCTCGAATCCGTGGACCCCTTCGAACTCAAGGGCCACGCCGAGCGGTTCGCCGACGAGCTGATCGACGTCCTGTGCGGCAAGGGCAGGTGCGACATCGTCGCCGAGTACGCCATGCTCCTGCCGCTGCGCGTCCTCGCCCGCATCTACGGCTTCTCCGACGAGCAGGGCCCCGGCCTCGTCACCGCCATGAACGACATGATCAACGGCCGTGAGGGCGCCCTGGACGGCCAGCGCCACCTGGGCGGGTCCATGTACGCCCTGCTCGCCGCCAAGCAGGCCGACCCCGGTCCCGACGTCGCCTCCCGGATGCTCGCCAACACCGCCGGCTTCACCATGGACGAGGTCGCCCAGGACCTGATGGTGATGATGGCCGCCGGCCACCAGCCCACGGCCGACTGGATCGGCAACTCCCTGCGCCTCATGCTCACCGACGACCGCTTCGCCGCCTCCCTCGCGGGCGGCCGGCACAGCGTCGGCGAGGCCATGAACGAGGTGCTGTGGGAGGACACCCCCACCCAGAACGTGGCCGGCCGCTGGGCGTCGCGCGACACCAACCTGGGCGGGCGCCGCATCGGCCGCGGCGACCTCGTGCTCCTGGGACTGGCCGCGGCCAACGCCGACCCGCACGTGCGGACCGACGCGGGCGCGCTGACCGGCGGCAACAACGCCTTCTTCTCCTTCGGCCACGGCGAGCACCGCTGTCCGTTCCCCGCCCAGGAGGTCGCCGAGGTCATCGCCCGCACCGGCATCGAGGTCCTCCTCGACCGGCTGCCCGACGTCGACCTCGCCGTGCCCGCCTCCGCGCTGGCCCGCCGCCCCTCGCCCTGGCTCCGCGGACTGAACGAACTGCCCGTCACCTACACCCCGACACCGGCCCTTGGAGCGACCAGATGACGTGCCCGATCGACCACTCCGGCCCCGGCGCCGGCGCCCTCACCCTCGACCCCTTCGTCGCCGACCTCGACGCGGAGAGCGCGGCCCTGCGCGCCGCCGGTCCGCTCGCCCGCGTGGTCCTGCCGGGCGGCGTGGGCGTGTACGCCGTCACGCGCCACGCGGAGGCGAGAAGACTCCTGACCGACTCCAGAGTGGTCAAGGACATCAACGCGTGGGGCGCCTGGCAGCGCGGTGAGATCCCCCTGGACTGGCCGCTGATCGGCCTGGCCAACCCGGGCCGCTCCATGCTGACCGTCGACGGCGAGGAGCACCGCCGACTGCGCTCCCTGGTCGCGCAGGCCCTCACCGTCCGCCGGGTGGAGAAGCTGCGCGAGGGCATCGAGGCCCTGACCGCGGACATGCTCGACGCACTGGCCGCGCTGCCGGCCGGCGAGCGCGTCGACCTCAAGCTGCACTTCGCCTACCCGCTGCCGATGAACGTCATCAGCCGGCTGATGGGCGTGGACGCCACCGAACACCCGCGGCTGAAGGCCCTGTTCGAGAAGTTCTTCTCCACCCAGACCCTGCCCGAGGAGGTCCCGCAGATGATGGCGGACCTCGGCGCGCTGTTCTCCCGGATCGTGGAGTCGAAGCGGGAGAACCCGGGCGACGACCTCACCAGCGCGCTCATCGCCGCCTCCGAGGACGGGGACCGCCTCACCACGGAGGAGATCACCAACACCCTCCAGCTGATGGTCGCGGCCGGCCACGAGACCACCATCAGCCTGATCGTCAACGCCGTGGTCGCCCTGGAGACCCACCCCGAGCAGCGCGCCCTGGTCCTCAAGGGCGAGGTCCCGTGGGAGAACGTGATCGAGGAGACCCTGCGCTGGTCCACCCCGACCTCGCACGTCCTGATCCGCTTCGCCGCCGAGGACGTCGAGGTCGGCGACCGGATCCTGCCCAAGGGCGAGGGGCTCGTCGTCTCCTTCGGCGCCATCGGCCGCGACGAGGAGCAGCACGGCGAGACGGCCGGCGCGTTCGACGTCACCCGCACCCCCAACCGGCACATCTCCTTCGGCCACGGCCCGCACGTGTGCCCCGGCGCCGCCCTGTCGCGCCTGGAGGCACTGGTGGCCCTGCCGGCCCTCTACGCGCGCTTCCCGGACCTGGCCCTCGCGGTCGCCCCCGACGAGCTCCGCAACAAGCCGATCCTGACCCAGAACGACCTGTTCGACCTGCCGGTCCGGCTGACCGCCGCGGCCGGCTGACCCGGTCGCACCCCGCTCCCGGCCGGCCGCCGCCCCGGCCGGGAGAAAACCGGATGAGCCGCTCCGCACGCCGCTGCTACGGTGGGCGCGTGCCGAAGCTGAATCAGATAATCGCAGTGGAAAAGGGCGTCAAGTCCAAGTCCCTCCAAGAGCTGACCCAGGCTCACCACGACGTCCAGAAGCCCGCGCTGCTCGCCGGCATCTCGCGGACCTACCAGCCCAAGGACGAGGAGGGTGAGCAACTGCCGCCCGAATCCACCCGGGTCCAGGTCAAGGCGGAGGACGCGCTGCGGGCCACGGCGGCCACGCTGACCCGGCTGTTCGACGTGACGGCCACCAAGGACTGGGCGAACCGCACCGCGGCCGCGGACGTCGTCGTCGACGGCACCGTGCTGCTCCCGCAGGTGCCCGTGCCCTACCTGCTCTTCCTGGAGAAGCAGCTCACCGACCTGAACACCTTCGTCCGGAAGCTGCCGGTGCTCGACGCCGCCGAGTCCTGGAACCTGGACCCGTCCACCGACTCCTGGAAGACGGACCCGGTGCGCACGATCCGGACCAGGAAGGTCCCGCGCAACCACGTCAAGGCCGAGGCCACCGAGAAGCACCCGGCGCAGGTCGAGGTCTACTACGAGGACGTCCCGGTCGGCTACTGGACGACCGTGAAGTTCTCCGGCGCCCTCCCGGCCCGCCGCGTCAACGAGCTCCTGGACCGGGTGGAGAAGCTCCAGCAGGCCGTGAAGTTCGCCCGCGAGGAGGCCAACGGCACCGAGGTCACCGACCAGCGGGTCGGCGACGCGGTGTTCGGCTACCTGTTCCGGTAGCCCCCAGATCGCCCCCTGCGGCGCAGGGGGTGCGCGAGAGCGCAAGCTGAAACTGAAAGTCGAAGCTGAACAGGGGTGACAGTTGGGGGTTCGAATCCCTCTCCCGGCACCACGTGCCGGGGTGGCCCAAGCCCGGTAGAGGCGGCCCCGTCAATCTCAGATTCTCGCTCCAGTCTCAGTATTCGCCGCCGAACACCGGATCGACCGGGCGTGGACGGTCATCGACGGATGGGGGTTCAAGTCCCTCCTGCGCCTCTCCTCGTGGCGCGGTAGTTCAAAGGCAGAACACGTCGGTCTCAGAATGATCCACGGCCTTAAACGCCGCCGGTGTGCCCCATGGGTGGCACACAGGAGCCCGGGAGCTGGACATGCTCCCGGGCTCCGTCACGTCCCGGGCCCGGCCGAAGGCCACCGCCCGGCGCGACCCGCGCCGCCGCACCGGTACCGACACGAAGACCCGGCCCGCCCGCGGAGGCGGCCTCGTCCGGAACGCGCCGTCGGGGCCCGCCGGTCGTCCGCGCGGCCGCTTGCCGCCGCCCGGCGCGACCGCGCAGAGTACCCCGTATGACACCCGCCGAACTGCTGCAAGCCTTCGTCCGCACCCGTGCCTCGCTCGACGGCGCCGAGGTCTTCTTCTGGTGGACCGGAGACGTCTACTCCTGGGCCCCCGGCGAGCCCTACCAGCGCCTGTTCGGCTTCGAAGGGCTCAACGCCGCCCGCCTCACCCCCGACGAGGAGACCGGCGGCCACCGACTGCTGACCCGGGAGGCCGCCTTCTACCTGGACCCCCTCAGCCGGGAGATCCTGGACACCTGGCAGGACAAGCCCGTGGTGCACGTCTGGAACGACCCGGCCAACCAGCGGCTGCGCCCCTTCCCGGTCCCGATGACCGTGCTCGGCGACCAGGTCTGCTTCAGCCTGGAGATCCCGCTCGCCTACCCCTCGCCGCTGCCCGTCGCGCAGTTCCCGGCGAACTCGGCCGACGACACCTACCGCGCGCTGGAGCTCTTCCAGTTCTTCGCCCCCGCGGACGTCCTCGACACCGACGCGGTGAGCGTCCCCGCGACCATGTCCTGGATGCGCATGTCCCCGTTCCTCCCGTGGATGGAGCAGGGCGGCCGCCCCGGCGGCCTCGCCTTCCACTGCCGGGGCCGCAAGCTCGCCTCGTACGACGAGGTGCCCGGGCGGACCCGCGCCCGCATCGCCGCCACCCACCCCCGGTACGCCCACGCGCCCGAGGAGTGGACGGAGCCCAACGAGACCAGTTGGACCTACTTCCGCCGGCTCGCGCGGCCCTGACCGACGCCCGCCGGACGGCCCCGACCGACGCCCGCCGCGCGGCCCCGAGGGGCCCGACAAGGGTTTTCCCCGTATCCAGTTCATCCCCGCGTTGCCTACTGTCTGCCCACCGGCGATCTTCCCCGGGCCGGACGGCGGCGCGCCAACCCCACATGGCGCGAGGCCACAGCGCCCGGGGGATCGCCGGCACCAGCGTCGCCCCGCCCCCGTCGACGGGACCGGAGCGACGTGGCGCGCGGTGGCGGCCGGGGAGGGCCTGACCAGCCCGCCCCGGCCCCGCGGCCGCCGATCACCTCCCCCACTGCACCGACCGGCCGCTCCGGCCTGCCCGGAAACGGCCCGTGAAAGGGAACACCGTGCACGCAACGAGACGCAGGCTCATATCCGTGGTGGCGATATCCGTCACCCTGCTCGCCGGCACCGCCACCGCTTCGGTGTCCGTCGCCGCGGACGCCCCGGCTCCCGCCGGCTCCGCGGCCACCGCGCCCGTCGAGAACCTCATCGTCGGATACAAGTCCTCCGCCAGCGAAGCCAGTTCCAACACCGCCGCCGCCGACGACGCCGCGGCCAAGGGCAGGAAGGCCGGCAAGAAGGCGAAGTTCGACCGCCGCCTGGGCACCGGGGCCGCCCTCGTGAACCTCGGCTCCACCGCACCCGCCGACGCCGCCGACGTGATGGCCCAGTTCCGCGCCGACCCGGACGTCGCCTACGTCGAGCCCGACTCCCGCGCCTACGCCCTGGCCACCCCGAACGACACCGAGTACGCCAAGCAGTGGGACCTCTTCGAGCCCACCGCCGGCATGAACGTCCCGGCCGCCTGGGACAAGACCACCGGCTCCGGCGTGACCGTCGCCGTGATCGACACCGGCTACGTGGCCCACTCGGACGTCGCCGCGAACCTGGTCGCCGGCTACGACTTCATCACCGGCTCCGCCGCGGCCCGCGACAACAACGGCCGCGACAACAACCCCGCCGACCAGGGCGACTGGAGCGCGGCCGGCGAATGCGGCGTCGGCTCCAAGGCCAGTGACTCCTCCTGGCACGGCACCCACGTCGCGGGCACCATCGCCGCCGCCGCCAACAACGCCAAGGGCGTCGCGGGCATCGCCTACAACGCCAAGATCCAGCCCGTGCGCGTGCTCGGCAAGTGCGGCGGCGCCACCTCGGACATCGTCGACGCCATCACCTGGGCCTCCGGCGGCTCCGTCCCCGGCGTCCCGGCCAACGCCACCCCGGCCAAGGTCATCAACATGAGCCTCGGCGGCTCGGGCGCCTGCGGCACCAGCTACCAGAACGCCATCAACGCGGCCGTCGCCCGCGGCACCACCGTCGTGGTCGCCGCAGGCAACAGCAACGCCGACGCGGCCGGCTTCTCGCCCGCCAGCTGCAACAACGTGATCAACGTGGCCGCCACCAACCGCACCGGCGACCGCTCCTTCTACTCGAACTTCGGCTCGATCATCGACGTGGCCGCCCCGGGCGGCGAGACCCGCCGCGCCACCGACACCCCCGGCACCGTCACCACCCCCGAGAACGGCATCCTCTCCACCCTCAACGGCGGCACCACCACCCCCGGCGCCGAGATCTACAAGCCCTACCAGGGCACCAGCATGGCCGCCCCGCACATCGCCGGCCTCGCCGCGCTCCTGGTGGCCGCCAAGCCCGCGCTGACCCCGGCCCAGGTCGAGGCCGCGATCAAGGCCAACGCCCGCCCGCTGGCCGGCACCTGCACCGGCGGCTGCGGAACCGGCCTCGCCGACGCGGCCGCGACCGTGGCCGCCGTGACCTCCGGCCCCTCCACTCCCGCCTTCGAGAACGGCACCGACGTCGCGATCGCCGACAACGCGACGGTGGAGAGCCCGATCACCGTCACCGGCGTCACCGGCAACGCCCCCGCCGCCCTCAAGGTCGGCGTGAGCATCGCCCACACCTACATCGGCGACCTCAAGGTCGACCTGGTCGCCCCCGACGGCACCCTCTACCCCCTCCACAACCGCACCGGCGGCGGCACCGACAACATCAACCAGACCTACACCGTCAACGCCTCCTCCGAGGCCGCCAACGGCACCTGGAAGCTCCGCGTCAACGACAACGCCGGCGGCGACACCGGCAGGATCGACACCTGGAACCTCACCTTCTGACGCACCGCCCCGACCACCGGGCCGGGCTCCCCAACCCGCCCCGACGGCGGGATAGTACGGACCAACACCACCCGCCGGACCTGCCGATACGCCCCGTATCGGCAGGTCCGGCGGCCATTACCGGCCACCGACTGATTTCTGCGTCACAATCCGTGTCCGTCCGCCATCCGACCTCGTATTGTCGCCTCTCACAGAGAAGGCACAGGAGCTGGGGAACGAAGGGCTGGTGGCTGTGCGTGGGCGCCGGGACGGGGCACGCCGACACGAGTGTCGGACACGGTGAACTGATCAGGGACATCGACCGCGCGCTGACCACGCACGGCCGGGCGCTGCTCACCGGACCCGCCGGAGCGGGCAAGACGGAAGTGGCCGGAGCCGTCGCGGCCGCCGCCGAGGCACGCGGCGAAACGGTGCTGCGCCTCGCCCCCGAGGCCGCCGACCGGTGGATACCCGAGGCCTCCGCCGCCGCGCTGCTGGCCTCCGTACCCCCCGCCGCCCTGGACCGGCTGTCCGGGCCGCAGCGCACCGCCATCGCCCTGCTGCGCCGCGAGAAGGACGCCCCCCGCACCGGCCGCGACCACGTCGCACTGCGCCTCGCCGTCGTCGAGGTGCTGCGCGAACTCGCCGCCCGCGCACCGGTCCTGCTCGTCGTCGACAACGCCCAGTGGCTCGACGCCGAGAGCACCGACCTGCTCCGCTTCGCCCTGCGCCTCACCCCGGCCGGTGTCCGCGCCCTCGCCGTCGAATGCGTCCGCGGCGGCGTCCCCGCCGGCGAGACCCTCTGCGGCCCCGGCACCCCAGCCGTCCGGGTCCCCCCGCTCGGCGCCGACGAAGTCGCCGAACTGCTCCTGCGCCACGGCCTCCCCGCCCGCCTCGCCGGCCGCATCCACCAGGCCAGTGGCGGCAACCCACGGCTCGCCCTCGCCCTCGGCCACTCCCTCGCCGAAGCCGCCGGCGCCCGCGACACCAGCGCCCACCACGCCGACGCCCTCCCCGTCACCGGCCACGCCCGCGAAGTGGCCCGGCGGCTCCTCGCCGAAGCCTCCGTGCAGGCCCGCCGCACCCTCCTCCTGGCCGCCCTCGCGACCCGGCCCACCACCGCCCTGCTGCGCCGCGCCGGGCGCCCCGACGCCGAGGCCGAACTCGCCGAGGCGGAACGGGCCGCACTGGTACGGGTGGGCGAGGACGGCACCGTCGAGTTCACCGCCGGCGCCCTGCCCACCGCCCTGGCCGCCGACACCGGCTGGCCCGAGCGCTCCGCCGGCCACGCCGCCCTGGCCGCCGCCGTCGACGACCCCGTCCAGGCCGTACGCCACCGCGCCCTCGCCGTGGACAGCCCCGACGACCGGCTCGCCGCCGAGATCACCGAGGCCGCCGCGGCCTGCCGGCGGCGCGGACAACGGGCCCTGGCCGCCGAACTCGGCCTGCTCGCCGCCGAACGCACCCCCGCCGACCGGCCCGCCGAGGAACTGGCCCGGCTCGTCTCCGCCGCCGAGGACGCCGGCTGGGCCGGGCGCGCCGACCTCGCCCGCCGCGCCACCCGCGCCGTCCTGGCCCGCGACGCCTCGCCCGCGGACCGGGTGCGGGCCCGCCTCGCCGTGATCGACGCGGCCGGCCAGGCCCTCGGCACCCTGGAGGAGACCTTCGCCCACGCCATGGCCGAGGCCGCCGGCGACCCCTCGCTCCGGGCCGCGGTCCAGCTGCGGATCGCCTGGAAGCTCAACCTCAGCGACGGCGACCCGGTCCGCTCGCGCGACGCCGCGGCCGAGGCGGGCGCGCTCGCCGCGCTCGGCGGGGACCAGGTGGCCGAGGCGATGGCCCTGACCGTACGGGCCCGGATGGGCCGCATCCTCGGCGATCCGGGAGCGGAGGCCATCCTCGCCGAGGCCCTCGCCCTCCCCGCCCCCGAGGTACCGCTCGGCATGCGCAACGCACCCCAGTACCTCGCCGTGCGCCACGCCCTCTTCGACGACCGGCTCGACGACGCCCGCCGCCAGCTGATGGTCCTGCTGCCCGCCGTCCAGCGCACCGGCTCCGCCGAGGACGTCTTCGAGGTGCTGCGCAGCCTCACCGAGGTCGAACTGCGCAGCGGCCGCTGCGAGGCCGCCTCCGCCCGCGCCCGCCGGGCCCTGGAGCTGACCATCGAGGCCGGACTCTCGCCGGGCCCCGCCTGGTACGTCGCCGCCATGGCGGAGGCCATGGGCGGCAGCTTCGCCCGCGCAGCCGGGTACGCCCGGCGCGGCATCCAGGCCTCGCGGGAGGAGCACGACAAGGTCTTCCTCTCCCGCAGCCTGCACGCCCTGGGCCTCGTCGAGCTGGCCACGGGCGAGGCGACGAAGGCCGTGGCCACCCTGCGCAGCGTCGCCGAACTGGAGGCCGCCCAGAAGGTGGTGGACCCGTCCGTGCTGCGCTGGCACGGCGAGCTGGCCGAGGCCCTGGTGGCCGCCGACGCCCCCGACGAGGCCGGCCGGCTCCTCGACACCGTCCGCACGGTCGCCCGCAGCCTCGGCCGCCCCGGCGTGGTCGCGGCCCTGGACCGGGCGCGCGGCCTGTGCCTGTCCGCGCAGGGCGACGCGGAGGGTGCCGTCAGCCTCTTGGAGGCCACGGCCGGGCGGTTCGCCTCCCTCGGGCTGCCGTTGGAGCGCGGCCGTACGCTGCTGGCCCTGGCCCGCGTGGAACGACGCCGCCGGCGCCGGGCCCCCGCACGCGCCGCGCTGGTCGCCGCGGCCGAGGTCTTCACCCTGGCCGGCGCCGCGCCCTGGGTCGAACTCGCCCGGGAACCGGGTCCGGGCGAGTCCGGCCCGGTGCCCGCGGCGGCCGCGCTGACGGAGGGGGAGGCCCGGCTGGCCCTGCTGGTCAGCCGGGGGGCCAGCAACCAGGAGGCGGCGGCGAAGCTCTTCCTCAGCGTCAAGACGGTGGAGGCCCGGCTGACCCGCATCTACCAGAAGCTCGACGTCCGCTCGCGGGCCCAGCTCGCGGCCGCCCTGGCCGCCGGAGGCCAGGGCGGTCAGAGCGGCCAGGACGCCCAGGCGTGACGCGGGACGCGCACGGGGCGGCGGTCCGGCGCCCGGGGCGGTCGTCCCCGGGCGCCGGACCGCCCGACCTCAGCAGCCGAGGTTGTTGCCCGGCGTCACGCCCAGGAGCTGGGTGAAGCTCTGGTACTTCGAGATCCGGCTCTGGACCTGTGCCGGGTTCCCGCCGTTGCACTCCAGGGCGCCGTTGATCGACCGGATGGTCTCGCCGAAGCCCGCGCCGTTGACCATGGCGGCGTGGGCCGTCATCGTGCCCGGCCCGTTCTGGGTGTTCCAGTACCAGAGCGCCGTCTTCATGGCGACGGCCGGGTCCTGCTCGACCAGGTACGGGTTGGCGAGGAGGTTGATGCCGAGCGCGTCGCCGGCCGCCTTGTAGTTGAAGTTCCAGCTGAGCTGGATCGGCCCGCGGCCGTAGTAGGCGGCCTGGCCGGCCGGACAGCCGTACGGCTGGGTCGCGTCGCAGTAGTGGGGGTAGTTGGCGGTGTTCTGCTCGACGATGTAGTAGAGGCCGCCCGTCTCGTGCGAGACGTTCGCGAGGAAGGCGGCGGCCTCGCGCCGCTTCACGGTGTCGTCGCCGGTGTTGGCGAAGCCCGGGTACGCGGACAGCGCGGCGACCAGCCCGTTGTAGGTGTAGAAGGGGTTCCGGTTCGGGAACATCTGGTTGAACTGGGCCTCGGTGACCACGAATCCGTTGTTGTTGCCGGGTCCGTCACCGCCTCCGGTCCCGCAGGCGCCCTGGTCGGCCCAGACGCCCCACTGGCCGGTGGAGCCGGGCGTCTCGCCCTGGGTCCACCACTTCGCCTGCCAGTTGCGGCCGCCGTGCGAGGCCGTCTGGCCGTTGGTGTAGACGGCCGACGTGGCCCAGGCGCCCGCGCAGGCCGGCGCGGCGGCGGCGGGGGAGGCGGGGAGGGCGATGGCGAGGCCGAGGGTCACGGCGGCGGCTGCCGCCAGCGAGAGGGCGCGACGACGAAGCGCACGTATCACGTAACTGCTCCTTCAGTGGGGGGAGTTGCCGTGGGGGCGGCGACACCCCCCACTGAAGCGAATGTGGTCTGGACCTGTCAAGGTCTAGACCAAGGAGAAGTAAAGTGCGGACACGGCGCCGCCCCCGTCCCGGACGGGCCGGAACGGGGGCGGGGGAGCGGCGGAGGTCAGCTGCCGGCGGAGAGGTTGCCCGAGAGGACGGGGATGTTGCTGAGGATGTGGGAGAGCGGCTCGTCGCCCTTGGCCTGCGTCGAGTTCTCGGCGCACTGCTGGTTCTGCGGGTTGGCCAGCACGTTGACGTCCTGGACGCCGACGTTGGCGAGGATCGCCACCAGCGACTGGGCGTTGACCTTGGCCGGCAGGCCGACGCAGAGCTTGTTCAGGGAGCCCTGGATGGCGCTGAGCTGCGGGCTCATCGCGCCGGCGGTCTCCTGGTTGCCGAAGACCTGGGCGGCGCCGTTGCCGTTGACAGTGTTGACGCCGTTGTCGTTGCCGATCGCCATCGCCGGGGCGGCGGCCGCGGCGCCCGCGCCGAGCACGGAGGCGGTGACCGCGGCGGTGGCCATGAACTTCTTGAGCATCTGGGGAATCCTTCTGTCGCACTGTCGCATGGGATAGCTGCCCTCGGCGGGACGCGCTGATCAACTGCTCTCAGTGCCCGGGGTTATCCCCACTCACCCGAGTGGCCCAACGGCGGAGTGGCCCGGTCCCGCCGCCGCGACGGCGAGACTGAGCTCCTCGGGTCCGAGGGTCAGCCGGTCTTGCGGCGGACCTTCTTGTTCTTGCCGCCGGGGCCGCTGCTGGACCCCTGGACCTTCGCCCGGCTCTGGTGGGCCTGCTGGGACTGGGCATTCGCGGCGTTGCGCTCCAGCGCCTCCCGGAACTTTCGCTTGGCCTCGTCGGCCGGGGATTCGTCCTGCGGAGTGTCTGTCTCGTCTGCCATGTGTCCTCCTGGGGTGATCAAACGATTTCAGTCTGTCAGGTGGCGGCCCCCCTGACCAGCGAGTTCCGCGTGAGGAGCGACTCGCGTCGACGGGGTCCGGGCGCCCCACGGCGCGACGGCACCCGGACCCAAGGATGCCTTGGAAAGGTCATAAGCTTTGGTTATGAGGTCATAAAGCGATACCGGGTGCCGGGTTAGGATTGCCTTAGTTTAGGGTTTCCCTGATCCACCATGCTGTCGCTCGAAGGGAACCCCTGCCATGCCTCGCCCTCTGCGGGTAGCCATCGTCGGTGCCGGCCCCGCCGGGATCTACGCCGCCGACGCGCTGCTGAAGTCCGAGGCGGCCGTCGAGCCCGGTGTGTCCATCGACCTCTACGAGCGGATGCCGGCGCCCTTCGGCCTCATCCGCTACGGCGTCGCGCCCGACCACCCGCGCATCAAGGGCATCATCACCGCCCTCCACCAGGTGCTCGACAAGCCGCAGGTCCGCCTCTTCGGCAACGTGGACTACCCGAACGACATCACCCTCGACGAGCTGCGCTCGTTCTACGACGCCGTGGTCTTCTCGACCGGCGCCACCGCCGACCGCGAGCTCGCCATCCCGGGCGTCGACCTGGACGGCTCCCACGGCGCCGCCGACTTCGTCTCCTGGTACGACGGCCACCCGGACGTCCCGCGCACCTGGCCGCTGGAGGCCGAGAAGGTCGCCGTGCTCGGCGTCGGCAACGTCGCCCTCGACGTCGCCCGCATCCTGGCCAAGACCGCCGAGGAACTGCTGCCCACCGAGATCCCGGCCAACGTCCACGAGGGGCTCAAGGCCAACAAGGCGCTGGAGGTGCACGTCTTCGGCCGCCGCGGACCCGCCCAGGCGAAGTTCAGCCCGATGGAACTGCGCGAGCTCGACCACTCGCCCAACATCGAGGTCATCGTCAACCCCGAGGACATCGACTACGACGACGGCTCGATCGCCACCCGCCGCGCCAACAAGCAGGCCGACATGGTCGCCAAGACCCTGGAGAACTGGGCGATCCGCGACATCGGCGAGCGGCGGCACAAGCTGTTCCTGCACTTCTTCGAGTCCCCCACCGAGATCCTCGGCGAGGACGGCAAGGTCGTCGGTCTGCGCACCGAGCGCACCGAGCTCGACGGCACCGGCAACGTCAAGGGCACGGGCCGGTTCACCGACTGGGACGTCCAGTCCGTCTACCGCGCGGTCGGCTACCTCTCGGACGAGCTTCCCAAGCTCCCCTGGGACGTCGCGTCCGGCACCGTCCCGGACGAGGCCGGACGGGTGATCGAGGCCGGCGCCCACCTGCAGTCCACGTACGTGACGGGCTGGATCCGGCGCGGCCCGATCGGTCTGATCGGCCACACCAAGGGCGACGCCAACGAGACCGTCGCCAGCCTGCTCGCCGACCATGCCGCGGGCCGCCTGCACGAGCCGGCGGCGCCCGCGCCCGAGGCCGTCGAGTCCTTCCTGGCGGAGCGCGGCGTGCGCTACACCACGTGGGAGGGCTGGTACCGGCTGGACGCTGCCGAGAAGGCGCTCGGAGCGGCCGAGGGTCGGGAGCGCGTGAAGATCGTCGAGCGCGAGGGCATGCTCGACGCCAGCGGCGCGTAACCGGCGGGCGAGCCCGTCACGACGCGGTGGGGCCGGGACCCGACGGGGGTCCCGGCCCCACCGGGTCGCGGTGCCGCCACTCCCGGTGCCCGCCGGTACGGCCGAAACCCGCCGTCCGCGCGGCCGCCGCGCAGGTCGCAGGGGTGGCCCGGCCGACCGTGCGCCGTGCGCGCGGCCCGAACCCGTCCGCCGTCCGGGGGAAGCCGGCGGGAGCGCGGAATGCCCCGGGGTCCGGGCGGGTTCGTACCAGCGCCACATCTGGTCCCATGCACTGGAGAGCTCATGAAGATCGGCATCATCGGCGCGGGCAACATCGGCGGCAACCTCACCCGCCGCCTCACGGCCCTCGGACACGACGTGTCCGTGGCCAACTCGCGCGGTCCCCAGACCCTGGGCGACCTCGCGGAGGAGACCGGCGCCACCCCGGTCCCCGTCGCCGAAGCGGCCCGCGGCGCCGAGATCGTCGTGGTCACCATCCCGTTCAAGAACATCCCCGACCTGCCCGCAGGCCTCTTCGACGGCGCCGCCGAGGGCTTCATCGTCATCGACACCGGCAACTACTACCCGCAGCAGCGCGACGGCCGGATCGCCGGCGTCGAGGACGAGGGCCTGACCGAGAGCCGCTGGACGGAGAAGCACCTCGGCCACCCGGTGATCAAGGCCTTCAACGGCACGTACGCCCAGGACATCCTGGAGCGGCCGCGCCCGGCCGGCGCCCCCGACCGGGTGGCCCTGCCGGTCGCAGGCGACGACGAGACGGCCAAGCGGACCGTCCGCGCCCTGATCGACGAGCTCGGCTTCGACACCGTCGACGCCGGCGGCCTCGACGACTCCTGGCGCCAGCAGCCCGACACCCCGGTCTACGGGCTCCGTGAAGGCGTGGAGGGCGTGACGAAGGCCCTCGCCTCCGCCTCCCCGACCCGCCCGGAGGGCTTCCGCGGCTAGGCCGTCTCTTGCGGATCTTGCCGGGCCCGGGCGGCCCGGCAGCCGACGCCCCCGGTGGCCCGACCCTGGTCAGGTCACCGGGGCCTTGGCGCGCAGCACGGTCAGGAACTCCCGCATCCAGGCGGAGTGGTCGGGCCAGGCCCGGGCCGAGACCAGGGTGCCGTCGACCACGGCCTCGGCGTCCTCGAACGAGGCCCCCGCGGCCCTCATGTCCGGCTCCAGCGCCGGGTACGCCGTGACCCGTCTGCCGTCGAGGGCCCCGGCCGCGGCCGTGATCAGGGGGCCGTGGCAGATCTGCGCGATCGGCTTGTCGGCGGCTGCGAAGGCCGCCAGGATCCGGCGGACCTCGGGGTCGTTGCGGAGGTACTCCGGAGCCCGGCCGCCCGGGACGACGACGGCGTCGTACTCCTCGGTCACGACGTCGGCGAAGGCCACGTCGGCCGGCCAGGTGTAGCCGGGCTTCTCGGTGTACGTGTCGAAGCCCTCCTCGAAGTCGTGCACCACGAACCGGAGCCTCTTGACGCTGGGCGCCGCTATGTGGACCTCGTACCCCTCCTCGCGCAACCGCTGGTAGGGGTACAGGACCTCCAGCGACTCCGCCGCGTCTCCGGTGACGATGAGGACCTTCGTTGGCATGGCTGCTCCCGGTGGGGCTCCGCACGGTTCGGGCCCCCGCTACCGTGCCCCTGCGCCGCCCCGGACAAACACCCTCCGGAGCGCCGCGGCCGCGCCCTACCGGCCACCGGGCGCGGTCGCCGCCTCCACCCGGGCGCGGACGGCGGACAGGCGCAGGCGCAGCCGCTGCGGCGGGGTCGGGGGCAGGGCGCGGGAGGCGCCGCGCGCGTAGTACCGCTCGACGTAGTACTGGCCCGCGCTCAGCACCGTGGTGACCGCGATGTACCAGACGGTGGCGACCATCAGCAGCGGGATGACCTGGTAGGTCTGGTTGTAGACCAGCTGCACCGAGTACAGCAGGTCGTGCACGGCCAGCACGCTCACGATGCTCGTGCCCTTCAGGGTGCCGATCAGCATGTTCCCGGCGGTCGGCACGATCGACCGCATGGCCTGCGGGACGATGATCCGGCGCAGGGTGCGCCGCCTGCTCAGGCCGAGCGCCTGCGCCGCCTCGACCTGGCCGGGGTCCACGGACAGGATGCCGCCGCGCACCACCTCGGCCGCGTAGGCCGACTCGTGCAGGGTCAGGCCGATGACGGCGGTCAGGGTCGGGCCGAGCAGGTTCACCGTCTTGACGGTGAGGAACTCGGGGCCGAAGGGGATGCCGAGGCCGAGCGTGGGGTACAGCGCGCCGATGTTGAACCAGAACAGCAGCTGCACCAGCAGGGGAGTGGACCGGAAGATCCACACGTAGCCCCAACTCAGCGTGCGCAGGACCGGGTTGTCGGAGAGCCGCATCACCGCCAGGACCGTGCCCAGGAGGAAGCCGAGCACCATCACGGCGCCGGTCAGCCACAGGGTCAGCAGCAGTCCGTCGAGCACGGCCGAGGTGGTGAAGTACTCGCCCACCACCCCCCATTGGAAGGCCTGGTTGAGGATCACCGACCGCAGCACCATCGCGAAGACCAGCAGGGCGCCGGCCGCGGCCAGCAGGCGCCCGAGGTGGCGGCGCGGGACGATGCGCGGCAGTTGCGCACCGGACGGGTCGCCGGCGGCGGTGGAGCCCGGTGGTACGGGGCGTTCGGTGTGGGCGGGCGGGGCGGGCGGGGCGGGCGGGGCCGGCGCGGTGGCCGCGGGGGAGTCGGAGGCGTCGGACACGTCGGGAGGGCTGGCCATCGGAGGGTTCTCCAGGGGAGGGATCGCGGGCAGGGGCTACGGCCCGGCGGCTCGCGCGGGAAACCCGCGGCCGTCGTGTCGCGACCGCACCGGTGCGGTCGCGACACGACGGCCGGGGCCCCGCGCTCCCCGGCCGCGGTGCGCCGGGGATCACGTCGTCACGCTCGCCGCGTCCCTCAACGCGGCCGGAGGGCGTCCGCAACACGGCGCGGGCCCGTCCCGCGCCGATCGTATGCGCGCACCGCCCGGCCGTGTCAACCCGTCCGGGCCGGGACGTCCCCGGCGTCCGGCATGCGGGCCGTTGCTTGACGAAAAGCCGCACGTACGGCTCAATGAGGCGCATGAATGCCCATCAGCGCCTCGTTTCGCGCGACCACATCGACTTCGGTCGGGTGTGGTCCGCGGCGTGTTGCGGCTGACCCGGCAGCGGGCTGTCTGACCGGCCCTTCCCTCCCTCGGTGACCCCCGTCGTGGGCCGAGCTCTCTTCGCGCACCACCCCTCCGCCGCCCCGGGCACCGCCCCGCGTACGGACCAGGTGCCGTGAGCCCGGACGTGCGCTGCCGTCCCCCCGAACCTCCCGGCGCACCGCGCCGTCACGCCCGCACCACCGCGCACCGCCCCGTCTCGGCTCCATGTCTGACGAAACGTCAATTCTCTTGTGTGCAAGGCGTGTTCGTCGTGTCCGCACGCGATCCGCCCCTCCGTGAAAGGCCATCCCATGCCCGTGGAATTCCTCGGCATCGCCGCCACCAACGACGGTTCCGAAACCACCCCGCGCTCCGGCGCGGCCTTCGACAAGGACTACACGCTCCGGCTGGCCCGGGCGCACGAGGACTACGGATGGGACCGGGTCCTGTTCGCCTACGGCTCCGGATCCCCCGACCCGGCGCCGGCCGCCGCGTACATCGCCGCCCGGCTGGACCGCCTCCAGATCCTGCTCGCCCACCGGCCCAACGTCTCCTACCCCACCTTCGCCGCCAAGACGTTCGCGACCCTCGACCAGATCAGCGACGGACGGCTGACCGTCCACTTCATCACCGGGGGCAACGACCACGAGCAGGCCCGCGAGGGCGACATCCTCACCAAGGAGGAGCGCTACGCCCGCACCCGCGAGTACATCCGGATCGTCAAGCAGGCCTGGACCTCCCACGAGCCCTTCGACCACGAGGGCCAGTACTACCGCTTCCACGACTTCGTCAGCGACGTCCGGCCCGTCCAGCAGCCGCGCCCCGGGGTCTCCTTCGGCGGCTCCTCGGCCGCCGCGTACGCGGCCGGCGGCGCCGAGGCCGACATCTACTGCCTGTGGGGCGAGCCGCTGGAGCGGACCGCCGAGCAGATCGAGGCCGTGAAGGACGCGGCCCGGGCCGCCGGCCGGACCGACGTGCCGCGCATCCAGGTCGCGTTCCGTCCCATCATCGCCCCGACCGAGGAGCTGGCCTGGGAGAAGGCACACCGGACCGTCGGCGCCATCAGGGCGCGGCGCGGTTCGGCCGGCGCCCGCCGCCACGAGAGCGGGGTCACGGTGGCCGCCGCCCCCGAGAACACCGGCTCGCAGCGGCTGCTCGCCATCGCCGAGGCGGGGGAGCGGTACGACCGGGCGCTGTGGACCCCGACCGCTGCCGCCACGGGCGGCGCGGGCAACTCCAACGCGCTGGTCGGCACGCCCGAAACGGTGGCCCAGGCCCTGCTGGACTACTACGACCTCGGCGTGGACATCCTGTCGGCCCGCGGCTACGACCTGCTCGGCGACGCCGTCGACTTCGGGCGGCACGTGATCCCGCTCGTCCGGGAGGAGGTCGCCAAGCGCGACGCCGCCCGTGCGGCCGCCACCGCGGCCGACCGCGCGACCGGCAGCGGGGCCGCCCGCGCCGCGCACCTCGCGCAGCAGCCGCTCGCCGCGGTCCGCGGCTGACCCCGCCGACCCGCCCCCTCCGCACCGCCCGGCCACGCCCCGCTCCGCCACCGAAAGGCCTTCGTACCGTGAACATCCCCGGGAACGGGACGCGCACCCGCCTGCGCACCGCCGCCGCCCTCGCGTTCCTGCCCCTCCTGGCGCTGGCCGGCTGCGGCTCCGGATCCGGCGCGGCCGGCGCCGCCCCGGCGGCCCCGGCCGCGGCCCCGTCCGCCCCGTCCGACGACCCGGTCGCCGGCGTCACGACGGTGGAGGCCGCCGCGGCGCTGCTCCCCGCCGAGGTGCGCAAGGCCGGCACGCTGCGGATCGGGAGCTCCGTCGGCCAGCCGCCCGCCGCCTACTACCCGAACGGCCAGAACAAGCCGCCCGCCGGCCAGGACATCGACATCGCCGACGCCGCGGCCAAGGTGCTCGGGCTCAAGCTGGAGCGGCAGGACGCCTCCTTCGAGACGATCCTGCCCGCCCTCGGCAGCGGCAAGTACGACCTCGGGACCGGCAACTTCGGCGTCACCGCCGAACGCCTCAAGACCATCGACTTCGTCACCTACATCAACGACGGCCAGGGCTTCGCGGTCAAGACCGGCAACACCAAGCTGACCACCCGGGTCTCCGACCTGACCCAGCTGTGCGGCCTGACCATCGGCACCGGCGCCGGCACCACCTTCGAGAAGACCCTCACCGCGCAGCAGGGCGTGTGCGCCACGGCCGGGAAGAAGCCGTACGAGGTGAAGGTCTTCGCCGAGTCCGGCGCCGTGGTCACCGCCCTCCAGCAGGGCCGCATCGACGTGGTCATGTCGACGATCAACGGCCTGCGCTACCAGGCCGCGCAGCCTGTGGCCCAGACCACCTTCCTCGGCGAGTACCACCGGCTCGACGTCGGCCTCACCTTCAAGAAGGGCTCCCCGCTCACCCCCGCCTTCCAGGCCGCCGTCAACGAGCTGATCAAGAACGGCACGTACGCCCGGATCCTCAAGAAGTGGGGCACCGCCGACTCGGCGATCGACGCGTCGCAGACCAACCCGGCCGAGCACAAGTGAGCGGGACCGCGGGCGGCGTCATGGTCGACGTCCGGGGCGTCCACAAGAGCTTCGGACCGCTGGAGGTGCTGCGCGGCGTCGACCTCCAGGTCCGCACCGGCGAGGTCACCGTGATCCTGGGACCCTCCGGCTCGGGCAAGTCCACCCTCCTGCGCACCATCAACCACCTGGAGAGGGTGGACCGCGGCTGGGTCAGCATCGACGGCGAGCTCATCGGCTACCGCCGCTCCGGCGACAAGCTGTACGAGCTGAAGGAGAAGGAGGTCCTGCGGCAGCGCACCCACATCGGGTTCGTCTTCCAGAACTTCAACCTCTTCCCGCACCTCACCGTCGTCGAGAACCTGGTCGAGGCCCCGGTCTCGGCGCTGGGCCGGCCCCGCGAGGAGGCGCTGCGCACGGCCCGCCGGCTGTTGGAGCGCGTCGGACTGTCCGAGAAGGCGGACGCCTACCCGAGGCAGCTGTCCGGAGGGCAGCAGCAGCGGGTGGCCGTGGCCCGGGCGCTGGCCCTGGAACCCAAGGTGCTGCTCTTCGACGAACCGACCTCGGCGCTCGATCCCGAGCTGGTCGGGGAGGTCCTGGACGTCATCAAGGACCTGGCGCGGGCCGGCACCACCATGATCGTCGTGACGCACGAGACGGGCTTCGCCCGCGAGGTCGCCGACACGGTCGTCTTCATGGACGGCGGGGTCGTGGTGGAACAGGGCCCGCCCGGCGCCGTCCTGGACGCCCCGCGGCACGCCCGTACCCGGGCCTTCCTCTCCAAGGTGCTCTGAGCGGCGGGCGGCACCGGCCGGGCCGGTCCCGTCGGGTCAGGGCCTGACCCGACGGGCCGCCATCCGGCCCTCACCGAGCTCGATGGCGAAGGTGACCTGCTGTTCCTCGGAGAGGACCTGGGGGTCGCCCTCTATGTCGTCCCGCTCGACGTAGACCGGATCGCATCCGCCGAGGGGAACGATGAACCCGTAGCCCCGCTCGCGGTTGTACGACTGGACGAACCCTTTGACGCGCGGTTCCATCGTGCACCTCCGTGCCACGACCCTGCCCCACGCCCACCGGTACCGCCATCCGGCCGATACCGACCGGGTGACGGGCGACGCGCCTCAGCGCCGTTCCAGCACGCCCCGGACGAACGCCGCCTGGCCGGCGTGCTGGAGGCTGTCGCCCAGCACGCTGACCAGGCGGACGCCCAGGGTCACCGGCGGGCTCCACCCCTCGTCGACCACCCGGTCGAGGTCGGCGGCGCCCAGGCCGTGCACGAACCGCAGGGTCTCCTCGTGCACCGCGTCGTAGTACTCCAGCAGCAGCGCGCCCGATTCGACCCGGACCGCGCCGGCCTGCCGCGGGGTGTGCCCGTAGCCGGTCGAGCCGGCCGGCAGGGAGAGGGCGAACCGTGCCGCCCAGCCCTGCGCCTCCCAGACCTGCTCGCGCCCGGCCGCGTCCGCGACGTGGTCGTCCTGGACGCGGGTCAGGTGCCAGACGAGCCAGGTGATCGAGTTCGCCGCCGGATCGATCCGTGCTCCGAGCTGATCCGCCGAGAGCCCCTCGACGACCTCGTGCACGACCTCGCTGATGCGGGCGAACCCGTCGGTGATGACGTCCGTAGCCTTCATGCGCCCCACCATGCAAGCCGTACGGGGTGCCCCGCCGGGACCGACACGCGGTGGGCGGGCGGTCCGTACGGCCCGACGTCCGCCCGGGCGGTCAGCCGCGCCCGGCGGGCGCCGGGCTCTTCCCCGCGTCGCGGGTCCGGGCGGGGACCGGGGCGTCACCGGCCGTCCCGGCCCCGGCCGTACCCCCGGCCACCGTGCCGTGCCGCCCCCGCAGCCCGATCCAGCTGATCAGACCCACCAGGGCGAAGGCGGCCGCGCCGATCCCGAAGGTGAGCGTGAAGGCGGACTCCGCGGGCAGCGGCGGGACGCCCGCCGGAAGGTGCGCGAGGGTCCGGGACGCCAGGATGGTCGTCACGATCGCGCTGCCCACCGCGCTGCCCGTCGAGCGGGAGATCGAGTTGATGCCGTTGGCGATGCCGCTCTGGTGGTGCGGGACGCTCGCCATGATCACGGCGGGCATGGCGGCGTAGCCGAAGCTGACGGCCGCGCCGACGACGAGCCCGGCGCCGATCACGGAGGCGGTGTGCTGGTGGTCCAGGGCGAGCCAGGCGAAGCCGACGGCGCCCAGGGCGGCCGCGAGGCCCAGGGCGGTGCGCGGACCGCGGTGGCGCACCAGGTGGCCGCCCAGCGGCGAGGCGAGCAGCGAGACGATGGCGCCCGGCAGCAGGAACTGCACGGAGGCGCGCAGGATGGAGGCGTCGAAACCGTAGCCGGTGAGGGCCTGCGGCATCTGGACGAGGTAGGAGACGCCCAGGAAGTTGGCGAACATGCCGAAGCCGACGAGGACGCCGGCCAGGTTGGCCATCAGGACCGGGCGGTGCACGAACATCCGCATGTCCACGAGCGGTTCGCGGACCTTGAGCTCGGTCAGCACCCACACGGCCGCCATCACGGCCGCGCCGGCGAAGCTGCCCAGCGTGCGGCCGGAGGCCCAGCCCCACTCGTGGCCCTGGGAGATGGGCAGCAGGAGCAGCAGCAGGGCGGTGCCGAGGGTCAGCGCGCCGAGGAAGTCGGTGCGCCCGCCGGTCTTGTGCCGGGTGGCGGGGACCAGGAGGACGACGGCGAGCAGGGCCAGGGCCGCGAAGCCGGTGGCCATCCAGAAGGCGTTGCGGTAGTCCGCGTCCGAACCCGAGGTGAGCAGTCCGGTGGCGACGAGCGCGAGGCCGCTGCCGAACGCGAGCGTGCCGCTGACCAGGGCCATCGCACCGGGCAGCTTCTGCGGCCGGACCTCTTCGCGCAGCACCGACAGGGCCAGCGGGAAGATCGCGGTCGCGGCTCCCTGGAGCACCCGGCCCAGGATCAGCAGCGGCAGCGTGGAGGCCAGGGCGGCGATGACCGAACCGGCCACCATGACGCCGAGCACGGCGACCAGGGTGGGCTTCTTGCCGTGCTGGTCTCCGAACCGGCCCAGGAGCGGGGTGAAGACGGCCGCCGACAGCAGGGTGGCCGTGGTCACCCAGCTCACGTTGGCCGTGGAGGTGCCGAGGTCGGTGCGGATGAGGCCCAGGATCGGGACGGGCAGCGTCTGCATCATCGACACGACCATGGCGGCGAGGCTCAGCGCGAAGACGATGACCGTCTCGTTCCGGGGCCCGGCGTCCGGTGCGTCGGCGGGGGAGGGGGTGCTCATGGGTGGCGGGACCTTCTCAGTGCTTCAGATCGCAGATGTTTGATGTCATCAAGTAACCCGACCGACGGTAGACGCGAATAGTTGAGGTGGTCAAGTAAACAATTGATAATGTCAATGATCCTGAGTACCCTCCAGCCATGAGCGACACCCTCCCGCACGCCCCCTCCAAGCTCGAACTGCTGGAACTCCTCGCCGCCATCGGTACGGCCCAGTGGCGCGACTTCGCGGCCGCGGCCGCGCACCACGGACTCACCTCCACCCAGGCCAAGGTCCTGGCGCAGCTCGACGGCCCCCTCCCGATGCGCGCCCTGGCGACCCTGCTGGTCTGCGACGCCTCCAACGTGACCGGGATCGTCGACCGCCTCGAAGCCCGCGAACTGGTGCGCCGGGAGCCCTCGGTCGCCGACCGCCGCGTCAAGAACGTCGTCGCCACCGACGCCGGCCGCGAGGTGATCCGGCGCGTGCGGGAGGAGATGCAGACGACGCACGGGGCGCTCGACACCCTCGACGGAGCGGAGAGCGCCACCCTCTACGCCCTCCTGGAACGGCTGCGCCCGACCATGGAGAAGGGCGCCCGCACGGCATGACAGCCGGCAGTCGCGAGGGCGGGCCCGCGGGCCCGGGCGCGGTCCGGGTGCTCCGGGCGGCCCACCGTACGGCCTCGGCCTGGAAGAACGGCGGCGGAGTCACCCGCGAGGTCGCGGCCCGTCCCGAAGGTGCGGGCCCGGACGCATTCGTCTGGCGGGTGAGCATCGCCGAGGTCGCCGCCGACGGGCCGTTCTCCGCGTTCCCCGGAGTCGACCGCACCCTCACGCTCGCCGAGGGCGCGGGCATGGAGCTGACGGTGGGCGGCGTGCGCCGCGTCGTGGCCGAGCGGTTCGCGCCGCGGCACTTCGCGGGGGACGAGCCCACCGCCTGCCGGCTGCTGTCCGGCCCCGTCGTGAACTTCAACGTGATGTACCGCAGGGACGCCGTGCGCGCCCGGACCGCGGTCGTACGGAGCGACGGAGGAGGCCGCGGCGACGGCCACGGTGGCCGGGGGCGGCCGCTCGCGCTCACCGCGGGGCCGGGGGAGACCCTGCTGGTGGTGGCCCTGGAGGGGGCCGCCGTACTGGAGCGGCCGGACGGCTCCGGCCCGGGAGAGCGGCTGGGCCCGTACGACGCCGCGTCGGCGACGGGCCCGTTCGACCGGCTGCTGCGCACCGAGGGGCGGGCGGCCGTGGTCCGCTTCGAGCCGCTGCGGCCCTGAGCCGCCGCTCGACGGCTCGACCGGGCGTCCGGCCGGTGGGCCGGCCGAGGAGGACGCCCGCCAACGTCAGGAGCAGGCCGCAGAGCTGGGCGGGGGCGAGGGTCTCGCCCGCGACCGCCGTGCCCAGCAGCACTCCCGTCACCGGGTTGAGCAGTCCCAGCAGGCCGACCGTCCCGGCGGGCAGGTGCCGCAGTCCCGCGAACCAGGCCGCGAAGGCCAGGGCCGTCGCGATGACCGTGGCGTACCCGAAACCGAGCAGGGCCGGGCCGTCCAGGGCGGGCGGCGCCCCCTCGACGACGACGGCCGCGGGCAGCAGGACCAGGCCACCGGCGAGCAACTGCCAACAGGTCGAGGCGAGTACGTCCACCTCCACCTCGGTGCTCCACCGCTTGGCGAGCACGTAGCCGAAGGAGGACACCGCCATGGCGGCGACGGAGGCGAGCACGCTGCCGCGTGGTGGCGCTCACGCGGGCCGGGCGCGAGCTGATCGACCGGGCCCTTCGCCGACCACATGCGCAACGAACGCGAGCTCCTCGGCGGGCTCGACGCCGACCAGGCGGCGGCCCTGGAGGGACTCCCTCACGGTCTGGCTGGCGAAGCTGGAGCCGCCGCCGGGAGCATGAGGGGCCGGGGCCGGGGCCGGGGTCGGGGTCGGGGTCGGGGTCGGCGTCGGGGTCGGCGTCGGGGTCGGCGTCGGGGCCTGCGGACCGGGGCCGCGGGCGGTCAGCGGACGCCCAGCTTCACCCACCGCGCGACGCTGGGCACCCCCTTCCCGTCCAGCAGGAACAGCATGTAGTAGCCGGGCGGCGCGTCGGCCGGCGACGGCGGGGTCCGCAGTCCGATCGTCCCCCCGCGCAGGCCCGTGATCCGGAGCTCCAGGTGGCGCTGGCTGGTGTTCACCGAGTGGGTGACCGTCGACGGGGCCAGCAGGACGGCCCGCGCCACGTCGCCCGGGGTGGAGCTGGTGACCTCGAAGGCCCGGTCGTGGCCGAGCTCGCCCGCCGGAACCCGGTCGAGGGCCGGCCGGGCCCCCCGGTGCAGGTAGGCCGGCTCGTACAGCTCGATGCTGCCGTCCATGGCGTCGTCGATGTCGGGGTCGTTGGCGATCTGCTGGAGCTCGTCTCCGGTGACCATCACCCGGCCGTCCGGCATCACCAGGGCGTTCGAGTGGTAGCCGCGCGGCAGCCGCTGGGCCGGACCGAGCCGCCAGTTCCCGCGCGCGTCCCGCAGCTCGACCTGCCGGTACTTGGGATCGGCCCGGGGGTTGAACGGGCCGTGGCCGTAGTCCCGGGTGTCGAGGGCGCCGTTGACGGTCAGCAGGGTCGCGTCCGGCAGGATCAGCGTGTCGTCCTGGGTGCGGCCGAACGCGCGCGGCCGCTCGGTGGTCCAACGGCCGCCGGACAGTCGGTACGTGAACGGGTCGTGCGGGTCGCCCCCCAGGACCAGCACGGAGTCCGGGCCGCGGAAGCCGGCCGGCAGCGGCACCGCCGAACCGTAGCCGCGGAAGTCGGCGGGCCGCCGGGGGAGGTCGGTGCGCACCTCCCGGACCGGGTCGAACCGCCACTGCTGGTCGGCGTCGCGCCCGAGGCCGTAGACCATCCCGTCCCGGAGCGAGAAGAGGTGCGGATAGTCGTTGCGGAACGGGGCGTCGGTGCGCAGCCGTTCGGCGGACAGGCCCACCGGGATGTCGAAGGGCCGCCAGGGCACCGGGTGCCGCAGAGCGGGGAAGCGCTCCACCACCGGGGTGGGCGTCCCCGTACCGCGCTCGGACTGGCCCGACATGATGATCTGCCGGCCGTCCGCGCCGGTCACGGCCGTGGGGTACCAGCGGCCCACGGACATGTCCCGGTTGCGGAACCAGGTCTCGGTCCACGGGTCGAAGACGAAGGACAGCTTCGCGCCGCTGCCGCCCTTACCGCCGACGTTGCCGCCGAAGACCCCGACCATGCCGTTGGGGAGGTAGGCGTGCCCGGCGCAGAAGAACGGGGCCGGACGCGGGGCGTAGTGGCCGTCGGGCATGAGGACGACGGGCGGCGAGACCTTGGTGAAGGCCGCGGCGCCGGTCCCCTTCGCCGGGTCCCAGAGGTATCCGCGCCCGGCGTTCGTCCGGCCTACCGTGCCGGTGGGGCCGGTCTCCTTGGTGGGGTCGGCCTCCACGCGCTCGAACGAGAAGAGCAGCACCTTGCCCGTGGGCAGCTGGGCCACGTGCACCCCGAAGTCGGGTGACGGGAAGTACGCGGCGAACCGGCCCGACTCCGCGTCCGCGAACGCCCGGTTGGTCCGCTCCTGCGACGCCCGGTGCGCGGCCAGGCTCGCGGTGCGCTTCGACTGCGGGTAGCCCTGTGCGCCCTTGGCCGCGTCCCGCAGCCGGGCGTGCTCCCGGGCGTGTTCCCGGCCGAGCACGGCGGCCTCGCCCGACGCCGACGCCGACGCCGACGCCGGACCGGGCGCCGACGCCGGCCCGGGCGCGGGCGCGGGGACCGGGACCGGTGTCACCGCCGCCAGGGTGAGCGCGCAGCCGACCAACCATGCCGCCATCGCGGCGGACCGTCGGGCGCGGGGCAGGGAACTCCCGGACATGGAACTCCTCGTGGCGAAGGCACCGGCCCGGCGGCGGCCGTGCGCGCCGGACCCGGGGCAGCGGGCCCCGGACGCTGATGGACTGCGCAGATACTAGAAGGAACCAGAACAAAACCACCCCGTGCGACGCGAGCCGGGGCCGTTCGGCGGTGCACCACCGCCCGACTGATCGTTTCTCCTGAGGGGGGCGGGCCGGGCACGGCTGCGTACGGGCAGCCCGCGGCGACACGAGCGACCGGGATATTGCGTACCGCGCCGACCGGCGCACGTGCAGAATCGATCCATGGCGGACATGGAGGCGTTCCGGGACGCGGTGGGCCGCTGGGCGGCCGGTGGGCCCGGGGGGCCGGCGGGTGATCTGGCGGTGCGGCTGGGGCTGCGCACGGCGGTGCTGCTGGAAGGGCCGAGCGACTTCGAGGCCGTCGAGGCGCTGGCCGCACGGCGCGGCCGCGACCTCGCCGCCGAGGGGGTCTGCGTCGTCCCGATGGGCGGGGCGATGAGCGTGGGCCGCTACGCCGGGCTCCTCGGGCCGCCCGGCCTCGGCCTGCGGCTGACCGGACTGTGCGACGAACGCGAACGGCCCTTCTACCAGCGCGGCCTGGAACGGGCCCGGGCAGCGCACCCGGGCTTCTTCGTGTGTGCGGCGGACCTGGAAGAGGAGCTGATCCGCGCGCTGGGCACGGCGGCGGTCGAGGAGGTCATCCGCTCCGAGGACGACCAGCGCGCCTGGCAGACCTTCGCGCGTCAGCCCGCCCAGCACGGGCGGTCCCGCCCCCAGCAGTTGCGCCGCTTCCTCGGCACGAAGAAGGGCCGCAAGATCCGCTACGGCCGCCTCTTGGTGGAGGCCCTCGCCCCCGAACGGGTACCGGCCCCGCTCGACGCCCTCTTCGCGACCCTGTGACCTGTGACCTGTGTCCACGGGCGCCCACCACCGGGCCGAACCGACCCGCCTCTGCACCGGCCACCGCACCTGGTGCCAGAATGACGGCGCACCCGCCATCCCCTCCCGCACCATCGCGACTCGGGCACGGGGACGGGCCCGCTACGGCAGTGCACCGCACCAGGGAAGGAAGGGCGGCCTTGCGCCTCAACGAGTACGACCAGCCCGTCGGCGAACCGGTGCCCGACTGGTCCCCGCGCCCCCTGCCCGGCGCCGTCACGCTCGCCGGCCGCTTCTGCCGGCTCGAACCGCTGGACGCGGACCGGCACGCCGCCGAGCTCCACGCGGCCTACCGCACGGGGTCGGACGGGCGCGACTGGACGTACATGGCCGTCGGGCCGTTCGAGCAGGCACGGGACTACCGACGCTACGTCGAAGAGGCGGCGGCCGGCAGCGACCCGCGGCACTACGCGGTGATCGATCTGCGCGACGGCAGGGCGGTCGGCACCCTGGCGCTGATGCGACAGGACCCCGTCCACGGGGTCATCGAGATCGGCAACGTGATGTTCTCGCCGGCCATGAAGCGCCGCCCCCTGTCCACCGAGGCGCAGTTCCTCGCCATGAGGTACGTCTTCGACGACCTCGGCTACCGGCGCCACGAGTGGAAGTGCGACAGCCTCAACGCGCCGTCGCGCACGACGGCGGTCCGCCTCGGCTTCACCTTCGAGGGCGTCTTCCGGCAGGCGGTCGTCTACAAGGGCCGCACTCGCGACACCGCCTGGTACTCCGTCACCGACACGGAGTGGCCGGCGGTCGGGCGGGCCCTGCGTGCCTGGCTCGCACCCGAGAACTTCGACGACCGTGCGGTCCAGCGCCGCGCGCTCGCCGAGCTGCGGGCGGCCGCGGCCGGGGGATGACGGAGGCGCGGGGCCCCGCGCACGGGACGAGCCGGGGCGTACGCCGGGGACTCCTGCGCAGTGATCCGGCTCACAGGCTGTCACAGCGGGCGCCCGCCCGGTGTCTCGTGTCCGAACCCCTGAGCGGAGGAGACACCATGAGCGAGAACACCGAAGTGGTCGTCATCGGCGGTGGCTACGCCGGCGTCATGGCGGCCGATCGCCTCACCCGGCGCGCCGACGTGACGGTGACGCTCGTCAACCCGCGCCCCGCCTTCGTCCACCGCATCCGCCTGCACCAGCTGGCCGCCGGGACGGGCGGCGCGGTCGTCGACTACCGGGAGGTCCTGGCCGACGGCGTACGCCTGGTGGTGGACACGGCGGCCCGGATCGACGCGGCCGGCCGCCGCGTTGCCCTGACGTCGGGCGGGTCGGTCGGCTACGACTACCTGGTCTACGCGGTGGGCAGCGGCAGCGCCGACCCGCTGGTGCCCGGAGCGGCCGAGTTCGGTCACCCGATCGCAGACCTGGAAGGGGCGGAGCGGCTGCGCCGGGCCCTCGCCGACGCACCCGCGACGGCCGCGGTGACGGTGGTCGGTGCCGGTCCGACCGGCATCGAGACCGCCGCCGAGCTGGCGGAGGCGGGCCGTGCGGTGACCCTGGTCTGCGGCGGAGTGCTCGGCCCCTACCTGCACCCGCGCGGCCGCCGCTCGGTCGCCGCGCGGCTGGCCCGGCTCGGGGTGGCGGTGCTCGACGGCCCCGGCACCGGGGTCGCCGCGGTGACCCGTGACGCGGTGCGGCTCGACGACGGCCGCGAGCTGCCGAGCCGGGTGACCGTCTGGACCGCCGGCTTCGGCGTACCGGACCTGGCGGCGCGCAGCGGGCTGAGCACGGACTCCCTGGGCCGGCTGCTCACCGACGAGACCTTGACCAGCGTGGACGACCCGCGCATCGTCGCGGCCGGGGATTCGGCGGCGCCGTCGGGCGTCCCGCTGCGGATGAGCTGCCAGGCCGCCATGCCCCTGGGTGCGCGGGCCGCGGACACGGTGCTCAGCCGGATCGCGGGCGACCGGCCCGATCCCCTCAACCAGCCGTTCGGCGCCCAGTGCATCAGCCTGGGCCGGGGGGAGGGCATCTTCCAGTTCGCCAACCGGTCGGACGTCGCCGTGCGCTTCGCCCTTGACGGCCGCCTGGGCGCGAAGCTGAAGGAGGCCGTGTGCACGGGCGTCGTCCGGCACTTGGCGGACGAGGCGCACAGCCCCGGCGGGTACCGCCTGCACCGCGTCCCGGGAGGCGCCGCGAGGCAGCGGCTGCTGCGCGGGGCGGGGGCCCGGGCCGCCGGGGCGCCGGAGCCCGCCGGCCCGGCCCGGTAGGCCGGTGGCGGCCCGGTCCGGTCCGGCGACGTCCGGCCGGACCGGACGGCCGCCACGCCGGTCCGCCCCGCGGCGGCGGACCGTGACCGAACTGCCCGCGGTCGCCGACCGACGGACCGTGCCGTGAACCACTGCCCGAAGAACACCGGCCACCGGGGCCGGCCGTGACCGAGAGGAGCCCGGAGATGAGCGACCACGCTGCCGATCCGGCGACCGAGGTGTTCGTCGCCCACCGCAACCTGCTCTTCACCGTCGCCTACGAGATGCTCGGATCGGCGGCCGACGCCGAGGACGTCCTACAGGAGACCTGGCTGCGCTGGGCCGCGGTCGACCCGGCGCAGGTGCGCGAACCGCGCGCCTACCTGGTCCGGATCACCACCCGCCAGGCCCTCAACCGGCTGCGCACCCTGGCGCGCCGCAAGGAGGCGTACGTCGGACCGTGGCTGCCCGAGCCGCTGCTCACGGCGCCGGACGTGGCCCGGGACGTCGAGCTCGCCGAGAGCGTCTCGATGGCGGTCATGCTCGTCCTGGAGACGCTGTCACCGAACGAACGCGTCGTGTTCGTGCTGCGCGAGGTCTTCGACGTCGGCTACGAGGAGATCGCCGCCGCGATCGACAAGTCGCCCGCGGCCGTGCGCCAGATCGCGCACCGCGCCCGCCGGCACGTCGACGCCCGCCGACCGCGCGAGGTGGTCACCGCGGGCGAGGGCAGGGCGGTGGTGGAATCGTTCCGGCGGGCGCTCGACGGCGGCGGCCTCCAGGGCCTCCTGGACGTGCTCGCGCCCGAGGTGGTCCTGGTGAGCGACGGCGGCGGCATCAGGCAGGCCGCGGTCCGGCCCGTCAGGGGCGCCGACAAGGTGGCCCGGTTCATGGCGGGCGGCCTCGGCAAGAACCGGCTCCCGCTCACCGTCGGCCTCACCGCCGTCAACGGCAGCCCGGCGCTCGTCGTGCACCTGGCCGGCGAGCTGGACGGCGTCATGGCGGTCCGCGTCGAGGGCTCCCGCATCGTGGGCCTCTACTACGTCCGCAACCCGGAGAAGCTCTCCCGCGTCACGTCCGAGACCCCGTTGACCCTGCGCTGAGGCGCGTACCGGGCCGTCCGCCGGCCGTGCAGGAGGAGGGCGGCGCCGCTGCCCATGGGCGGGCGCGGCCCGTCACGCCGGTCGGGAAGGGCGGGCGACCTCCCAGGCCGCCTCGATCATCCGGAAGATCTCGTCCACCGCGGCCTGCGGATCCGCCGCCTCGCGGGCCAGCGCATAGGCGTCGATCACGAACCGGGCGATCGTCCGGCTCGCGGTCGGGGTCTGTGACAGTGCGGGGTCGTCGGTGATGGCCGTTGCGAGCGCCTCCGCGTGGCGCACCAGCATCGACTCCTCGTACGCCCGCAGGGCGGGCGATTCGTCGATCATGCCCCAGACCGGGGCGGCGCTGTCCGCCGTGCAGTGCTGCACCAGGGCCAGGATCTCGTGATGGAGCGCGGGGACGAGCGGGTCGTGCGGGGCACGGCCGGTGACGGCCCGGGTGAGGCGTTGCCCGAAGTCTTCGTCCTGCTCGAACACCAGGGCCTCTTTGGAGGCGAAGTGGGCGAAGAGCGTGGTCACGGCCACGTCGGCCTCGGCGGCCACCTCGCGGATGCCCACCGCGTCGTACCCGCGCTCCAGGAAGAGCCGCAGGGCGGCGTCGGCGATCTTCTGGCGGGTCGCGGCCTTCTTGCGCTCACGGCGTCCGGACGGCACGGTCATGCGCTGACACTAGCAGCTGCGAAAGCGAACCTGCTGCGAAAAGCTAACGGTTAGTGTTACGGTCCGGCGCATGAAGAGAATCAGCTTCGCCGAGTTCGGCGGTCCGGACGTCCTGCGCCTCGTCGAGGCCGAGGAACCCCACGCGGGCCCCGGCCGGATACGCATCGCCGTGCGGGCGGCGGGCGTGAACCCCGTCGACTGGCGGGTCCGCGAAGGGCAGGTCCTGACGGCCCACCCGATCGAACTGCCCGCCGGAGTCGGACTGGACGCCGCCGGGGTGGTGGACGAGGTCGGCGAGGGCGTCGAAGGGGTGGAGATCGGCGACCGGGTGTTCGGCGAAGGCTCCGGCACCTACGCCGAATCCGCCGTGCTGTCGGCGTGGGCCCGCATGCCCGACGGCCTGACGTTCGAAGAGGCCGCCGGGTATCCCTCCGTGGTGGAGACCGCGCTGCGCGTCATCCGCGAGGTCGGTGTGCGGCCCGGACAGACGCTGCTGGTCAGCGGTGCGTCGGGGGGAGTCGGATCGGCGGTGCTGCAGATCGCCCGCGACCGCGGCGTCACGGTGATCGCCGTCGCGGGCGCGGCGAACCAGGACTACCTGTGGGGCCTGGGCGCCCTGGCCACGACCTACGGCGAGGGCTGGGTCGAGCGGGTGCGGGGGCTCGGCCCTGTCGACGCGGCCCTCGATCTGGCGGGCTCGGGCGTGATCCGCGAGCTCGTCGAACTGACCGGGGACCCGCAGAAGGTGATCTCCATCGCCGATCTCGATGCGCCGAAGCTCGGCGTCCGGTTCTCCGGAACGGCCGGGAGCGTCCCGGACGCGCTCGCCGAGGCCGTCGGCCTCATCGCCCGGGGGAAGCTCCACATTCCGGTCGAGAAGTCGTACCCGCTCGCCGAGGCCGCGACGGCCCACGCCGACAGCCGGGCCGGTCACGCGCGCGGCCGCCGGGTCATCGTCGTCTGAGCCGTTCCTCCCCGGGCGGGCGGGCCCCCGGGGAGGGGGTGCGGGCGCGGGCGGGTCGTCGGGCGAGGCCGAACCGCCGGGTTCGTGTCATGTCCCGGTCGCGCGTTGAGGGCCCGCAGGTCCCCTGCCGTTCACGTGGCGATGGTCGGCTGTGCCCATCGGCGCCTGATCGTCTGCCGACAGAAACGAGGAACAGTTCATGTCCATCCCCCGTCCGTCCCGCCGTCTCATCGCCGTGTCCGCCGTGGTGGCGGCCGCCACCGCCGTGGCCGTCCCGCTCACCGCGGGTGCCACCGGGGGCAAGGAGCAGGCCCAGCACGCGGTCCAGGGCGGGAAGGCGAAGAACGTCATCCTGCTGATCGGCGACGGCATGGGCGACTCGGAGATCACCCTCGCCCGCGACTACACGGTGGGTGCGGCGGGCCGGCTCAACATGGACCGGTTCCCCCTGACCGGCGCGTACACGACGTACGCGGTGCACGCGGACGGCACCCCGGACTACGTCACCGACTCGGCCGCCAGCGGCTCCGGCTGGGCGACCGGCCGCAAGACGGTCAACGGGCGGATCTCCAAGACCCCGGACACCGACAAGGCGCTGCCGACGATCCTTGAGCTGGCCCAGAAGAACGGGTACGCGACGGGCAGCGTGACCACCGCGGAGCTCACCGACGCCACCCCGGCCGTTCTCGCCTCGCACGTGACCGACCGCGGCTGCCAGGGGCCCGCCGACATGGCCAACTGCCCCACCGACACGATCGCCAAGGGCGGCCCGGGCTCCATCGCCGAGCAGAGCGTCAACCACAAGGTCGACGTGCTCCTGGGCGGCGGCAAGCAGCGCTTCGACCAGAAGATCACCCAGGGGCCGTACGCGGGGCTGACCGTGACCGAGCAGGCCAAGAAGCTCGGCTACCAGGTCGTCACGGACGAGAAGTCGCTGAACACCGTCCGGGCCGGGGCCCCGGTGCTCGGCCTCTTCGCGCCGGGCAACGTGGCGACCGAGTGGACCGGCCAGGCCGCGGCCGTGGGCGGAACCGCCCCGCAGCGCTGCGTCACCGGCAACCCGGCCCGCCCCGCCGGCACCCCGGCCCTGGACGCGCAGGCCGCCAAGGCGATCGCGCTGCTGGAGGCCAAGAAGCCGAGGAAGAGCGACAAGGGCTTCTTCCTCCAGATCGAGGGCGCTTCCATCGACAAGCGCGACCACGCGGCCGACCCGTGCGGCCAGATCGGCGAGACCGCCGCCTTCGACCGTGCGGTGAAGGTGGCCCGCGACTACGCCGCCAAGCACCCCGACACCCTGGTCGTCACCACCGCCGACCACGGCCACACCAGCCAGATCGTCCCGCTGGAAGCCACCCCGCCCGGCATGACCTCCACCCTCGTCACCAACGAGGGCCAGCAGCTGAAGGTCAACTACTCCAGCAACACGCCCGGCCAGTCCCAGGAGCACACCGGTACCGAGGTCCGCATCGCGGCCCAGGGCCCGCAGGCCTACCGGGTCCTGGGCGTCACCGACCAGACCGACCTGTTCACCACGATCCGCGAGGCACTGCGCCTGCGCTGACCCTCCCCGCGCGAACCGACGCCACCCCCGGGCCTGCGGCCCGGGGGTGGCGTCGTGTTCTCCGGTCTGAGACGCGGCCGGCGGAAGGGCTCGCCTCGGGAGAGGGAGCCCTTCCGCCGGCCCGCCGGAATCAGTGCTTGTCGTGCTTGCCGCGCAGGGAGTCCTTGGCGTCGGCCACGGACTCCTTCGCCTTGCCCTTGGCCTGGTCCATCTTCCCCTCGGCCTTCATCCGGTCGTTTCCGGTGGCCTTGCCGGCCGCCTCCTTCGCCTTGCCCTTGACCTTGTCCATGCCGCCCTTGTCAGCCATGTCCTGCTCCTTGCCTGAGAAAATCGGTGACGAGGACAAACTAGGACGGATGTGACCATCCCGCTCGGCGAGAGCGGAGCGCGGGGGAGCTGCCGCGCTCGCGCCGGGCCCGGCGCGCACCGGTTCATTGCCGCCGGTAGTAGTCCGGCAGCGCCTTCAGATAGGCCGGGAGGTTGGGGTTGGCCACCAACCGGTTCATCCATTCGGGGTCCTCGTAGGTGGTCAGGGCGCTCAGGCGGGTCTCCTCGAAGGGCAGGCCGAGGCGGCAGCTCAGGACGCGTTGGATGTCCGGCGGCGTCAGCTCGCCCGGCGGCTCGCCGCCCGGGCAGCGGGCCAGTTCGGCACGGATGCGCCGCACGGACTCCGGTTTCGGGCCGACCCGGTCCAGCAGGAACCGCGGATCCATCGCCAGGGCGCGTTGCAGGCGGTCCCGGGTCTCGGTGAGGGGCATCGGCGGCAGGTCCGTCCCGGGGCAGTCGCCCGCCATGACCTTGACACGGTCACCGGGGAAGCGGGCCGCCGGTTCGACGTCCGGTGTGGCGCGGGCCCGCGCCATGACCGGCTCGTCGCCGTAGAGCATGTCTCCGGCCACGGAGACCAGCCGGACGTTCTCCTCGGTGGCCTCGATCAGGTTGCGGTACGGATCGGCGTTCCGGTCGTCCAGCACCACGAGGTCGGGCACGTAGCCCGCCGCGAGCCGGCCCGCGCGGCGGTCCCAGCCCAGCGCCCGGGCCGGGTTCCGCGTCACCGCCTGTGCCAGCTCCCGGTCGGTGAACAGCCCGTTCAGCCGGTGCTTGTTGACCAGGTCGGCGACCTTCAGCTCGCCCAGGACCGACTTGCTGCCCGAGGGCGCCCAGTCCGGGGCCAGGCTGACGTCGAGTCCGGCCGCCTTCGCGGCGGCCACGTCGGTGGTCGTTCCGTAGAGGAGGAAGTTCGACAGCGGTGACCAGACCAGCCCCGCGCCCCGCGCCGCCATGTCCCCGAGCTGGTCCGCGGTGAGACCGACGCCGTGCACGGCGACCAGCCGCGGACCCACCAGGCCGCTGCGCTCCACGGCCCGGTACTCGTCCGCCATGCGCTCTCCGGTGCCCTCGGCCAGGTGCAGGACCAGCACGCCGTCCTTCTGCGCCCGCGCCAGGTCCGCCCATTCACGGGCGTCGCGGCCCAGGTCCACCCGGCTCACGGCACGGCGCGGGCCGACGTCCGCCGTCTCGACGTTGCGGACCAGGCAACCGCGCGCACTGCTCGGCAGGCCGTCGTCCGCGCCCTGGAGGGAGGTGGTGCCCCCGGCCAGCGCCTTGTACTCGCCGTACCGGCCCAACTCCGCGGCGAGGTCGTAGTAGTCGGGACTGGCGAGGACGAACTCGGAGTAGGTGATGCGGCGGTCGTACGCGTCGTCGTAGAACCGCCACTCGTAGCGGTCCTCGTACGCCTTGCCCACCGGCATGAGGGGGTAGGCGGCGTGCGCGGGATGATTGTGCAGATCGATCAGCCCGGGATAGATGACCCCACCGCTCTCCACGACCCGCGCCGACCGCGCGCCCGCCGGCAGCGGGCTGCCCGCCCTGACGACGGCCTCGATCCGGCCGGACCTGATCCACAGGCCGGCGTCCGGCCAGACGTCCCCCGCGTCGTTCATCGTCACCACCTTGCCCCTGAGCAGCACACCGGGGTCCCGCGCGGCGGGCGGGGACGCGGCGGGGCCGAGCGTCAGCGAGGCGCTCACGGCGAGAGCGGCGAGCAGGGGCACGGCCTTGCTCCCACGGCTCCCGCCGGACCGGCCCGTGCTCACCACGGGCGGACCGGCGGCCGGAAGCCCGCGGGCGGGGGAGGGACGCGAGTGGGGTTCATCCGGTCACGGTCCCAGACGGGGCGCGGTCGGGTGCGCCGACGGGACACATTGCCTTCGGGCAAGACGAGTTGTCGCCGGAAAGAGGCGGTCCGAAAGTCGATGCCGCTGCGGAGCGAGGCGTGCGGCCGCGGCGATGACCGCCGGCCCCGAGGTGCCGACCGGCCGGTCGCCGGTCCCCGGTCGTCGGTAGTCGTCACCTGTCGTCGTCACCCGCGGTCAGCGGTGGTCACCTGCCGTGTCGTCCGCCGGCCCGGCGGGAGGGTGTCGCCGACGCATGGATTTATTCGGATTCAACCGTGAAGGAGCACTATGGGAGACAGGTGAGGACTGGAGGCATCGATGAGCCGGACCCGTTCCCGTTACGCCCCCGACCGCGGGCTGACCACGCGCATGGTGACCACCATGTTCCTGATCGGTCTGCTGTACGTGGTCCTGGTCGGCGTGCTGCTCGCAGTGCTGCGCGGCGCCTGGCCGATCGTTCTGATCTTCACCGGCGGCCTGTTCATCGCCCAGTTCTGGTTCAGCGACCGCATCGCGGCCTTCAGCATGGGCGCACGGGAGGTCACCCCGGAAGAGGCGCCGGAACTGCACGGCACCGTCGACCGGATCTGCGCCCTGGCCGACATGCCCAAGCCCCGGGTGGCGATCGCCCAGAGCGATGTCCCGAACGCCTTCGCCACCGGCCGGAGCGAGAAGACCGCCCTGGTCTGCGCCACCACCGGACTGCTCCGCAGACTGGAACCGGAGGAGCTGGAGGGCGTGCTCGCCCACGAGATGTCGCACGTCGCGCACCGTGATGTCGCCGTCATGACGATCGCCTCCTTCCTCGGCGTGCTCGCCGGCATCATCACCCGCGTCGCTCTGTGGGGAGGTCTCTCCCGCAACAGCAGGGGCAATGACCCGGTCGGCATCGCGATCATGCTGATCCCCGTGGTCAGCGCCGTCGTGTACGCCCTGAGCTTCCTGCTCACCCGGCTGCTCTCGCGCTACCGCGAGCTCTCCGCCGACCGCACCGCGGCCCTGCTCACCGGCCGCCCCTCCGCGCTCGCCTCCGCCCTCACGAAGGTGAGCGGCCAGATGGCCCGCATCCCGACCGAGGACCTGCGGAAGGCCGAGCCGTACAACGCCTTCTACTTCGTTCCCGCGTTCTCCTCCAAGGAGAGCCTCGGCCGACTGCTCTCCTCCCACCCGACCCTCGAACAGCGCCTGGACCAGCTGGCCAGGATCTCCGCCGACCTCGCCCGCCCGTAAGGATCGTCCATGGGTCTTCTCGACACCATCCTGGGCCGCACCAAACCGGTCCGCCCCGACCTCGACCAGCTCTTCGCCGTGCCCTCCGCCGCCCTCACCCTCCAGGCCGGCGCGGGCTTCGCACCCACCGGGCTCGGCTCGGTCTGTTTCGCGGGCGTCGAGGGCGGCGCCTTCGCCCGCATCCGGCAGGACGTACGCGAACTGCTCGACGCCGACACCGACCGGGGCGGCATTCCGGTGGAGTTCAGCCAGGACGCGTACGGCTACACCTGGCTGCTCGCCCGCCGGCCGACCGAGGACACGGCCACCCTGGTCAACGACCTGCACGCGGTCAACACCCTGCTGCAGGAAGGGGGCTTCGGGGCGCAGCTGCTCTGCTCCCTGATCGGCTTCCGGGACGAACGGGACCGTCCGCTGGCCCTGGTCTACCTCTACAAGCGCGGAACGTTCTATCCCTTCGCGCCGGTGCCGGGCAGTGCCGAGAAGCGGGACAACCAGCTGGAGTTGCAGGTCCGGGCGGTGCTCGGCGACGACCTCCGGATGGAACAGGACCTGGCCCGGTGGTTCCCGGTGTGGGGGGCGCCGGGGCTGTAACGGGTCGGACGGCGGGCCGTGACGTCCGGTCGTCGACCCGGCGGCGCGGCTGCTCCGTGCGGTGGCCGGATGTCGGTGTGCGGGTTGGGCTTGGTGGATCATCGAGCGCTAAGGTCCGAGTAGTTGCTCAAGTCAACCAATAGGGATCGGAATGCACGCCAACACCGAACACTTCCACAGCCACGTGGAAGGGATCCTCGACGCCCTGGACAAGGATCCGGGCCATGAGGCACTGGTGCACGGGGACCGGCGGCTGAGCGCCGGCGACCTGCGCGGCCTCGTCTACGCCACGGCCCGGGCGCTGCGCTCCCAAGGGGTGGAGCGCGGTCAGACGATCACCCTGCTCTCCGGCAACCTCCCCGAGACGATCGCGGCCCGCTACGCCGCCGGGCTGCTCGGCTGCCCGGTGAACCACCTCTACGCCGGACTTTCGGCCGACGTGCACGCCGACATCCTCCGGGACGTCGAGACCCGCGTGCTGCTCGTCGACCCGGCCCACCGCGAGCGGGCCGTCGACCTCGCCCGGCGCGCACCGCTGGACCGGGTCCTCTTCCTGGGAGGTGCCGCGGACGCGGCGGGCCCGGGCGCGGACACCGGCCCGGACCTGTCGGCGCTCGCCGCCCGGGAGTCCCGGGCTGCCATGGCGGGTGCGGCGCGCCCGCAGGACGTCTGCACCATCCGCCACACCGGCGGGACCACCGGCCACCCCAAGGCCATCTGCACGACCTTCGAGCAGCTGGCGTCGAGCCGGGCGGACCGGTACGAGGAGGGCGGGACCAGGGCCCTGGTGTGCACCACCCTCGCGCATGCGGCGGGCCTCATGGCGGACGCCGTGCTGCACGGCGGCGGCACCGTCGTCCTGCTGGACGGATTCGAGCCCGGCGCCGTGCTCGCCGCCGTCGAGCGCGAGCGCATCACCCACATGTTCCTGCTGCCGCCGCTCCTCTACCAGTTGATGGACCACCCGGCGGTCGACCGCACCGACACCTCCAGCCTGCGCCTGCTCACCTACGGCGGCTGCGCCTCCTCCCCGACCCGCCTCGCGGCGGCGGTCCGCCGCTTCGGCCCCGTCCTCTACCAGTTCTACGGCCAGAACGAAGCGGGCGGGATCAGCGTGCTGACGCCCGAGGACCACGACCCCCGTCGCCCGGAGCTGCTGCGGACCGCAGGCAGGGCCATGGAAGGCGTCGAGGTCTCCGTCCGCGACCCCGACGGACACCACCTGGCCCCCGGCGCGCACGGGGAGATCTGCGTACGGTCCCCCCACGTGATGAAGGGCTACTGGAAGCAGCCCGAGCTCACCGCGGAGGTCCTGCGGGACGGCTGGCTGCACACCGGAGACATCGGGTTCGTCGACGCGGACGGATACGTGACCATCGTGGACCGCCTCAAGGACATGATCGTCGTGGTCGGGGGCCACGTGTACACGGTGGAACTGGAAGACGTGCTGAACTCCCATCCGCAGGTCGCGCAGAGCGCGGTGTTCGCCGTCCCCGACGCCAACCTCGTGGAGCGGGTCCACGCGGTCGTCGTCCGCGCACCGGGCGGTGACGTCGGCGAGGAGGAACTGCGCGCCGTGGTGCGGGAGAGGAAGGGTGCCATGTACGAGCCCGCGGGCATCGACTTCGTCGACGCCCTGCCGCTGACCGACGCGGGCAAGCCCGACAAGAAGCTGCTGCGGAGCCGACTCCGTCGGTGACGCTCCGCTCCACCCGTGCGGGCACCCGTACGGACACGCGTCGGGCATTCTGACCGGTACCGCGCACCGGCCACGTCGCAGTCGGCCGCCCAGAGCCGGGCCGCGGTCGTGGTGTCGACGGCGTGGTTCCAGAGGGGCTCGATCCCGGGCGTGCCGCGCAGCCCGAACCGTCGCGGGCCCCCTGTCCGGCCGCCGCGCCCGCCGGCCGGGCCGCGCGACACCGGCCGACGGGTGGGAGGCGCCGTCGGCGGCGGGTGCGGCCGAGCCGGCTTCGCTCGGGGTGCGGGCATGGCTTCCATTCGGCACGTCTGGACGGGAATTTTGCGTTTCTCTCCGCGTGGCGGACCGTCTTCCGACATTCGCGAATGCCCGGCCTGATGTCCCATAAACGGCTCATTACGCAGCGTGGTGATCGTAAAGGGATGTTGGCCGTAATTTCTGGTTTGGTGGCTGAAAGGTCGACCGTCCGGGCCCCATTTGTTGATCGTTTTCTGCGATCGCGTGCGCAGAGTAGTCGGCCCCCTTCGCTTGACATCGGCAGCCCACCCCTCCCTACAGTGGTGCTGGCCGAGAATGAGAGCACCGCGAATCATCAAGGAACAGTGCGCCCTAAATTCACGTATCCCTTGCGGTGGTGCGTTCCATCGAGGGAGTTTCTTCATGTGGAGGGGAAATGGCTCATTCGCCCATCAGTATTCTGTCCCGGGTCGACTTCAATGGTCACCCGCTGACGGAAGAACTCCTGTCGAGAACGTTCCAGCAGCTCATGGACGAACACGGTTATGTACTTCTGTGCAATGTTCCCGAGGAATTCGACCCGGTCCGGTTCTGCCGGGCGCTCGGCACCTTCGTGCCGAACTACACGGGTGCCGTCGTCGGTGACGTCCGGCCGGAGCCGGGCATGGACGACGTCTACCACGCGGGCAACACCCGCCCCCTGACGCCGCATTCCGAGGGCTACGACTTCGCGTTCACCCCGCCGCGCTACATCGCGCTGTGGTGCATCACCCCGGCGTCCGGACCCGGCGGCGAGACGACCCTGATGGACACCCGGCCGCTGGTGGGCGCACTCACCGACGTCGAGCGCAAGCAGCTGCTGGAGACCGACTACGCCTGGAAGACGACGGAGGGCGTCCAGCGGCTGGGCCTGGACCTGAAGACCCGCCACCCGATCCTCGAAGACCGCGACGGCCGCGACATCGTCCGGTTCAGCTGCAACAACCTGATCCGCGACGACGACGACTTCGCGGCCGAGCTCCAGAGCCGCTGGCACGCCGCTTTCGACCGCGACCACGTCGCCGTGGAGTACCACGAACGGGACATGCTCGTCTGGGACAACTGGCGGCTGCTGCACGCCCGCAACGCGTTCAGCGACCGCAGCCGGCACCTGCGCCGCATCCAGATCGCCGGCTGACCGGCCTCACGAGGAGTCACGCATGCAACGCACCATGCTGCACAGCAAGATCCATCGAGCCACGGTCACGCAGGCGGAACTGCACTACGTCGGGTCGGTCACCATCGACCGCACCCTGATGGACGCCGCCGACCTCCTGCCCGGTGAGCAGGTCGACATCGTCGACATCGACAACGGCCGGCGCCTCACCACCTACGTCATCGAAGGCGAACGCGACAGCGGGGTGATCGGCATCAACGGGGCGGCCGCGCGGCTGATCTCCCCCGGGGACCTGGTCATCATCATCGGCTACCAGGTGGTGGCCGACGAGGAGGCCCGTACGGCCTGCCAGCACGTGGTGTTCGTCGACGAACGCAACCGCCCCCTCTCGATCGGGTCCGACCCGGCCGAGGTCCCCGACTACGCGGCCGCCGCCACGCTCGTGCGCGGGGACGTGGTGCAAGGAGCACGCCGATGACCACCACCCTGCCCCAGCCGTCCTCACGGCCGGTCTCCGACCTCCCGTGCCCGCAGGCGCTGAGCCACTACGACACGGAGTTGCGCGCCGTCCTCGCCGCCGCGGCGGACACGCCCGCACCCGCGGACGCGGCCGGCTTCGCCCCCGCCTGGGAGCTGCCCGCCCCCGGGGCCGATCTCGAACGGTTCTTCGGCCCCTCCGGCATCAGCGCCCACACGGTGGACGAGCACGGCGGCCGGAGCATCGGCCTCCTCCACCTGATGCACAACCCCCGCACCCGGACGACGAAGACCTTCGCCTCCCTGGTGATCGTGGCCCGCGCGGTGGCGCACATCAGGCGCACCGGCGAACCCGTCATGATCATCACCCCGTCCAGCGCCAACAAGGCCACCGCACTGCGCGACGCGGTGCTCCGCGCCCACGAATCCGGCCTCGCCACCCCCGAGCAGCTGCGCATCGTCTGCGTGGTCCCGTCGGCCTCCACCGACAAGCTCTGGCACTGCGGCCTGGCCGACGACGACGCGTCGCGGACGGCCCACCCGCTGGCCGTCCTGCGCACCGACGAGCCGGGCGAGGTCAAACAGCTCGCCCGGGCCGTGGTCGACCAGGAGACCGGCGCCCTGTTCGCGGACACCGGCTTCCGCCTGTGGCACTCCCTCGACCTGCGCAACTACCAGGTGGCCGATGCCGTGCGCGCCCTGTTCGAACGCGACTTCCTCCCGCCGGGAGAACGCACGCACGCGCACTCCGTCTCCAGCGCCTTCGGCCTCCTCGGCCACTTCCACGGCCAGCAGTGGCACACCGGAAAGGAGTGGCCCGAGCTGGGCGGCCAGTACTTCCTGGTGCAGCACCTGGGCACGCCGGACATGGTGGCCAGCCTCCACCACGGCCGTTTCGACCACCGCCCGGCATGGGAGTCGCGCGACGGCCTGTTCCACCAGGACCGGGACCCGCACTTCCCGCGGATCGCCCACGCCCCCGACGAGCAGCTCGACTCCACCTTCTACACGCGCTCACCGGTCACCTCGCCGCGGATGAACGAGATCATCGACCGGCAGGGCGGCGGGGGAGTGGTCGTCTCCCTCGCCGAGTGCCTTGAGCGCTATCCGCGCATCCGCCACGTACTGGCCCCGCACGGCGTACACCTGCCGGCCGACCCCCGCGAGCTGCGGGAATGGTCCCTGGTGATGGCCCTCACCGGCGTGCTCAACGGCATCGACCGCGGCCTGATCGCGACCCGGGAGGTCCTCGTCCACGGCTCCGGCTCCTACGGCACCGGAGACTTCCGCACCGCCGACGCGCGCCACCTGCGGCACGTCTCCTCCCTGGACGACCTGCGCCGGGTCGTCCGCGCGGCCGCGGCCTGAGACCGCGCGCCAGCAGCGGCATCCGTCACCACCTGCCCGGGAGTCACCTGTGTCGACCGTCCCCGCCCCGCCCCCACCGCCCGGTGCCGCCGCCCTCCCGCTCCCGCCCCGCGGGCCCGGGAGGGCGGCGGCGCCCGCGGCCGGTCCCGCCGCCGTCCGCGCCCGCCTGGCCTACGCCTGGAACAACAGCCCCGGCCCGGGCTGGCGCACCCTGCGGCGCCTGCACGACGAGGTCCCGCGCGGGGTTCCCGTCACCGTGTCCCGGGCGGAGCCGGGCCCGAGCATCGCCTACCTGGGGCTGCCCCAGGGCGAGGCGAACATCCTGCAACTCCTGGAGCACCAGCGCTCCCGGACGGGCGCAGGACCGGCCCACCGCACCCGCGGCCGGACCAGCCTGCGGCACCTCGCCGCCGGCCGCTGGCCGGACGCGGACCTCGTGGTCGTCGGCGCCCAGAGCCGGCAACTGGAACGCCTGCCGACCGCGGCCTCGCTGACCGCGCCGTTCCGCGTCCACCTCGTGGTCGACGTCCCGTCCTCCGCGGAAGCCCTCGACCGGCAGATATCGCGCCGCGAGCGCTGGGAGTTCCGGCGCAACCAGCGCGCACACCACTGGGCGCTGGAGGAGGACGCCTCGCCGGAGGCCTTCGACTTCTTCTACCGGACCATGCACGCCCCCACGATGCGCCGCCGGCACGGCGACCGCAGCCGTACGGAGAACCGGGCCACGGCCCGGCACGCCATCCTGCGCCACGGAACGCTGATGTTCGTCACGGCCGCCGGCGTCCGCGTCGCCGGAGTCCTGTGCCACTGGTCCCGCGACCGGCGCACCCTGACCACCCGTCTGCTCGGCGTCCGCGACGGCGACCAGCGGCACTACGACGAGGGCGCGTTCAAGGCCGTCTACCACCTGCTGCTGCGATGGGCCCGCGAGAACGGCGTCGAGCACGTCGACTTCTTCGGCACCGAAGCCTTCCTCGGCAAGGGCATCTTCCAGTGGAAGCGGAAGTTCGGGCCGCGCGTGGTCCTTCCCCCCAACCACTTCTCCGACAAGCGCATCCGGCTCTACGTCCGCCGCGACACGCCGCGAACCCGCGACTTCCTCGTCGCCAACCCCCTCCTCGGTCTGGACCCCGGCCCCCACGGGCCGGTCCTGGTCCCCACCTACTTCACCGACCCCACGCGGCCGCCCCGATCGGACATCAGCGCCCGCTGCCCCGGCCTCCCCGAGCCCCGCCTCGTCGACCTCGACGCCTTCCTCGCCGGAGCCGCCCCCCGCACCGGGAGCCGGACGTGAGCCCGCCCCTCGTCGCCGTCGTCGGCACCGGCGCGTTCGCTTCGGCCCTGGTCCGCGCCCTGGCCCGCCACGCCCACCCGCTACGGCTCCACGTACTGGGCCGCGACGCCGACCGGGCCCGGCACCTCGCCGACCTGGCGGGCGACCACGCCTTCCTGGCCGGCGCCCGCACCACCTGCGCCGCCGGCCCGCTCGACCCCCACGACCCGGACCGGGCCCGCCACCTGCTCGGCGCCCTGCGCCCCGACGTCCTGGTGATCGCAGGCTCGGAGCAGTCACCGGCCGAAGCGCGGACCACGCCCTCCGCCTGGACCGAGCTGCTGGCCCGGGCCGGCTTCGGCCTCACCCTGGCCCTGCAGAGCTCCGCGGCCGTGCGCCTGGCCACCGCCTGCGCCGAGGCGAGCCCCGGCACCGGCATCGTCAACGCCTGCTTCCCCGACGCCGTCAACCCCCTCCTCCACGCCCGCGGACTGCCCGTCGCCTGCGGCCTCGGCAACGTCGCCACCCTGGCCTCCGCCCTCGCCGCCCGGCTGGCCCTCCCCGACGAGCGGACCCTGCACCTGCTCGCCCACCACGCCCACCTCCACGCCCCGCCCCGGCCGGACGACGACGCCCGCGGCTGGCTCGACGGCGCCCCCCTGACGGACCTGCGCGGCCTCCTGGCCCCGGTACGCTCCCGGCCGCGCCACCACCTCAACGAGGTCGGCGCCGCCGCGGGCGCGGCCGCCGTCGCCGCACTCGCCGGAGCGGGCCCCGCCCACACCGGACACCTCCCCGGCCCCCGAGGGCTCCCCGGCGGCTACCCGGTGACGGTCGACCACCGCTCCGTGGCACTGCGCCTGCCCGAAGGCGTATCCCCGGACCGGGCCGTGGAGTGGAACCTGCGCCGCGCCGAACTCGACGGGGTGGTCGTCGGCACCGACGGCACCGTCCGCACGACACCGCGGGCCCTGGCCGCCCTGCGCGGCCACTGGCCCGACGCGCCGAGCACCTACGGGCCCCGCGACCTGGAACCCGTACGGGACCACCTGCTGCACCTGCGCGACCGCCTGCGGCGCCAACCCGCTCCGCCCCCGCCGGAAAGCGCCGCCCACCATGATCACGCGTGACCCGGCCCGCGCCCCCGCGACACCGGCGCCCCGCGCCCTTCCCGCCCGTCACCTCCGCCGAGGGCGCGACAGCGGGAGCGAGCCGACCGCACGGCGACCGCCCGCGCAGCGCACCGCCCCCGACCGCGCCGGTCGGGGCCGCGCCGCGCCGACCCGCGGCCGGGTCCGGCCGTCCCGTCGCACACGACCCCGAAGGAGCCCCGCATGACCATGGCCGAGCAGTACCTCATGGGCGCCGCCACCAGCGAGCTGGACCGGATGCTCTACCAGGGCGAGATGTTCCGGCCGGAAGCCGAACGCCTCCTCGACCGCTGCGGACCCGGCCCCGGGGCGCGCGCCGCCGACGTCGGCTGCGGCCCGCTCGGCATTCTGGACCTGCTCTCGGAACGCGTGGGACCCGGTGGCGAGGTGGTCGGCCTGGACGTACAGCCCGAGATGCTCCGGCTCGCCCGCAGCCTCGTCGCCGAGCGCCGACTGGACAACGTCCGGCTGGTCGAGGGCGACGCCGCCGACACCGCGGAGGACAAGGGCGGCTTCGACTTCGTCCACACCCGGTTGGTCCTGATGAACGTGCCGCACTCCGGCGCCGTGCTGTCGGCCATGGTCGCCCTGGCCCGTCCCGGCGGCACGATCGCCGTCCAGGACGTCGACTGGGTCACCCGCGTGTGCGACCCCCCGCACCCCGCGTGGACGGCGCTCGTCGACCTCGTCACCGAGCTGTGGCGCCTCAACGGCATGGACGTCCACCTCGGCCGCCGCCTGCCGGGCCTGCTCCGCGCGGCCGGGCTCGTCGACATCGGCGTGGACGCCGGCATCCGCGTCTTCCAACAGGGCCACCCCTACCACACCCTCCTCGCGGACCGGGCCGAACTGTGCCGCGCGGCCCTCGTCGAACGCGGGCTGACCGGACACGCCGAACTGGACCGGCTGACCGGCGAGCTGCGCGCCCACCTCGCGCAGCCCGACACCGTCGTCGTCCACCCCGTCCTCTTCCAGGCGTGGGGCCGCCTGCCCGGCGACCGGGGACGGGCGGCCCACCGGCCGGGGCACTGATTCCGCCGACGCCGGGCGGGATACGCATGACGGAGCGGCCGTGACCCGCCCGGCGACGGGGCCGGCCGCGGGGGCGCAGCGATCGGACAGAGGACACGGCATGGACAAGCGACACATCGTGCGACGGCTCCTGACCGGCCAGGGGGTGAACGGCTTCGGAGACGGCCTGTGGTTCAGCATCTGGGCGATCTACCTCACCCAGATCCGGCACATCCCGGCCGGGAACATGGGGCTGGCCATGGGCATCGGCGGACTCGTCGGGCTGCTCGCCGCCGTCCCCATCGGAGTGATGGCCGAACGCCGCGGCCCGCGCGAAGTCCTGTGCACGGTCATCGTCCTGCGCGGCCTGGCGATGGTCGCCTACGTCTTCGTCGGCGGATTCTGGTCCCTGCTCCTGGTGACCACGTTGTTCTCCGCCGTGCAGAGCTCCGGCGTCGGCGTGCGCGTCACCCTGGTCTACGGGCTCATGCCACCGGACGACCGGGTCAAGGTGCTGGCGCAGGGCCGCGTCGTCCAGCACATCGCCTACGCCGCCGGCGCGGGCGGCGCCATCCTGGTCCTGGCCAGCAAGGACCCGGCGGTCTTCGTCGCCGCCGTCCTGGTCGACGCCCTCGCCCTCCTCGTGACCGCGGCCCTGACGCTGCTCGTCCCCTCCGTCCCGCCGGTACCGAGGGAACGGCAGCGCTCGGGCACCCAGGCACTGCGCGACCTGCCCTACGTGGCGATCATGGGCACCACCGCACTGCTCTCCCTGTGCTGGGCGCTGCTCGCCACCGGGCTCCCGTTGTGGATCGCGCAGGACACCCGCGCGCCGCTGTGGACGGCCGGGCTGGCGGTGGTGGTGAGCTCCGTGGCCATCGCCGTGTTCCAAGTACGCGTCAGTCAGCGGTCGGTGGGCGTCCGGCAGGCCGTCCGGGCGAGCAGGGTCTCGGCGCTGGCGCTGGCGGTCTGCTGCCTGGTCTTCGCCTCCGTCGCATGGGCCGGCTCCCCGCTCCTGGCGACCTGCGTGATCATGCTGGGCATGGGCGCGCACGTGGTGGGCGAGCTCTACTACGTGTCGGCCCGGTGGGGGCTGTCCCTCGGGCTCATGGCCAAGCACGCGGAGGGGCAGTACCAGGGCGTCACGGCCAGTACCGAGGCGGCCGTCGTCGCCATGGGCCCCGCCCTGGTCACCGCGTTGGTCACCGGCCTGAGCCAGGCCGGCTGGGCGGTCCTGGCGGGCCTGTTCCTCCTGTCCGCGGCCCCGGCGGGCGTCCTCGCCCGCCGGGCGTCCCGCGACGGCTTCCGCGCCGGAGCCGCCGACCACCCCTCCGCGCTGAACGTCGGGACGTGACGCGGACGCGGTACCGGACCGCAACGGCGGCCGCAGGACGACGAGGGGGTGTCGCGGGCCGGGGAGGGGGGCCGGGCGGGCCGGTGTCAGGCCAGCAGGGCGGCGGCCTCCGCCCGGGCGCGCGCCAGCCAGCCGGCGCGTTGCCCGGTGTCCGAGTCGGTGACGGTGCGGAAGACGGTCCGCCGTACGTCCGATATGCCGACGTACGGCAGCACGCATGCCGCCCAGATGCGCTGCAGCGGGTCCCCGAACTCGTTCTCCTCGCGGTCGAGCGGCGTGTCGGAGGTGTTCAGGACGAGGGCCCGGCCCGCCGTGAGCAACCCCGCCGGCTCGCCCTCCGGGCTCCCGAGTTTGTAGGCGACACCGGGCGCCAGTACGCGCTGTACCCAGCCCGTCAGGACGGCGGGCGGCATGCCCCACCAGTTCGGGTGGACGAACACCAGGACGTCGAGTGCGGCCAGCTCCGCGCGGTACAGCTCCACCTGCGCGTCGTGCGCCGGAGCAGCCGACTCGACCGTTCCCGTCTCCGCCGCCGCCAGCATCGGATCGAACCCCTCGGCGTAGAGGTCGTGTGCCGACACCTCGGCCCCCCGCGACCGCAGTTCGTCCACGACGGCCTCGAACACCGCGTGGTTGAAACTGCCCGGCCGCGGATGGGCGAGGTACACCCCTGCACGCATGCTTCCTCCAGTTGATTCGCAGGTCCCCTGCCTACCATCCGTCGTACGGGACGGCCCCACCTTTTTCCGGGTCACGCTCCCGCCCCGCCGCGGTCCGCGAGGGCACCGCCGGCGCCCGCGGGGCGCGTCGGAGGAGGTGGCCCGGCGGCGGCGGCGTGGGCGTGGGCGTGGGCGTGGGCCAGAATGGCCGTCCGATCGTCCACGTGGGAGAGGGGGCCGGATGAAGCAGCAGGTGGGGGTAGTGCCGGACCAAGGCGATGGCGTGCGGGTGATCGTGTGCGTCGGGGAGTTCGACCAGGACACCCTGGGCCCCCTGCGCGAGGCCGGGGCCGCGGCAGTCGCAGACCCGTCCATCCGGCGGACCGTCCTCGACGTCAGCCGCGCCGCCTTCGCGGACTCCGCCATGCTCAACCAGATGCTCCGCCTGCTGCGCCACGGCCGCCTGGTCCTGGCCGGCCCGCTGCCCGGCAGCCTCGCCCGCACCTGGGAAGTGACCGAGGCGGACCGGCTGTTCCCGACGGCCGACGGCGTCGACGCCGCCCGCGCCCTGTGATCACGCAGGCGGCACCCGGACCGGTCACTTCGGCAGGCCGCGCGCTGGTGGGCAGGGCCCGGTAGTGGGAGAACGCGCAGCGCAGGGCCTCGCTCCCGGTGTACGCGTGAACGAAGGCCGCACGGATGTCGTCGGGCACGCCTCGCCCGAGCGTCCCCGCGTCGGGGAACCAGCCGAGGTACGGGGCCTCGTTGCCGGCCGGGCCGTGGGGTGCGCGGCGATCTGTTGGATCCCCGGTGCCCGACGCGGCAGTGGCCGGACAGCATCGGTACGAAGGGGACGTCCATGGCGGTCAAGACGCTCGCCGATGCCGCACCGGACGAGGTGCGCTTCGCGGAGCCGAGACGCCGGATGCCCGGCGTCTCGCAGAAGAAGCTGTCCGTGACGTTGCGAGGCCTGACCCGCGACGGTACCTACCCGGCGGACGGCGTCACCGCCGTGCGGGACACCAGGACCGCCGCGGTGTCGTCGTCCGGGCCGTGGGCGCTGTAACGGTGCAGGTCTTCGCCGAGCAGGACCAGGAGATCGCCGTCCGCGACGTCTGCCCACTCCGTCATGCGGTCGGCGAGGGGGTAGAACTCACCGCTCGCGTTGCGCGTCTCGCTGACCCCGTCGGTGTACATGAGCACCCGGTCGCCCACGCGGAAGGGGACCTCCTCCACCACGTGCTCCTCCTCGACCGGCACCGGAAGGTGGACGGGCGGCGACGGCCGGCGGAAGGCGAGGCAGCGGGTGGCGGCCCGGTCCTGGTGGACCGGCGGGGGGTGACCGCAGCTCAGCAGCCGCATCACCGGCAGGCCGTCGGGGACCTCGGCCAGCAGGACGGTGGCGAACCGGTCCGCGTCGTCGATGCCGACCCGCAGGGCGTGGTGCCGCATGCTCGTCTCCAACTTGCGCGCGATGGAGGGCAGGTCGGGTTCGACGTACGCGGACTCCCGGAACGAGCCCAGGAGCACGGCCGCGCACTCGACCGCCCCCAGCCCCTTGCCCTGCACGTCCCCGATCATCAGGCGTACGCCGCCGGCCACGTGGAGCGCCTTGTAGAAGTCTCCCCCCATGTGGGCGCCGGCCACCGACGTCTCGTAGAGCAGGTGCAGGTCGACGCAGCCCAGGTGTTCCGGCAGGGGGTGCTGCAGGGCGCGCTGCGCCACGTCGGCGACCTCCTGTACGTGCTGCAGCTCGCGCTCGCGGTCCAGGCGGACGCTGCTGGTCCACGCGGCCACCAGGGAGATCGCCCCCACCAGCACCGCGCCCGCCACGGCGGCCGTACCGAGCGGCACGCCGCGATGGACCTCCAGCGCCGTCAGGGCGAGGACCGCCACCGCTCCGAAGCCCAGGGTCCCCCATACGCCCCACGACACGGCGGCGAGCCCCGGGACCACGTAGAGCAGTGCCCCGTAACGGTCCTGACGCGGGGTGAGGAAGTCGGCGGTGGCCGCCGCCAGCATCACGATGCCGGGGAGCGCCCGCACGAGGCGGTAGCGGGCGCCCGTCGGCAGAAGCATCTCCATCCGGAAGATCATCCGGGATGGCGTTCCATCCGCGGGATCGGCTCGCCGCCCGGGCAGGCCCGGATCCGGGCCGGGCCCCGGTCGCGCCGGCCCCGCTCCGTCGTGTCAGCCGGGACTACGTGACCGTTCGGCCGTCGTGGTCCGGCTCGTGGACGGCGATAGCCCGGGAGGGGCAGACACCGGCGGCCATCCGCGCGGCCGCACGCCGGGTGGGGTGCGGTTCGGCGTGCAGCAGGACCACCAGGCCGTCGTCGGGATCCTGGTCGAAGACGTCGGGAGCGGTCATGACGCACATGCCGGCGCCTATGCAGCGCCCGCGGTCGGCTCTCACGTACGCCGTGCTCACCTCTCGTCCCAGGTGACCGGGAGGCGCTTCACGCCGAAGATGTCCGCGGTCTCCGGGCGCAGTTCGACCTCCTCGGCCGGCACGGCCAGGCGCAGGGTGGGGAAGCGGTCGACCAGTGCGCGGAACGCGACCCGCATCTCGACCCGGGCCAGCTGCTGTCCCAGGCACTGGTGGATGCCGTGGCTGAAGGCCAGGTGTCCGGCGGCCTGCCTGCGGAGGTCGAGCGCGTGCGGGTCGGCGAACCGGTCGGGGTCGCGGTTGGCGGTGTGGTACGAGAGGAGGACGGTCGTACCCGCCGTGACGATCCGGCCACCCAGCTCGACGTCTTCCAGCGCCGTCCGGTGGAACGTCTTGGCGACGCTCAGGTACCGCAGCAGCTCTTCCACGGCCCCGTCGGTGAGTGCGGGATCGCCGCGCAGCGCCGCGAGCTGCTCCGGATTGCGCAACAGCGCGAAGGTGCCGAGGGACAGCATGTTCGCGGTGGTGTCGAATCCGGCCGCCAGGAGGATCAGGCTGATCCCCTTCAGCTCCTCGTCCGTCAGATCGCTGTCGGTGAGTTCGCTCAGGACGTCGTCGGTGGGCCTGGCGCGCTTCGCGGCCACCAGCTGTGCGAGGTATTCCTGGGTCGCGGTGTAGGCCGCGATCAGCTCCTCGTCACTGACCTCCCCGCCCATGAACGCGTCGATCTGCTCCTGGAAGGACGCCCGGTCCTCGTACGGCACGCCCAGGATCTCGCAGATCACGATGGTGGGGATGGGCTTGGCGAACGCGGTCACCAGGTCCGTCGGCGGACCGGCCTCTTCCATGGCGTCCAGACAGCCGGCGGTGATCTGCTCGATCCGCTCGGTGAGCATCCGCATCCGCCGCACGGTGAACTTGCCCACCAGGGGCCTCCGGTAGCGGCTGTGCTCCGGCTCGTCCATGAGGAGGAACTCGCCGGGCGGCGCCGGGGGAAGCTCGAAGTCGACGACGTTCAAGAGGTCCTTGCGCGAGCTGAACCGGGGATCCGCGAGGACGGACCGCACCATCTCGTATCCGGTGATCACCCACCCCGGCTTTCCGCCGGGGTGGGTGTAGCTGCTGATGGGCCCGTGCCGACGGGCGTCGATCAGTTCGACCGGCGGGTCGAAGGGGCAGCCGCCCCCGCGCTTCGCCGGCCACGTCGTGACGGTGTGTACGGACTCGCTCATGACGGCCCCTCCCCATTTCGCGATATGACGCGTTCGTCAGAGCTCGAACGCTACGTTGCATTCACCATTTCGTCAATTAGTTGAGCTTCTCATGCTCGCCGAAAAACAGGGCAATTGATGCAATGATTGAGAGTGAATGCAATGGAGCGTTGCAATGGTTGGATGCGAAGGCAATACTGACGGCATGCCAGGAGGACGGTTGACCCAGCAGGAACGACGACGCATCGCGGCCGGACTCGCCGACGGGCTCTCCTACGCCGAGATCGGCCGCCGGCTCGAACGTCCGACGTCGACGATCAGCCGGGAGGTGACGCGCAACGGCGGCCCCGGCGGCTACCGGTCCCGGTCGGCGCACGAGGCGACGGTCCGGCGGGCGCGGCGGGGTGCGGCGGCGCCCTCCCGCGCGGACGACCGGTCGCCGGGCGGCGTGGCGCAGGAGACGATCATCGATCTGGCGGTCAGGTCGGGGATGCCGAGGATGATGGCGCGCGTGCACGTCGACCTGTTGCTGTCCGAGGACGGAAGGCGCACCGCGGCCGAGCTCGTGGGCAGGTTGAAGGTCAGCCCGGCGTCCGTATCCGTGGCCGTGAACGCCCTGGTCGAGCACGGATACGTCCGGCGCGAGCGCGATCCGCAGCGACGGCGCGACGTCTACGTCGTCGACGACCAGGCCTGGTACCACTCGGTCGCGATCAGCGCGCGGCAGACGCGCGAATCGGCGCGGGCCGCGATGGCGGCGGCCGAGGTGCTCGGCCCCGACTCGCCGGTGGGGGAGCGGCTCCTGCGGGCGGGTACGTTCCTGGAGCGGGTCGTCGACGACATGAGGGAATCGGCCGACCGCTGGCGCACCCTGCTGATGTGAAGGGCCCGGAATCACCGTCCGCCCCTCCCGCGCACCGGCCGCGGGCGGGCCGACGCCCCGGGGCCCGGACGGGAGTCGTTCCGAAGGTCGGGGCCGGGGCCGGGGTCCGGTGCTCTCGGCTGGCGGCGCGCCTGGGGAAACGCTTATGCCCGGGTCGGCCCCGGGGCGCTGGTGGAGTGGGGCTCCGTGCCGTGGGGGCGTGTGACGCGGCCCCGCGGGCCGCCGCTGCCGCAGCCGACCTCCGAAGGACGTGCCCCGATGGCCATCCCCGCCCTGGACCACTCCACGACCCGCTACTCCCTCCCGCACGCCTACTGGATGGCGCGCGCGGCCGGCCTGGCCGCGCTCGACCGCGCAGGCATCGAAGAGCAGGCCCGTGCCTGGGGGTTCACGAACGTCCGCTGCGTCGAGTCGACGCACGCGATGCCGTTCCCCATCGAGGACACGCAGGCCTACGTGATGGCCAGTGACCGCATGATCGTCACCGGTTTCCGGGGCACCGAGGTGGCGAAGATCTACGACTGGCTGACCGACGTCGACACCCCACCCGTCCCCGGCCCGGCGAACAAGGGCTTCGTCCACTACGGCTTCCACCGGGCCCTGCAGTCCGTCTATCCGCAGATCCGCGACACCATCCTGGAATACCGCACCGACGGACAGAGCGTGTGGTTCACCGGCCACAGCCTGGGCGGCGCCCTCGCGATGCTGGCCGGCGCCCGCTTCCACTTCGAGGAGCCCCGCCTGCTGCCCGACGGCGTCTACACCTTCGGCCAGCCGCGCACCTGCGAACGGCTCCTCGCCGGCGCGCACAACAAGGCCTTCCGCAACCGGTGCCACCGCTTCGTCAACAACAACGACATCGTCCCGCACCTCCCGCCCGAGCCCGTCTACACCCACGTCGACACGAGCCGCTACTTCGACGCCGACGGCCGCCTCCACGACGCCATGCCGCTCGCGGCCCGGCTCCAGGACCGGGTCAAGGGGGTGCGCGCCGACCTGTTCGCTCCGGAGACCGACGCGGTCAAGGACCACCACCTCCCCAACTACCTGGCGGCCTTCGAGAAGAACCTCGCGCCCGCCGGCTGACGGCGAACGGGCGGCCCGGACGTGACCGGCGTCGTCCGGGCCGCCGGCGACGGCGCCGCGCGGGCCGGGCGGAGCGGGCGGCCGCCCGTCCTGCCCCCCGTTGGGCAACCACGCGACGTGGCAGGGCGGTTGAGGGCGGCGTGAAGCTTCTCGCCCCGACTCCTTGCCCCTTCGCGCGGACGGCCCCACACTCATCGAGTTGACAGTCGTCAACTCGGGAGGGGGTGGGTTCGTCGTGCCCGAGAACCATGACGGGGTGGGCCGGGTCCCGCACTGGGTGCGCCGCGCCGCAGCCGTGGCGGACCACCTGGCGGACGAGCTGGTGGAGGAGATGCGGACCGGGGGAACGCAGGCCCGTCACGACCTGCACCGCGGTCTCGCCCGGGGCGTACGGGCCCTGTCCCGCCCCGCACCGGCCCTGGCCGCCTTCCTCCACGACCTGGAGCATCCGCCCGCACACCTCGACCCGGACATCCTCGACCGCGGGTCCGACGCATGGTTCACCCACCCCGGCTGGGTCCACGCGATCGCGCTGTCGGCGGGCTCGCTGGTCGAGGTCTACCGCTGCCCCTCGATCGCAGCGGCTCTGGCAGCCACCGGACCGCTCCTGAACACCGCCGGCACGCGCCTGGACGCGACGGGACAGTGGGTCAACTCCGCCCTGCTCCCCGGCGCGCTGCGCCCGGGGCGGGAGGGGTACGTCGCCACCGCCCACGTGCGCCTCGTGCACGCCCGGGCCCGTACGGCCGCCCTGAACGGCGGGTACGACCCCGCCGTACACGGCCTGCCCGTCAACCAGGCCGACCTCCTGCGCACGTGGCTGGCCTTCACCCACACCTCGTTCCGGGCCGAGGCGATGCTGGGCTACACCTGGTCCGAGGCCGAGCTGGGAGGGCTGTACCGGTACTGGCAGCACATCGCCCACCTGCTGGGCATCGAACCCCACCTCGTCGCGCACCTGTCGGGGCCGGCGGCGGCCGCCGAGGCCGGCCGTCAGCTCGCCGCGCAGCGTCAGGACCCGGTCGCCGTCGAGGCCGACGCCCTCACCCGCCACACGATCGAAGCCGTCGCCGGCACCCTTCAGGCGCAGCTGGGACTCTCCGCCACCGTCGGCCGCCCGCTCCTGCGGGCCCTGGTCACCCTCTTCCACACCGACGCCCGCGACCGGCGCTCGCCCGCCCGCCTGCTCCATCCCGCTCTGACCGCGCTGCGCCCCGCCGTCGGCCTCGGATACCGCTGGCAGAGCCGGCCCGCGCGCAGAGCCGCTCTCATCGCCCAGAACCTCGACCTCACCCGCGCCTACGTCCACTCCCTCGACGGCCGGCACCGCGCCCGCTGAATCCGGGGGCACCCCGTCCACGACGAAGCGCCCCCACTCCCGCGGCCCGGCTCCGCCCCCGTGGCCCGGTACGGACGAACCCGCGTCCGGGGTCCGAGGACTCCGGGGCGCGAAGGCACCGGATAGCCTGACCGCATGACGTACGCCCGTGCCGACGGTGATCACAAGACCCGGCGCCTGGTCCCCGAGGACGAAGTCCTCCGCGCCGCGCTCACGGCCTTCTCCCGTCATGGATTCGAGGGCGTCTCCCTGCGCTCCCTCAACGCCGACCTGAACGTCAGCCACAACATGCTCACCAAGCGGTACGGCTCCAAAGACGCCCTGTGGACGGCAGCCGTCGACCATGCCTGCGCCCGCCTGACCGAGGCGCTCGACCGTGCCGAGGACCCGGCCGGCACTCCGTTCGACCGGCTGCACGGCATGATCACCACCTTCGTCGAGGCCGCCGCGCACCAGCCGGCCCTGCTCCGGCTGGTCAACTCCGAGGCCGCCCACGACTCCGAGCGCGTCACCCACCTGTGGACCCGTCACATCGAGCCGACCATCACGCGCTTCGCGCCCCTGTACGCGCAGCTCGTCGCCGACGGCACCCTCAAGGACGTCCCCCTGCCCACCGTCTACTTCATGATCACCGCAGGCGGTACCGCGCCGTGGGCCAATCCCGCGCTCAGTACCCGCCTCGGCCACCCGCCGGACTCCCTCCGCGCGATCCGCCTCCATGCCCACCACGTCGCCGACCTCATCCTCAACGGACTGCGCACCCTTCGATGAGCCCCGGGCGGTCCCCGTCGGCGCGGGTATCCGCGTCGGCCCGGGCACGGGGGAGTCCGGCCGTGCCGGGCTCGGCGCCCGATGCTGCGCACGGCGTTCCCGCGGGTGCCCGCAGCGTGCGGGCCGACGCACGTCATCCCTGCCAGACGTCGCCCACCGACGGGGCCAGCGCCCTTGCCTGGGCGCGGCCCGCGCGGGCGGCGGCCGGCCGGCGGCCGTCGTCCGCCATGTCGCGGCCCATCTCGCGGCGTGCGGCGCGGTCCGGGGTCAGCAGGACGACGCGCGTTCCCTCGGCGGTGAGGTCCGCGGCCTGCCGTGCGGCGCTCGGATGCGGGCCGACCGCGCGGGGGATCGGCGCGATCGCCAGGACCCGGCGGTGGCCGCGTGCGAGCTGGAGGTTGGCGGTCGAGCGGCTGCCCCCGTCCATCCAGCGCCGGCCCGCCACGGTGACCGGCGGCCATACGACGGGTACGGCGCAACTCGCCGCGACGGCTTCGAGCAGGGTCACGCCGGAGCGTGGGCCGAACACCCCGAGTCGTCCGGTCCGCGCATCGACCGCGGTGACGCGCAACTCCCGTGCGGGCCAGTCGCGCACGTCGCCCAAGAGCGCGCCGACCGTGTCGAGGACGTCCGATTCCGTGCCGGTCCCGGCGCGGAGCGCTGCCCGGGCGAGGCGTTCGACGGACCGCTGGGGATCGCGGGAACCGAGGGCCGCCCAGAGGAACGTCGCGGTCTGACGTGCCGTCAACGGCAGCCGGACGGCGTCCGCTCCGGAGAGCTGGCGCTCGTACAGGTCGGCGGCGGTGACGCCGGACCGGAGCCGGGATCCGAAGACGGCGCCGGCGGAGGTGCCGATCACGACGTCGGCGCTGCCGAGATCGATCCCGGCCTCGGTGAGTCCGGCGAGCACCCCGGTCAACCAGGCCCCGCCCACCGGTCCGCCGCCGCCGAGCACGAGTGCGGTGCCGCGCATGCTTCCCCCTTCTCGTGAAGGACCGCGGACGGCCCGCCCGCGGCTGAAATGGGGACTGGTCCCTGTTTCGCCCTGTCGACGATAGCACCGGCCGCCACGAGCGCACCCGCGCGCTTCGGCCCGCGGACGGACCGCACGGGCCTCGCGGGTCAGCGGGCGAGGGAGACGGCGAAGGGCCGGAAGCCGTTGCGGCGCAGGACGTGCGGCACCAGGAGGATCAGGGCCTCGGTGGCGCGGGCCGTGGTGATGCCGCCGAGGTCCTCGATCCATGCGGGCTGCCAGCCCAGATCGGCGAGCAGACCGGCGATCGTGTTCTTCGCGGATTCGTCGTCGCCCGAGAGGTAGGCGGTCGGCGGGACGGCCAGGGTCTCGGGAGCGGTCATGACCATGAACAGCATGGTGTTGAGGGTCTTGACCACGCGGGTGTCGGGGAGCGCGGCCTGGAGCTTCTCGGCGAGGCTGCCGCCGGGATGGCACAGGTCTCCGGGCAGGCCGTCCTCGGCGTCGCGGGTGGCGTTGGAGACATCGACGAGGATCTTTCCGGAGAGCTCGGCGCGCAGGTCGGCGAGGCGCTCCAGGGAGCTGTCGCCGGGCGTCGCGTTGATCACGATGTCCGTGGTGCGGGCAGTGGTGCGCTGGTCGGCGAAGGTGATCCGCGGTACGGACCCGACGGGGTGGGCGGCGGTGTCCTGCGGGTTGCGGACGCCGAGGGTGACGTGGTGTCCGGCTGCGGCGAGCCTGCGGGCGAGGGCGGTGCCGACGCGGCCGGCGCCCAGGATGCCGATGCTGGTCATGCGGTGGTGCTCCTTGCTGTGGCGGGGCGGGGAAGGGGCGGCGAGATCGGGTCAGGTCAGGCGATCGGCGAAAGGACCTTGAGGGCGGCGGTGTGGATGCCGGGGGCGGCGGCCAGGAAGTCGCGGCTGCCGGTGTTCCAGGGTTCGCCCGACAGGTCGGTGACGGTGCCTCCGGCCTCGGAGACCAGCAGGGCGCCGGCGACCAGACCGGAGCGTACGTCGGAGAACTGCCAGAAGGCGTCGGTGCGCCCGGCGGCGACGTGGATGAGCTGCATCGTGGCGGGAACGGACACGCGCACGACCAGGCCGCCCACGAGCATGGCGGTGACGGAGTCGCCGATCCGACGGAAGGTGCGCTCGTCCTCGCCGGGCCGGGCCTGACCGGTGCCGACGAGTGCGCCGCCCAGCTCGGTCTTGGCGGACACCTGCAGAGGCCGGTCGCCCAGGCGCGCTCCGCCGCCGGCGACGGCGGTGTACGTGTCGCCGGTCAGCGGCAGGTGGACGACGGTGAGCACCGGCTGGTTGTCGCGGACCAGGGTCGCGGTCACGGCCCACTCGTCCATGCCGTGAACGTGGTTGATGTTGCCCTCGGCGGGGTCGACGACCCACCACTCCCCTGACGGGAGCGCTCCGCCGGCCAGCTCGTCCTCGGCCCACCGCGATCCCCGGCGGGCCTCCAGCAGCGGCTGACGCAGCACGTCCAGCACGGCGTCGTCGTTGGCGTGGATCTCGGCGACGATCTGGTCCAGGCTCACACCCCGGGCGTGCGGGGTGTGGCGCTCGCGCAGCGTGACGCCGGCAGCCTTCACCACTGAGGTCACCCGGGACAGGAGCGTCGCGTCGGCGTCGAACGGCATGACGGTGTTCATGGTGGGCTCCATGGGAGAGGGGGTCGGGAGGGGCGGGGCCGGTCGATCTCGCCCCGCACGTCGAAGGTAGGCCGCCCGACCGTTAACAACAAGTGCATGCTGTTCACTTGTAGAGTTACCCTCATGCAACTGGATCTGAATCTGCTCACCGCCCTCGACGCGCTGCTGGAAGAGGGCAGCGTCGCCGGCGCGGCAGCCCGCCTCCACGTCACCGCACCGGCGATGAGCCGCTCCCTGGGCCGCATCCGCAAGGCCACCGGCGACCAGATCCTGGTCCGCACCGGCCGCAGCATGGTCCCCACCACCCGCGCGCTGGCCATGCGCGCCCAGGTCCACGCCCTCGTGCAGCAGGCCCACCAACTCCTCTCCGCGCAGCAGGAGCTGGACCTGACGGCCCTGGACCGGGTGTTCACCGTGCGCTGGCACGACGCCCTGACCGTCGCCTGCGGCACCGCCTTGACCACGGCCGTCCGCCGGCAGGCCCCCGGTGTCCGGCTGCGCCTGTCCGCGGAGCCCGGGGCCGACGACGCCGAGCTGCGCCGGGGCGAGGTCGACCTCGAATCGAGCTCCAGCCCTCCGACGCTCCCGGACATCCGCCACCGCCTCGTCGGCAGGGACCGGCTGATCGTCGCCGTCCGTCCGGGCCACCCGCTCACCGAAGGCGGGCCGAGCCCCGAGCGCTACGCGGCCGCCGAACACCTCACCGTCTCGCGGCGCGGAAGCCTGCGCGACCCGATCGACGACGCCCTGACCTCGCGCGGCCTCGAACGACGCGTCGTCGCCGCCGGCCCCACCGCCGCCTTCGCCCTCCAACTCGCCCACGACACCGACCTGGTCGTCACCCTCCCCGACGCGGTGACCCGTACGGCCCGGGAGCAACTCGGCCTGGCCACGCTGCCGCCGCCCTTCCCGCTGCCCGAGGTCCCCCTGTACCTGCTGTGGCACCAGCGCTACGACGACGACCGCGCCCACGCCTGGCTGCGGGACCTGGCCACCGAAACCGTGCGGGCCGTGTTCGCGCCACCGGCCGCCTCCCGACCGTCCCCCGACCCGTCGTGGTCAGTCCGGCAGCAGGTGTGACACGAGGGTCCGTTCCCATGCGGGGATGAGGGGCTCGTCGGTGAAGACGGCCCGGTAGGAGAGGGGGGCGAGCACGGCGTCCGTGGTGCGTTCCAGGAGCGGGGGCGCATCGCCCTCAGCCGCAGCGACCTGGACTGGCTGATCCACCGACCGTCCCTGCTCACCGACGATCCCGGCACGGGCACCGTCTCCCTCGGCCCGGCCGAGTTCCACGGCCGGATCCCCCGCGCCGATGTCACGGCGACCCTCGCCGAACTGCTGCACGAGCCCCGCATCCACCGCCAGATCCTCGAACTCAACACGGGCTCCACGCCGATCCGGGAGGCCGTCACGGCCGCCAACCGCCCGTGGACCGTCTCGTGGGGACGGTGCCGGCCGAGCTCGCCGAGGGCCTCGAACGACACCGTGACGGTACCCGGCCGGCGTTCCGCGATGACCCCGGCGACCGGGCGAGCGCCGGCGCGACCGTCACGGTGACGGGTACGGCGGTGGCTCGGGAGGCCGTACCCGAGCAGCCGCCGCCCGGACCGCCGCCGTCACCCGGTCCAGGGGCACGCCGGTGGGGACGGTCACGCCCAGCGCGGCGAGCGTCCCCGCCGGGCCCCGCACCGGAGCGGCCACCGACACTTCGCCCAGCCTGAACTCCTCGGCGCAGACGGCCAGACCCGCCGTCCGGATCCCGGCGAGCTGGCGGGCGAGGACGCCGGGGGAGCCGACCGTGTGCCGGGTGTGCCGGGGCAGCACGGCCGGCGGGACGGCGAGCAGCACCTTCCCGTACGCCGTCGCGTGCGGCGGCAGCCGATCCCCGCTGACCAGGCACAGGATCCCGTCGGCCGAAGGGGCGGTGCGCACCGCCAGGTCCGCGTGACCGCCGGTGCGGGCGGCCAGGGCCCGCAGCTCCGGGAGCGCCGCGTCGAGGAGCCCGCGCGGGCAGGGCGCCGCCGCGCCGAGCATCCGGAGGCGCAGCCCCAGCCGGTACCTGCCGTCCGCGCCGCGCTCCAGACCGCCCCACGCCACCAGCTCCCGCACCAGACGCAGTGCCGTCGGCGCCGGAAGTCCCGTGCGGGCCGCGATGTCGGTGAGCCGCAACGCCGCCGGGCCGCCGTCCTCGAACGCGTCCAGTACCGAGAAGAGCCGACCCGCCACGCTCTCGCCCAACGTCCCGCCCCGTCTCTCCTTCGGGTTCCACTCAGTGGAAGCCCGGACTTCCCGCCCCGTCCGGGCCTTAGCAGGCTCAACGCATGAACCTCGGTCTTGCTTCCGACACCCTGCTGTCCACCACCCGGGCCGTGCGCCACCGGCTCGACCTCACCCGGCCGGTGCCCCGCGCCCTCCTGGAGGAGTGCGTCGACCTCGCCGTCCAGGCGCCCACCGGTCGCAACCGGCAGCGCTGGCACTTCGTGATCGTCACCGACCCGGCCCGGCGGGCCGTCCTCGCCGACCTGTGGCGGGCGAGCCTGGGCGTCCCGGAGGCCCACCAGCCGCTGCCCGCCCGGGACGTGAGCCGGGCCGAGGTCGCGCCGGGCGTGATGGAGCGGGTGTACACGGGCGTCGAGCACCTGTACCGGCATCTGCACGAGGTGCCGGCCTTCGTCATCCCCTGCGTCGAGGGACGCACCGAGGGCCTGTCCGTCACGCACCAGGCCGGCACCTGGGGGTCGATCCTGCCCGCCGCGTGGAGCTTCATGCTGGCCGCCCGCGAACGCGGCCTCGGCACCGTGTGGACGACCGGGAACCTGCCGCTGGAGCGGGAGTTCGCGCAGGCGCTCGGCATCCCGTACGCCCAGGTCATGCAGGCCGCGTTCATCCCGGTCGCGTACACCGTCGGCACCGACTTCCGGGCCGCCCGGCGGATCCCGCGCGAGCAGGTCCTGCACTGGGACGGCTGGTGAGCACTCCGCGAGGCCGCGCACCCCGGCGGAGCCGACCGCCGGGCGTGCCGGGGCGCGATCCCCTCCCCGTGCGCTGCCACGCCGCGGCGGCGGTGCGTCAGCCCTGTGCGCCGTCGTCACCCGACTGCCCGGCGCCCTCGCCGGCCCCTGACTTCTCGCGCATCTTGCGCACCAGCTCGGCCTTCTGGTCGGCTGCGCCCTGGCGGTCCAGGTTGCGGTGCGGACCGTTGTTCTGCCGTTCGGCGCGGGACTGCCGCTTGCGCTGGCCGCCGCCCATGCCCACGGGGTTGTTGATGTTCTTGCTGACGGTCACGGGTTCTCCCGGTGGTGAGGTGAAGTGATCTGCGGATTCATCGGTGGGGGGACGGCAGCGACGTCGAGGACGTCAGCGGGGCCCGTCACGCTCTCCCTCGTGAATCGACGTCTGGAAGAACATGACAAAGACGTTACCCGGTTCCGTCGGCCCCGCAGACCAACCGTTTCGCCGCCCCCGCACCGGCCGCGCCGCCGCGCACCTCACCCCCGGGCCAGGTGCCTCCTGAGGGCACCGAGGTACTCCCTGACCTCCGGGAGCTTGGGGTGGTCGGGGCCGCCGACCCGCAGCAGGGCGGCGGCGAGGCGTTCGGTCGCCGCGATCGCTTCCGGGATCCGGCCCGCCTGGTCGTAGCCGGAGATCAGGGTGACCAGGGATTCCAGGGCCGGTACGGCGTCGGCGCCGAAGCTGTGCTCGCGCGCGGCGAGGGCCGCCCGCAGGTAGGGCACCGCCCGGTCCGGGCGGCCGGCGTCGAGGTGGGCGATGGCGAGGTTGTGGTAGCGGTAGGCGATCTCGGCGCTGTCGGGGCCGTGGATCTCCTCGAACCCCGCCACGGCCCGCTCGTAGCACGCGATCGCCGCGTCGAGGTCCTGGCCGTCGTGGTGGAGGTGCGCGAGGTTGTCCACCCAGATGTACGTCTGCAGGTGGTGCGGCCCGTAGAACCGCTCCCGGTCCCCGACGATCTCCTGGCACAGCACGAGGGCCTCCGGCCGCCGCTCCGCCTTGTGGTAGGCCGCGAACAACTTCTCCTTGCGGCCCTCCAGATCCTTCCCGCCCGCCGGGAGCACGCGCCGGCTGCCCGCCACCGCCTCCTCCAGCAGGGTGATCGCCCGCTCGCCGAGGCCGGCCGCAGCGTAGGCGTCCGAGAGCTTCTCGCGCGCGGTCAGCGTCTGCGGGTCGTCGGGGCCGGCGGTGCGCTCGTGCCCCTCCAGCGCGTGCACCAGATAGGGCAGCGCCCGCTCGGGACGACCCGCCGACAGGTGGAAGGTGCCGATGCCCTGGCAGGTCAGGACCGTGTCCCGGTGATAGGGGCCCCACACCGGTTCCTGGTAGCCCAGGTTCACCTCCAGCAGGGCGATCGCACGGTCGTGCATCCGGGTGTCACCGGGCGGGGCCGCGGCGGACCAGACGCCCAGCAGGAACGCGTGGTTGTGGCGCAGCCGCAGCACGTCTTCGTGCCCCGGGCCCAGCCGGGCCTCCGCCTCGGCCAGTTCCGTCTGCCGCGCCATGGTGTGGTCCGGCGTCAGGTGGAAGGGCGCGTCACCGGGCTCGGTCAGCCGGAGGTCGAGGGGCTCGGCGGGCCCGCCGGGCCCCTCGGGCCCGGGCGGTTCCTGCGGGCTCTGCGGGCTCTGCGGTTCCTGCGGGCTCTGCCGGTCGCGCTTCCTGCGGAACAACGCGGTCAACTCCCCTCGCCCCGGCCGTCGGCCGGTGCCGGTCAGACGGCGGACCCGAGGTCCCTTACCAGTTCGAGCAGTTCACGGACACCGCCGCCCGGGACGGAGCCCGCCCCGAGGTACCCGCTCAGCTCCGTCAGCTCGGCCGGGGTCAGCGAGGCCACCGGCCGCCCGATGAACGAGAGGGGGTGGCCCAGATCGTGCACCGCGTCACCGACGACGAGGAAGCGGCCCCCGGGCGAGGCCGTGACCGCGCGTCCGGCACCGGCGAGCGGGCCGGGCAGCGGTACCGGCGCCAGGTCCACGCAGTCGAAGGCGTACGCGCTGCGGCCGACCGCCGCCCGGCCCCCGACCAGGCGCCATCCCGGCACCGCGAAGAGGTGGTCCAGCTCGGGCCCCCCGGGCCTCGACGCCGTGATCAGCGGATTCCCCGACTCCTCCTCGAAGAGGTGGACGCCGCCGGTGGACGCGGCGGTGACGACCTCGCCGGCCGGCAGGAAGACGGCGGCTTCCACCGTGCCGTGTTCGCCGGGGACCCGCCGCCAGCCCTCGGACCACAGCGGGACCAGCTCCGCGTCGGTCAGCACGAAGCGGTCGCGGGAGGCCAGCAGCAGACGGTTCCCGGTGGGGTCCACGGAGCATGCCGTCACACCCCGCTCCATGCCCAGGTCCGCCAGCCGGACCTCCCGCACCGGCCGGCCCCGGTCGACGACCAGCGCCAGGGGTACCTGCCACGACAGCGCGACGAAGCCGCCCGCCGTGGCCAGCAGCTCGGCCGAGGCGAGGCCCGCTCCGCGCGCCAGCACCTCCGTCCGGCCCGGCCGGTACAGGACGAGCTCGGGCACGGACCCGCGGGCGCCGCGCACCGCGGCGACCGCATCGGGTGCCAGGCACGCCACCGGGGCGGTGCCGACCCGCAGGTGATCGGCCGACCAGAGCGGGCGGCGGGCGGCCGGGTCGTACACCTCGATGCGCGTGGCATGCCCGCCGGGGCCGCCCACGCCGCTCGCGAGGTACGTCTCCCACGCCATCACCGGCCGTTGCGCGGGCCCGAAGGAGACCCGCTCCGGGGCCGCGAGCCCACCCGTGTGCGCGAGCCGCCACACCGACCGCTCCGCCGCGGCCCGGGCGGCCCGCTCGGCGGCCCGCGGCCGCCGCGCGGCGAGCCGGGCCGCGGCGGCCCGGCCCGGACCGCCCTCGGGCGGGACCCAGTGGCGGGGCCGGTGGCGGTGGGCGAGGCGGACGGCGTCGACGACGGGAACCGAGCGCATCAGGTCCCACAGCCCGGCGCGGTCGCCCGCCCGCACCAGCCGTTCGCCCGCCGCGTCGACCTCCTCCGGCGCACCCCAGGCCGCCCGGTCGGCGCCGCGCCGCTGCCGCAGGTAGGACAGGGCCTCACCGATGGCGTGGCGTTCGGTGTCGGAGGACGCCCCGGGCTCCGGGTCCGCGGCGAGCCGCGCGCGGTGCAGGGCGAGGCCCTCCTCGACGAGCGCGACGGCCTCGGTGTGCCGCCCCAGCGCCACGAGCCGGGCGGTCGCGTCCCGGAGCCGGGCCGCCAGCGTCTCGCGGAGGCCGGGCCGGGCCTCGGCCAGCTGCCGGTACAGGTGCACGGCCTCCATGAGCGCGTCGACGGATCGCGTACGGTGTCCCGCCGCCCACAGGTGGTGGCTCTGGAAGACGAGGCCGGCGGCCAGGTCGGCCCCGTGGACCGCCGGGTTGAGATCGGCCATCGAGCGGGCGTTGGCCACCACCGTCGCCGCGCCCTCGGCCGCCTCCCCGGGGCGGCCGGACAGGGTCAGGAAGAAGTCCTTGAGCGTCTCCAGCCGGCCCGCCTCGGGGACCATCGCCCACCAGCGGAACACGGAGCGGTCCAGTACGCCGCCGAACGCCCGCTCGCCCTCCGCGACGGCCTCGTGCGCCCGCGCCCGCTCCCCGGCCTCCCAGAGCCCGGCGGCCAGCCGGGTGTACGCCCGGCCCAGCGCACCCAGGACGTCCGCGACCTCCTCGTCGCGCGCCGACACCTCGGCGCCCTCGTCGCCCCCCGTCCCGTCGCCGTCCCCGACCGCCTCCCGCCCGCTCCCCGGGGGGAGCGGCTCGTACCCGGCTGCCTCGGCCTGCTCCCACAGCAGGCCGATCGCCTCACGCAGCAGGGCGGTCCGCCGCCCGACGGGCAGTTGTTCCACGAAGTACCCGCCCAGGCCGAGGAGGGCGTCCGCGTGGGCGCGCCGGTGCGCCGGGTCCTGCCGGGCACTCTCCCGGGTGAGGCGTACGGCCTCCTCCATGTACGGCAGCGCCCGGGCGTCGCGGCCCGCCTCGCGGTGGGCACAGGACAGCCGCACGGCGAGCCGGGCCCGCTCGGCCGGGTCCGCCGCCCGGTCCAGGCGGTGGGCGGCGAGCCGTACGGCCAGCTCGGCCGCTCCGGACTCCAGCCGTACGTCGCCCGGGGGCAGCCGGGGTTCGATGGCCTCCAGGACGTCGAGGTCCACGGACCCGAGGGTGGCGATCGCGGTCAGCACGGCGTCGCCGCCCCGTACGGCGAGGTCCGGATCGCGGCGCAGCAGCGGGAAGAGGACGGCGGGGCCGACGTGCGGCCAGCGTTCGGCGGCGGCCAGCAGGAAGGTGAGGGCGCGGGGGGTCCAGGCGGGCGCGGCGCCGCCGTCGCGCCGCAGGATCAGGGTGGTCGCGGTCACGGACCACACGTCGGTCGGATGGCCGGTGACGGGGCTGCCGGGAAGGGTGAGGGCCAGGTAGTCCTCGGCGAGGCGGTCGGGCAGCAGCGGTTCGAGGAACCGGGCGGCCGCCGGGTCGGTGGGCGGGTAGTGCGCGGCGTGGGCGCCGAGGGCGTGGTCCGCCGGCGTGCGCAGCAGGAGCCGCTCCAGGAGCGGTCGGGCGGCGTCACGGCGCAACGGGCCGGTGAGGACCGCCGTGTAGACGGTCCGCGCGAGGACGGCCGCGTGCCGGTCGCCCTCCCCGCCTCCCGGCGGCACCCCGCTCCCCGGGTGCGCGGCGACGCCGGCCGGGGGCCGGCGCCAGTTGTCGTGCTCGCGGTCGAGGAGGTAGGCGGTCATGCCCGTGAGCCCGGTGGGCGGCTCGCGGCCGGCGGCGCGGGCGTCGACCCCGACCAGGGCCGCCATGTGGACGGCGAGGGTGAGCCCGAAGTCGGGGCGGGCGAGGTCCTCGTACGGCGGACGCAGTCCGCTGAGCGCGTCCGGATCCGGGTAGTGGGCGGCGAAGCCGCGCACGGCCGCCTCGAACATCCGGATGCGCTCGCCCTGTTCTCCGCGGAGCGGGCCCAGCGGCTGGTCGGAGAGGTCGGTCGGCTGCCGCCGGCGGCCCAGCTGGGCCCGCAGGGCGGGCCAGGGACGGACGGAGCGGGCGATGAGCAGGACCCTGGCGGGGACCGCGTCGCCGAGCACCAGCCGGTTGTGGAACAGCCACCGCAGGTGGGCGTCGGGCCAGCGGTCGGCGTAGTCGACGAGCAGCAGCACCCCGGACCGGCGGTCCGTGCGCAGGTCCTGGCTGCCCTCGGCGGGCGGGTAGGTGTCGGTGCCGTGCACGGCGTCGACGACGAGCCAGCCCGCGTCGGCGCATTCGGCGGCGAAACGGGCGGCGAGGCGGGACTTGCCCGCGCCGCCCGGCCCGTGCAGCCAGCGCACCGCCGACCGGACGGGCTGGTCGCGCCACTGCCGCAGGGCGTCCAGCTCCGCGGTGCGGCCGGTGAACCCGACGGTCTCGCCGCGGGCGTCGAGCATCCGGCTGGGCTGGGCGCGCAGCCACACCGAGTCCCGGCGCAGGACGTCGGCCGCGCCGTGCGCGTCGCGTGCGTACAGCAGGTAGACGGCGGTGCCGTCGCCGAAGACGTGGATGTCGGCGCCGACCGCGCCGTAGGCGAAGCCGGCGACGGCGCTGACGTCCTGCCGGACCTCGTCGGGCAGGTCCACGGTCAGCGGGCCCGGCCCGGGCCGTCCTCGTCGTCGGGCGCCGGCAGCTCTCCCGGCGCCGTCCGGTGGTAGTGGAGGCTGCCGCCCTGGACGGCGAAGAGGGTGCCGTGGTCGCGGGCGGTGTTGTGCTGCGTCCACACCTGCCGTTCTGCGGGCAGCCCGCCCCGGACCTGCGCGACCAGCTCGCGCAACCCGCCCTCGGAGCCGGGGTCTTCCTCCAACAGCAGGAGCAGGCGCCGGCGCCATACCGGCAGCAGCTCGGCCCGGACCTCGTCCGCGGCGTCCGGATCGGTCCGGCCGACCAGGACGGCGTCCTCGTCGAGCTGGGCCCCGATCGTGCTCGCCCGTTCCTCGCCGCCCCGCCCGAAGAGCCGGACGACCCCGCCCCGTGCCCCCTGCCACACGTCGGTGGCCATGGCGCCGATCAGCGCGGTCGCGCCGGCCCCGGCGAGGGCGGCCAACGGCTCGGCCAGCATCCGTCCTCCTGCGTTCGACGTCACGGGCGGTTCGGCACGCCGAACCGCCCCTGCCCGCCTCCAGGTTAGCGCCGAGGGCCACGCGTGCGCAGGGCAAGCGCGGCGGCCACGGCGAGTGCGCCCGATGCGACCACCGCGAGCGTGGCCGGAGAACCGATCGCGCGGTAGGGGCCGATGGCCAGCACGGAGCGCCGTGCCTGGATCGACAGGGCACTTCCGGTGCTTTGGACGGACCCCATCGACACCAGCGACAGGGCGGAGCCGATCGAGCCGAAGGACAACGAGGAGCCGATGGACCCGATGGACAGCGCGCTGCCGACCGAGCCGATGGACAGCACGGACCCGACGGAGCCGATGGAGAGGAACGAGTCCTTCGACCACAAGGAGAGCGAGGAACGGCCGACGGGGCGGGAGGGGAAGTTCACCATGGCGGTCATTGTGCCGCGAGCGGCGCCCCGGTCGGGCCCGTCCGGCGCCAACAGCCCCGCGGTGTCCCGCCGGTGACGGGCAGCGTGGTGGACCGCCCGGCCGCGGCCCGCCCCGGCGCAGCCGCTCATGACCGTCCCGGAAGACGGCTCCGTGTACCGGCGCCGCCGGTGAACGGGATGCGGTCGGGGCTTGCTTCGGTCGGGGTGGGCCGTCCGCCGGGACACGGACCGGGCCGCCGGGTCCGTGCCGTACGGCCGGGGGGCGCGGGGCTACAGGCCGATGTCGGCCAGCCACCGGCCCGTGGTCCTGGGGGACAGGCCGAGCAGCTGCTGGGCGGACCGCTCGGGAGCGATCGCGTTGCCCGCGAGAGCGCCGAGGGCCTGGTAGAGGCCCGCCACCCCGGCGGCGGGGCCCTCGCCGAAGAGGGGCGCGATCGACGCGCCGAAGGCCGTGGGCGTGATGGCCTCGTAGGCCACCTCCCGGCCGAGGCGGGCGCCGAACGCGGCGGCCAGGTCCGGGCCGGTGACCGCGGGGTCCTGTCCGACGGCGATCACGCCGGTGATGTCGGGGCGGTCGAACAGCGCGGCGGCGACCTCGGCGACGTCGAGGTGGGAGGCCCAGGAGACGGGGTAATCGGCGCGCAGCGGGTAGCGCAGCACCCCCCGCTCGCGGGCCGCGTCGAGGACCGGCGGCAGGAGGAGGTTCTCCAGGAACAGCCGGGGCTGGACGACCGCGAAGGAGACCTCGCCGGCCTCCAGCCCGCTGGTCAGCGTCGAGACCGCGCTGTCGGCCGGTTCGTCGAGCGCGCCGCCGCCGGAACCGCTGGTCGAGAAGACCACGCGGGAGGGCCGCGCTTCGCGGATCGCGGCGAGGACGGTGCGCGCGTACCGGACGCGGTCCGCCTCGGCGCCGAGGGGCAGGTGGACGAACACGCCCGCGGCACCCCGGTAGGCCGCCGTCAACTGCTCCGCGGACGAGTAGTCCGCGCTCACCACCCGCGCGGCGCCCTTCACGACGGCGTCCGCGTTGCGGGTGAGGGCGACCAGCGGCCTGCCCGTGGCGGCGAGAGCGGAGACGACAGGGGCACCTTGGGCGCCGGTGGCGCCGTGGATCACATAGGTCATGGGGCCATTAGTGCATGGGGTGCATCAGTTACATCAACTGCACTAATAGGGCGGAGGGGGGTTAGATTGGAGAACGTGACCACGACACCACTGCCCGAATGCGGCGTCGCCCGGTTCCTCGCGCTGCTGGGCGGCCCCTGGGCCACCCTCATCGTGCGCGAGCTGCTGCACGGCCCTCACCGCTTCACGGAACTGCGCGACGCCCTGCCGGGCATCAGCCCGCACACCCTGACCAGCCGGCTGCGCCAGTTCGAGGCGACGGGCATCGTCACCCGGACCGCCTACGCGGAGATCCCGCCGCGCGTCGAGTACCGGCTCACCCCTCTCGGCGAGGGACTGCGCGACGTGCTCGAAGCGATGGCCTCCTGGGGCCTGTCGGTCCCCGGGCCGGCCCCGACCGCTCCGTGACGCGGATCCATACGGTAGGCCGCGCCCGCTGAGGCGTGTCCGCAGGGCCCGCCCGGCGCCCACCTCCGTACGCCGCTCACGGCGCGGTGGTGGGCGTGGACGGTCGCGTCGGGCGGGTCGGCCGCGGCGGCCCGGGCGCTGTCGAGCTCGGCATGCGGGAGACGGCCGCGACACAGCTGCGTCGCTGCACGGCGAGGGCCCACCGGGGGCGGGGAGGTGCGCGTCGGGCGTGCGCGACCGGGGCCGGACCCCACCGCCCCCGAACGCAGTCGCTCAGCTCGGCTCAGCTCAACTTGGCCTGGGCCTCCATGGCGGACGCCTCCAGCCTGGTCCAGTACTCCCGGTACCAGGCCTCGTCGCCCCCGTCCATGTTGCCGTTGGACTCGCGCAGGCCGGCCTTGCCGTCGATCAACTCGCGGACGATGTCGGCGTGGCCGGCGTGACGGTTGGTCTCGGCCGTCATGTGCAGCATGATCCGCTGAAGGGTCACGTCGCCGTCGTCGCCCCACCACGGCACGTGGCCCACGGCATCGAGCGGCAGCGCCTCGATCGTCGCGTCCGCGTGCGCCCAGGCGCGGTGGTAGAGGCCGAGCACGTCCTCGCGCGACTCGTCGGCGGGTGCCCACATGTCCGCGTTGGGCTCGGAGTCCTCCGCGTCCCAGGGGAGGTGCTCGTGGTGCGGGCGGCCGAAGGTCGGTCCGAAGTAACCGAGCTCGACGCTCGCGAGGTGCTTGACGAGGCCGAGGATGTTGGTGCCGGTCGGCGTCAGCGGACGGCGGCTGTCGTACTCGGACAAGCCGTCCAGCTTCCAGACGACGGCTTCGCGGGCCGCCTTGAGATAGCGGTGCAGGTCGTCCTTGGGATCATGGGGCTTCATGGGACCGAGTCTCGCACCGCCCGCCGACCGCGGTCGCGCGGTTTTCGGGCCGCCCGGACGGCAACGGTCGGCCGGCCGGGCCGGTCAGGCCTCGTCCATGCCCCAGGGGGCCGGCCAGGTGTCCGGGCCGCCGCCCCGCCAGTCGATCAGCGGCGACGCGGCGACCCGTTCCTCGTCCCAGTCCGGGGCGTCGCGGCGGAGGAACTCGGCGACGTCCCGGAGGCCGTGCGCGAGGCCGAGGACCTCCGAGCCGACCTGCACCCGGCGTCCTCCCGACTCGTCGGGGACGTGTACCACGACCGTCTCGTTGCCCATGGGTCCAGCCTGCGCCCGCCCGGCCGTCCGGGCATCCGGTGGTCCGCGGCGCCCGCGGCCGTTCGGTGCTCAGCCCGCGACGGCCAGGGTGCGTGCCGGGCCCCCGATCCGCAGCCAGGTCCCGCCGGTCCACTCCCAGACCGCCGTCCGGTCCGCGTCCAGGCGGTAGACGCGCTCCCCCCGGGCTCCGAATCCGGCTCCCGCGTCGCCGATGCGGCCCCAGGCGCCGGCCCGGAGGCGCCACAGGCCGCGGTCCGCGCCGTTGACCGCGTACAGCTCCGTGGCGCCGGCGTGGAGGGCCGTGGCAGGCCCGCCGACCACGGCCCACACGCCCGCCTCGCCCGTCCACCTGAGCACCGCGCTCCGATCGGGATTGAGCCCGAACAGGTACTGGTCCGTCACCACGAACTCCGCACCGGCGCCGCCGGCGTAGGACCAGGAGGAGCCGGTGCCGCCGTACGCGAAGATGCGGCCGTCCACCGGGTCGGTGGCGAACAGGCCCGCGCCGCCTCCGTACAGGCGCCCCGCCGGGCCGCCGATCCTGGTCCACGTACCGGGCCGGCCGTCCCACCGCTCGACCGCGCTGCGGTCCGGGGCCAGCCGGTACAGGTGCGGGCCGCTCATCGCGAAGCCGGCGGCGGGGCCGCTGACGGTGTGCCAGCGGCCGGGCACCCCGCTGTAGCCGCGCAGCTCCCGGGTCCGCGGGTCGACGGCGAACAGCCCCGCCGCGCCCGCGTAGAGCTCCTCGGCCGGGCCGCCGATGGTCGACCAGCCCGTGCCGGTCCCGCTCCACTGGACTACCGAGGCGCCGTCGTCCGCCACGGCGTAGACCCCGCTGCCGCCGGCAGCCGGCACCCCGGCGGGTCCGGGAAGGGCCGCCCCCGGGGTTTCGGGACGGGGTGCGGCGGCGGAGGGGGGCGACGCGGGTGCGGAGGCGCCGGGGGAGGGGTTCGGGGCGGGTGCCGCGATCCCGGGCGCCGCCGCAGGGGAGGCCGGGGCCGGGGCAGGGGTCGGGGGCGATGGTCGTTCCGGCGGGGCGGTCCGCGCCGCGGGCGCGGCCACGGGCGGAAGGGCGGCGCGCCGCGGGTCGTGCTCCAGGGAGGTGGCCGTCACCCCGAGGGCCACGATCACGGCGGTCAGCAGGACCGTGACGCACAGGCGCCGGGCCGCGGACGCGGATCGCCGGAGGGTGGGGAGCCCGGCAGGGACGGGAAGCCGGTCCTGGGACCGGTGTGCCGGGTGTGCCTCGCGGATCCGGAGCGCCCGGAGCTCCCGTGGCTGCTCGGGCTCCCGGCCTCCGTCGTGCGCGCGGAGCACGGCGAGGCTCCGGCGGTGCCAGGGGTCCGCCCGCTCCAGGGAGGCGCCGGCCGCACCGGCCGCACCGGCCGCTTCGCCGCGGACGGCCGGTGACCGAGGCCGTCGCGGCGCCGGTCCGGCACCGACCCGGGGCGCCGCTCGGTCGGCACCGCCCGGAGCGGTCGGCCCCGGCCGCCACAGCACGAGCTCGCTCCCCGGCGCGTGCGCACCCGGCCCGGCGGGGCGCGGTCGGCCGGCGAACGGCATCCCGGCGGGCCGCTCGTCGCCCGGCCGGCCGGCATCGGGACGGCCCTCGTCGGGCGCGTCGTCCCGGGCCCCGCGCTCCGGGGCCGGGCGCCGGTCCGCCTGCCGGAGGGCCTCTTCCAGTTCCTTCTGGAGCCTCGTCGTCAGCCCGAGCAGGGTCCGCACCGCCTCCTGGGACCGGGCCAGTTCGGCATCGGCCTCCCTCCGGGCCTGGCGCAGCAGTTCCCGGGTCTCCGGTGATGGCGCCCTGCCTCCGGCGGGCGCCACGGTCCTGCCCTCCTCGGCGGCGCCCGCCGCCGCGTGCAGTTCCCGCGCCCGCAGCCACAGTTCGGCCCGGCCCCGATCGTCGCGGGCCCGGCCCGCCACCACCCGCTGCAACAGGTCCAGCGGGATGATCTTCACCCCGGAGCGGTAGTCGCTCCAGCTCGTCTTGCCGGCCCCGTAGGCCCTCGCCAGTTCGCGGACCGTACGGCCCTGCGTCACGGCCCGCAGGAATACCGCCAGCTCATTCGCCTGGACGGTTTCCCCTTTCGGATCCCCTTGTAAGCGCCCCGCCCTGCCCATTCGGAAAACTCCTCGGATGATGCGGGCACCGCCCTTTCGCCCGCCCTGTGTTTTTCGCGATTCCCCAGGAGACCAGGTGCCGCCGCCGCCTTCCAGCGCTTGTCGGACAACATGGCCGGCAGTGGCTCGATCGCGCGGGCGAGATCGGCGGGATCCGGATCGTGTCCGCCGGACAAAGCCCGTTTGTCCGCGGCTGAGCTGCGTCTTTCCGGATTCTTGTGGACGGACAATCGCGCGGCCCGGAAATCTGGCGGCTCCGGCGGAACCGATCGCCGGATACACGGGGGACCGTTCCGAGCAGATACGAGAAGAGAGAAGACATGCAGAAGAGGAAACTGGCCGTGCTCGCCCTCGCGACCGCGGCGGTCACCGTTCTCACCACCGCGACGTCGGCGAGCGCCGAGACCCGGATCATCACCGGCGCGTACGTCTACTTCAACCCGGCCACGAACACGTTCGGCATCGGCGACACCGTGGCCGACGGGCGCACCCCGTACCTCGACGTCCGGATCAACGGCGGCCCGCAGCAGTCGATCCCCAACCACAACGGCAACGGCACCTGGCGCGACTGGGCTCCGAACGAGAGCGGGATCCGAGACGGGAACACCCTCGCCTGGCGCGCCCGGGTCTCCGGCGGTGCGGTCTCCGGCTGGGTGTACGAGCAGGCCTAGGCCGTCGCCGTGAATCCCCCGGCCGCCCGGATGACGAGGCGGGCCGGGGGAGTCCGGGTGGTCGGGGGCGTGCCCGCGGGCGCCCCGGCGGTGGGAGGGCCGGGCGTCACTCGCACGGCCCAACCGGCCGTGACTCAGTCCGGCGGCCAGAGCACCTCGTCCGCGCCGGGCAGGTCGTGGACCGCCGCGGCCGTGCCCGTCAGGGGCAGCAGTCCGGAGAGGGGGCAGAGCGCGGGGACCTCGTGGTCGACCTCCCACTGGCTCGCCGCGTTCCCGCCGGCGCGCTCCGTGGTGCAGACGGCGTACAGGTGGCCGGAGCAGCCGCGGCAGAGCAGCACGTGGTGACGGCTCACGGCCGCACCTCCATCCGGGGCCCCCGTACGCCCGGCCCCCGTACGCCCGGCCCCCGTACGGCCCGACGCGGCTGGTGCGGGCCGCCCGCGCCCGGGCGTGCGGGGCGGCGGCGGGCGGGCGGCGTCGGCGTGCCGGGTGCGTCGTGGGCTTGTAGCGTCGGCGGCGTCAGGAGTCCCGGTGACCCGACGTCAGTCCGCCGGCCGGTCCGCTCGCGCGGAAGCCCCGCCGGCGCACCGGACCACCCGCATGCCGCCCGCACCGGCGCCGAGCAGGTCCGACCTGCGCGCCGCAGCCGGACGCCCGGGCAGCGCCCGTACGAGAGGCCGTGCCGATGCCGCAGGATGCCGCGACCGCACCGATAGCCGTGGACGCCCCGGACCGTACCGAAGCCGTGGAGCCCGCGGCCTCCGCCGCCAGTTGGATCCGGGTGGAGCGGGGCACCGCCGCCCCCGAGGAGCTGGCCGCCATCGCCGTCGTGGTCGCCTGCCTCGCGCGCCGCACCGGGCACGGGCACGGGCACTCCGCGGTCCGGTCGAAGGCGACCGGACCGGGACGCGGCGGCCGGCCGTCGGGCCCGCCGGGGGGCGCCGGCTGCTGGGCAGGTTGCTGGGCCTGCCGCTGAACCCCTTCCGCCGGCCGCGCGCACGGCCGGCGGAAGGGCGGGCGAGGTGCTCACGCCCGGTGCAGCACCGTCGAGAGGACTGCGCGGAGCTCGGCCCGCGGGTCGGCGACCGCCCCCTCGGAGCGCCACGCCACGAACCCGTCCGGGCGCACGAGCACCGCCCCGTCGGCCGGCAGCGCGTGGACCTCGGCCCAGTCGGCGCCGTCCTGTGCGACCAGGTCGGCGTCCGGGCCGGTACCGACCGCGTAGGCGTCGACCCGCACCGAGAGTTCTCCGGCCACGTCCTGCGCGGCCTGCCGCCACGGCGTACCCACCCCGCTGAGCAGGACGAACGACCGCTCGTACAGGTCCAGCGTGGAGACGCGGCCACCCGCCCGGGTCAGCCACATGTGCGGGGCGCGGGTGCCGGTGTCGCCCGTGAGGCGCAGCTCCTCGGGAATGACCGGCCGGGCCGGGTCGGCGCCGACGACCGCACCCTGCGGGTAGGCGTAGCCCATCGCCGTCACGAGCATCCCGCTGCCCGGGCCGCCGCCCATCGTGGGCGGCGGCACGTAGCCCGGGTGGCTGTGCTCCGCCGAACGGGCCGAGGCCCGCAGGCTGGTGGCCTGGGCCACCGGCAGCCGTTCGGCCTCGTAGGTGTCGAGCAGTCCCGCGCCCGCCGATCCGTCCAGGACCGCGGCGATCTTCCAGGCCAGGTTGTGCGCGTCCTGGATGCCGGTGTTGGAGCCGAACGCACCGGTCGGGGACATCTCGTGGGCCGCGTCGCCCGCCAGGAACACCCGGCCGGACGAGTAGTGCCGTGCCACCCGTTCGGCCGCGTGCCAGGGCGCCTTGCCGCCGATCTCCACGTCCAGGTCGGGCACGCCGATCGCGGCGCGGATCTGCTCGGCGCAGCGCTCGTCGGTGAAGTCCTCCAGGGTCTCGCCGCGCTCCGGGTGCCACGGGGCGTGGAAGACCCAGTGGCTGTCGTTGTCCACCGGCAGCAGGGCCCCGTCGGCGCCCGGCCGCATCAGGTAGCAGATGATGAAGCGCAGGTCGCCGAGGGCCTCGATGAGCCGCTCGGAGCGGAAGACGATGCTCACGTTGTGGAACAGTTCGCCGTTGCCCGTCTGCGGGATCCGCAGCTGTTCGCGGACGGGACTGCGGGGGCCGTCCGCCGCGATCAGGAAGTCGGCGCGCACCGTGGTGTGCTCACCGGTCTCCCGGTCCTTCACGAGGGCGCTCACCCCCGTCGCGTCCTGGTCGAAGCTCATGAGCTCGGTGGAGAACCGCACGTCGGCGCCCTGCGCGCGACTCTGTTCGGCCAGCACCGGCTCGATGTTGTTCTGGCTGCACAGGCACCAGCCGGTCGGGCTGAACCGGCTCAGCGCCCCGGACGGATCGATGGCCTTGACCAGCCACTTCCGTTCGCCGTCGATCAGGGAGTCGGTCTGCAGGATGCCCTGGTTGGCCTCCAGGACGGACGCCTCCCGGCGGATCCCGGGCTCGGCGCCCGCGGTACGGAACAGCTCCATCGTCCGGGCGTTGATGCCGCGGCCGCGCGGGTGCTCCGAGGTGCCGGCGTGCTTCTCGACCAGCAGGTGCCTGACTCCGAGGCGGCTCAGGAACAGCGAGGTGGACAGGCCCACCAGCGAGCCGCCCACGACGAGGACCGGTACGCGGACATCGGCTTTCTCTTCCATCGGCTACGGGCTCCTTCTTCTGTGCGGGGGAGTGGAGTCCTTATGCCCCCGATCGACCACCGGGCCCGGTCGATTCGCCGCTTGTCACCCACTTGATCCGGACATGTAGCGGTACGTGCGCACCCGGACGACGATGAGCCACAGCGGCTCCCTCCCGGGACGCGCCGGCCTGCCGCCGCCCCCGCGGCGGACGCCGGCCCGGGAGACCGCCACCGGTGACGGACGAGGGGTCCGTACGCGAGGGATCTCCACCCCCTCATGAAGGAGTGAACAGATGACAACCACCGTGTCCGAGCGGGTGTCGCAGTCCGCCTTCGACGGCTCCATGCTGCGGGTCGTCCTGCTGATGGACCTCCACGAAGGGGCCCAGCAGCGGTTCTTCGAGGCGTACGAGCAGCTCCGCCACGACATCGCGTCGGTTCCGGGACACATCAGCGACCAGCTGTGCCAGTCCTTCGAGAACCCCTCGCAGTGGCTCATCACCAGCGAGTGGGAGAGCGCCCCGCAGTACCTCGCCTGGGTGAACAGCGAGCACCACACCGAGCAGGTGAAGCCGCTCGGTGCCTGCGCCCGCGCGATGCGCCCGCTCAAGTTCACCGTCCTGCGCGAGACCGGCCGCGCCTACGACCAGGCCGCCCGCCCGGTCGCCGCCCGGCTCCAGCCCACCCCCCGGCTCGGCGCCGGCATCGTCCGCCACGCCCTCACCTTCACCGTCAGGCCGGACAGCGTGCGGGAGGTCGCGGCCATCCTGTCGAGCTACGCCTCGCCCGCGGCCCGGGTAGACGAGCACACCCGGCTCTGCCGTACCTCCCTGTTCATGCACGGCAACCGCGTCGTGCGGACGGTCGAGGTCCAGGGCGACCTGATGGCGGCGCTGCGCCACGTCTCCGAACAGCCCGAGGTGCGGGCCGTCGAGGAGGCCATCAACCCCTACCTGGAGCAGGACCGGAACCTGAACGACCCCGAGTCCGCCCGCCTGTTCTTCATGAAGGCGGCCCTGCCCGCGGTCCACCACGTCGCCGCCGAGGAGGGGGACTCCCCGGACGTGACGCGGCACGCGCTGTTCCACCCCGCGAAGCCCGGCCTGGGAGAGGCCCTCGCCCGGTTCCTCGCCGAAGAGGACGAGGCCGCGGCCAACCGCCCGGCCGGACCCGTCCGCAGCAGCAGCATCTTCCAGCGCGACGACATCGTCGTCCGGCTGATCGACGTACGCGGTCCGCTCGACTCCGACGCCGACCTCGACGCGGCCCTCGGCACCCGCGACCCCCGCCGGGCGGAGGAGTTCGCCCGCCTGACGGCCGTACCCGCCGAGCGGACCGGCGCCGGGCCCCGCACGATGAACCTGATCACCGACCGCCGGGCCCCCGCCCGTTCCTGACCCCCTTGCGGTCCCCACCCCGGCCCCGCCCAGGCTTCCCACACGCCAGGAGGAAACCCGCCATGACCAGACAGCGCCCACGCATCGTGGACCTCAGCGAGACGCCGCCCAACCGCAGGCGCGGCGGCGACCTCAGGGCGGTGCTCACCCCGACCTCGGTGGGCTCCACCAGCGGGTTCATGGGCATGGCGATCATGGCCCCCGGTGAGTCGATCGCCGAGCACTACCACCCGTACTCCGAGGAGTTCGTGTACGTCGTCGCCGGCCGGCTGGAGGTGGACCTCGACGGCGAGGCCCACCCGCTCCGCACCGACCAGGGTCTCCTGGTCCCCCTGAACGTGCGCCACCGCTTCCGCAACGTCGGCGACACCGAGGCCCGGATGGTCTTCCACCTCGGTCCGCTCGCCCCGCGCCCGGAGCTCGGCCACGTCGACACCGAAGAGGCCCCGCATCCGGAGAGCACCGCCTGGGAGCAGCCCCCGGACCGTACCGGGGTGGTCTCGTGACCCGCCGCCGGGTGGCCGTGACCGGGGTCGGCGTCGTCGCCCCCGGCGGCATCGGCGTCTCGGCCTTCTGGGACCTGCTGTCCCACGGCCGGACCGCGACCCGCGGCATCACCCTCTTCGACCCGACCGGGTTCCGCTCCCGGATAGCCGCGGAGGTCGACTTCGACCCCGCCGAGAACGGCCTCACCGAGGAGGAGGCGGCCCGCGCGGACCGGTACATCCAGTTCGCCCTGGTCGCCGCCCGCGAGGCGCTGCGCGACTCCGGCCTCGACCTCACCACCGACACGGCCTGGCGCACCGGCGTCTCCCTCGGCACCGCCGTCGGCGGCACCACCCGGCTGGAGCACGACTACGTGGCCGTGAGCCAGTCCGGCTCCTGGTGGGACGTCGACCACAAGCTGGCCGGCCCCTTCCTGCACCGGGCGTTCACCCCCGCCACCCTCGCCTCCGCCGTCGCGGAGCAGACGGGTGCGCGCGGACCGGTGCAGACCGTCTCCACCGGCTGCACCTCGGGGCTCGACGCGATCGGGTACGCCGTCCACTCCATCGAGGAGGGCCGGATGGACGTGTGCATCGCCGGCGCCTCCGACTCGCCCGTCTCGCCCATCACCGTGGCCTGCTTCGACGCGATCAAGGCCACCTCGCCGAACAACGACGACCCCGCCCACGCCTCGCGTCCCTTCGACGCGAACCGCGACGGGTTCGTCCTCGGCGAGGGCGGCGCCGTGCTCGTCCTCGAAGAGCTGGAGCACGCCCGCGCCCGCGGTGCGACCGTCTACTGCGAGATCGGCGGCTACGCCACCTTCGGCAACGCCCATCACATGACCGGTCTGACCGCCGACGGCCTGGAGATGGCCCGGGCCATCCGGACGGCCCTCGCCCAGGCCCGCATATCCCCGTCCGACATCGACTACGTCAACGCGCACGGCTCGGGCACCAAGCAGAACGACCGCCACGAGACGGCGGCCGTCAAGCGGGTGCTGGGCGACCACGCGTACAAGACGCCGATGACCTCCATCAAGTCGATGGTGGGCCACTCCCTCGGCGCCATCGGGGCGATCGAACTCGCCGCCTGCGTGCTGGCCATGACCCACCAGGTGGTCCCCCCGACGGCCAACTACGAGACGCCGGACCCCGAGTGCGATCTCGACTACGTGCCCCGCACCGCCCGCAGCCGCACGCTGCGCAGCGTGCTCTCGGTCGGCAGCGGCTTCGGCGGGTTCCAGTCCGCCGTGGTCATGAGCCGGCCGAAGGAGGAGGTCTCGTGAGCAGCCGTACGGTCATCACCGGCATCGGAGTCGTCGCCCCCAACGGCTTGGGCGCCGAGGCCTTCTGGAAGGCCACCCAGTCCGGTACCAGCGTCCTGGACCGCGTCACGCGGCCGGGCTGCGAGCACCTGCCGCTGCGCGTCGCCGGCGAGGTGCGCGGATTCGACCCCGGCACCATGGTCGAGGACCGCTTCCTCGTCCAGACGGACCGGTTCACCCACCAGGCCCTGGCCGCCGCCGACCTCGCCCTGGAGGACGCCCGGCTCGGCCGGGCCGACTACGAGGGCGACCCGTTCTCCGTCGGCGTGGTCACGGCGGCCGGCTCCGGCGGCGGCGAGTTCGGCCAGCGCGAGCTCCAGCACCTGTGGGAGCAGGGGCCGCGCTTCGTCGGCCCGTACCAGTCGATCGCCTGGTTCTACGCCGCGAGCACCGGCCAGATCTCCATCCGGCGCGGTCTGAAGGGCCCCTGCGGGGTCGTCGCCAGCGACGAGGCGGGCGGGCTCGACGCCTTCGCGCACGCCGCCCGCGGCATCCGCCAGGGCAGCCGCGCGATGCTGGCCGGAGCGACCGAGGCGCCGCTGGCGCCGTACTCGATCGTCTGCCAGCTGGAGTACGACGGGCTGAGCACCCTGGACGACCCGGAGCGCGCCTACCGGCCGTTCACCGCCGGTGCCTGCGGGTACGTCCCGGCCGAGGGCGGCGCGATGTTCGTCGTCGAGGACGAGGCGGCCGCCGTCGCGCGCGGAGCCACCGTGCGCGCCGTCCTCGCCGGCCACGGCGCCACCTTCACCGGCACCCGGCGCCACGACCCGTCGGGCGAGGGCCTGGCCCACGCCATCCGCGGTGCGCTGCGGGAGGCGGGCTGCGCCCCCGAGGAGATCGACGTGGTCTTCGCGGACGCCCTCGGCACTCCGGAGGCGGACGCGGCCGAGGCCGCGGCCCTCGCCGACGCCCTCGGCGCGCACGGCCGCAGGGTGCCCGTCACGGCCCCCAAGACGGGCACCGGCAGGGCCTACTGCGCGGCGCCCTCCCTCGACACCGCGGCCGCGGTCCTGGCACTGGAGCACGGCATCGTCCCGCCGACCCCGAACGTCTACGACGTGTGTCACGACCTCGCCGTGGTGACCGGCGCCGCCCGCCCGGCGGAGCTGCGCACCGCGCTGGTCCTCAGCCGCGGCCGGATGGGCTCGAACTCCGCGCTCGTCCTGCGCAAGGGCCCCGCGGCGGGGGTGTGACGGGCCGGAGCAGTCCAGAGCAGTCCCCTCACAGGAAGGCAGACGCCACCATGTCCGACCGACTGACCATGGAAGAACTGGCGGCCTTGATGAAGACCGCCGGCATCACGGTGGACCCGCACGAGATGGCGCGCCGTCCCGATTCCGCCTTCGACTCGTACGGACTCGATTCGCTGGGCCTGCTCGGGATCGTCGGCGAGCTGGAGAACCGGCGCGGCCGGGCGCTGCCCACCGACGCCGACCGCTGCAAGACCCCCGGCGAGTTCCTCGACCTCGTCAACAACAGCCTGATGACAGGAGCATGAGATGGCAGGGCACACCGAGAACGAGATCACCGTCAACGCGCCGCTGGACCTGGTGTGGGACGTGACCAACGACCTCCCCAACTGGCCGCAGTTGTTCAGTGAGTACGCCGCGCTGGAGATCCTGGAGGAGGACGGGGACACCACCCGGTTCCGGCTGACCATGCACCCCGACGAGAACGGCACCGTGTGGAGCTGGGTCTCGGAGCGCACCGCCGACCGCGCGGCCCGCACCGTGCGCGCCCGCCGCGTCGAGACCGGCCCGTTCGCCCACATGGACATCCACTGGCAGTACGACGAGGTGCCCGGCGGCGGCACGCGGATGAAGTGGACCCAGGACTTCGCGATGAAGCCCGAGGCGCCGGTCGACGACGCGTGGATGACCGACAACATCAACCGGAACTCCAAGGTCCAGATGGCCCTCATCCGGGACAAGATCGAGCAGCGCGAGCGCGAGCGCACCGCTCCCGCTGCCAGCCGCGCCTGACACCGGCCCGGGCCGCCAGGCCCCGCTCCTCCCCGCCTCCGCAGCGAAAGGCAGCACCACGGATGCACCGCGCCCTCATCGTCGCCCGCATGGCGCCGGGATCGGCCCCCGACATCGCCGACCTGTTCGCCGGCTCGGACGCCGGCGAGCTCCCGCACCTGGTCGGGGTCTCGCGCCGCAGCCTGTTCCAGTTCGGCGACGTCTACCTGCACCTGATCGAGTCCGAGCGTCCGCCCGGTCCGGCGATCGCCCAGGTGACCGGGCACCCCGAGTTCCGGGACCTCAGTGACCGGCTCACGGCCTACATCAGCCCGCACGACCCGGAGACCTGGCGCAGCCCGAAGGACGCCATGGCCCACGAGTTCTACCGCTGGGAGAACCCCGCCGCGAAGTGACCCGAGCGGCCCGGACGGGACCCGCACACCCCGGTGTGCGGGTCCCGCCGCGTCCGCCCGCGCTCCCCCCGCCCGCCCCCGGACCCTCCCGCCCCCGCCGGGGCGGCTCAGGCGCCCGCGCTCCGTGCTCCGCCTGCTCGTCCGGCGCACCGCCGACCACAGGGCGTGAGCTATGTTTGAACGCGAGTGACATGAGAAGGAGGCCCTCCGGTGTCATCGGGGCAGCAGGCACGCGCGCAGGCGGCCGCGATCAAGCCGAGCGGCCAGTCGCCGGAGCGGGGCAAGCCCCCGGCCGACCGGCTCCTCGCGCTCTTCGACGGCCGCCGCCTCTCACCGGGCCAGCGCCGCATCGCCCAGTACCTGATCGACCACCTCACCGAGGCCGCCTTCCTGTCGATCACGGAGCTCGCGGAGCGGGTCGGGGTCAGCCAGCCCTCCGTGACGCGCTTCGCCTCCTCCCTCGGATTCAGCGGCTACCCCGCCCTGCGGGACGTGCTCCAGCCCATCGCGCTGAGCGCGGTCGCCGGGGCCCCCGACAGCCGCGAGCAGATCCGCCGCAACGAGCTCCAGGCGGCCGTGGACAACGAGATCGAGAACCTGGAGAACGTCCGGCGGCTGCTCGCCGACACCAACCAGGTCCTCGACATCGGACGGGAGCTGGCCGGGTCGGTGCCCCTGACCGTGCTCGGGCTGCGGATCTCGGTCTCCCTCGCGGAGTACTTCGCGTACGCGGCCCGGCGCATCCACCCCGACGTACGGCTGGTGACCCGCGGCGGCAGCGTCGCCTTCGACGCCCTGCTCCAGTCCCGGGCGGCCGGCGGCACCTGGGTGCTGGCCTTCGCGATGCCGCGGCACGCCCGGGAGACCCTGGCGGCCGTCCGGGCCGCCCGGAGCACGGGGCTGCGCGTGGTGCTGATCAGCGATCCGACGCTGGGCCCGCTGGTGGACGAAGCGGACGTGTCACTGACGGCGGGCACCGGGTCGCGCCTCGTGTTCGATTCGTATGCGGCTCCCGGAATGCTCTCCGCCGCCCTTCTTCAAGCCATGGCCGATGCCGATCCGGAGCGGACGCAGGCGCGGCTCGAAAGCTATGAGCAGGTCGCTGACCAGCACGGATTCTTCCTCTAGCCGTGTACGTGCCAGGTGTGTTGCGGGGGTGGTATTCAGCCATCGACGTGTATGAAATTTTTCATACGCTTGCTTACTCGACGGTATATATGTTTACTGGCGGCGGCGCTCCGGATCCTCCAGATGCCAAGGAGGGCGACCCCACGTCCCCCTGAAGAGACGCCCGGCACGACGGCCCCTCCTCACGTCGCGCCGGACGCCGAGTCCAGGCCTACGGATCCCGCTGGGCGCCCCGGCGGCCTCGGTCAACCCCTGGGCCGAGGCCGCCCACCAGCACCTCTCGATCAGAGTTCGACACCCCTCGGAAGTGACGAGAATGCCCCAGACGGCCACCACCACGCGCAGTCCCGACTGGCCCCTCCAGGTCAAGGCCCCCGGGACGCACGACTGGGAGCGCACGGCCGCCCGCTGGCTGCGCGAGCTCCTCCCGGCCCGCTACGGCGGCTACCTGACGCTCAACCGCCACCCCGCGGTCCTCGTCCGGCACGTGCAGCTCCAACTGCAGCACGAGATGCGCGCGGTGCGCGTCGCCCTCCAGACCAGCCGGGCCGAGCTGCCCCGGCTGGGCGTGGCCGAGTCGGTCATCGAGAACACCATCCGGATGTACGCGGTGGAGCTGGAACAGCTCGGCCGGCTCTCCCGCGGGGTGCGCCTCGTCAACGACGCGCTGTGCGCGGCGCGGCGCCGGCGCTGACACCGGCCGAATGGGCTCAGGCCCGGCGCCGCCAGGAGCGGAGCCGGTCGGCCACGTCGAAGACGGTGGCGCGCAGCAGGCGGACGTCGGCGATGAGTTCGCGCCACTGGTCGTAGTCGGCGTCCAGTGCGCAGCCCGACGCCTCGACGTAGGCGACGGCGACCCCGTACGCGAAGTACTCGTTGTGGTCGGGGAGCGGCCGCAGCAGGACGATCGACTCCAGCAGGGCCGCCGCCCGCCAGTAGGCGTCGGGTCCGTCCACGTGCAGGCTGGGCGTGTCCACCCGGTGACGGGCGACGGCGGCGACGAGCGCGGAGTGGTCGGCGACCTCCACGTCCTTGAACAGCGCTTCCTGGCGCTCCAGCAGCCAGCGGTGGTCGATGTGCAGTTCCACGGGTCTCACGCCGCCCGGAAGCCCGCGGCGCGGTGGACGCGGGGCGCGCGCGGGGGGATGGTGGTCTCGGCCATGCACCGAGTATCCATGCCCGCACGCTTCGCCGAAGCCCTTTCCGGCCTTGTGGACCGGCCGGTGCGACGGGCGCCGCGCGCACCGGCCCCGCCCGTCCGCCCGGCCCGCCGGACCCGTGGGCGCCGCGCCGCCCGGCCGGTGGGGGCCGGACGGCGCGGACGGCTCACGGCTTGGGCAGCGCGCAGCCGGCGCGGTTCAGGTCGATCACGTTGCCGGGGCCTATGCACGGGACGAGGGTGTACGTCTCCTGCGCGTAGTTGATCCCCTGGCGGACGGTCACCTTGCCGGCCTCGTCCACCTCGCACGGGTTGTTGTCCGTGCAGCGGCCGCCGTCCTCGTTGCCCGTGTTGTTGACCGCCACGACCTTGCCGGTCGTGGTGTCGATCACCGGCGAGCCGGAGGTGCCGCCGATCGTGTTGCACGACGGGGTGTAGCGGACTGAGTCCTTCCAGGTCCAGGCGCCCTCCTTGAGCCGGTAGGCGAAGCCGTCGACGTTGCAGCTGTACGTCCGCTTCCAGTAGCCGGAGACGACCTTGATCGCCGAACCCTGCGCCGGACGCGCGTCGTTCAGGGTGAGCGCGGAGATCCCGTACTGGCTCTGGATCTGGGCGTACGTCGTGGCCAGCTGGTAGAGCGAGACGTCGGTGTCGGTCATCGTCGCGTACGCGACCTTGCTCGCCCGCAACGTGGCGACCTTCGAGCCCGCCGGGTTGAGCAGGGAGAACGAACGGGTCGACGGCTGGTCCTTGATGACCTGGCCGGCCGCCGGGAAGCCGGTCTCCAGACAGTGCCCGTTGGACAGGACCAGGGCGCGGTCGCCCGGCTGGGAGGACGGGGCGCGGACGACGGAGCCGGAACAGTTGCTGAGCGCCACGGTGCCGGCGTAGGTGACGGCCGCCGCGGCCGGGGCGGAACGGGTCTGCGGACCGGCCGGCGCGGCGACGGCGGGTGCGCCCGCCGCTCCCACCAGGAGCAGGGAGAGCAGGGCGCCGGCGAGAGGCTTCTTCATGTGGGGGTTCCCCTCTGAGGACGATGCGACCGAAGATCCTTCGGTTGTCATGTGCATTGTTAGGACCGCGCCCCGAACCCACAAGAGGGCGTGGGCGGTTGGGGAACCGGGCTCCGGTGGTGCGCGGTTCGGGCGGACCCGGTGGGCGGGTTCGGCCGAAAACTGCCTGATCTGCCCCCCGCAGAGGTGTTCCGTACCGGGCCTTCGCCTCCTACGGTCGGGTCAGCACAGTTCCGGACCAGGAGGCAGCGTGGAGCGCGAGATCGGCATCGAAGAGCTGGTGGCGGCGATGAGAGCCGTCGACGGGGCGGGTCGGCTCTTCGAGGAGGCACTCGCCGTGTACGGGGCGAGCGGCCCCAGGCGGACCGGCGAGGACTTCATGGTGGCGGGTGGCTCGATCCAGACCCTCCAGGGCGCCGAGGAGATGGCCCTCGGCGCCCGCCGGTTCCTCGCCGAGCTCGCCGTGACCGTCGGCTACGCGACGGCCGGCCTGGACGACCGCGCGGGGGCCCGCCTGGAGGCCGCCCGACAGGGGTTCGCCGGCATCTCCGGCGGCGGCTCCCGGATGGGCCGCCCGCTGCTCGACCCGACCCTGCGCGGGCTGCGGCTCCTGTTGGAGGTGGAGCTCTTCGGGGCCGCGTTCACCGCGGAGGTCGAGGCGGTGCTGCGGGCCGAGAAGGCGACGTACCCCGACCCGTCCACCTTCCGCGTCCCCGCCCCCGCGGCCGGCCCCGTCCCGTCCTGACGCGCGTCGTCCCGCCGCACGGCCGCCCCGCGGCCGCCCCGCGGCCGACCGGCGGCCGACCGGCGGGTCCCGGGTGACGGGGCGGCCGGGGGCGGAGCGCTCGGGGCGGCCGTACGAGGCTCGCTCCGCGCCGTCCGGGAGGGAACGTACGCGCGTGCGGCGGGGCCGCGGGCACCCGGTGTGCGTGCGGTGCGCGTCCGGTGGGTGGACTCTCCCGGGGTCCGGTTTCGGCCCTGCGGCGGCCCGGCGCTACAGTCGCCTGTCTGTTCGATCGACGTGAGGCGGGGGACCGGGGATGAGTACGGAACTGCGGGGGGCCGCAGACGAGTTGGCGGACGTGCTGTGGCGGGAGCACACCGTCTACCGGGACCGGGCGGGCGGCGTCGTCATCCGGGGCGAACACGTCCGCCGCTGGATCAGCCTGTCCGCCGGCGCCGGGCGCGACCAGGTGCTGCTGCGGGCCGGCCGGCTGCTCGACGGCGGCACCACGGCTCCGGCCCGCTCGGAGGCGGTGGCCAGCCTGTCCGCCGGTACGACCGAGCTCGCGGCGGTCTGCCGCAGACTGCTGGCCGAGACCGCCGAGGACCCGGCCCCGGGGCGGTCCTCCCGCCCCCGCGCCGCCGGGCGCGGCGGCCGGCACACGGGCCTGTCGTCCTGGCTGGTCGCGGCCGCCCTGGCCGCGGTCGTCGGCCTGTACGCCGCGGCCCGCGCCGGGCTGCTGTAGGTCCGGGCCGCCGGAGGTCCGGGCCCGCGGTGCGGCCGTCCGCGTAGCCGGGCCGCACCGGGGCAGGAGGGCTGCGCGGGGGAACGCGAGAACGTACGGGTGGCGGCGGTCGCCGCCGCCCGGCGAACCGAGTGGGAAGGACGGCGTGATGGCCGAGCAGTGGCCCGAGCTGGTGGGGTGTGCGGCGGACGAGGCGGTGGCGGCGATACTCCGCGCCCGCCCCGGCACCGAGGTGCCGGTCCTCCCCGCCGGGAGTTTCGTCACCATGGACTACCGGGAGAACCGGGTGCGCGTGTTCGTCGACGCGCACGGCAACGTCGCCCAGGCCCCCCGCGTCGGCTGACCGGCCCGCAGCGGGGCCGACGGCTCCTTGGGCGATCGTCGGCTCCTGGGCCGATCGTTTCGAGCGAATGGAGCTTTTCGATTGACTGATCTTGACGCTCGGAATCCCGCTCCATAGAGTCGGCGCGGCCCCCTCAGCCGCAAGGAGCCCCGATGTCCGGTCGCCGCCCGCGCACCCTGCTCGCCATGGCCCCCGAACTCCGTCCGCGCCTGCTGGACGAGGCCACCCGCGCTCGGCTGCTCCGGGTGGCCGACGTGGACCCGGAACTCGTCGCCGACGACTTCCACAGCCCCCGGGTGACGGCCGCCCTGGCCCGGGCCGAGGTGCTGCTGACCTGCTGGGGAGCCCCTCCCCTCGACGCCCGCGCGCTCGCGGCCGCGCCGCGCCTGCGGGCCGTCGTGCACGCCGCCGGGTCCGTCAAGCAGCTCGTCACCGCGGCCTGCTGGGAGCGCGGCATCACCGTCTCCTCCGCGGCCCTGGCCAACTCCCTGCCCGTGGCCGAGTACACCGTCGCCATGGTGCTGCTCTCCAACAAGCGGGTGCTCCAGCTCCGCGAGGAGTACCGCGCCGTCCGCGACCGGCCGCACGACTGGCACCTGCGCTACGGCCACGCCGGCAACTACCGCCGGACCGTCGGCATCGTGGGCGCCTCGCGCATCGGCCGCAGGGTGCTCGAACTGCTGGGCCCGTACGACCTCGAACGCGTCCTGTACGACCCGTACGTGACGGACGGCGCGGCGCGGGAACTCGGCGCGCGCCGGGTCGGACTCGACGAACTCTGCCGGGTCTCCGACGTGGTCAGCCTGCACGCGCCGGCGCTGCCCGAGACCCGGGCGATGATCGACCGCGGGCGGCTGGCCCTGATGCGCGACGGCGCCACCCTCATCAACACGGCGCGCGGTTCGCTGGTCGACACCGCCGCGGTCACCGAGGAGCTGGCCTCGGGCCGGCTGCGGGCGGTCATCGACGTCACCGAGCCCGAGGTGCTCCCGGCCGGATCCCCCCTGTACGACCTGCCCAACGTGTTCCTCACCCCGCACGTCGCGGGGTCGCTGGGCAACGAGCTCCACCGCATGGCCGACTCGGCCGTCGAGGAGATCGCCCGCTACGCGACGGGCCTGCCCTTCGCCCACCCGGTCCACCGCGAGGACCTCGCCCGCACGGCCTGACCCGGCCCGCTCCCCGCCCCGTCCGTCCCCGCCCCGGTCAGGCCAGCGCCACCCGGACCCGCTGGGTGGCTCCGGCCCGCCCGGTGAGGTCCCCGAAGACGAGGGTCAGCGCAGAGCCGGTGGTGGCGGAGGTGACGGTTTCCGGCCGGTCGAGCACCGCGGCCACGGGACGGCGCCACGTGACCGTCAGGCCGGTCCGGGCCCGCATCGGGTCCGCGACGCACAGGGTCGCCGTGCCGTCGCCGTGCTTCCGGACCAGGACGCAGGCCGGAGCGTCGGCGGCCAGGGCGCCGGCCGTACCGGCGACCCAGAAGTTCACGGCGGTGACCCCGAGGGACGGCACGGCCACGCCCTGCCGGTCGCCGTCGTTCGCCAGCACGGCGACCCATCCGGCGTCCGCGGCCCGGGCGGCGGTCTCCGCGGCCGTGGCCCCGGGCATCAGGACGTGGGAGCAGGCGGCGCCGGCCGGGTCGGCGCCGTGGTCGAACCAGAGCGTCAGGTAGCGCCGGGTGATCGGCCGGGCACTGCCGCCGGTGTTGATGTCGCGCCACGAGCCGGTCCGCGCCTCGCGCAGCGCCCGCACGGTCGCGCCGCCCGGGAACACGTAGCCGGCGTGGCCCGCGATCCGGGCCCAGCGGGTGCCCGGCAGGGTGGCCGACCAGCCGAGGTCGGTGGGCCGGTCCGTGCCGTCGACGGTGAGGGCGTGGGCGCCGGCCGCGCCGAGGTTGCGGTTGTCGACCACGGTCTCGACCGCGGCCCCGTCCGCGGAGCGGACCGCGCCCGCGAGGCAGACGATCGAATCGGCCAGGCAGAACCAGGACTTCTTCGCGGACAGCGTGCTGGAGAGGCCGCGCACGGACTGTCCCACGGCCGCGTACTCCCCGTCCGTGGCCCCGCCGACCCAGCTCGCGTCCGGCCGGGGCAGTGCCCACGCGCCCCCCTCGGCATCGGCGAGGGGCTTGCGGGAGACGGTGGTGCCCGGCAGCCGGTAGGGGTCGACGGTCGGCCAGAAGGCGTCCGTGTACTGCCCGTTGGCGAAGGTGTCGCCCCACCACTGGAGCATGCCGGCGCCGGTGTGCCAGCCGCGCAGGTTCTCGCCGTTGCCCGTCTCGTAGAAGGCCGTCCGCTCCGAGGCCATGCCGAGGGACGCCGCCCACCCGGGGCGCCGGTGCACGGCCCGGTCCATGGCGGGGAAGAGCCGGTGGCCGGTGGGTCCGGGGGCCGCGACGACCGCGGGGTCGTCCCGTACGGCCTTGAGGAGGGCCAATGCCGGCACGGTGAGGTCGGTGTCGTCGAGCACCGGGCTGTAGTGGTCCCGCTGCATCCAGCCCTTGACCAGGGCGCGCCAGCGCCGGTTCTCGGCGGCGCTCGCGGCGGTGCCGAGCAGGGCCACCGAGGCGAGGACGCCGTGGCCGCGGCCGTGGTCGCCGCCCTGGAAGCCGAGCGGGGTGGTCCGCGGATCGCCGCGGCTGGTGGAACGGCCCGAGACGGCGTCCATCATCAGGCCGTTGTGGAGGAACGGGGCGAACGACCGCTCCACGGAGTCGTGGACGAGCTGCCGGGCCGGGTCGGTGACGGCCCACGCCGATCCGTCCAGCAGTGCGAGCAGCCCGGCGAGGCCGCCGAGCAGCACCGCTCCGTACGAGCCGGTGTAGGGCAGCCAGGTGTGCTGGACGAAGGACCCGTCCGCGTAGAAGCCGTCGCCCGAGGTGACGAAGGGGAAGACGGGGGAGAGGGCGTCGCGGGCCAGCGCGATCTTGGCGGGGTCCTTGCCGAGGATCCCGCGCAGGGCGAGCGAGCGGCACAGGTCCACCCGGTTGGCGCCCGTACTGGTGCCGGTGTAGCTGCCGACGCAGGAGTCCGGGACGAACCGGTCGACGGCGGCCAGGTGGTCGGCGAGCCGGGCGGCGGGCAGCCGGTCGTACAGGACGGTCACGGTGTCCAACAGGGCCTGGGGGGAGCCGATCTGGAAGTCCCACCAGTTGCCGAACGGGCTCGTCGCGGCGTTGTACACCTGGTCGTGGAGGTGGCCGAGACCGGCCAGCACGGCGTCGGCGACGCCCGGATCGCCGGTCAGGCCCGTACCGGGCTGGGCGTACGCCTGCGCCATGGTGGCCAGCCGGGTGTGGCTGCCCGTGATCGAGGCCGACGCGGTCAGGGGCAGGTCCGGCCAGAGCGAGCCGTTCGCGGCGGCCAGGGTGGAGCGGTGCGCGGCGGCCCGGTTGCCCAGCAGCGCCAGCTTCCCGGCGAACGGCGCTTCGGACGGCTGGAATCCGCTGCCCAGCAGCAGCTCCCGCCACGCCCCGCGCAGGGCGTCGTACGCGTCACCCGCGCGAGCCGCGGGAGCGGCCGCGGCGCGGCCGGCCGGCAGGGACAGGAGGGCGGCGGAGAGGAGGAGGACGGAGCGGCGGGACCGGGGGACGGGCACGGAGCCTCCAGGGCTGGGCGCGCACCGGCTCGCCGTGCGGCCGGCCGCGCCACGCGGCGCGTGCGGGGTGGCGCGCGGCGGGAGGCGACCGCGCGGATCCGAGGCGGCGTCACGCGGGGGCGGGGTGGGGGACGTCCCGCTGAACGGTTCTAGCACGTGTGCGAATTGACGCTCAAGAGGCACGCGAGGATCGATTCGTTCAGACGATCGGATCGGGTGCGCCGCCGTCCGCGCGTACAGGGGCGTACGCACGGCCGCGAGGGGCCACCTCACGGTGCCCGCCGCCGAAACGGGCCCGCCGCAACGGCACCGTGGAGTGCGCGGAGCCGGTCGGTCCCCCGGAGCATCCGCAGGACGGGGCGACGACCCGGCGGGCGCGTCACGGGGGCTGACCCCCGGCCAGGACGGGGGCGGTCCGTATCCCGCCCGCACCCCGCCGCCAGGAAGGGTGGGGGCATGCGACCGCACCGCCCCACACTCACGGCCCTGCTCCTCTCCCTCGCGACGGTCCTCGCCGCCGCGCCCGCTTCGGCCGCGCAGCCCCCCGCACCGCCACCCGCGTCTGCGCCCGCCCCGGTGGCCGCGCTCGAACGCGCCGCGCACCCGCTGCGCACGACCGACCCGCGGGCCGACCCGGACGACCTGCGCCCCGTCGGCCGGATGGTGGGCGACGCCCGGGTCGTCGGCATGGGCGAAGCCACCCACAGCTCCCACGAGTTCTTCGCCATGAAGCAGCGGGTCTTCCGCTACCTCGTCGAGGAGAAGGGCTTCCGCAGCTTCGCCCTGGAAGGGAGCTGGAGCTCCGGACTGCGACTCAACGCGTACGTGCTGCACGGCACGGGCGACCCGCTGACCATCATGCGGGAGGAGTTCCAGAACAGTTACGCGTGGTGGAACAACACCGAGTACCTGGACCTGCTCCGGTGGATGCGCGCCCGCAACCTCCGGCACCCCGACGACCCCGTGCAGTTCCTCGGCGACGACTTCGGCTACGCCGGTCCGGGCCTCTACGACAAGGTGACCGACTACGTGGCCACCGCCCGCCCGGAGCTGCTGGCGCGCTTCACCGAGCTCTACCGCGGCCTGCGCCCCACGACGAGCGTCGACACCTTCATGAACGCGTACATGCTCCGGCCGCTCGCCGAACGCCGGGAAACCGCCGACCGGACCGGACGCGCCCTCGACCTCCTCCGGCAGCAGCGGCCCGCCCCCGGCACCGGCCCGCAGGCCCACGCCTGGGCCGTGCAGCACGCCACCGCCATCGACCAGACGGCCCGGGGCTACGCCTTCGACTTCGACGACCCGGGGCAGATCGGCCCCGCCATGCGCTACCGGGACCAGATCATGGCGGACAACGTCGCCTGGTGGCAGGAGCACACCGGGGACAAGGTGCTGCTCTCCGCCCACAACGCGCACATCGCCCTGGAGACCCCCGACCCGCGGAACTACCCCAGGATCCAGGGCACCTTCCTGCGCGACCGGCTGGGAAGCCACTACGTCAGCCTCGGCACCAGCTTCGACCGGGGCTCCTTCAACGCCACCGGCGACGACGGCACGGTCCGCACCTTCACCGTCGGCCCCGCGCAGCCCGGCAGCAACGAACACGCCCTGGACCGGGTCCGCCACCGCGACTACGCGGTGGACCTGCGCACCGTGTCCCCGGCCGCCCGCGGCTGGCTCGACACGGCCCGCAGCACCCGGAGCATCGGCACCGCCTACCCCGGGCCCGGCACGGACTACCCGGTCGCGCTCGGCCGTTCGTACGACATCGTCATCCACCTGCACCGGGTCGGCGCCGCCGGCCTGCTCCCCGGTCCCGTGCCCACCGGCGGCCGACCGCCCGTACCGCCCTGTGCATACTGCTGGGCATGACGCCCCGGCCCGCCGCACGCATCCACCTGATGATCACCTTCGTCCTGGTGTCGTGCGGGACGGTCGCGGGGGCCTGCCTCGGCCTCCTGCTGTCCGGCCGGTCGACGGCCCTCCTCCTCGCGGGGGTGGCCGGACTGGGCGCGGGGGCGGGCGCGCTGTCCTCCCGCCGCCACGTCCTCACCCTGCTCCGGCCGGACCCCGGGCGCGCGCCCGCACCCGGGCCCCGTCCCTCCCGGGCCGCCGCGGCGGCCCGGGGCGACGGCTACGCGGAGGGCCTCGCCGACGGCGTCCTCGTCTGCGTCGCCACGTACCGGGCGGCGGTCTTCCCGCTCACCCCCGACGGGGTGAGCGGGCAGGAGCGCCGGGCCCGTCGCGACCTGGCCTACCGGGTCGCCGCCCACGACGGACTGCCGCACCCCGTGCAGGTGTCGGCGGCCGCCGCCCTCGAAGCCATCGACCAGGGCCTGGACGCGGAGCGGGCCGAGGCCGCGATGAGGGACCTCGGCCTCACCGTCTTCGGCAGCCGACGCGGCCGCTGAGCACCGGACGCCCGCGCCCGGTGCGGACCCGCCCTACGGCAGGGACAGCTCCCGCACCGTGGCCATGTCGCTGAAGGGCAGCAGCTCCTCGCCGACGATCTGGTGCGGCTCGCTGCCCTTGCCCGCGATCAGGACGGTGTCGTCCGGTCCCGCGTCGGACAGCGCGAAGCCGATCGCCCTACGCCGGTCCGCGCACCGGTGGTAGGCGGCGCCGACCGCCGCCAGACCCGGCGCGATCTCGTCGAGGATGGCCTCCGGGTCCTCGGTGCGGGGGTTGTCCGAGGTCAGCACGCAGAGGTCGGAATGGGTACCGGCGATCCGGCCCATCTCGGCCCGCTTGGTGGTGTCGCGGTCCCCGCCGCAACCGAAGACCGTGATCACCCGACCCGGGGCGAAGCCGCGGATCGTGCTCAGGACCTTGTCCAACGAGTCCGGGGAGTGGGCGTAGTCCACGATCACCGACGTCCCCGACGGCGTCCGGAAGCGCTCGAAGCGGCCCGGTACGGGAGGCATCTGCGCCAGCGCGTCCACCAACGGGCCCAGCGCGTGCCCCAGCACGTGGCAGGCGGCCACCGTGGCCAGGGCGTTGGCCACCGAGAACCGGCCGGGCACCGGGATCGAAGCGGCGTACGCGCGCCCGCCGTGGTGCAGCGTGAACCGGGTGCCGGAGGCGCTCACCGCCAGGTCGGTGGCCCGGTAGTCCGCCGGTGCGTCCAGCGCGTACGTGGTCACGGCGCCCGGCATCAGCGCCGCGACGGACGCGCCCACCGGATCGTCGGCGTTGACCACCGCGCGCCGGCACAGTCCCTGGAAGAGCCGCAGTTTGGCGTCCCGGTAGTCCGCCATCGTCCCGTGGTCGTCCAGGTGGTCCTGGGTCAGGTTGGTGAAGACCCCGACGTCGATGAACGTGCGGTCCACCCGGTGCGTCAGCAGGCCCATCGAGGTGGCCTCCAGCACCACGCTGCCCGCCCCGCGGTCGCGCATGTACCCCAACAGGTACTGCAGGTCCGGTGATTCGGGAGTGGTCAGCACCGAACGCGGCATCGGGATCGGCTCGTCGCCGATCCTGCTGCCCGCGGTCCCGATGACCCCGACCCGGGCCCCCTCGGCGATCCGCAGCGCGGACTCGACCATGTAGGACACCGAGGTCTTCCCGTTGGTGCCGGTGATCGCCACCATGTCCATCTGCCGCCCCGGCTCGCCGAAGTAGCGCGAGGTCACCACCGCCGCCGCGGTCCGCGTGTCGGGCACCCGCACGGCGCAGGCACCCGGCGGCCACACCGACGGCGGGAGGGCCGGTTCCCTGCCGTCGACGAGCACGGCGGCGGCGCCCCGGGCCAGCGCGGGCGACACCGAGTCCGGGCCGCCCTCCCGGTGTCCGGGCACCGCGATGAACAGCGCACCCGGTGTCACCCGGTCCGCGTCGAAGGTGGTTCCGGCGGTGATCAGTGTCGTGTCCGGGTCGCCCTGGAGGACGAGGTGCTCCTGACCGGCCAGCAAGTCGCTCAGCTTCACGATGGTCCCTTCGAGGGGGCTCGGCCCGGGCGTGCGGCCGTAGCCAGGCGGCAGCGCCGGCGGCGTGCCGGGAAGCTGCTGTGGTGACGTGGAGCGGAGAAGGCGCGGGCCGCTAGCCGTGGCCGTGCAGGGCGACGCGGCGGCTGTCGGGCTTCGCGGCGGCGCGGTCGGCGGCGGCCGGCTCGACGGCGGTCGCGGCCCCGGCGGCGGGGCGCGCGTCCGGGGCGGCCTGGTGCAGGCACTGCCTCGGAGAACGCGTGCGACCCATGGGCCGAGTGTACGGCCCACCCAGTGGCCCCGGATCCACACCGCGGCCGGCGCCCCGGACGCCCGCCCGCACCTCCGGCGACCCTGGTCCGATCGACGCGGCACCCCCTAGGGTGGGCGCGTGGCGGCGAACACGAACGTGAGCGTGACGGTGGACGGGACGAGGGACATGACGGACGACCGGGTGCTGTACGGATGCATGGGCCTCGGCGGCGGCTGGGAGCCCGGTGCCCCCGAACCGGCCGACATCGACGCGGCCGAGGCCGCCGTCGAAGCGGCCCTCGACAGCGGCATCACCACCTTCGACCACGCCGACATCTACCGCCACGGCAAGGCCGAAGCCGTCTTCGGAGAGGTGCTCGCGCGGACGCCCGGACTGCGGGAGCGGATCACGCTGCAGACCAAGTGCGGCATCCGCCTGGCCGGCCAGGACGGCGGCCCGGGCCGGTACGACCTGCGGGGCGCGAGCATCGAACGGCGCGTGGCGGAGAGCCTGGACCGGCTGCGCACCGACGTGATCGACGTGCTGCTGCTGCACCGCCCCGACCCCCTCGCCGACCCCGACGACACCGCGGCCGCGCTGATGTCCCTGCACCGGCAGGGCCTCGTGCGCGCCTTCGGCGTGTCCAACATGGGCGCACCGCAGATCGCCGCCCTCCAGTCCCGGCTCGACGTGCCGCTGGTCGCCAACCAGCTGGAGATGAGCCTGCACAGCCGCGACTGGGTGGAGGCCGGCGTCCTGCTCAACACCTCCGGAGCCACCGCGAACGGCTTCCCCCACGGCACGCTGGAGCACTGCCGCGCGCACGGCATCCGCCTCCAGGCCTGGGGCGCACTGGCGCAGGGCCGGTTCACCGGCCGCGAGGAGACCCCCGCCGAACGGGCCACCGCGGGGCTGCTGGCCGACCTGGCCCGCAAGAAGGACACGACGCCCGAGACCGTCCTGCTGTGGTGGCTGGCGCGCCACCCCGCGCGCATCGCCCCCGTCATCGGCACCGCCCGGCCCGACCGGATCCGCGCCTGCCGCGACGCCGCGCTGCGCGAGCCCGACCTCACGCACGAGGAGTGGTACGAGCTCTGGATCACCGCCCGGGCCCTCCCGCTGCCCTGATCCGCGTCCGACGCGAGCCGGCCCCGCGGCGGGTACGCGAGAGGGGCGGCCGGAGCAGAGAGCTCCGGCCGCCCCTCGGGCCGTTCCGTACCGTGCCGCCGTCCCGGCCGGTGGGCCGGGAGGGGGTCAGGAGTCCTGCTGTGCGGCCTTGGCCGCCCGCTCCGCGTTCTTCTCCTTGATGCGGACGGTCTCCTTGCGGACCTCCGCCTGGGTGGCCCGCTCCTTCTCCAGCCACTCCGGGGCCTCGTCCTTCAGGGCCTCGATCTGCTCGGTGGTGAGGGGCTCGGTGACCCCGCCGCGGGCGAGGCCCGCGATGGAGACGCCCAGCTTCGAGGCGACCACGGGGCGGGGGTGCGGGCCGTTGCGCCGCAGGTCCTGCAGCCACTGGGGCGGGTCGGCCTGGAGCGCACTCAGCTCGGTGCGCGAGACGACACCCTCCTGGAACTCTGCGGGGGTGGCCTCGAGGTACACGCCCAGCTTCTTCGCCGCGGTCGCGGGCTTCATCGTCTGGGGGCTCTGGTGCGACGTCATGGTGCCAAGAGTATCGAGCGTGTGCGCTACCTCTGACCACGCCGGGTAATCTGGCGGGGTGACAGGCTCGGAAGTACCCCATTCGTTCCGGCTCGCCTACGTCCCGGGCGTGACCCCCACCAAGTGGGTGCGTATCTGGAACGAGCGGCTGCCCGACGTCCCGCTGGCCCTCGTCGCGGTCTCCGCCGACGAAGCCTTCGGCGTCCTGCGGGCCGGTGGCGCCGACGCCGGCTTCGTCCGCCTGCCGGTCGACCGTACGGACCTCAGCGCGATCCCCCTCTACACCGAGACCACGGTCGTCGTGATCCCCAAGGACCACGTCATCGCGGCGGTGGAGGAGCTGTCCGTCGAGGACCTGGCCGACGAGCTGGTGCTGCACCCCCTCGACGACACCCTGGACTGGCAAGCCCCTCCGGGGCGGCCCGCGAACGAGCGGCCGGCCACCACCGCCGACGCCGTCGAGCTGGTGGCGGCCGGGGTGGGCGTCCTCGTCGTCCCGCAGTCACTGGCCCGCCTGCACCACCGCCGCGACCTCACCTACCGCCCCGTCTCCGGCGTACCTGAGTCGCGGGTGGCCCTGTCGTGGCCGCAGGAGGAGACCACCGACCTGGTGGAGGAGTTCATCGGGATCGTGCGGGGACGCACCGTCAACAGCACCCGGGGACGGCCGCCGACACCGCCGCAGCCCAAGGGCAAGCGGGCCGAGGCGGGCGGCGCCCAGCGCAAGCCGGCGGGCGGCGGCAAGCAGGCCGCGGGCCGGTCCGGCGAGGCCGGCGCCAAGAACCCGCGGGCCGGCTCCGGCGGCCCCAAGGGGGCCAAGGGCGGCGCCGCCAAGCGCGGCAAGCCCCGCCGCAAGCCGTAGCCGTCCGGCCCGCGCTCCGGCCCGCCGCCCGCACCGTCGTGCCGGGGCCGGGGCCGGGGCCGGGTGGCGGCGTGCCGGTCAGCCGGCCCAGCGGCCGGTCAGGAACGTCACGGCCACCACGGTGGTCACCGGACCCGCGACGTACAGGTACGCGGCCAGCACGCGCGGCCGTCGCAGGCTCCACTCCGCCAGGGCGATCCACAGCGGCCACCACAGGAGGGTGGAGCGGGGCACCGACATGTACCAGTACGAGGTCCCCAGCGCCCAGAGGGTGAGGGCCAGGTACAGCGCCTCGGGCAGCCGCCGCCGGATCACCAGCACCACCAGCAGCACCAGGCCCACCACCATCGCCAGCAGCTCGCCCTGCCACATCAGTGCGTACCCGGTGGCCTGCGTGTGCCCGAAGGCGGCCTCCCACGTGTGCGACCAGGCCTCCCACGGCGTGTGGAAGTCCCGGTACCAGCCGCGCTCCTGCGCGTGCTTCCAGGCCATCGCGTCCCCGGTCCGCGCCGCCAGGTACCAGCCGTACAGCAGCGGCGCGAGCGCGGGCAGCGCCAGCCAGGGCGCCGAGCGCCACGGCGCACGCTCCCGCGCGCCGAGGACGAAGTGCAGCGCGAGCGCGGCGGCCAGGAACAGGCCGGTCACCCGCACCGAACACGCCAGGCAGGTCAGGACCCCGGCCGCCGCCCAGTTCCCGCGCTGCGCCGCGAGCCAGGCCGGCAGGGCCAGGGCGAGGAACAGCGCCTCGGTGTAGCCGGCGGCGAGGAAGACCGCGCAGGGCGACAGCAGGAAGAAGAGCACCGTACGGCGGCCCGCGTCCGCGACCGGCAGCGCCCGGCGGGCGATCCGGGCCAGCGCGACCACCGCGACGCCGCCCGCGACGAACGAGACGAGGGCCCCGGCCGCCGCCCAGTGCGGGACGACGGCGTGTACGGCCCGCAGGACGAGCGGGAAGCCGGGGAAGAAGGCCTCGCGGTTGTCCCAGCCGGGCGTCCACGGGCCGGCCCCGGCCGGGAAGTAGCCGTCCTCGGCTATGTGCAGGTAGTGCCACCAGTCCCACCGCTGCCACGCCGAGAGGGGCGAGGCGGGCCGGCGGGCCTCGCCGTCGGGAGGGAACAGCCAGGTGACGGCCCCGGCGGTGATCCAGACTCCGATGCGGGTCAGCACGTACAACCACAGCACCTCGCGGTCGGCGGGGCCGAGCCGGGGCGCCGGCCGCCGCCGTCGGACGGCGACCGTGACGGCGGCCGGGCCGGTGGGGCCCGCGGCGGGCCTGGTCGGGGTGGATACGGTCACGTGGACCTCCTGATCGGCCGGGCGCACGGTGAACCACCGGTCCGCGCGCTGCACGGCCGGTACGGACGGACGTGGTCTTCCCGGGGCTGGGGCTGGGCTCGGGCTGCCGGTCGGCCTAGGTCGTCTCTTTCGGATCTTGTCGGCCGAGCGCGCGGCGTCTGGTGCCGTGCCTGGGCGTGCTGCCGGGGCGCTCGCGTACTGGACGTACGTGGTCGCCTCGGCAGTGCGGCCAGGCACGGTGCCAGGCGTCGCGGGCCCGGCAAGATCCGAAAGAGACGGCCTAGCCGGGGCCGTGCCGCGTGGGCGTGGGGGACGTCTCCGGGTTCGTCGTCGTGCCCGACGGCACCGGGGGCAGGGTGCTGCCGGTCGGGCGGGTGGTCTCGGCGGGCGGGGGGGTGCGGGACATGGAGCTGCTCGGTTCGGGCGGCCCCTGGGTCGACACCGTGGAGGGTGAGGGCGGCGGCCACGGGGCGGAGGGGGAGGTCGCGGGCAGCGGAGCCCCGCCGCCCCCCGGCAGCGGTCCGGCCACCAGCGCGCCCGCGCTCCCGAGGACCAGGCAGGCCGCGAGGCCGTAGCCGGCGATCCGGCGCCGCCGCGCCCGCTCGCCGCGCCGGGCGATGACCGACACGGGCGGGAGGTCGGCCCCGGACCGTCCGGCCGCGGCCGCCTCCCGGAACAGGGACCGCAGCGGGTCGTGGGAGTCAGGCACCGGGAGCCTCCTCAATGCGCGGGTCCTGCAGGTGACGGGCGAGGGCGGTCCGCCCCCGGGAGAGGTGCGTCTTGACCGTGCTGGGGGAGAGGGAGGTCTCGTCGGCGATCTGTTCGACGGTCAGATCGCAGACGTAGTGCAGGGCCATGGTCCGGCGCTGTTTGGGCGGGAGGTGCCGCAGCGCCTCCACCAGGGCCACCGCCTCGGGGCCCGGCCCGTCCACGTGCCCGGCGGGGGCGGTGCGCTGCCAGGCGTCGGCGGTACGCCGCCGGACGCGCCAGCGGCTCACCGCGAGCCGCCAGGCGACCGTACGGATCCAGGCCTCGGGCCGCCCCTCGCGGTCCAGGTGGCGCAGCCGGCCCCACCCCTTGACGAACGCCTCCTGCACCACGTCCTGTGCCTCGTGGTGGTCGCCGAGCATCACGTACAGCTGTCCTGTCAGCCGCCCCGCCGCCTGCGCGTAGAACTCTTCGAACTCCTCGACGGTCAAAAATCCACTCCCGCATCCATGTGTCCCTCTCACCGGGCATACGCCCGCCGCACCGCGTCCGGTCTACACCGGACGACGAGAAGTCTGGTGAGTGGCGTCACACCCCGGACGTGCGGACACGCGGGCGGGCCCGGTCCCGGCCCGCGCGGCAGGGCGCGGGCGCGGTGCGCCACCGCGTCCCGGGGCGGGCGCCGACGGCACGCGAAGGGGGCGGGCGCTCCGGACGGATCCGGTGCGCCCGCCCCCGGGGCGGGGGGGCCGAGGCTCAGGGGCGGACGGCCGGGTCCGGGTCCTGGACGGCCTCGGGGGCCGCCGGAGCGGCCGGCGGGGCCGTCGGGGCGCCGGACGCCCGGCGGGCGCCGATCCAGGCGGCCAGCGGCTCGGTGTAGCGGGCGGTCAGCGGGCCGGCCACCACCAGGATGAGGACGTACGCGGTGGCCAGCGGTCCCAGCGCCGGCTCGATGCCCGCCGTGACGGCGAGCCCGGCGATGACGATGGAGAACTCGCCGCGGGCGACCAGCGTCCCGCCGGCCCGCCACCGACCCTTGACCCCGATGCCGGCCCGCTTCGCGGCCCAGTACCCGGTGGCGATCTTCGTGCCCGCCGTGACGGCGGCCAGCGCGAGCGCGGGCAGCAGGACCGGCGGGATGCTGGCGGGGTCGGTGTGCAGGCCGAAGAAGACGAAGAACACGGCCGCGAACAGGTCCCGCAACGGGCTGAGCAGGGTGTGCGTGCCCTCGGCTACCTCGCCGGACAGGGCGATCCCCACGAGGAACGCGCCGACGGCGGCCGAGACCTGGAGCTGCTGGGCGATCCCGGCCACGAGCAGGGTGAGGCCGAGGACGACGAGCAGCAGCTTCTCCGGATCGTCGCTGGAGACGAACCGGGAGATCAGCCGCCCGTAGCGGACCGCGACGAACAGCACCGCCCCCGCGACGCCGAGCGCGATGGCCAGGGTCGCGCTGCCGGCGGCGAGGCTGACGCCGGCCAGCAGCGCCGTGACGATCGGCAGGTAGACGGCCATGGCCAGGTCTTCGAGGACCAGGATGCTGAGGATCACCGGGGTCTCGCGGTTGCCGACCCGGCCGAGGTCGCCCATGACCTTCGCGATGACGCCCGAGGAGGAGATCCAGGTGACGCCGGCCAGCACCACGGCCGCCACCGGCCCCCAGCCCATCAGCAGGGCGGCGAGCGCGCCGGGCACGGCGTTCAGGCCGAAGTCGACGAGCCCGGCCGGGTACTGGGTCTTGAGGTTGGAGACCAGGTCGCTGGCGGTGTACTCCAGCCCCAGCATCAGCAGCAGGAGGATCACGCCGATCTCGGCGCCGATCGCGACGAACTCCTCGCTGGCGCCGAGCGGCAGCAGCCCGCCCGTGCCGAAGGCGAGCCCGGCCAGCAGGTACAGCGGGATGGGGGAGAAGTGGAAGCGGCCGGCGAGCCTGCCCAGCAGGCCCAGGCCGAGGATGATCGCGCCGAACTCGATCAGGAAGACAGCGGAGTGCACCGGCGTCACTCCCGTCCGAGTATCACGGCCGCCGCGTCGACGCCCTCGCGGGTGCCGATCACGATGAGGGTGTCCCCGCCCGCGAGCCGGAAGTCCGGCGCGGGGGAGGGGCGGGCCTCGGCGCGGCGCAGCACGGCCACGATCGACACCCCCGTCTCGGTCCGCATGCAGGTCTCGCCGAGCAGCCGGCCGTTCCAGTGGGAGTGCGCGGACAGTTCGATCCGCTCGGCCACCAGACCGAGGTCGGTGGTGTGCAGGACGTTCGGGCTGTGGTGCGCGGGCATCAGCGCGTCGATCAGCGAGGCCGTCTCGGCGCCCGTCAGGTGCAGCGACTGCGCGCAGGCGTCGGGGTCGTCGTTGCGGTAGACGTTGACGGTGCGGGTGCCGTCGCGGTGCGCGACCACCGACAGGTGGCGGTGTTCGCGGGTGGTGAGGTCGTACTGGACACCGATGCCGGGCAGCGGTGTGGTGCTCATCCGTGGAGCAGGCACAGCTCTGTCCCCCTCTCGATCTGGTGGGTGGTGGTGCGGCGCGGGGGCCGGGCACGGGCAGGTTCTCCGCCCCGCGCGCCGGCCCATCGTGCCAGGTCGGAGCGGAGGCGGGATATGGGTGTCGGCACGGATGGACAAGAACCGGCGGGACCGGCAAGGTGGGCCGGGGGCCAGGTCCCGCCGCAGGTCACGGCCCCGGCACACACGGAACACGGGAGGGCGCGGTCGATGTCGCTGTACTGGCGGATCTTCCTCCTCAACGCCGCCGTCCTCGTCGTGGCCGTCCTGCTGTTCTTCGGGCCCGTCACCGTCTCCACCCCCGTGCTGTTCGGCGAGGCCGTGGTCCTCCTCGCCGGCCTCGCCGCCATGCTCGTCGCGAACGCCGCCCTGCTCCGCATCGGCCTCGCCCCCCTGGCCCGGCTCAGCCGCGCGATGACCGCCGTCGACCTGCTGCGTCCGGGCAGCGGGGCCGCGCCGATCGCCGGCGCCGGGGAGATGGCCGAGCTCACCACCTCGTTCAACGCCATGCTCGCCCGGCTGGAGGCGGAACGGGCCACCAGCAGCGCCCGCGCCCTCTCCGCCCAGGAGGCCGAACGGCAGCGCATCGCCCGGGAACTGCACGACGAGGTCGGCCAGACCCTCACCGCCGTGCTGCTCCAGCTCAAGTACGCCGCCGACCGGGCGCCGGAGGAACTGCGCGAGGACCTCCACCAGGCCCAGGAGACCACGCGCGCGAGCCTCGACGAGATCCGCCGCATCGCCCGCCGGCTGCGCCCCGGCCTCCTGGAGGAGCTCGGCCTGCACAGCGCGCTGCGCGCCTTGGCCGCCGAGTTCACCACCGGGTCGCTGACCGTCCGCCACGTGCTCGCCCCCGGGCTGCCCGCGCTCGACGATGCCGCCGAGCTGGTCCTCTACCGGGTCGCGCAGGAGGCCCTGACCAACGCCGCCCGCCACGCGGGAGCCGCCGAGGTCGAACTGCGCCTCTCCCACCGGCCCGACGGGGCGGTGCGGCTGCTGGTACGGGACGACGGCCGCGGCATCGGCGGGGCCCCCGAGGGGGCGGGCATCCAGGGCATGCGCGAACGCGCCCTGCTGATCGGCGCCGAGCTGACCGTCGGCCCCGCGGCCGGCGGCGCGTCAGGGGACCCGCGGCCCGGTACCGACGTCCGCATGGACGTACCCGCCGCCCGACCCACCGGGGGTGACCGGTGACGACCACCCCGCGGCCGCCGACGCGCGTGCTGCTCGCCGACGACCACGCCCTCGTGCGGCGCGGGGTCAGGCTCATCCTCGACGCCGAACCGGACCTCACCGTGGTCGCCGAGGCGGGCGACGGCGCGGAGGCCGTCGCCCTCGCCCGTACGCAGGACGTGGACCTGGCCGTGCTGGACGTCGCCATGCCCCGGCTGACCGGCCTCCAGGCGGCCCGGGAGCTCTCCCGGCTCCGGCCCGGCCTGCGCATCCTCATCCTGACCATGTACGACAACGAGCAGTACTTCTTCGAGGCGCTGAAGGCCGGAGCCGCCGGCTACGTGCTCAAGTCCGTCGCCGACCGCGACCTCGTCGAGGCCTGCCGCGCCGCCATCCGCGACGAACCTTTCATCTACCCCGGCGCCGAGACCACCCTCATCCGCAACTACCTGGACCGCGCCCGGCACGGGGAGCCGCTGCCCGCACGGGCCATCACCGAGCGGGAGGAGGAGATCCTCAAGCTCGTCGCCGAGGGCCACTCGTCGAAGGAGATCGCCGAGATCCTCGTGATCAGCGCCAAGACGGTGGAACGCCACCGGGCCAACCTGCTCCGCAAACTGGGCATGCGCGACCGCCTGGAGCTGACCCGCTACGCGATCCGCGTCGGCCTGATCGAGCCCTGAGCCGTCGGCGGCGTCCCGGGCCCGGCAGAGCGCTTCGGCACCGCCCGGCGGCCGGGCGCGTCCGGCTCCGCGGATGGGGCATGATCGGGGGATGTCTGATCGCATCATCGCCGCCTGTGACGGAGCGGCCAAGGGGAACCCCGGCCCCGCCGCATGGGCCTGGGTCATCGCCGACGCCGCAGGGACCCCCGAGCGCTGGGAGGCCGGCCCGCTCGGCCGGGCCACCAACAACGTCGGGGAACTGACCGCGCTCCAGCGGCTGCTGGAAGCCCTCGACCCGGGTACCTCCGTCGAGGTGCGCATGGACTCGCAGTACGCCATGAAGGCCGTGACGCAGTGGCTCCCGGCCTGGAAGCGCAACGGGTGGAAGACCTCCTCCGGGCAGCCCGTCGCCAACCGCGAACTCGTCGAGCGCATCGACCTGCTGCTCGCGGAGCGCGACGTGACCTTCCGCTACGTCCCCGCCCACCGCGAGGACGGCGACCACCTCAACGCCATCGCCGACCAGGCCGCCAGCGACGCCGCGCTCTCGCAGCGGGCCGCCGGCACCGCCCTCGGGGACGCGGACATGCCGCAGCCCGCCCCCGCCCGCAGCACGCCCGCGCGCGGCAAGGCCGGTGCGTCCGGGCGCAGGACCACCGCGGGCGCGGCCGGCGCGGGAGCGGCGCCGACCCGCGGGCAGCGGGCCATCAAGGCCAAGTTCCCCGGCACCTGCCCGTGCGGCAGGACGTACGCGGCCGGCGAGTCCATCACCAACAACGGCAAGCGCTGGGGCCACCCGGACTGCGCGACCGCGACCCCCGCGTAACCCGCCCGCCACCCACCGCGCTCCGTACGGCCCCGCCCGAGGGCCGTGCGGAGCGCGGTGCTGCCGTGGCGCTCCCCGTCGCGACGCTGCCCCCGCGCGCGGTTCCGCGCGCTATCCGGCCAAGCTGGATGGCCGTCCGGTGAACCGCGCGTGACCGACAGCAGGTCAGAAGGGCTCGGGAAGCACGTCACCTTCGCCGTCACCCCGTGTTCCCGGTCCGCTACGCAGGGAGCGCACCCCCCGTGAGCTGCCCGAACGACCATTCGGTCTCCGATATGCGAACGGAGTGTCCGTAAAACGGCCATCGATGTGCAACAACCCTTCAGATCCTCCATGGTTGGGGACGTCAAGGCGCGATGGTGAAACCAATCGCCGCGCCCAACCTGAGAATCGAAAGCGAGTCTGTCGTGCGTCACCGCATCGCTGCTGTCTCCGCCGCTGCCCTCCTCTGCCTGGCCGGCGCCACCGGCATGGCGGAGGCCCGGCCCGCGAGCCTGTACGCGCCGTCCGCCATGGTCTTCACCGTCGCGCAGGGGGACGCCGGTGCGGCGACCGTCGTACGGGCGTCCACCCTCAGCTGCGCGCCGACCGCCCAGGGAACGCACCCCAGCCCGCAGGCCGCCTGCGCCGCGCTGAGCTCCACCGGGGGCTCGTTCGACCGACTGCTGGCCACCCCGGACTCCGACCGGGCGTGTCCGATGCACTACGCCCCCGTGACCGTCACCGCGGACGGCGTGTGGCAGGGCGCCCGCGTGGCGTGGACGCACACCTTCTCCAACTCCTGCGCCATGTCCGCGACCCTGAACGGGAACGCCGTCTTCGCTTTCTGACACGGGGGCGGCGCGGTGCCGGCCGGCACCTGGCGGGTCGGCCGGCACCGCGCCGCGGAGCGCGGTTTGTTGAACGGACCGAAGGTCCGTATCGTTTCCACAAGCGGACCGAAGGTCCGTATTCTGTGGAGCGGAGCACTCATGGCACCGAACGCGACACCCGCGAGCGTCTACCGCCGCGGCCTGCGCCTGCTGTTGGACAAGGACATCGCGGCCTGGATCGACCTGTGGGACGACGAAGGGGTCTTCGAGTTCCCGTTCGCCCCCGAGGGCTGGCCCGCGCGCCTCGACGGCAAGGCGGCCGTCGCCGCCTACATGCGCGGCTACCCCGACCACATCGACCTGCACGCCTTCTCCTCGGTACGGATCCACCACACCGCCCGGCCGGAGACCATCGTGGTCGAAATGCACGGAACGGGCCGCCTGGTGCGTACCGGCGACCCCTTCGCCATGACGTACATCGCCGTGGTGACGGTCAGGAACGGCCTGATCGTCCACTACCGCGACTACTGGAACCCCCTCGCCCTGCCCGCGGGCGGCGCCTCCGACTTCGCCGGGACCGGGGCGGCCACGCGGTCCGCCGCACCCGGCCGGACCGGGGCGACGACGGTCACACCCGGATGACCTGGGGGCCCAGGAGGGCGTAGCCGTGGGCCTCGGACTGGGGGAGGGCCGTGTCGGTGACGATGGTCTCGAAGTCGGACACCTCGGCGAACCGGCAGAAGCTGCCCGCTCCGAACTTGGTGTGCACACCGACGAACACCCGGCGCCGGGACATCCGCAGGGCTCGCGCCTTCACCTCGCTGACCGTCGGGTCGGGGGTGGTCAGGCCGTGCTCCCGGGAGATGCCGTTGGCGCCGATGAACGCGAGGTCGATCACGAACTCCGACAGCATGTGGGCGGCCCAGTGGCCGACCGTGGCCAAGGTGCCGCCGCGCACCCGGCCGCCGAGCAGCAGCACGGTCGTGGAATCGACGGAGGCCAGGGCGCTGGCGGTGCCGAGGGACGCGGTCACCACGGTCAGCGGCCGGTCGCGGGGCAGCGCCTGGGCGATGAGCTGGGGGGTGAAGCCCTCGTCGATGAAGACCGTCTCGGCGGCGCCGACGAGTTCGACCGCGGCCGCCGCGATCCGCTTCTTCTCGTGGACGTGCATGGTGGTCCGGAAGGCCAGCGTCGTCTCGTACCCCGGGCTCTCCACCGGATACGCGCCGCCGTGCGTGCGCCGGACCAGGCCGTGGTCCTCCAGGAGGCGCAGGTCGCGGCGGATCGTCTCCCGGGCCACGCCGAACTGCCCGGAGAGGCCGCCGACGTCCACCGATCCGGTGCCGCGAGCGAGATCGATGATGCGGCGTCGGCGGTCTTCGGCGTCCACGGTGGTTCTCCTGTGCATCACGAAGCGCAACCGCGCCGGCCGTTCGGGCCAATGGATCAATTTCTACAAGGCTCCCGGCCCGCCCGACAGGTGTCCTGGCGCCAGATCTGCCCGCCCGGATATGTGCGATCACGACCACTTCGTGCGCATGTGGACGTGTCCCGCGTCCGCCCTGTCCGGCCGCGTCCCTCGCGTGACTGCCGTTACGGGCCGTCGGCGCCCGCACAGTGGCCGGAGCCCGCCCCCGCCGCGCCGCTCCGGTACGCCACCGCCGCCTTGACGAGGCCGGTGAAGAGGGGGTGGGGGCGGGTGGGGCGGGAGCGGAGTTCGGGGTGGGCCTGGGTGGCGACGAGGTAGGGGTGGACGTCGCGGGGGTATTCGACGTATTCGACGAGTGTGTTGTCGGGGGAGGTGCCGGAGAAGACGAGGCCGGCCTTCTGTTCGAGTTCGCTGCGGTAGGCGTTGTTGACCTCGTAGCGGTGGCGGTGGCGTTCGTCGACGTAGGGCTGGTCTCCGTAGGCCTCGCGGACCAGGGAGCCCTCGGCGAGTTTGGCGGGGTACATGCCCAGGCGCATGGTGCCGCCGAGGTCGCCGGCGCCTTCGACGAAGGCGAGTTGTTCTTCCATGGTGGAGATGACGGGGTGGGGGGTGGAGGCGTCGAACTCGGTGGAGTTGGCGTCGGTGATCCCGGCGAGGTTGCGGGCGGCCTCGATGACGACGCACTGCAGGCCGAGGCAGAGTCCCAGGAGGGGGACGCGGTTCTCGCGGGCGTAGGTGATCGCGCCGACCTTGCCGTTGACGCCGCGGTCGCCGAAGCCGCCGGGGACGCAGATCGCGTCGGCGTCGGCGAGGGCGGTGGCGGCTCCGGCGGGGGTCTTGCAGTCGTCGGAGGTGACCCACTTGACGTGGACGCGGGCGCGGTTGGCGAAGCCGCCGGCGCGCAGGGCCTCGGTGACCGACAGGTAGGCGTCGGGGAGGTCGATGTACTTGCCGACGAGGGCGACGGTGACTTCGTGGTCGGGGTTGTGGACGCGGTCCAGGAGGTCTTCCCACACGGTCCAGTTGACGTCGCGGAAGGGCAGGTCGAGCTTGCGGACGACGTAGGCGTCGAGGCCTTCGGTGTGCAGGACCTTGGGGATGTCGTAGATCGACTTGGCGTCGATCGCGGCGACGACGGCGGCTTCGTCGACGTCGCACATCAGGGAGATCTTGCGTTTGATGGAGGTGGGGACCTCGCGGTCGGCGCGCAGGACGATCGCGTCGGGCTGGATGCCGATGTTGCGCAGGGCGGCGACCGAGTGCTGGGTGGGCTTGGTCTTCAGCTCGCCGGAGGGGCCGATGTAGGGCAGCAGCGAGATGTGGACGACGAAGACGTTGTCGCGGCCGACTTCGTGGCGGACCTGGCGGACGGTCTCCAGGAACGGGAGGGACTCGATGTCGCCGACGGTCCCGCCGACCTCGGTGATGACGACGTCGACGTCCGCGGTCGCCATGCGGCGGATGCGGTGCTTGATCTCGTTGGTGATGTGCGGGATGACCTGGACGGTGTCGCCGAGGTACTCGCCGCGGCGTTCCTTGGCGATGACGGTGGAATACACCTGTCCGGTCGTCACGTTCGCCGACCCGTCGAGGTCGACGTCCAGGAACCGCTCGTAGTGGCCGATGTCCAGGTCGGTCTCGGCGCCGTCGTTGGTGACGAACACCTCACCGTGCTGGAACGGGTTCATCGTCCCCGGGTCGACGTTCAGGTACGGGTCGAGCTTCTGCATCGTGACCCGCAGGCCCCGAGCCTTCAGCAGCGCACCCAGGCTGGAGGCCGTCAGGCCCTTGCCGAGGGACGAAGCGACACCCCCGGTGACGAAGATCCGTTTGACGGTGTGCGTGGGCGACATGGCGAGTACTCCTCTGGGCGCTGATGGGTGCGGGACACGTCGGGCGACAGCGCCTTTCCTCCGGGTCGGCAGCGCCGCGACGCTCCTCGGCGCACGGGCGGGGTCCGCGCCGGCCGGCTCGTGCCGCGGGGCGGGCCGGGGAGGGGGGTGCCGTTTCCACCGTGCCCCACTTCGGCGGCGGCGACAAGGCGCACCCGGTGCGGGGGCGAGCCGGCCCGGAGGCGGGGGTGGCCGAATACTCCTCACGCGCCCGCGCGGCGCGCCGGGGGGAGAGGCGGTGCCCGACCGGCGCGCGGCCCGCCGCCCCGTTCCGGACGGCCTTTCGGGCACCGCCCCGCCCGGACACGGGCATGCGCGGTGCCCGTTCGGTCACGGACTGCATGGAGTTCACTCGAAGGCGTCAGCCCCGAACCAGCCAATCAACAAAGCCCAATTGACGTCCCGGGATGCTGGTGCAAGGCTCTTTATGAAGGTCAGGCGGGTCGGCGGGAGAGGATTTCAAGGGCCACGCACCCCCTTCCGTACACATCATTGGAAACGTCGCGAGTGAGGAAGAACATTGCCTGGCCATATCCCGTCCGCAGCTCTCCTCGACGAGGTCACTCAGGAATCCTTTCGCGATGTTCTCGGGAATTTCTGTTCGGGCATGACCGTGATCACGGCGATGGGTGCCGACGGCCCCGTCGGCTTCACGTGCCAGGCGTTCTCCTCCCTGTCCCTCCAGCCGCCCCAGGTGATCCTCTGTCCCGGCCGGACGTCGACGACCTGGCCGCTGATCAGAGCGGTCGGCCTGTTCTGCGTCAACGTCCTCGCGGAGGACCAGGCCGGACTCAGCCGGGCCTTCGCCCGCTCGGGCGGCGACAAGTTCGCCGGTGTGCGCTGGGACAGCTCGCCGAACGGCTCGCCGATCCTGAGCGGCGCCGCCGCCTGGCTCGACTGCCGGGTGCACGCGGAGTACGCCGGCGGCGACCACACCGTCGTCCGCGCCGACGTCCGAGGACTCGCCGCGTCCCCCGGGAAGCGGCCGCTGCTCTTCCACCGCGGCCGCTACACGCGCATGGCGGACGACGACGCCCCCGGCGGCGCGCCGCTCCCGCTCTCCCCGCACCAGCCGGCCCAGGGCCGGGCACCGTTGACAACGAAAGACCCTAAGGAGCAAATGCGGTGAAAACCGTGAGCACCCGCACCGGATCCCTCAGCGGCCTCGACGTGTTCGTCGGCGGACCGATCCAGCACGCCATTCTCCCGGACGGCTTCGTCGGCCATCTTGAGGACGCCATTTCGACGGCCATCGAGACCGTCAGGGCGCACGGCGGCAACATATTCTCGGCCCACCTCGTCGAGCGGTTCGGTGCCAAGACGGACATCTTCACACCGGACCAGGTGTCCGTACGCGATTTTCGCTGGATGAAGAAATGCGATGTCTTCGTGCCCATTCTTCCCCTGCTGCCGGACCTCACCCTGCGCCGAACGGACGGGACCCACGTGGAACTCGGCTGGGCCACGGCGATGGGCCGCCCGATCGTTCTCATCACGAAACAGCCCTTCAGCGAGTCGGCGAGCCACCTGCTCAAGGGACTGCACCGGGTGGGGGCCGTCCAGACCCTCGACTTCGACGAATTCGTGCAGAAGCCCGACCTGTTGGTCGACGCCGTCCTCACCGCCACCGAACAGCAGCAGGAAGCCATCAAGGCCGGCGTTGTCGCCTGACCGCGGCACCGACCCCGCGGAGGACCACGTGAGCGACGTCGACATCCTGGGCCTGCGCCTCAAGAACCCCGTGCTCGTGGGATCGGGGCTCCTGACGGACCAGGAACGCACCATCCGCAAGCTGCTGGCGACCGGCGCGGGAGCCGTCGTCACCAAGACCATCCACCCCCGTCCGCCGACCGGCCTGGACGAGCGGATCGTACGGCTCCCCGTGGGCATGCTGAACAGCACCACCTACTCCAAACGCCCCGTGGAGCACTGGCTGAAGGTGCTCCGCTCCTTCGCCGACGACGACCTCCCCGTCATCGCCTCGCTGCACGCCGACACCCCCGCCGAGCTCGGCGAACTCGCCGCGCGGGTGGAACGGACCGGTTGCCGCGCCCTCGAACTCGGCATCTCCTGCCTGAACGAGGAGTCCGGTCTGGAGGAGGACACCCCCGAGCGCGTGCTCGCCTACACCTCCGAAACCCGGGCGCGCACCCCGCTGCCCTTCGCCGTGAAGCTCGCCATCGGCGAAGGGCTGGAGGACCGGGTGCGCGCCGCGCTGGCCGGCGGCGCCGACGCCGTCACGGTGAGCGACACCATCTCGGGGGCCGCGGTGGCGGCCGACACCGGTGAGCTCGAACTGGGCGGTGTCTTCGGCTACTCGGGCCCCGGCATCAAACCGCTGGTGCTCGCCGCCGTCTGGAGACTGCGCCGGCGCGGTTTCGACCTGCCCGTCCTGGGCTGCGGGGGCATCGCCTCGGGGCGCGACGTCGCCGACTACCTGAGGGTCGGCGCCACCGTCACCCAGGTCTACACCGCCCTGCACACCGACATGTACGCGACCTTGGACCGCATCGTCACCGAGAGCGCGGCCCTCGCCCCCGGACCGCTGGAGGCGGCCACATGAGCCGCCCCGGCGCAGCCGGACGCGCCTTCGCCGACCTCGCCAGCCCCCAGGTGCCCGATGCCCTCGCCGCGGCCCGCACCGTGGTCTGGCCGATCGGCGCGACGGAGCAGCACGGACCGCACCTGCCGCTGTCCGTGGACTCCGTGCTCGCCGAGGAGTTCGCCCGCCAGATCGCCGCGGAACTGGACGGCATCACCCTCCCCGTCCAGTCGATCGCGGCCCGGTCGCTGCCGCAGAGCGGCGGCGGACTGTCCTTCCCCGGAACCCTGTACGTCAACGGCGACACCCTCGTCAGGTTCCTCCGCGAAGCGCTCACCTCCCTGCTCCGCCTGCCGTTCCTGCGGCTGATCGTGGTCAACGGACACTACGAGAACGAGCCGTTCATCTTCGAGGCGCTCGACCAGGTCCGGCAGGAGGGGCTGGCCGAGGACAAGGAGGTCTTCGCCTTCAGCTGGTGGAGCCTGGTCCAGGAGTCCTGGCTGACCGCGGAGTTCCCGGCCTTCCCGGGCTGGCACGCCGAGCACGCGGGGCTCACGGAGACCAGCCTGATGCTGCACCTGCGCCCCGACCTGGTGGGCGACCAACGGCCCGACCACGACCACCCGCCGCGCAGCGGCGTGTACCTGCACCCCATCGACGTACAGCGCACGACCAACCAGGGCATCCTCTCCCCGACCTCGGGGTCGAGCGCCGCGCTGGGAGAAAAGCTCTTCCGCCACGTGACCGCGGAAGCGGTCGGGATGGTGCGGGAAGGGAACGGGCTGCTCTTCGCGCGCAGCAGGCAGGACCGGCGCGCGACGGGCAGCGAGAGCGGAGGTAAGACACGTGACGCGTAAGTTCCACCTCGCCTTCATCTTCAACTTCACCCCCGACGACTGGCAGGGGCCGTTCGGCACGGGCGGCTCCCCGTGGGACGGACGGTTCCACACCGAGGTCGCCCAGGCGCTGGAACGGGCCTGCTTCGACTACGTCATCGTCGAGGACAAGCTCATGGTGCCCGAGAGCTACGGCGGCTCCTCGGAGGCGGCGCTCAAGCAGGCGATGGTCGTGCCCAAGCACGACCCCGTGCCGCTGGCCGTCGCGATGGGCCTGGCCACCCGGCACCTGGGCATCGTCGCCACGCTGTCCACCCTCGCCTACCCGCCGTTCATGACCGCCCGCCTGGCCTCGACCATGGACAGCATGCTGGGCGGCCGGTTCGGCTGGAACATCGTCACCAGCGCCGAGGACCTGGCCGCGCGGAACTTCGGTCTGGAGGAGCTGCCGCCCCGCGAGGTCCGCTACGAGATGGCGGACGAGTACGTCGACGTGGTCAAGCAGCTGTTCGCCTCCTGGGACCCGGACGCCGTCGTCCTGGACCGCGACCGGGGGGTGTACGCCGACCACACGAAGGTCCGTCCGATCCACTTCAAGGGCAAGCACTTCAGCGTCCGCGGCCCGCTGAACACGGTGCCCTCGCCCCAGCACAGGCCGGCGTTCGTCCAGGCCGGCGCGTCCCCGCGCGGACGCGTCTTCGCGGCCCGCAACGCCGACTCGATCATCGCCATCGCCAGCGGCGTGGAGAGCATGCGGCAGTTCAGGGAGGACGTCCGGCGCCACGCCGTCGACTTCGGCCGGGACCCGGACGAGCTCAAGGTGCTGTTCTGCGTCACCCCGGTCCTCGGCGAGACGGAGCAGGACGCCCGCGACAAGCAGGCCCGCATGGTGTCCTCCCCCGAGTTCATCCAGGACATCCTCGCCCAGACCTCCGCGCTCACCGAGATCGACTTCGCCCGGTTCGACCTCGACGAGCCCCTCCCGTACCGGCTGGAGACGAACGGGGAACAGGGCTCGCTCGACAAGCTCCAGCAGTGGGGGAGCGGGAAGACCCTGCGCGAACTGGTCATCGACGGCGCCGGCGGCCTGGTGTCCTCGGTCGACCTCGTCGGCACGCCGGACCAGGTCGCCGAGCGCATGGGGGAGGTGATGGAGGAGGTGGGGGGCGACGGGTTCATGCTCACCACACCGCTGCTGCGGCTGAACCGCCGCTACATCGCCGAGGTCGCCGACGGCCTCGTCCCCGCCCTCCAGCGCCGCGGCCTGACCCGTACGGCCTACACGCCCGGCCGGACCCTGCGCGAGAACCTCGCGGAGTTCTGACCCCGGGGCGCCCACCGCCCGTACGACCCGCTGCCCGCCCGGGACCCCTCCGGGCGGGCAGGCACGCGACCACCCCCACGAGGCAGGCCGATGCACCCACCCGATCCCGTCCTGCGCCTGGACGAAGCGGCCCAGGACCTGCTCTTCCGGCAGGCCCGCTCGGCCGACGCGTTCACCGACGAACCGGTCTCCGACGCCACCGTCGAAGCCGTGCACGACCTGGTGAAGTACGGTCCCACCGCCTTCAACCAGCAGCCGCTGCGCGTGGTCCTCGTCCGCTCGCCCGAGAGCAGGCGGCGGCTGGTCGGCCACCTGGCCCGGGGCAACCGCGAGAAGACGGCGCGGGCACCGCTGACCGCCGTCCTCGCCGTCGACCGCGACTTCCACACCGAGCTGCCGAGGCTGTTCCCGGCCCATCCGCAGGCGGCGGACCGCTATTACGCGCAGCGGCCGGTCCGGGAGGCCTCGGCCGTGCTCAACGGGGCGCTGCAGGCCGCCTACTTCATCATCGGGGTCCGGGCGGCCGGGCTGGCGGCCGGACCGATGTCGGGCTTCGACGCCGACGGCGTCACCAAGGAGTTCTTCACCCCCGGCCGGCACGAGGTGCTGATCGTGGTGAACATCGGCCGACCCGCAGCGCACCCCCCGCGCCCCCGCGGCCCCCGTCTGGGCTACGGACAGGTGTTCACCACGGTCTGAAGCGGGCGGGGGGCGCGAACGCGCCCCCGGCCCCGCGCCCGCCCGCGGTGCCCCGCCGCACGTCTCAGCGGCGCGGGTCCCCGGCGCCCACCGGGTCGCGCTCCGCCCCCTCGCTCCCGCCGCCGCGGTCCGGCTCCGGGACCGTGCCCCGGTGCGTGGCGCGGTACCAACGGCCCCACGTGTCCAGCTGGTCCGCGATGGCGTCCAGGCTCCGGCCCGCGTCGGTCAGGCTGTACTCCACGCGCGGCGGCACCTCCCGGTAGACGGTCCGGGTGATCAGCGCGTCCGCCTCCAGCTCCCGCAGCTGGCGCGTCAGCATGCGCTGGGTGACGCGCGGCAGCGCCCGCTTCAGCTCGCTGAACCGCTGCGTCCCGGAGAGCAGCTCCTTCAGGATGGCCAGCTTCCAGCGGCCCCCCAGCACCTCCATCGCCGTCTCGATCGCGCAGTACTCCGGTGACTTCTCGATGCTCTCCCGCACTGGGAACACCCCCGACTCGGTATACGGAGTGGTACTACGGCACATTCATGACCGTACTTGTACGGGGCATCCGTACGGGCCCATAGTGCCGCTATGCCCAAGAGTGAACCACTCGCACCCACCGCCGCGCCCACGGAACGGCAGGCCGCGTCGGGACGGCGCTGGACGGTCCTGGCCGTGCTCTCCACCAGCCTGCTGCTGTGCGGCATCGACCTCACCGTGCTGCACGTCGCGGTGCCCAGCATGAGCAGGGAGCTCCACCCCAGCGGAGTACAACTGCTCTGGATCGTCGACATCTACTCCCTCACGCTGGCCTCCCTCCTGGTGACCTGCGGGACGCTCGGCGACCGCATCGGCCGCAAGCGCATGGTCCTGTGCGGCTTCGCCCTGTTCGGCCTGGCCTCCGCGGCGGCCGCGTTCTCCTCGACGACCCCCCAGCTGATCGCCGCGCGGGTGGCGCTCGGCGTCGGCGCCGCCATGATCATGGCGTCCACCGTGGCGATCATCAGGGTCGTCTTCACCGACGACCGCGAACGGGCCGTGGCCATCGGCATCTGGACGGCCGCGCACAGCGTGGGCGCGACCATCGGCCCGCTGGTCGGCGGAGTGGTGACGGAGCACTGGGGGTGGGGCGCCGTCTTCCTCGTCAACGTACCGATCGTCCTCGTCATCCTGGTCGTCGGCGCCCGCTTCATCCCCGAGTCCAAGAACCCCACGCCGCGCCACTGGGACCTGGCCAGCGTCGCCCTGTCGATCACCGGCCTCGCCGGGGTCGTCTACGCGCTCAAGCAGGCCGGCGAACACCTGAGCGTGGACTGGAAGATCCTCGTCACCGCGCTGGGCGGCGCCCTGCTGCTGTACGCCTTCGTGCGCAGGCAGCGGCGGCTGGCCGAACCCCTGCTCGACTTCTCCCTGTTCGCCGACCGCCGCTTCTCCACCGCCACCCTCTGCGTCATCAGCTGCTTCGGCAGCTACGTCGCCCTGCTGTTCTTCCTCACCCAGTGGCTGCAACAGGTGGGCGAGTACTCGCCGCTGCGGGCCGGGCTCGCCCTGATGCCGCTCGCCGCGGCCAACGCGGTCGGTGCCACGACCGGACCCTGGCTGTCGGCCCGGTGGGGCAACCGGGCTGCCCTGACCGGAGCCCTCGGCGTCTTCGCGGCGGCGCTGGCCGTCCTCGCCCTGTTCGGGACCGCCGGCCAGTACGCCTCCCTCGCCGGGCCGCTGCTGGTCGCCGGGTACGGCGCGGGCGTGGTGATGACCCTCGGCGCGGACTCCATCATGAGCGCCGCGCGGCCGGAGCGGTCCGGCGAAGCCGCCGCCATCCAGGAGACGTCGTTCGAGCTCGGTGCCGGCCTGGGCGTGGCCGTCCTCGGCACCGTACTGGCCGCGATGTACCGCGTCACACTGCCCGAGCTTCCCGGGCTGGCCCCGGACCACCGCGCGGCGGTCACGGAGTCGTTCGGCGGTGCGGCGGACGTGGCGGCCGGGCTGGGCGGGAGCGCGGCCCGGGACCTCCTCGACGCGGCGGAACGGGCCTACGACAGCGGGTTCACCGCGGTGGCGGCCGTCGCCGCCGCCGGTCTCGCCCTCACCGCGCTGCTCGCGGCCCTGGCCCTGCGCCCCCGGCCGAGCCGCTGATCCGTCCTCCCGGGGCACGGCACGCCCGCCCGCGCGGCGCGCCGTGACCGGGGCGGATTGCCAAAATCCCCTCCGCCCTGTTGGCTCGCCTGGTGCGGTCCGGATCTCCGGCCCCCGCGGCCGAGCAGGGCAACGCCGCCGGATCACGCGTGAGGCAGGGAGAGGCGGGCGACGTGGCGACCGAGACACCGGAGGGCCCTTCGGTCGAAGACGCCACGGGATTCCCGCCGGAGCTCCTCGCACCCTCCGGCAGCCCCCTGAACCCGCTGATGGCCACCACCGACTGGGCGCGGACGCCGCTCGGTCCGGTCCGCACCTGGTGCCCGGAACTGCGGACGGCCGTGGGCATCTGCCTGAACTCCCCCTTCCCCATGCTGCTCATGTGGGGCCCGGAGCTGGCGATGGTCTACAACGACGCCTTCGTCCCTATCCTCGGGGCCAAGCACCCCGCCCTCGGACGCCCCTGCCCCGAGGTCTGGGCCGACGCCTGGCCGGTGGTGGGCGACTGGATCCGCGGCGTCATGGACCGCGGCGAGGCGACCCACCGCGAGGACCTGCCGCTCGTCGTCCAGCGGCACGGCTTCGACGAGGCCGTCCACTTCACCTTCGCCTACAGCCCCGTACCCCTCGCGGCCGGCGGAGTGGGCGGCGTGTTCACCGTGGTCACCGAGACCACCGGCCAGGTCCTGGGCGCCCGCAGGCTCGGCGCGCTGCGCGAGCTCGGCGAAGCCCGCTCCGCCCAGGTGGCCGACGTACGCCAGGCGTGCGCCGCGGCCGTGGACGTCCTGGGCCGCCACCGCGCGGACGTGCCCTTCGGCGTGGTCTACCTCCTCGACGGAGACGGAGACGGAGACGCAGACGCAGACGCAGACGGGGGCCGGGCCCGCGCCGTCGCCTCCTACGGCCTGGCCGCCCCGGACGCGGCCACCGGGTCCGCCACGGAGGACCCGCTGCCACTGACGGTGTCCGAACGGGCCGGGGAGGACTGGATCCGGCAGGCCCTCACCACCGGCCGGCCCCGGGTCCGAGAGGACCTGGCGCCGCTCCTGGCCGGCCGGCTGCTGCCCGGCGCCGACCCGGCCGGTGACGCGCCGGCCCACACCGCCGTCGCCCTGCCGCTGCCCGCCGCGGGCGGCGACCGCTCGCGCGGCGTCCTGGTCCTCGGCGTGAGCCCGTACCTGCCGCTGGACGACTCCCTGCGGGGGTTCCTGAACCTGGCCGCCGACCACCTGGGCGCGGCCGTCGCCGACGCCGAGGCCCAGGCCGCCCAACTGCTGCGCACCGAGCGGCTCGCGGAGCTCGACCGGGCCAAGACCCGCTTCTTCACCAGCGTCAGCCACGAACTGCGCACCCCCCTGACCCTGATCGCGGGCCCGGCCCAGGACAGCCTGGCCGACCGGCAGCACCCGCTGCCCGCCGCCCAGCGCCGGCGCGTGGAGATCATCGAACGCAACGCCGGCCGGCTCAGGCGGCTGGTCGACACCCTGCTCGACTTCAGCCGCATCCAGGACGGCCGACTGGAACCCGAGTTCGCGGCGGTGGACCTCGGCGCGCTCACCCGAGGCATCGCCCAGTCCTTCGCCCCCGCGATGCAGCGCGCCGGACTGCGCTTCACCGTCGACTGCCCCGCCGAGACGGGCGCGGTGCGGGCCGACCCCGAACTGTGGGAGCGCATCGTCCTCAACCTGCTCTCCAACGCCCTGAAGTTCACCCGCGAAGGGGAGGTCCGGCTCAGCCTCGTCCCCACGGACGAGACGGTCGAGCTCCGGGTGGAGGACACCGGCATCGGCATCGCCGAGGACGAACTGCCCCATGTCTTCGAACGCTTCCGCCAGGCCCGCACCGACGGCGCACGCTCCCACGAGGGCTCCGGCATCGGCCTGGCCCTGGTACGGGAACTGGCCGCCCTGCACGACGGCGAGGCCCGCGCGACCAGCCGGCCCGGCCGCGGCACGACCCTCACGGTCCGCATCCCCGCCGTCCGGCCCCCGGCCGCCCAGCCCCGGGCCGCCGTCCGCAGCGCCGCCGGGGACTACGTCGCCGAGGCGCTCCAGTGGAGCGCGCCGCCGACCCCCGCGCGGAGCGCGGCCGCGCCGCCGCCCGCCGCCGGAGCCGGCACGGTCCTCGTCGCCGAGGACAACGCCGACCTGCGCGCCTACCTCACCAGCCTGCTCGAACCGTTCTACGCCGTCGAGCTCGCCTCCGACGGCGACGAGGCGCTGGAGCTGGCCCGGAGCCTGCGCCCCGACCTCGTCCTCGCCGACGTCATGATGCCGGGCCGGGACGGCTTCGACCTGCTCCGCGCCCTGCGCGCCGAACCGGCGACCGCCCGCACCCCCGTCGTGTTCCTCTCCGCCCGGGCCGGCGAGGAGGCCGCGGTCGAGGGACTGGCCGCCGGCGCCGACGACTACCTCGCCAAACCCTTCTCCTCCACCGACCTGCTGGCCCGCATCCGCTCCAACCTCGACCTGGCACGGCTGCGCAACCACGAGTCCGCCTGGCGCACCGCCCTGGTCAACGCCATGCAGGACGGGTTCTTCGTCGCCAACTCCGAACTGGCCGTCATCGAGGTCAACGACGCCTTCACCCAACTGCTCGGCTACCCCGCCGCACAGCTGCCCTGGCCCGTGCCCCACCCCTGGTGGCCGACCGCGGAGCAGGACCCCGAAGGCTTCGCCCTCGTCCGCGACGCCCTCGCCGCCGTACGGGCCACGGGTGCCGCACGCGTCGTGCTGCCCCTGAACCACCGGGACGGCCGCCGGCTGTGGATGGACGTGGCCCTGGACTCCCTCCACGACCGGGACGGCGACCGCAAGCTCCTGATCGGCACCCTGCGCGACGTCACCACCCAGCACCTGGCCGCCGAGCGCGACGCCGCCGTCGCCCGGCTCGCGGACCTCCTCGCCGGCATCGACGACGGCCCCCGGGTCCTGCGGGTGGCCCTGGCCGAGCTGCGCGACTGCTGGCAGGCCCGGCGCGTCTCGCTGCTGCGCTGGGACGAGGCGGACGAGCCGGACACCACCGCGACCACCGGCCCCGTCCCGCCGGCCGGCCCCGAGCTGCCGCCGGTGCGCGCCGCCCGGCACGCCCGCACCGGACGGCTGTTCACCGAACCGGACGACGACACCGCGCCCGGCCGCGCCGACAGCCGGCCGGTGAGCGCGGTCGGCGCCCCCCTCTTCGACGGCGCCGAGCAGGGCATGCTCTGGTTCGAGTTCGACCGGCCCCGCCCCTTCACGGTCGTCGACCGCACCCTGCTCCTCCAGCTCACCGGCCACCTCCAACGCGCCCTCAGCCGGGCCCGCGCCGCCGACGAGCAGCGGACGGTCGCCCTCGCCCTCCAGCGCGCCATCCTGGGTCCGACCGACCTCCCGGCCCCCTTCGCCGTCCGCTACGAACCCGCGAGCTCCACCCTGGAGGTCGGCGGCGACTGGTACGACGTCCTGGAACTGCCCGACGGCCGGTACGGGGTCGTCGTCGGCGACGTCGTCGGCAGCGGCCTGCCCGCCGCCGCCACCATGGGCCAGCTGCGCAGTGCCGCCCGCGCCCTCCTCCTGGAGAACAACGGCCCGGCCCGCACCCTCGGCGCCCTCGACCGCTTCGGACAGATCCTCCCCGGCGCCTTCTGCTCCACCGTGTTCTGCGCCGTGATCGACCCGGCCGCCGGCACGGTCACGTACAGCAGCGCGGGCCACCTGCCCGCCCTGCTCGCCGCACCCGACGGCACCACGCGCCGGCTCGACGGCGCCCAGGCCGTACCGCTGGCCGTGCTGCCCGGACACGCCCGGCCCGAGGCGACGGCCGACCTGCCGGGCGGCTGCGCCCTGCTGCTCTACACCGACGGCCTGGTCGAACGCCGGTCCGAGATCATCGACCTCGGCATCGCCCGTGCGGCCACGGCCCTCGCCGAGAGCCGCTGCCTCGCACCCGCGGCCGCGGTCGAGCACCTCTGCGCCTCCCTGCTGGGCGGCGGCCACCACGAGGACGACGTGGCCCTGCTCGTCTACCGCCAGCCCTGACCGGCGCAGGACCCAGCCGATACGGAGCCCAGCCGGGGTCCGCGGCGGCGACGGCGGTGATTTCACCCGTCGGCAGGAGCATCGACCGGCGCCGCACGGGCACACGCGTCGCATGCACGGACATCACGCGCGGCCCACGAGCAGCTTGTTCCGGTCGGCTCCCGGGGCCGCGACACCGCAGCCCGCGGCCCGGGGGCACCGGCGCTCGCGCCGGGGAGGGATCGTGCGCCGCCTGCGCCGCAGGATCCGCGCCTACCGGGACGTCGAGCTGCTGTCCTCGCGCCTGCCCGGCGACGCCGGCACGGGCGAGGCGAGCCTGCTCCTGGTCCACATCCGCAAGGTCGTCGGCGAGGTCCGCTACCGGATCTGCCCCACCTGCGCCGACGCCGTGATCACCGGCGTCGAGATCGACGACCGCTTCCACGGCACCGGCCTGGACACCCGGGCGCTGTCCCACCTGCGGTCGCGCCACCCGGGGGTCGCCTGGCGCAGCACGCTGAGCCGGCGCACCACTCGCGACCTGCTGCGCCTGATGCGCATCCCGGCGTCGGCGGGCGACAGCCCCTGCGCCCACGCGCGCGCCCTGGCGGCCCCCGGCGTGCCCGGGGCCTGAGCCCGGCGGGGAGACGGCCGCGCCCGCCCGACGGCCGCGGGGGACCGTCGGGCGGGCGCGGGGGGCCGCTCGGCCGGGCGTCAGCGGCGGGGGCCGTTGCGGCCGTCGCCGCGACGGGTGTCCTTGCCGTCCTCGTAGCGGATCTGCTCCTTGCGGACGGTGTCGGAGATCTCCTTCTGCTCGGTGACCTTCTCCGTCTCCAGGCGCACGCGCTCGACGGGCACGGTCTCCTTGCGCGTCACCGCGCGCTCGGCGTGCAGGGTCACCTCCGTCTCGGCCTCGCCGATGTCGGCCCGTACCCGGTCGCCCTCGCGGATGGGCTCGCGGACGACGCGGACCTCCTCGTGGCTGATGGGCACGGTGGTGGTGACGTTCTCGGTGACGACCACCTTCTTCAGGCGTGCGCGGCCGACCTCCTCGTTCTCGGTCGCCACCCGCAGCCGCTCCTCGGAGCGGATCAGCTCGTCCTTGCCGCGCCGGCCGTCACCCGGCGCCGCGCCGCGGCTGACGCCCTTGTCCTGGCCGGGACGGGAACCGCTGCGGTCGTCGACGTACGTGCCCGTGGCGATGCCCGGGGCCTCCACGCTGGTGCGCTCGCCCTTCCGGCCGGCGTTGCCGTTGCCGTGGGCGGCGGTGAGGCCGTAGTGCTGGTAGAGCCTGCGCTCCTCGTCCGCGTCCAGGTGCTGGCCGGCGTCGACGCGCGGAGCGTCCTTGATGACGTCCTTCGAGTGCGGGACGTGCAGGGCCTCGCCGTCGCTGCGGGCGCCCGACAGGGGGACGAACGACTCCTTCATGCCGAACAGGCCCGTCTTGACGGTGACCCACTCCGGCCGGCCGGTCGCGTCGTCGCGGTAGACCTGACCGATGCTTCCGATCTTCTCGCCGTCGGCGTCGTAGGCCGTCAGGTTCATCAGCTGCTCGGTGTTCAGGAATCCGTTTCCAGCGCTCATCGGTGAATCCTCCAGTGCGGTGCGGCACGCGACGCGCGGCGACCTCGATGTCCCGCGCTCACCCCGTGTCCCCCTCCAGACCGCACCCGGAACCGTGTCGCCGCAACCGCTGGAACGGGCCGTCCGGCGCCGCGCGGGCCCCACGCGCCTGAGCTCCGTAGCGTGACCGCCGTCACACGCCAGGTGAGCGGCCTGCGCCGGACGGGTGGCCCCGCCCGGCGGTCCGCTACCCGTTGTTGAAGGTGTGCAGGTCGCCGGCGGCGCTCGTCCGGGCGGTCCGCTCCGCGTCCCGGGCCGCGTGCAGGTCCAGGGCGTCGAGCAGCGCGGCGAAGTCCTCGGGGCCGGTGGCGTGGGAGGCGACCGTCCTGCGGGCCCGCTCGCGCTGGCGGGCGCCGTCACGGTCGGGACGGTCGTCTGTACGGAGGTCGTGGTCCATGACAGCCGATCCGACCACACTCCGCGGCCCGACGCACGACCGGGGTCGCCGCGCCGCGTGATCGCCGCGCCTCCACCGCGTGATTCCGGGAATTCCGGGGAGGTGCGCGGAGAGAGGCGGCGCATCCCGAACCGCGCGCCGCCACGAGGAGAGGACGTACCGATGAGTGGATCCGACGCCCGCGGCGACGACGTCTACCAGCCCCAGCCGGAGGACGAGCGCTCCGAAGTCCAGCCGGACATGGACGACAGCGTCGGCGAACCCGACACGGACGCCCTGCTCGACCAGGGCTACTCGCCGCCCGAGAAGCCCTACGCGAGCGACCGCCACGCCACCACGGGCGCGGAGCAGCGCGAGGGGGAGAGCCTGGACGAGCGGCTGGCCCGGGAGGTCCCGGACGAGCAGCCGCCGCCGGGGGACGGGATCGGAGACCTGGCCGGCGGGGCCGGGGAGCCCGTCGACCCGCAGGCGGGCGGAGCCCGGGCCGGCCGGCTGGCCCCGGCCACCGACGCGCCGCACGAGAACAACGTGCTCGCCCGCGACGTGGGCATCGACGCGGGGGCCGCCTCCGCCGAGGAGGCCGCCGTGCACGTCATCGACGACCCGGACGGGGAACGGCCGTAACGCGGCCGGGGCCGCGCGGACGCCCGCGCGGCCCCTCGGCCGGGCCGCCTCCGGCGGACGCGCCCTCAGGCCGCCGGGTCGAGCGCCCGGTGGCCCTGGCGCAGCTCCGCGACCAGCCGGCCCGCGTCGGTCAGCAGCGTGCCCTGGAGGGTGGAGACGGCCGGCCGCGTGTCCGGGCCCGGCCGGGCGGCGCGCTGGGCGCGGTCGAGCTCGGCCGCGGTCCGGTCGAGCAGCTCGTCGAGGTGCTGCGGCTCGGTGCGCCCGGTCCGTCCGACCTGCTCCATCGCCGTGGCGGCGGTGCGCAGCAGGGAGGCGTAGGCGGTGCGGAACGCAGCCGGCACGGTGTCCAGTTCGCCGCTGTCGAGGGCGTGGTCGAGACTGCGGCTGACCGACCGGATGTGGTCCAGGCAGCGCTGGGCGGTGTCGAGGGCGGTACGCGCCCGGGGGAGGGCCTCATGGGCGTCGTCGACGCTCCGGCGGGGGTTGAGGCGGCTGTTCTCGGCCTCCGCGTCGAGGGTGTGCCGGACGCGGTCGGCCTCGTCGGAGAGCCTGCGCCAGTCGCGGCGCAGCCGGCGCACCCGGTCCGGCCGGCCGTCGCCCGCGCTGTCGTCGCCGTCGTCCGGGACGTCCGCCTCGAAGACGTCGGCCAGGGTGCCGACGCGTTGGCGGATGCCCGTGTGGAGCTCGGCCACGGCCTCCTGGCGGTGCCGGGTGTGCCGGGCGGGCGCGAGGACGAGGTGGGCGGTGAGGCCGCAGGCGGCGCCGATGACGACGGACGCGACCAGGTGGCCGATGTAGTCGATCCGGCCCTGCCCGGAGGAGAAGGCGAAGAAGCCGACGATCGCGACCTGAGTGCCGTACGCCCCCAGGCGCCGGACCCGGCCGACCGCGAGCGCGATGAGGGTCAGCAGCCCGAACGTCCAGCCGTGGATGCCGACGGCCGCCGCCAGGGCCGCGGCGAGGGCCGCCCCCGCCGTCATGGCGAGCAGGTACTGGGCGCAGTCCCGTACGGAGCGGTACACCGTCGTCTGGAGCGTCACCAGCGCGGTGAACGGCGCGAACGTGGCCACCGCCACCGGCAGGAAGTACCGGGCCAGCATCCAGGCGGCCATGGCCGCTACCACGGTCTTCGCGCCCAGCAGCAGGTCGTCGCGCTCACTGCCCTGGCCGCGCACCCCGCGCCGGACGTAATCGGCCGTCTCCGAGACAGCGGACCTCGCCGCCGCCGGCACCTGCTTCCACTCGGGCATGTCCCACCTCCGGTCGGCGTATGCCCGCCCGGCCCGGCCCAAACGTGCTCCGACCTGTGATCCACGCGGCAGCCCGGCCCGCCGGACCGCACGGCGCGCGGCGATTGGCCCTCGCGCTTCGGGACACAAGCGCGAGGTGTCGAAGATACTTCCGGTAGTCCTCCTCGGAGTCCTCGCCGCGACCGCCGCCGTCGCCGCCGTCCTGCTCTCGCCCCGGTGGTGGGCCGCGGCCGTCCCGCTGCTGCTGCTCCTGGCCGTCGCCGTCCACGACCTCGTGCAGCGCCGTCACTCCCTCCTGCGCACCTACCCGCTGCTCGGGCACCTGCGCTTCGCGCTGGAGGCCCTGCGGCCCGAGCTCCAGCAGTACTTCATCGAGCGGAACTTCGACGGCCGTCCCTTCGACCGCGACACCCGCAGCATCGTCTACGAGCGGGCCAAGGGCACCGACGCCGAGGAACCGTTCGGCACCGAACGCGACCTCTACCTGCCCGGCAGCGAATACCTCACCCCCTCCATGGCCCCGCGCCCGGTGCGCACCGAGGCGCCCCGGGTCGCCATCGGCGGCCCCGACTGCACCCGGCCGTACGACATGGCGCTGCTCAACGTCTCGGCGATGAGCTTCGGGTCCCTGTCCGCCAACGCCGTCCTCGCCCTCAACACCGGTGCCCGGCGCGGTGGTTTCGCCCACGACACCGGCGAGGGCGGCCTGTCCGAGTACCACCTGCGGCCCGGCGGGGACCTCGTCTGGGAGATCGGCACCGGCTACTTCGGCTGCCGTACGGACGACGGGGACTTCGACCCGCGGCAGTTCGCCGAGAAGGCCGCCCACGAGCAGGTCAAATGCGTGTCCCTGAAGATCAGCCAGGGGGCCAAGCCCGGTATCGGCGGCGTCCTGCCCGGCCCGAAGGTCACCGCCGAGATCGCGAGGGTCCGCGGCGTGCCGCAGGGCGAGACCGTGATCTCACCGCCCTACCACCGCGTCTACAGCACCCCGCGCGAACTGGTGCGGTTCCTGGCCCGGATGCGGGAGCTGGCCGGCGGCAAGCCCGTCGGGTTCAAGCTGTGCGTCGGCTCGCGCCGGGAGTTCCTCGCCGTGTGCAAGGCGATGCTGGAGGAGGGCACGGCGCCCGACTTCATCGTCGTGGACGGCGCCGAGGGCGGTACGGGCGCGGCGCCCCTGGAGTTCGCCGACAACGTCGGACTGCCCCTCGGTGAGGGCCTCATGACCGTGCACAACGCCCTCGTGGGAGCCGGGCTGCGCGACCGCGTCCGGGTCGGCGCCGGCGGCAAGGTCGCCACCGGCAGCGACCTCGTCAAACGCCTCCTGCAAGGTGCCGACTACACCAACGCCGCCCGCGCCATGATGTTCGCGATCGGCTGCATCCAGGCCCAGCGCTGCCACACCAACACCTGTCCCGTCGGGGTCGCCACGCAGGACGAGCTCCGGGCCCGCGCGGTCGACGTCGGCGACAAGTCGCAGCGCGTCGAGCGCTACCAGGAGGCCACGGTCAAGAGCCTCCGGATCATGGCGGCGATGGGCGTCGACGACCCGTCCGGGCTGCGCCCCCACCAGCTCCTCCAGCGCGTGGACCCGCACACCGTCCGCTCCTACGCGCAGATCCACACCTGGCTCACCCCCGGACAACTGCTCGCTTCGGCGCCCGAGGGCTGGGCATCCGACTGGGAGGCGGCCGACCCGGACCGCTTCTCCGCCTGACCGCCCGCTCACCGCCGTACCACCCGCCTCACCCGCCCTGACACACCAAGAAGAGCCCCGGCCGGCACTCCGCGAGCGCCGCAGCCGGAGCCGTACCGGACCGGAGGACCCCCCGTGGCTCGTACCGTCGCCCACGTGATCGTCGACGCACTCAAGGACCTGGGCGTCGAGCACGTCTTCGGAGTCGTCGGAGACGCCCTGAACCCGGTGACCGACGCGATCCGCACCACGGACGGGGTGAGCTGGGTCGGCTGCCGGCACGAGGAGGCGGCCGCCTTCGCCGCCGGCGCCCGATCGCAGCTCTCCGGCACCCTCGGCGTGTGCATGGGCACGGTGGGCCCCGGCTCCGTGCACCTCCTCAACGGTCTCTACGACGCGGCCAAGAGCCGCACCCCGGTCCTCGCGATCTGCGGACAGGTCCCGCTCGCCGAGATCGGCAGCGACTACTTCCAGGAGGTCGACAACGACCTCCTCTTCCGGGACGTCGCCGTCTACCGCGCCACCGTGACCTCTCCGGACCAGATGCCGCGGATGCTGGAGTCGGCCGTGCGCGCCGCCGTCAGCCAGGGCGGCGTCGCCGTCCTGACCGTCCCCGGCGACCTCGGCGACCAGGAGCTCACCGACGACCGGCCGGCGCGCTTCGCCCTCGACCGGGCCGTCACCCGGCCCGACGACCCGGCCCTCGCCGCGGCCGCCGAGCTCCTCAACGCCGCCTCCCGCGTCACCCTGCTCGTCGGCCGCGGAGCCCGCGACGCCCGTACGGAGGTCCTGCGGGCCGCCGAGCAGCTCTCCGCGCCCATGGTCCTCACGCTGAAGGCCAAGGAGGGCTTCGAGGGCGACAACCCCTTCCAGGTCGGCCAGACCGGACTGATCGGCAACCCGGCCGCCGCGCACGCCCTCGACAGCGGCGACGCCCTGCTCATGCTGGGCACCGACTTCCCCTACCGGGACTGGTACCCGAAGGACTGCAAGGTGGTCCAGATCGACACCCGCGAGGACCACCTCGGGCGCCGGGTCCCGGTCGACGTCGGCCTCGCGGGCGACGTGGGCGCCACGCTGCGCGCCCTGCTCCCGCTGCTGGCGGAGGTCGCCGACCGGGCGCACCTGGACGAGGCCCGGGAGAAGTTCGCGCACTGGCAGGAGGGCCAGCAGCGGCTGGCCGATCCCGCCCACGAACACCGCTGGACGGGCCGGCTGCGGGCCGCCCTGGACAACCGCGACCACCAGATCCGGCCCGAGGCGCTGGCCGCCGCGGTCGACCGGTACGCCGCCGAGGACGCGGTCTTCACCTCCGACACCGGCATGGCCACCGTCTGGCTCTCCCGGTTCGTCACCATGGGCGGCGGCCGGCGCCTCATCGGCTCGTACAACCTGGGCTCGATGGCCAACGCCATGCCGCAGGCCCTCGGTGCCCAGCTCTGGGCGCCCGACCGGCAGGTCGTCGCGTTCTGCGGCGACGGCGGGCTGAGCATGCTGCTCGGGGACCTCATGACCATCAAGACCTACCGGCTGCCGGTGAAGCTGGTCGTCTTCGACAACCGCCGACTGGGCATGGTCAAGCTCGAACAGGAGCAGGCCGGGCTGCCCGAGTTCGGCACGGAGCTCGACAATCCCGACTTCGCGGCCGTCGCGACGGCGCTCGGCATCACCGGCATCCGGGTCACCGACCCGGAGGACCTCCACGACAGTGTCCGCCGGGCGTTCGAGACCCCGGGCCCGGTCCTGCTGGACGTGCTCACCAATCCCGAGGAGGTGGCCGTGCCGGGCAAGCCGACGGTGAGCCAGGGGTGGGGGTACGCCATCGCCAAGGTCAAGGAGATCCTTCCCTAGTCCGCCGGGCCGGCCGGACGCGGCCTGCGGCGCAGCGCGGGGTCGAGCAGGGCGGGCGGGGTGTCGAACTTCTCCTCCGGGGCGAGGTCCGTGCCGGGCGCGACGATCGCGTCGATCGCGTCGAGCACGTCCCCGGACAGGACGGTGTCGGCGGCGGCGAGCTGCGCGTGCAGGTGCTCGGGCGTGCGCGGGCCGATGATCGCGCTGGTCACGGCCGGATGGGCGGTGACGAAGCCGAGGGCGAGCTGGATCATCGTCAGCCCTGCGGCGTCGGCCACCGCGGCCAGCCGCTCGACGGCGTCGAGCTTGGCCCGGTTGGCGGGGACGGCGGGGTCGAAGCGCTCCGGCATCAGCGCGGCCCGGCTGGTGGTGGCGGGCCGGCCGGCGCGGACCGCGCCCGACAGCCAGCCCGAGGCCAGTGGGCTCCACACGAGCACGCCGAGCCCGTACTCCTCGGTCACGGGCAGGACGTGGGTCTCGGCCGCGCGCTGGAGGGCCGAGTAGCCGGGCTGCTCGGTGACGTAGCGGCCCAGATGGTGTTCGCGGGCGGCCCACTGGGCCTGGACGAGGCGGTAGGCGGGGAAGGTGGAGGAGCCGAAGTAGCGGATCTTCCCGGCGCGCTGCAGGTCGGTGAGGGCCGACAGGGTCTCCTCGTCGCTGGTCAGCGGGTCCCACCGGTGCATCTGGTACAGGTCGACGTGGTCGACACCGAGGCGGCGCAGGCTGTTGTCCAGCTCGGTGACCAGCCAGCGGCGCGAACTGCCCCGGTGGTTGCGCCCGTCGCCCATCGGCAGGGTCGCCTTCGTGGCCAGCACGATGTCGTCGCGGCGCCCGGCGACGGCCCGGCCGACCATCTCCTCCGAGTCGCCGGTGCCGTACATGTCGGCGGTGTCGATCAGGTTGACGCCGGCGTCGAGCGCGGCGTCGACGATGGCGGTGGCCTCGTCCTGGGTGGTGCGGCCGATCCGGCCGAAGTTCATCGCGCCGAGCGCGAGGGTGCTGACCTGTACGCCGGTGCGGCCCAGGGTGCGGTATTGCATGGGTGAGTCTCCTCTGTCGAGGGCGAGGCGTGGTGGGGGTGCGCGAAGTGGCCCGCGCTGCCCCGCTCTGCCATGATGAGCAAGCGGAGCCGCGCTCCGCTTAACGATACGGAGCGTTGTTCCGCTTAGCAAGCGGACGCGCGGTGGAGGGGAACGCAACGGTGGACGAGAACGAGGCAGCGGCGGGGCGGACGGCCCCGCGCAAGCGGGCGGACGCCCGGCGCAACGTGGAGGCGCTGCTCGACGCGGCCGCCGCGGTCTTCGTCGCGTCGGGCGTCGAGGCCCCGGTGCGCGACATCGCGGCCGAGGCCGGCGTCGGGATGGGCACGATCTACCGGCACTTCCCGACGCGCGCGGACCTGATCATCGCCGTCTACCGGCACCAGGTGGAGGCCTGCGCCGAAGCGGGCCCCGCGCTGCTGGCCGCCGCTCCGACGCCGCACGCCGCGCTGGCCGGATGGATCGACCTCTTCGTGGACTTCCTCGTCACCAAGCACGGCCTCGCCGCCGCGCTGCGCTCCGACGACGCGGGACTGGCCGCGCTGCACGCCCACTTCCTCGACCGGCTCGTACCCGTCTGCGCCCGGCTGCTCGAAGCGGCGGTGGACGCCGGGGAGATCCGCTCCGACCTGGAGGCGTACGCGCTCATGCGCGGTGTCGGCAACCTCTGCATCGGCGCCGACGGCGACCCCCGCTACGACGCCCGCCGCCTCGTCGGGCTCCTCGTCGCGGGGCTCCGGCAGGCGGTCTAGGGTCTGTTGCGAAAGTGGATCTTGTTCGTTCATGATCACGTCTCGTGGGACGTGGAGATCTGACAAACGGCCAGTGGGCCAGGCTTGAGCCGCTGCTGCCGCAGGGCATCAAGCCTGGCCGGCCGCAGGTGTGGACGCGGCGACAGCTGATAGACGGCATACGGTGGCGGACCCGAACGGGCGCCCCGTGGCGGGACGTGCCCGAAAGGTACGGGCCCTGGGACCGGGCCTACGACCTGTTCCGGCGCTGGCAGCGGGACGGGACGTGGGCCGCGATCCTCACGCGGCTCCAGACCGAGGCGGACGCAAAAGGCCTGATCACCTGGGACGTCAACGTCGACTCCACCGTCTGCCGGGCCCACCAGCACGCCGCCGGGGCGGCGAAAAGGGGGACCTCCAGAAGGAGCCACCCGGCGGGATCGCCGTCGAGCCGGCCGACCACGGCCTCGGACGCTCCCGCGGCGGGCTGACCACCAAAATCCACCTTGCCGTCGAACAGGGGCAAAAGCCCTTGTCCATCGTGGTCACGGCCGGGCACCGCGGCGACTCCCCACAGTTCGAACCGGTCCTGGAAGCCATCCGAGTGCCACGGCTCGGACTCGGCAGACCGCGCAAGCGCCCGAACCGGGTCCGCGCCGACAAGGCCTACGACTCCCGCAGCAACCGCGCCTACCTGCGCAGACGCGGGATCAGGGCCACGATTCCGGTCCCGGCGGACCGGGTCCGTAACCGGCTGGGACGCGGTTCGCGCGGGGGACGGCCGCCGAAGTTCGACAGGGACGACTACGAGCAGCGGCACGCGGTCGAATGCGGGATCAACCGACTCAAGCGGCACCGGGCCGTCGCCACCAGGTACGACAAACTCGCCGTCCGCTACGAAGCGACCGTGCTGATCGCAGCCATCAACGAATGGCTGTGACCAGCACTTTCGCAACAGACCCTAGCCCTGGACCAGGCGCCGGAGGCCGGGGGCGTGGAGGTCGGCCAGGCGCTCGGGTCCGGTGCGCCAGCCCGCGCCGTCCGGCCGGTGAAGGCTCAGGGCCGCCCCCAGGCCGAGCAGTTGGCCGGCGATCAGTTCGGCGCGCGACTGCCGGTCCGGGCCGGACAGGGTGGCGGCGAGCCGGTCGGCGACCTGCTCGCGGAAGCGGTCGCGCAGCAGGGTTCGCTCGTCCTCGTGGCCCAGGGAGAAGACGACCCGCAGCAGGGAGCCGCCCCCGTACCGGTCGCGCAGCAGGACCATGGTGAGCACCAGGTGCCGGCCGAGGGCGGCGGGCACCTCAGCCGGCCGCCGGCGCCCCCGCCGCCGTGAAGGTGGCCTCGGCGAACTCCGTGACCTCGGAGAAGCCGAGCCTGCGGTAGAGCCCGACCGCCGTCGCGTTGTCCGCCCGGACGTTCAGGCCGATGTGGTCCACCGTCCGGGCCAGCTGCCGGCACAGCGCGGCGACGCAGGCCCCGCCCGCGCCCCGCCCCCGCACCCGCGGATCGGTCGCGACGTTCCCGATCGCGGCGACCCGGTAGACGGCCGAGTGGACGTGCACCCCCGCGACCGCTACCAGCCGCCCGTCCTGCCGCGCGCCCACGTACTGGCCGGTGTCCAGCATCCGGTGGTCGAACCAGTTGCCCGGATACGCCCGCGCGAACAGCTCCAGCAGCTCCGGCAGGTCGGCCCGGCCCAGCGGCCCGGGCCGCCACGGGCCGTCCGGGTGCAGACCGGCGCGCCCCGGGTCGGTCAGCGCCATCCGCAGCAGCGTGCCGTGCGGCCGCACCGCGTACGCCGACTCCAGCACCTTGCCGGCCGCGCCCGTCAGGTGCCCGAAGAAGCTCCGCGGGAGGACCGGCAGCAGCGCCCCGGCCAGCTCCTCCAGCTCGGCGTCCTGCCCGGGGCGGGCGAAGGCGAGCAGGGTGGGGATGTCACCGACCGCGTACAGCAGCGCGACCGGGCCGTCGTCCGACACCGTGTACCAACTGGTGTGGGGCCACAACAGGTCGTCGAGGTCGCCGAGTTCCATCAGGTGCATCGCGGGGTCCCGCCGGAAGCGCTCGGCCAGGGCGGATCGGTCGTGAAGGCTGCGTAGGGTCACCGGTCCAGCCTACGGAGCGGCCCCCGCCCGCCCCGGCGCGGGTGCCGGGACGGGCCTCGGCCCCGGCCCCGGCCCGCGTCAGGCGGGCACCGGCCGGGCCGCGGGGGCGGCCAGCCGTCCGGTACGGGACAGGGCGTGCACGGCGCCGGCGCAGGCCAGGCCGGTCGCCGTCAGCGCCACCCACGGCAGCCACGCCACGCCGTGGCGCTGCGCGTAGTCCCAGAACGCGCCCGTGGCGAGGTTGCCGACGGTGATGCCCAGCCCCGACACGGTGTTGTAGAGCCCGTAGTGGGTGGCCACGAGCCGGTTGCCGGACAGCGAGACCACGGTGTCCATCTCGAACGGGTAGACCACCGCACTCCCGGCCGCGAGCAGCGCCACCGCGACGGCGAGCGCGACCAGCACCCCGCCCGTGCCGTACCGGCCGCCGCCGGAGGGCGCCAGGGCCAGCGGCAGGAAGGCCAGGCCCATCACGGCCAGCCCCCGCACCAGCGCCCGGTCCGCGGGCCAGCGGCTCCGGGCCCAGGCCGTCAGCCTCAACTGCCCGGCCACCGCGACGGCGGCGGACAGCACGAACAGCCCGCTGGTGACCTTCGCGCCGTCCGCACCCAGCGCGCCGCCGGCGGCGAGCGGCAGCGCCAGGTAGACCTGGAAGGTCAGCACGTACGAGCCGATCATCGCTGCCGAGAAGAGCAGGAACGGCCGGTTGGCGACGACCGTGCGCCACCCCGCCCCCACCGGCACCCGGGACGGCCCACCCCCGGCGGGAACCGCTCCGGGGTCCGCGGCACGACGGTCGGGCAGCGCCCGCGCCTGCGCCGCGCTCAACAGGGCGAAGACCGCGGACGCCACCGTGCACACCAGGCGGAAGTCGGCGGCCAGCAGCGCCAGCCCGACCAGCGGACCGAGCAGCATCCCGGCCTGGTAATAGACGTTGAACGTCGCGAACGCCTCCACCCGGCGCTCCCCGGCCTCGGCGGCCAGGTAGGCGCGGACGGCCGGGTTGAACAGGGCGCCGGCGAAGCCCGTGGCCGCCGAGGCGACCACCAGGGCCGGCAGCGAGTCGACCCAGCCGAGCAGGGCGAACCCGGCGGTCCGCAGCAGGCAGCCCGCCATGATGGGGGCCTTGTAGCCGTAGCGGTCCGCGAGGGCGCCGCCGACGAGGAACAGGCCCTGCTGGGACAGGTTGCGCACCCCGAGCACCAGGCCGACCGCCCAGGCGGCCAGGCCCAGTTCACCGGTCAGGTGGGCGGCGAGGTACGGCATCAGCATGTAGAAGCCCAGGTTGATCCCGAACTGGTTGGCCATCAGCAGCCGGGCGGCGGGCGGGAACGAGCGCGTGCTGCGCCACAGCGCCGTCATCGCCGCACCCCCGTCCGCGGCGCGCCCGCGCCGGCCGCCGTACCGGTCGGCGCGTCCGGCGCGCCGCCTCCCGTACGGCCCGCACCGGCCGCCGGGCCGGCGAGCGGGTCGGCCACGGCGGCGCACCGGGTCCAGGAGGTGACGGTCCGCTCCCCGGGGTGCGCGATCACCTGCGGCCGGTGCGGCGGGGCCGACCGCAGCAGGCCGTGCTCGCGGCAGTACGGGTCGCTGAAGACGGTCGAGGCGTACCGCTGCGGCCCGTCGGGGAACACGGCGGCGATCCGGGCCTCGGCGGGCAGGGTCGCGGCCAGCCAGCGCGCGGTCAGGGCGACTGCGCCGACGCTCCACCCGCCGGTGGCGTAGTGGCACCGGGCAAGCCGGCGCGCCGCCCAGACCGCCTCGTCCGCGGCGACCCAGTGGACCTCGTCGAACAGGTCGTAGGCGACGTTGCGCGGATGGATGCTGCTGCCCAGCCCGCGCATCAGCCGGGGGGCCGCGGGCTGGCCGAAGATGGTCGAGCCGGTCGTGTCGACACCGACCACCTTCAGGGCGGGGAAGAAGCCGCGCAGCACCGACCCCACCCCCGCCGAGTGGCCTCCGGTGCCGACGCTGACGACCAGCGCGTCGATCCGCCCGAGCTGGGCGACCAGCTCGTAGGCCAGCGTCCGGTAGGCCGCCGCGTTGTCGGGATTGTTGTACTGGTCCGGGCACCAGGACCCCGGATGCGCGGCCACCAGCTCGGCGACCCGGTCCCGGCGGGCCCGCTGCCACCCGCCGACGGGGTGCGGGCGCTCGACCACGTGCACCTCGGCGCCGTGGGCGGCCAGCAAGCCGCCCATCATCGGCTCCAGGCCCGGGTCGGTGACCACGGTCACCGGGTGGCCGTAGGTGACGCCCGCCAGGGCCAGGCCGAGCCCCAGGGTGCCCGAGGTGGACTCCACGATCCGGGCACCGGGCGCCAGTTCGCCGCGGCCGCGGGCCGCCCGCACCATGTGCAGGGCCGTACGGTCCTTGATCCCGCCGGGATTCGCCCCCTCCAGCTTGGCCCAGAACCCCCGGCCCGGGTCGGCGAACGGCTCGCCCACCCACAGCAGCGGGGTGTTGCCCACCAGCCCGGCCGGGGTCGTCGCGGCCGGAGCGGTCGCGGCCGGCAGCCCGGCGGGAGGGCAGGAGAGCGCGGCGGGGGACGCCGCGGGCGCGGAGCCCGGACCGGCGGCAGCGGCGGACCCGGCGCGGGCCGGGGTGGTGACGGTGTTCATGGCAGTCCTGTCCGGCGGCCGGCCCGCGACGGGGCCGGCCGCTCAGGGTCGGTGGAGAAGAGGGCCCCCAGGCCGCCCGGGCGGCCGGACGCCGGCGCGTGCGCGCCCCGTCCGACCGGGCCCCGGCGGCACCGGCACCCTCAGACCCGCCAGACCCCCAGCACGGCCCGGCACCCGCCCGGTGGCGCCCGCCTGCCGTCCGAGCGCACCGGCGGCCTGCTCACCCGCGCCGCCGCCGCGCCGTCCGGGCCGTCGCCGGGGCGCGCGGCCGGCAGGGCGGGGTCGCCGCCCCGGTCCTGCTGCACCCGGCTGGGCTCGTCCGAACCCGGGCAGTGCGTCCCCTCCCCGGACCCGGCCGCCCGGACCGTCCCGGGCGCGGCCGCGGGGGCCGCCGGGGCCGCGGCGGCCAGGGAGTCCACCCCGGCCGCGCCGGACACCCCGGGCCCGTGCGCGCAGCCGAAGAGGTGCAGCAGTGCGACCAGGACCGTGACCAGGGCGGGCGCGGCCCACCGTCCGGTACGGCCGCGGCGGCGCGGCACCTGTGCGTTCACGTCGCCCACCGTAGTCGATCGGCTACGCGAAGTGCCCGTCCGTCCTTCGCCGCCGCTCCGCCGGTGCCCGCCGGACCCGCCCCGGCGGTCCCCGGACCGCCGGACGACTCCCCCGAACAGGTGAGGACTTGGCCGTTTAGTGCGTGGCGCGGGCCGTTTTCCAGGACATTGGTGCGACGGCCGGGACCCCACTCGGGCCGGCTGGACTGTGAAGGGTTGCGGATCCATGAACGATGAGGCCACCAGGCGGGTCGCGCTCGTCTTCGCCCTGTTCGACACCCGTGGCCACGGTGTCCTCGCGAAAGAGGACTTCGACCTGATGGCGGACCGGGTGGTCCAGGCGGCCTCCGGATCCGACCAGGAGGCGAAGACCGCGATGCGAGCGGCCTTCCACCGCTACTGGGCGACCCTGCGCACCGAGTTGGACGTGGACGGCGACGGCGAGATCACCTTCGAGGAGTACACCGGCTGCGTGCTGTCGCCGGAGCGCTTCGACGCGACCATCGCCGAGTTCGCCGGGGCGCTGGCGGAGCTCGGGGACCCGGACGGCGACGGGCTGGTCGAACGCCCGCTGTTCATCGAGCTCATGACGGCCATCGGCTTCGAACGCGGCAACATCGACGCCCTCTTCGACGCCTTCGGTCCCACGGCCGCCGACCGCATCGCGGTCCACACCTGGTACGTGGGGATCCAGGACTACTACGCGCCCGACAAGGCCGGCATCCCGGGTGACGAACTGGTGGCCCGCAGCACCGTCTGAGACCTCTCTTTCCCGCCACGCACATCCACCGGACCGGCGGACCACCAGAACACCGGAACGACGACGAAGGAGCACGGGTGAAACGGGTCATCGGACTTGCTGTCGGCCGCGGCACGGGCCCGGAGGTCGCGGCCGTCTTCGAACGGGTCCTGGGCGCCTTCGCCCGCCTGTACGCCACGGACATCCAGCTGGTGCGTTCCCCGCGCACCTACCACTCGTACGCGTCGCTCAAAGCGGAGGGCGGTGTCCAGGAGATCGGCCGGCTGACCCAGGAGGACGCCGCGCACTACGAGCGGTTCTGCCGGACGCAGGCCGAGAGCGGCACCCGGGTGATCTTCCGCACCGCCGTCAACGCGCAGTCCCTCTACCTCGTCCGGCAGCGGCTCCAGGCGGTCAAGGTCGACGCGATGGCCACGGCGACGGCGGGCACGGAGCCCGCCCGCGAGGCCTCCCTGCTGCTCGTCCGCGACCAGGCCCAGGGCTTTTACACGGGCGAGAACCAGCACGCGCCCGGTGTGGTCCGGCGGACCATGGAGTTCAGCCGCGAGATCACCGAGAAGGTGCTCGCCTGCGCCGTGGACCGGGCCTGGCGGCAGTGGCCGGGGAAGGGTCCCTCGCAGGTGGTCATGGCGTACAAGTTCCACCTGCTGGACGGCGCGCTCGACGCATGGGTGACGGAGCTGGCGACCCGCTACGACATACCCGTCCGGCTGTTCCAGCCGGACACGGTCAACCGGAACCTCATCACGCACGGACTCGCGGACCGCACGGTGGTCGTCGCGGGCAACGAATGGGCCGACATCATGCACGTGGTCCTGCTCGACCGGTTCGGCTCCGACCGCCAGGAGAACCGCTGCACGGAGAACGTCCACCTCCACCCTGACGTACGGGGCCTGGTCGAGTACCAGACGGTGCACGGGTCCGCCGACGACCTGGAAGGGCTGGACCGGGTCAATCCGGTGGCGACGGTACGGGCCGCCGCGGCCATCGCCGAGCGGTACGCCGACTGCGCGGGCGCGGTACGGGCCACCGAGGACGTCCTGGCGACCCTCGCCGAACGGGACGTCCGCACCCCTGACCTCGGCGGCCGCCACTCCACCACCGCCGTGGTCGACGCCCTGCTCGCCGCCCTCCCCGAGGCGCTGGAACGGTCGAGACCGGGGCCCCTGCCGGGGCAACTGGCCGCAGCCTCCCGCGTCGACCGCGGATGAGCGCGGAGCGGCCGTCCGCGGGACGCACGCCCACGGCGGAGGGGACGGCACTGGTCGTCGTCGACCTCCAGAACGACTTCTGCGCGGGCCCGGTCGCCGCCGCCCGCTACCCCGGCGACCCCGGCCGTCTGGCGACGGTCGCCGAGCGCACCGCCCGGGCCGTCGACGCGGCCCGCGCCGCGGGGGTCGAGGTGCTCCACGTCCGCTTCCTCGGCGACCCGCACCACCAGGGGCCGAGCTGGCGCCGCCGGGACGCCCTCCTCGGCAAGCGCCCCAAATGCCTGGAGGGCTCCTGGGGAGCGGAGTTCGCCGACGCGCTGGCCCCGGCCCCCGGCGAACGCGTCTTCACCAAGCGGGCCTGTTTCGACGCCTTCCTCGGCGACGGCTTCGAGACCCATCTCGCCCACCGCGCCGTGCGCCACCTGGTCTTCGCCGGCCTGTTCACCGACGTCTGCGTGGACTCCACGGCGCGCACGGCGTTCCAGAAGGGCTTCCACGTGACGGTGCTGGAGGACTGCACCGCCGCCCTGCACCTGCCGGACGAGCAGATCCTCGGCTTCATGAGCCGCTTGTACGGCGCCCGCGTCACCACCCACGACCACGTCGACACGTGGTCGCGCCTTCCCGGAAACGAGGACCCATGCTCGGCACCGCCCCGCAGGACAGCGTCGTCAAGGACGGCGGGGTCGAGGACGGCGTCGGGCTGACCGCCCTGCTGGTGGCCGCGGCGCGGGCCGTCGAGACGTACCGCCCCGACGCCCTGGCCCGGGACGCGTACGCCGAGCACTTCGTCCGCGCCGCGCGGGCGTCGGCCGGCTGGCCCGTCCACCCGCGGGACGTGCCGGACGCGGACGGCGACCCGCTGTGGGGGCGGCTGGGGCGCTACTTCGGGCTCCGCACCAGGGTCCTGGACGACTTCCTGCTCGGCCGGGCGCGTGCGGGCATCCGGCAGACGGTGCTGCTCGGGGCCGGCCTGGACACCCGGGCGTACCGGCTCGACTGGCCGGCCGGGCACACGGTCTACGAGGTCGACCAGCCGCACGTGCTCGCGTTCAAGCACGACGTGCTCGACGGACTGCGCGCCGTGCCGCGGGCCCACCGCGTCGCCCTCGCGGCGGACTTCCGCGACGACTGGCCCGACGAGCTGATGGCCGCCGGCTTCGACCCCTCCCTGCCCACGGCCTGGCTCGCCGAGGGACTGCTGCTCTACCTGCCCGCCGTCGCCGAACGGGCCCTCGTCGACACGGTGCACTGGCTCAGCGCGCCGACGAGCACCCTGGCCTACGAGGTCAAGATCGGCCTGGAACCGGAGGCGGTCCGGGACAGCCCCGTCTACACGGCGGCGCGCGAGCGCATCGGCGTCGACCTGCTGGCCCTGTTCGACGGCGACCCGCGCCCCGACTCCGCGGCGGACCTGACCGCGTACGGCTGGTCGGTGACGGTGCGCACGCCCTTCGACTTCACCCGGCGGCACGGCCGCGGTCCGCGCCGCGAGCGCCGTGACGCTCTGGCCGCCAACCGCTGGGTCTTCGCCGCCCGTTGAGGGCCGGACCGGGTGGTGCGCCTGCGGAGTCAGGCCTTCAGGGCCCGTCCGGCGACGGTCAGCGCGAGGCGGCGCGGGGCGAGGCCGGAGGCCAGCGCGGAGAGCCGGTTGCCGAGGCCGGAGACCACGCTGGCCGGGGTCGAGCCGCGTTCGAGGGCGCGGCGGACGGTCGCGACGACCTGCTCGGGGGTGGCGGTCCTGCCGACGACCGCGTTCCGGCTGCCGACGACGTCGAAGAACTCGGTGCTGGTCGGCCCGGGGGAGACGGCGAGCACGCGCAGCGGGGAGGTGCGGGTCTCGTAGGCGAGGGCCTCGGTGAGGCTGAGCACGAAGGCCTTGGTGGCTCCGTAGACGGCCATGGCCGGAGTGGGCTGGTAGGCGGCGGTGCTGGCAAGGGTGACGAGCGCGCCGCGGCCGTCGGCCATCAGGTCGGGCAGGAAGGCGCGGGTCAGGCCGGCCACCGCGCTGATGTTGAGCTGGATCATGCGGTCCATCTGGGCCGGGTCCTGCTCGGCGAAGGGGCCGTAGCTGCCGAAGCCCGCGTTGTTCACGAGCGTCTGGACCCGGATGCCGCGGGCGTCGAGCTCGGCGCGCAGGGCGGCTCCCGCGCCGGGCAGGGCCAGGTCGGCCGCGAGGGGCGTGGCCCGTATCCCGTACCGCTGCTCCAGGTCGCGGGCGAGTTCGGTGAGCCGGTCGAGGCGCCGGGCGACCAGCACCACGTCGGCGCCGCGCCCGGCCCACTGGCGGGCGAACTCGGCGCCGAGTCCGGCGCTCGCCCCGGTGATCAGGGCCACGGTGCCCCGGTACATCATCGACATGTCGGCTGCTCCACTTCGAAGGGTCGCGCGGGTCGCGCCCTCCTTAATGTAGGCACCGATAACATTGTAGTCAATGACAACATTGAGGCAGAGGAGACCGCCTTGGTCGAAGGTCCGTACCACCACGGCAATCTCAGGGCCGCCCTGCTGGAACGGGCGGAGGCCGTACTGACCGCGTCGGGAGCGGAGGGACTGAGCCTGCGCGGCCTCGCCCGTGACCTCGGCGTGAGCCACGGCGCCCCCGCGCGCCACTTCCGCGACCGGCAGGCCCTGCTGGACGCGCTCGCCGTCAGCGGCTTCACCACCCTCAACGACCGCCTGCGCGCGGCGGCCGACGCGTCGACCGGTCCGGTCGGCGCGAGGCTGGCCGGGCTGGGCCGGACGTACGTGGACTTCGCGGTCGGGCACACGGCGCTGCTGGAGCTGATGTTCACCGCCAAGCACGCCGACGACCCCAGCGCGGAACTGCGCGAGCTCGGCCACGAGAGCCTGCTGATCGTCGCCCGCCTGATGACGGAGGGGCAGCGGACCGGGGCGGTGCGCCCGGGCGACCCCGACCGGCTCGCGCAGGTCGCCTTCTCGACGGTGCACGGCCTCGCGACCCTCGCGGTCGCCTCGCTCCTCGACGACACCCCCCTCCCGGAGGCCACGGAACTCGCCCTCGACGTCCTCCTGTCCGGCCTGCGCCCCGCCGGCTGACGCGGGGCCGGCGCGTATTGTCTGCGCGGGGGCAGGCCGAGCGGAGGATGGCGTACGTGACGGGCAGCGGTGCAGGGCAGGGCGGCGCGCGGGCGGACGGGGCCCCGGGCGGGGGAGCGGAACCCGCGGAGCGGACCTCGCTGAGCGTGCGGGCCCGGGACGAGGTCCGGCAGCGGATCGTCGACCGCCGCTATCCGCAGGGCGCGCGCCTGGTCGAGCGCGAGGTCGCCCAGGAGCTGCGGATGTCCCGCGTCCCCGTGCGCGAGGCGCTGCGCGCGCTGGTCGCCGAGGGGCTGCTGGAGCTGCTGCCGCACAGCGGGGTCCGGGTGCGCCGGCTGGAGCGGACCGACGTGGAGCACCTGTACGAGGTGTGGGAACCCCTCGCCGTGCAGGCCTCGCGGCTCGCGGCCCGGCGCGTGGCGCGGGCGGCGCCGGGGGAGGAGTCCCGCCTGGCCGCGCTGCGGGCCTGCCTCGACCGGGCCGAGCAGGCCGCCTCGGACAGCGAGGGGTCGCGCGAGGTCGCGGCCCACACCGCCTTCCACGCGGAGATCGTGGCACTGGGCGGCAACCCCATGCTCCACCGCACGATGGAGCAGCTCGGCGGACAGCTCCAGCTGCTCTTCGGCATGCGGGAGGAGCCCGCGCACATGCGGGCCCAGCACGCGGTGATGTACCGGTGCATCGCGGCGGGTGACGAGGACTCGGCAGCGGCGAGCACGCTGCTGCACGTGCGGGACAGCCGCGCCGTGGCCCTGCGGTCCCTCTTCGACGACGCCTAGATTTGTATACCAGAGAGACGGGCCGGGTGGAATCCCGATGCGAATCCCGAGGTCGGGCTGCCCCATGCTGGGGTGAAGTCGCGTGATCTGCGGCATTCTCGTGGAGTGGAACCACTGCTTCCCAGGCTTGCGATCATCCTGGTATACAAAAGGCTCCCCGCTTGCTCCCCGCGATCGAAGGAGCCCTCCATGTGCGTCGCGTCCACCCCGCAACCGCCGCCCCCCGGCCGCCTCACCCGGCGGGGCGTCCTCGCGGCCGCCGCAGCCCTGGCCGGAACCACGGCGGTACCGGCGGCGGCCGCCTCCGCCTCCGCCGCCTCCGCCTCCGCCGCCTCCGCCTCCGCCGCCTCCGCCGCAGCGGCCCCCGACTCCGCCCCGGGCGGTGCCGACCTGGTCGTCGAGGGCGGGCGGCTGCTCGACCCGGCCACCGGCGAGGTCACCGAGGACGCCGTCGTCGTCATCACCGGGGGCCTCGTGCGCGCGGCAGGCCCCCGCAACCGGCTCGGCGGCAAGGTGCCCGCCGGCGTACGGGTCCTGCGCGCCCACGGGCAGTGGATCCTGCCCGGCCTGGTCGACGCGCACATCCACCTCAACACGGCCGCCGAGGCCCGCGACGCGGTCCGCAAGGGCGCCACCAGCGCGCGCAGCGGCTCGACGAGCTTCTACCAGGACATCGCCGTGCGCGAGCTGGCCCGCACCGCCCCCGAACTGGCCCCCAGGCTGCGGGCCGCGGGCATCTTCGTCACCCCGGACCTCGGCGACACCCTCCTCGCCGACCCGGACCTGGCCCCGCTCGCCCGGCTGCGCGGCGGCGTACGCTCCGCCGAGGCGCTGCGCCGAGTGGTCGAGGTCAACCTCGCGCGCGGGGCCGACACCATCAAGACCCGGGTCAACGAGCGCGCCGGGCTCCCCGAACAGGATCCGCTCGCCCAGGTCTACGACCACGAGCAGCTGTCCGCGATCGTCGCCGCCGCCCGGCGCGGCGGCAAGGGCGTGCTCTGCCACAGCTACAGCGAGAAGGGCTGCCACGACGCGGTGACGGCCGGTATCCGCTCCCTGGAGCACGGGGCGTTCGTGGGCGAGCGCACCCTGTACGACATGCGCCGCAGGGGCACGTACTTCACGCCGACGCTCACCGCCATCGCCGGGCTCGCCGAATCCTCCGACCCGATCCTCGCGGAACGCGGCCGCACCTACCTGCCGGTCCTCCAGCGGGCCGTGCTGGCGGCGCACGAGCTGGGCGTACCGCTCGCGGCCGGCACCGACTCCTCGGGCGGGACCGTCGACCCGATCGGACGCGAGGTCGAGCTGATGCGCGCGGCCGGCCTCTCCGCGCTCGACGCCCTCCGCACGGCGACCACCGGCGCGGCCCGCCTCCTCGGCCTCGACGGCTCCGTCGGCCGCCTCGTCCGCGGCTACGCGGGCGACCTCCTCGTGGTCGACGGCGATCCGCTGGCCGACGTCGGCGTGCTCACCCGGCCGGCGCACGTGGTGCGGGCCGGCATCACCGTCCGACAGGCCTGACCCCCGAGGACCCGCACCGAACCGCCCTCCCGCCGTCCCGCCCCTCGAAGGAGCGCCCGATGTACGCCCGGTCCACCACCTCCCCCGTCCCGGCGCTCTCCCGGCGCGGCATGCTCGCCGCCGCCGCCCTCGCGGGCACCACCGCGGCCCTCACCCCGGCCGACACCGCGGCCGCCGCACCCCCGCCCGCCGCGCCTGACGCCTCCCCGGCCGACCGGATCACGGAGCAGCCCCGGCACGGCGGCGCCGACCCCCGCGCCACGGTCTTCACGAACGTCCGCCCCTACGGCGCGAAGCGGCCCGTCGACCTCACCGTCATCGACGGCGCCATCAGCGCCGGACCGCCGCCGCGCGGGGCCAGGACCGTCGACTGCAAGGGCCGGATCGCCCTGCCCACCCTCGTGGACGCCCACATCCACCCCGACAAGACCTCGTGGGGCGAGCCCTGGGTGACGCGCAATCCGGCCGCCACCATCGCCGAGTTCACCGCCGAGGACGTGAAGCTGTACCACGCCCTGCGCACCCCGCTGAAGGTCCGCGCCGAACGGCTGATGGGCCACGCCGTGGCGCAGGGCACGCGCGCGATGCGCGCCCACGTCGACGTCGCCCCCGCCTACGGCCTGGAGGGCGTCGAGGGCGTCGGAGCCGCCCGCACGGCACTGCGGCACGCGCTCGACGTGGAGATCGTGGCGTTCCCCCAGCACGGGGTCGTCCGGGCGCCCGGCACCCGGGAACTGCTGGAGGAGGCCGCGCGCACCGGGGCGATCGACCGGGTCGGCGGCATCGACCCGACCGGCTTCGACGAGGCCCTCGACGAACAGCTCGACATCGTCTTCGGCATCGCGGACCGGCACGGCGTGGGCCTCGACATCCACCTGCACGAGCGGGCCGCCACCGGCGTGCGCTCGCTGCGCGCGATCATCGACCGCACGCGCGCCCTGTCCCTCCAGGGCAAGGTCACCGTCAGCCACGTCTTCTGCCTGCCGGGCATGGCCGAACGCGAACTGGACGCGCTGGCCGCCGAACTCGCGGACGCGCGGATCTCCCTGACGACGGTGGCCCTCTCCTCCGAACTCGTCCTGCCGATCGCCCGGTTGCGCGAGCACGGAGTCCAGGTCGGCCTCGGCTCGGACGGCGTACGCGACGCCTGGAGCCCCTTCGGCACCGCGGACATGCTGCACCGCGCGCACCTGCTGGCGTGGGCCCAGGACGCCCGGCTCGACGAGGAGCTGGAGGCGGCCTACCGCGCGGGCGCGGACGGCGGCGCCCGGCTGCTCGGCCTCCCGCGGGTCGACCTGAAGCCCGGCTCGCCGGCCGACTTCCTGCTTGTACGCGGCGAATGCCTCCCGCAGGTCGTGGTCGACCTGCCCGCGCGGGACATGGTGGTGCGCGGCGGCCGCGTCGTCGCCCGCGACGGCGCCCTCGTCGACGGCTGAACCCGGAGCCCGGCCCCCCGGCCCCCGGCCCCGCGTTCACACGGCCGACACGAAGCTGTCACGCGGGGGCCGGAATGCCTCCCGGCCGGCGGGTCGTTCTCACCGGTATGACTGTGGGAGTTGCACTCAACGCGACCGATGCCGGCAACCAGATCGACGCCACCGTACGACTCGCCCGGGAGGCCGCGGACGCGGGGCTGCGGTCCGCCTGGTTCGGGCAGACCTTCGGTGCCGACTCGCCCCAGCTCGCGGCGATCGTCGGACGCGAGGTGCCCGGCCTGCACGTGGGCACGTCCGCGATCCCCGTCTTCGGCCGCCACCCCCTACTCGTCTCCAGCCAGGCCCAGACCGCCCAGGCGGCCACGCACGGCCGCTACCACCTGGGGCTCGCGCTCGGCACCAAGCTCCTGACGGAGACGGGATTCGGCATCCCGTACGAGCGGCCCATCGCCCGGCTCCGAGAATTCCTGGTCGCGCTCCGGCAGTTGATAGACACCGGCACCGCCGACTTCCACGGCGAACTGCTGACCGCGACCACCCCCGTCCCCGCGCGGGTCCCCGGTGCGGAGGGCGGCGTCCCGCTGCTCGTCGCCGCGATGGGGCCGCAGGCGCTGCGCGTCAGCGGTGAACTGGCGGACGGGATCCTGCCCTACCTGGCCGGCCCCCGCGCCCTCGCCGAGCACATCGTCCCGGCCGTCACGGCGGCGGCGCGGCGCGCCGGGCGCCCGGCGCCCCGCATCGTGGCGATCGTGCACGGCGTGGTGACCGACGAGGTCGACGCCGTACGGGCACGGGCCGCTGAACAGTTGGCGTTCTACGAGCAGTTCCCGTCCTACGCCCGGGCCATCGAGCTCTCCGGCGCCCGGAGGGCCGCCGATGTGGCCGTGATCGGCGACGAGCGCACGGTCGCCGCGGAAGTGCGGCGCTATCGGGACGCCGGCGCGACGGAAGTGGTGTTCGCCGGAACCGAGATCGCGGGGGACGCCGACCGGCGCCGCACCTGGAACCTGCTCGGCGAACTGGCCGGCTGAGGCCGCCCCGGTCAGGCGGCGCGCAGCCAGAACCACAGCCACTTGCCGAAACCGTCGGTGCTGACGCCCCAACCGGCGCTGAGCGCGGCCGTGATCGACAGGCCGCGGCCCGACTCCGCCCAGTCGCTCGCGGCGCAGGTGCCGGCGGCCGCGGCGCGTCGGAACTCGGCCAGCTGGTCGTGGAGGGCGCACATCAGGGTGCCGGTCTCCGCGTCGTACCGGATGACGAGCCGGAGCCGGTCGCTCTGCGTGTGCTCCACCGCATTGGCGACGGCCTCGGAGAGCAGCAGCCGGCCGCTGTCCGACAGCTCCGGGTCGCGGACGCACGCGTCCAGGGCCCGCCGCGCCTGGCCCGCCGCCTGGGGGGTGCCGGGCAGCGAGATGTCGATCAGCTTGGCGGACATGGTGCGTCTCCTCCGGCAGGCAAGCAGGCAGGCAGGCAGGCAGGTGGGTGGGCGGACGGGCGGGCGGGCGGGCGGACGGCAGGCGGGCGGGTGGGCGGAGGCTGGTCCGGCACCGGTTGCCGGATCGCGGCGGCCCGAACGTGCGCGCCGCCTCTCGTCTCCGCATTCCACGGTAGGAGCGGTCCGCGGCACACACCACGGCCGAACAGCCGAAAGCCGGGGCGCGGGGGTGGCCTTTCGGCGGAGGCGCGGCCGGGTGCGACCCGGCCGCGGGTGCGGTGATCGTGTGGAGGGCCGGAGGATCTGCGCAATCCTCGATCGGTTCGCGCAACATCATCGACGTTTCGTGGTTCAGGTCGGACGGTCACGGCAATTCGTGCCCGCGAAGCCGGAAAATCCGTGCGGGACGGGTGCGGGCCACCGGTCCGGCCGCCGCCCCCAACGTGCCCTGAAAGCAGCCGTGTCCACGCGCTCGCCGTCGAACGCGCCCCCACCGTGCGGGAGTCCGCGCCGGCAGGGCTCTTGCCGGTGAATCCGACGGACCACCCGGGTGAGTCTCCGGCCGTGGGTGCGCGGGATCGGGGTGCGGGTCCGCTAGACCCGTCGTGTGATCGACACCGTGAAGACGTACGAAGAATTCTCCGAAACCCGATTCCTTTCCGACGTGGCCGCGCTGGCGAAGACGCTGGGCGCCCCCTACGAGGAGCGGACGACCCGCCGCGTCCTCGAAGTGTTCGGCAGCCACTTCCACAGCGGAGCGGTGCTGTGGAAGACGACCGACCGGCCCGGGGACCACCTCGGCTACCGCTTCTTCGCCCGCGAGCGCACCGACACCGTACGCACCGCCGTCGAGGCCGGACTGCTGCAGGCCGGTCCGCTGACCGCCCTCGTCGACGCGTGGGACCGTACGTTCGGGACCGACGCCATCCAGTCCTGCGACTTCGACGCGTTCAACGGCGCCGCCAAGACCTGGGTGTACCTCGGCGGCATGCGACCCGCCGAACAGGTCCTGGACCATGCCGCCGTCCCCGCCGCCCTGCGCGCGCACCTGCCGGCGCTGACCCGGGCGGGCCTGGACCACGTCCGTTTCACCGCCGTCGACTACCGCAGCGCGACGGTCAACGTCTACTTCCGTGCCCGCGGCCCCCTCACCCCGGCCCGCTGCGCGCAGGTCCTCGCGGCCGTCGGCATCCCCGCGCCCGAAGAGGACGCGGTGGCGCGCGTACGGGCCGTGGCCCCCGAGGACTTCTGCCTGGCCGTCACCTTCTCGCTCACCACCGGGACCGCCTCACGGGCCTGCTTCTACGCGCTGGGGGTGCCCGAGGCGCGGATGCCGGCCCTGCCACCGCGCATCGGCGAGTTCTTCTCGGCGGCTCCGTGCCACGACACCGAGGTGATCCGCGGGCTGGGCTGGTCGTACGGCGCCGACGGCAGCGCGTACCTGAAGGCGGAGCACGCCTACAGCGGGGACATGGCCGCCCGGCTGCGCGACTGGGACTGCTACCTCACCGGCAGCACCGGCCGCGACCCCGTCCTGGCCGCCGCCGAGCACGCCGGCGGCACGGTCCCGGCGACGGACGGGGCCGTCGCCGTCCGCACGCCCGCCGCCGCGCACCCGCACCGGCGGGGCCCCGCGGCGGAGGCGCTCTGCCAGGTCGTCGACCCCTCGACGCGCTACGAGGGGAAGCAGCGGATGGGCCTGGTCACCGGCGTCTCGCGGCAGACCGTGGGGTCCGAGGCCCTGTGCATGCACCTGATCGCGATGCCGCCCCGCACGCGCGGCGCGGTCCACATCCACGACGGCCACGAGTCCTCCCTGCTCGTCACCGGGGGCCGTACGCGCACGTACTTCGGGCACGACCTCGAACACCACGTCGACGCGGAGGCCGGCCAACTGCTCTACATCCCGGCCGGCATGCCCCACGTCGCCGCGAACCTGCAGGACGAACCGGCCGCCGGAGTGCTCGCCCGCACCGACCCCGAGGAGCAGGAGAGCGTGCGGCTCCTGCCCGCTTTGGAGCAGAAGGCGGCGGCACTGTTCGACGCCCACCTGGCCGCGGCCGACGACGCCCGCACGGCGACCGCTCCGTCCGGCACGACGCGGACGGCCTAGCGCGCCCTCCGGGCGCGGCGGGGCCGGAGACGGGGGCGGTGCCTCCTGCCGTCGGCCCCGCCGGGCCCGCGGGGGAACCGGCCGTCGCGGTCCGGCCGGAGGCTACGCGACCTTGGGGGCGCAGCGCATGCCGATGTACACGCAGCCGGTGCCGTCGGGCAGCGTGGAGAAGACCACGGGCATGTAGTCCTCGCTGAACGCCGCGCCCACCCCCGTACCGGCGAACACCGTCTCCGTCACCGGCAGCAGGTCGATCCGCAACGGCGCGGAGAAGTCCTTCATGCCGTCGACGAATTCGTACACGGCGTGGCCCGCGCCGTCCCGCTCGGTCACGGTGATGACGACGCCCTCGCGCCGGTACGTCCCGACCAGCGGGGCCAGGTCGACCGCGGGCGGCCGGGCCGGCGGTGCGAAGGGCTCCGGCACGGCGACCCCGGCGAGTTCGGCGAGGAGTTCGCGGCAGAGCGCCGCGTACACCTCCCGCGCGCCGCCGCCGTTGGTGAGCAATGCGACCGCCACCCCCGCCGAGGGCACCACGCGCAGGTAGCCGTACTGCCCGATGGAGGCCCCGTCGTGCCCGTAGCCCTGGACGCCGTTCCAGTCGTACAGGGTCCAGCCCAGGCCCCACCCGTCCGAGCTGACCGTCCACCGGTCGGGGCAGTCCACCACCCGTTGCCGCATCAGCGCCACGGCCGCCTCGGGGAGGATGCGCGTACCGTCCTCGGCCACACCACCGGCCAGGTGCATCCGGGCGAACCGGGCGAGGTCACCGGCGCTGGCGATCACCCGGCCGTAGGGGCCCGCCGAGCGCGGCATCATGTCCCACTCCGGCGCGGGCTCCGGATCCCGGCCCGGCTCGCCCAGGTGCCCCATCGCGGCACGGAACCGCAGCGCCTCCTCGGGCAGCGTCACGGTGTGCGTGAGGCCCAGCGGGGTCAGGAGCAGGTCCTTCAGCGCCCGGTCCCAGACCTTGCCCGTCACCACCTCGACGATCCGGCCGAGCACGTTGTAGCCGACGCTGCTGTAGGAGATCGCGGAGCCGGGCGGACAGTCGAGCGCCACGCCCCTCGCGGCGTCGACGTACCGGGCCAGGCAGTCGTCCCCGCGCCCGCTGTCATGGGTGAAGTCGCAGGTGAGACCGCTGGTGTGGCTGAGCAGGCGGCGCGTGGTGATCGCCCGGGTCGCCGCGGGGTCGGCCACCGAGAATTCCGGCAGCACGTCCACGACCGGGGCGTCGAGGTCGAGCTCTCCCGCGGCGGCCAGCCGCATGATCAGGGTGGCGGTGTAGACCTTCGCTATCGAGCCCATCTGGAAGACGGAGTCGGTCGTCGTCTCCACGCCGGTGCCGCGGTGCAGCACACCGGTCGCCAGCTCGTGGACCGTCCCGTCGGCGAGGAACGCGAGGGAAGCGCCCGGGACGTGGTGCTCGGCGCACAGCGCGTCGAGCCGGGCCTGCCAATGGGCGAGGTCCTGCCTCCGGTCCCCGGAGGCAGGCGACCCCGGCGACCCCGGTGACCCCGGCGTCTGCGGAGCCCGCCCGCCGCCGGTCCGCCCGTACTGGTCGTCGACGTGCCCGTTCCCGCTCCGTGCCATCGCTGCTCCCACCCTGTTGCGTACACTGTTCTCTCGATGCGCACACTGTACGCAGAAGGGAACGGCGTCCGCAATCTGCGTACGGCGTGCACTACGGTGGGGGCCAGGCCGCAGGACGCGCCGGAACCGCACGGAACGGGACGAGGACCGCATGCCGACCGAAGAGAAGCCGCCCGCATCGGTATGGACCCGGCCGCGGCGCCCCCAGCGCGAGCAGCTGACCCGCGAGCAGATCGTGGCCGCCGCGATCGAACTGCTGGACCGGGACGGGACCGAGGCGCTCAGCATGCGCAAGCTCGGCAGCCACCTGAACGCCGCGGCCACCTCCCTCTACCGGCACGTGGCCAACCGGGACGAGCTGATCCAGCTGGTCGTGGACGAGGTCCACGGCGAGCTGGACCTGCCGGCCACCGCCGACCGCGGCCGGTGGCGCGCGGCCGTCACCCGCCTCGCGGCCGATCTGCGGACGATGACCCTGCGCCACCCCTGGATCGCCCCCGAGCTCGGCCAGGTCGGTCTCGTCCACATCGGCCCCAACGCACTGCGGATGTCACGGGCGATGCTCGCCCAGTTCGAGGCGGCCGGCTTCACCGCGGACGAGCGGGGCCGGGCCGCGGGGACGCTCGCGGCGTACGTGATCGGGATCGCGACCTCCGAGGCCGCGTACCTCTCGCTGATCGCCCGGAGCGGCGCGAGCGAGGAGGAGTGGGTGGCGGCGCTGCGGCCGGCCCACGACGCGGCCGCGGGGCAGCGCCCGCGCGAGGCGGGCTCCGCCGGGCGGGACGCGCACCCGCGGCAGCTGCGCGACGACGACTTCGCGTACGGGCTCGAACGGGTCCTCGACGGCCTGGCGGCCCGGCTCGACACCTGACCGCGTCGGCCGCGCGATATCCGTCCTCGTCCCCGCGGTGCGTGCACCCCGTGGGCCGCGGGGCCTTTCCGTCACCACGGGGTCGCCGTGCGCCGGGAAGCGCCCCGGTGCGCTCCGGCGACCCGCCTCCCGCGATCCGCGTGCCGGGCCGTCTCCGTTCGGATCGCGACCCCACGCGATCAGAACGGAGACGGCCTACGCGGGGGAGACGGCGAAGCGGCCGCAGAGCCAGTTGCCCGGCTCCGTCGGGTCGTCGCTGATCCAGAACTGCCGCCACAGCAGCCGGAACTCGTCCCGGCTGAGATGGCCGTCGCCGTTGAGGTCGAGCAGCTCGAAGACGCCCGCTAGCTCCTCCGGCCGCCCGTTCCACGTCTCGACGAGCCGGCGGTGCTCCTCGGGGGAGATCACGCCGTCGCCATTGGAGTCCACGGCGTCGAAGACGGTGTCGGCGGTGGCGGTGACGTCCGCGACCATGGCCGGCAGGCGGTCGACGAGGGCGAGCAGCTCGCCCATGTCGATCGCGCCGTCCCCGTTGGTGTCGCCGGTTTCGAGCAGCGCCGCCCACCAGCCCATCAGCAGCGCTTCCACCCGTGCCCGCAGTTCGGTCCCGGGCCCCACGCCCGGCAGTCGGCTCCAGCGGGCGATCAGCGCGGTGAAGTCCTCCTCGCGCAGATAGCCGTCACCGTCCGCGTCGAACGCGGCGAACATGCCCCGGAGCTTGCTCTCCTGAAACGCACTGGCCATGACAGGCCCCCTTCGACGCCGGACCCCACCGGTAACCGCCGCGGCAGCCCCGCGGGACGCCGGACGGCGCGGCCACTATAGGTCGCGGCGCACCCGCGCTCCCACGGGCACATCTGCGCGAGGCGTCACCCGTTCGACGGGGCCGTCATCGGGAACAGCATGCACGTGCTGGTGGCGTGGGCCAGTACGCGGTCTGCCGCGTCCAACAACTGCGCCTGAGCCAGGGCGGTTTGGCGGCCGGCGTTGATGACCGTGCCGACGGCGCGGACCGCTCCCGTGTCCACGGTGATGCGGCGCAGGAACTTCACGTTCAGGTCGAGCGAGGTGTAGCCCATGCCCGGGGGCAGCGTCGACTGGACGGCGCAGCCGGCCGCCGAGTCGAGCAGGGTGGCGTAGACGCCGCCGTGCACGCTGCCGATGGGGTTGTAGTGCTCTTCGCCCGGCACCATGGAGAACACCGCGCGCCCGTGCTCGACCTCGGTGAGGGTGAAGCCGAGGGTGGCCCCCAGGGGCGGCACCGGCAGCCGGCCGGCCCGCAGGTCGCGCAGGAAGTCCAGGCCCGAGGAGCGCCCCACGGCGGCCGCCGTCACCGCCGGGTCCTCCCACTCGTACGTACGTGTCCGTCCCACGGCGCCCGCTCCTCCCGTACTGACTGTGGAATGCGAAGCTAGCCCTCCCGTCACCTGACTGTCAATTGTGCAGCCAGCGTCCTATGCTGGCCGCATGGAGTGGCTTGAGGCGAGCACGGAGAACTGTCCGGTCCAGCTCACGCTCGACGTGGTCGGGGAGAAGTGGACCCTGCTGATCCTGCGCGACGCCGCCACCGGAGTGCGCCGCTTCGACGAGTTCCGCCGGCACATCGGCATGTCCGAGGCGGTCCTCAGCGACCGGCTGCGGAAGCTGACCGCGGCCGGCGTGCTGACGGCCGTGCCCTACCGGGAACCGGGCAGCCGCTCCCGGCACGAGTACCGCCTGACCCGCAAGGGATGGGACCTGTGGCCCGTCCTGCTGGCCCTCAAACAGTGGGGCGAGACGTACGCGGGCGACCCGCTCGGGCCGGTCCTCGACCTCCGCCACGAGGACTGCGGCGCCCCGGTGCGGGTCGTCGTCGAGTGCGCGGGGCAGCACGCGGGGGAGCGCACCGCACCGGGGCCCGGCGAGGTCACCGCCAGGCCCGGCCCGGGAGCCAGGCGCCGGTCGGCCGCCGGATAAATCCGTTGCCGCGTTCGGCCGTGACCGGCGACCATGGCCCCTCGTGAGTACTTCCCGCTGGGCCGCGGTGCTGCCCGACCTCTCTCCCTGGCGCTCCAGCCGCGACTTCCGGCTGCTGTTCTTCCAGGGCACGGTCACGTTCTTCGGCTCGTTCATGGCGATGATCGCGCTGCCGCTCCAGATCAAGCACCTGACCGACTCGCCCCTGGCGGTCGGTGCGATGGGCGCCGTCGAGCTGGTCCCGCTGGTCGTCTGCGGCCTGTACGGAGGCGCGCTCGCCGACGCCGTCGACCGCCGCCGGCTGATCCTGCTGACCGAGGCCGGCCTCGGCGTGCTCGCGCTCGTCCTGCTCGTGAACGCGACCCTGCCGAACCCGCTGCTGTGGCCGCTGTACCTGGTCGCGGCCGGGGTCTCCGCGCTGACCGGGCTGCAGCGGCCGGCCCTGGACTCGCTGATGGCGCGGATCGTGCCGCACGAGCAGCTCAGCGCCGCCGCCGCGCTCAACGGTCTGCGCTACCAGTTCGGCGCCATCGCGGGCCCGGCGCTGGCCGGCGTGGTCGTCGCGTACGCCGGCTACGCCTCGGCCTACGCGGTCACCGTCGTCGGGTTCCTGGTCTCGGTCCTGCTGTGCCTGCGACTCGCCCCGGCGCCACCCGTACGGGACGCCGCGCGCCCGTCGCTGCGCGGGATCGCCGAAGGGGCCCGGTACGCGTGGAGCCGTCCGGTACTGCTCGGCACCTACGCCGTCGACCTGGCCGCGATGTTCTTCGCCTTCCCGAACGCGATCTTCCCCTTCCTCGCGGACGAGCTCGACGCCGTGTGGGCCCTGGGCCTGATGTACGCGGCGGGAGCCGTGGGCTCGCTGGTCCTCGGAATGACGAGCGGCTGGGTGTCACGGGTGCGCAGGCACGGCCTGCTGGTGGTGTGCGGGGCCGGGGTGTGGGGGCTGGCCATCGCCGCGGCGGGCTGGTTCTCGACCATCTGGCCGGTGCTGGTGTGCCTCGCGGTGGCGGGGGCCGGCGACATGCTGAGCGGTCTGGGGCGCGCCACGATCTGGAACCAGACGATCCCCGAGGCGCTGCGGGGCCGACTGGCCGGCATCGAGGTGCTCTCGTACAGCGTCGGCCCGCAGCTCGGCCAGGTCCGGGCGGGCACGATGGCCAGCTGGACGGGCACCCGGACGGCCTTCTGGAGCGGCGGCCTGGCGTGCGTGGCATCGGTGGCCCTACTGGCCGCGGCCCTGCCGAAGCTGATCTCCTACGACGCCGACACCGACGAGGACGCCCTGCGCCGCCGCGCGGAGCGCGAGTCCCACCCGCAACCGAACACGACCCGGGCCTGACCGGGCCGCGCCCGCCCGGCGTTCGGGCACAGGCCCCACCCGTCGAGGAGCGGTCGTCCATACCGCCGGTCCCGCCGGGCGACTGCCGTATCGAGCACCCGCCGGGGCGCGGTCGCCGCGCCCCGGCCGCCGCCGTCCGGTCTCAGTCGGCCGCGGAACCCGGGTCGTCGAGTTCGTGCAGTCCGGCCGGGTCCTCGTCGGTCACCACCTCCCCCGCCGAGGTGACGGAGCGCTGGGCGTGGCCCCGATGGACGCACAGGAGCTGGTCACGGGTCCCGAACCGGTCCCGGTACACGGCGAGCGCCGGACCGTACTTGCTGCTGTGCCCCGGCATCTCGGTGTCCGTGCTCCACCCGGCGCCGTCGAAGGCGGACCACCACAGCTGCTGGCGCGCGGGGTCGCGGTGGACGCACATGAGCCTGCCGTCGAAGACGGCCAGGCCGATGTTGCTCCGGGTACGGTGCCCCGGCAGCGCGCCCTCGAAGGCCCAGCCGGCGCCGTCCAGCCGGCTCCAGTGGACGGCCCCGTCCTTGGGGTTGCCGTGCAGCAGGTGGAGGGTGCCGTCGTACACGGCGAGCGCCGGGGACCTCGTGGTGGCGCAGCCGGGAACGGGCTCGGGGGTCGTCCAGCCGCGGCCGTCCCGGCTGGTGGTGACCATGATCCGCTGGGCGGGGTCGGCGTAGGCGAGGTGGAGGGCGTCACGGAAGACGGCCAGCGCCGGTCCGTAGACGCTCTCGGCCTGCGGGACCGGCCGGTCCGGCGTCCAGGCACTGCCGTCGTAGGAGGTCACCGCGATGCCCCAGTCGCCCGAGCCGCCGCGGTGCGCGCAGTACAGCCGGTCCTGGAACACGGCCAGGGCCGGGCTGCCCAGAGTGTGGTGCGCGCCCATCGACCGGTCCTCGGACCAGGTGCCGTCCGCCTGGTGCGCGGTCCACCACAGGTGGGGATCGTCGCCCCGGCCCTGGTAGACGCAGTACAGGTCATCGCGGAAGACGGCCAGGGCCGGGGCTTCGGAGGCGTAGGCGGCCGTGAACTGTGCGTCGGCCCCCCAGCCCGCTCCGGCTGCGAACACGCTGAACCACAGGCCGGTCTCGCGCGGCGGTGCGTCAAGGGGCATGGCGGTGAGGAGGGTGGGCGCGGACCAGGGGGAGAGCAGCTGGCACCCGGCGCCCCGGGCAGCCGACCGGATCTGCCCGGTGCGGCCGGCCAGCGCCGCCCCGACGGCCCCCGCGACATCCGTGGGCAGGGCCCCGGCGAGCACCTCCGACACCAGGTCGCGAAAGGTGTCGACGGGCGTGCCGGCACGGTCGAGGCCGAGGAAGCGCTCCGCGGCCCGTTGGTCGAGAAGGAGGACGAAGCCCCAATCCAGCCGGCGGACGGAGACGGCCGCCCCCGCCGCGGCGAGCTCCTTGGACGCCCTGTCCGCGCGTTGCACGGCCTCGTCCGAGGGCGCGTGGGCACCGGACTCCGGTGCCGTGCCGTCGTGCCGCCCGGGGGCGGAGCCTTCGATCGCCATGCTGTCTTCCTGTCTGCAGGGCCACGGCCGGGCGGTTCCGCCGCGCGCGCGGCGCGCGGGGGAATCGTCCGGATCCGCGGGCATGGGTGCTCGGTCTGTTCCCGGCCGCGTGCGCGCCGGCGTACGGGCTTCCCCGCCGTTCACCAGGCGTCCCGGACCGGGTGGCCGCCGTTCGACGGGCTGTCGTCGGCGAAGGTGACGGGGCCGCCGCGCGCGTGCGGAGTGCGCACGGCCCGCGCGCGACCTCACGGAGAGAGGGCGGGAACGGTCGGCGGGATCGGCCGCGCGTCGTGGGGCAGCGGGAGGATCCGGTCGCCCACTTGGATGATCCCGCCGTGCAGCACCTCGGCCCGCAGTCCGCCGCGGTGCAGCAGGCCGCGGATCAGGCCGGGGCGGACCAGCTGTTCGAGGCGGGTACAGGGTTCGCTGAGTGTGAGACCGCGCAGGATCACCGCGCCGATCCGGAACTCCCGATCCACCAGCGGGTTGAGCCGGATGCCGCGGGAGATGAGGTTGCGTCGGCATTCGGCGGGAGTGAGGGTGATGCCGTGTTCGCGCGCCAGCGCGTCGAGGGCTTCGGCCTCGATGAGGGTGACGTCGCAGACCCCGGACGACCGGCCGGCCCCCCGGAGACGGGGCCCCTCGCTCGCCCAGTAGTTGCGGTCTCCCGCCAGGCCGTGGCCCGCCACCGCGCGGGCCCGTGCGACGCGGAAGGTGGGATCGCCGTTGTGCGCGGCAAGGTGCAGGGAGGCGACCCGGCCGGGTCCGGGCAGCGGTTCCTGGGCCATGGACGGTTCACCCCTTCAGGAAGTGGTGGGTGAGGGAGCGAAGCGTGCGGAACTGGTCCACGTCGATCTGGTCGAGCCGCAGTTCCCGCCCGATCAGATCCTCCAGCAGCAGGACGAACTCCATGAAGCCGAGCGAATCGATCAGCCGGTTCTCGATCAGGTCGAGATCCGCCGGTATCTCCCCGACGGTCGGGTTGCGTTCGAGCAGCCAGTCCACGACCGGCTTGGTCACGTCGTCCACGGTCATCACTCCTCGATCCGGGCCGTCCTGCGGGAACCGCTCGTGCGCGCGGCGGTGGGGGGCCTGCGGGCGTCCTCGTACTCCCGGCGGAGCCGGGCGACGGTGACGGCGGCCGGCTGCCGGTCGGTCACGCGGGTGCAGGACCGGCCGCAGTACATGGCCATCTCCTCGATGCGGCCGGTGGTGCCGCTCCCCGGAACCGCCGCGCTGTAGCGCGGCACCGGGTGGTCCCGCCCGTCCACCCGGGTGGTGGCGATGAAGCTGGCAGGGGCGCGTCGAGCGGAGGTGGTGAGGGGGTTGCGCAGCACGCGGTGCGGGCGGTGCGGCCAGCCGATGTCGAACAGGGAGGTGACGAGGGTGTCATCGGCCACCGCCTCGACCACCCGTCGTTTGAACCGCGGGTGCGCGGTGGATTCCGCGGCCGGGACGAACAGGGTTCCGGCCACGGCCCCGTCCGCGCCCCGGGCCACGGCGCCCGCGAGGTCGCCTCCGGTGGCGATCCCGCCCGCGACGGCCAGTACGGCGCGCGGGTGGCGGGCCCGGACGTCGGCCAGCAGGAGGCTCGCGGGCAGCCGACCGAGCAGGTGCCCGCCGGCTTCGGTGCCCTGGAGGACCAGGACGTCCGCGCCGTGTTCGAGGGCGGTGCCCGCGTCCGCCAGGGTGCCGACCTGGATCACCAGCGGGTGCCCGGCGGCCTGAACGGACCGGGCCGCACGGGTGTCGGGCAACCCGAAGAAGGTGACGAAGGCACCCCGGGGCAGCTCGGGCAGGACGGCCCGGAGCTGGTCCAGGCAGGCGGCCGGTCCGGTGACCTCGGGGATCAGGTTCACGCCGAACGGACGGTGGGTGGCAGCCGTCACCTCCCGGACCAGCCGGGCGGCCCGTGCGGGCGGTTCCTTGTACAGCGCGAGGGTGCCGCCCGCTCCCGCCCGGGACACGGCCGCGCACAGCCCGGGTCCCGCGACGCCGCCCATCCCGGCCTGCAGCAGCGGCAGCGCGAGGCCGAGCCGGGTTGCCAGCCGGGTCACGAGCGCTCCCCCCACCGCCGTACCGCGCGGTGCGCGGCTGCCAGGTCCCCTTCGAAACGGTCGTCCAGCGCGTGCACCCATCGCTCCAGGCCGAAGGCGACGCAGCCGGTGAAGGCCGGATGGCCCGCATGGCGGATGGCACGGCGCTCGCCGAAGAAGTTGCGGTGGTTGTTGGTGGAGGCCACGGCAGTGCCGTCGGTGTGCAGGTATTCGTCCTTCACGGGGGCCAGCATCTGCAGGAGCGTGCGGGAGCCGTCCTTCTCGAAGAACGGGTCGGTGGCGGGCTGTCGTTCCAGGGCGAGGCCGAGGGCCTCGCCGAAGGCGGAGATCCGCTCCTGGTGGCGGTCGAGGTGGGCCCGTACGGCCTCGGCCGAGCCGACGCAGACGATCTCCCGCATGGTGAACCCCCAGAGCCGGCGCAGCCCGTCGTGGTGGTCCTCGTTGCGGTAGCACTGCGCGACCGTGCTGATCAGGACGGGGACGTCGGCACTGGTGCCGGAGAGGTGCAGGAAGCAGCCGTAGCAGGCTGCGGAGGGCAGCAGGTGGGTGGCATCGGCCAGGTCTGTCGCGGACAGGGCCGCGGTTTCGGCCCGGGCCGCGGCGCGGGCGGCCAGGCGGTCGGGACGGATGCGGGTGACCGGGTTGCCCAGGTGCGGGAAGTTGCGGAAGTAGTCGAGCGTGCGCAGCTCGTCCGCCCGTAGCAGCGGTGGGTAGCTCTGCTGCCGGGCTCCGGCCTCGGCGCCCCAGCGGGTGAACACCGCGTCCAGCGCGCTCTTGAGCAGGACCGCGGGTTCGTCGAGGGTGGCCAGCCCGTCCCGGACCGACCAGGTGGTCCCCGTCCCACCCGTGGCCGCGGGGTCAGCGATGGTCATCGAACACCCCGATCCGGTTGAGGAATCCGGATCGGGGTCAGCGATGGTCATCGAACACCCCGATCCGGTTGAGGAATCCGGTGGTCTTGTGCAGCACCCTGGCGTGGGCGGCCTGCCGGGCGGGATGCGCGAGCATGCGCCGGCGCAGCGCGAAGCCGTCCGGGAGACCCGCGTCGCGGTAGGCGGCCGGATTGTAGAGGGACTCGATGCTGGTGGTCAGGTAGCGGCCGAGGTAGGTGCGCAGCTCGCGGCGGGCCGCCTCGTCCAGACCACGGTCGAGGAGCCGCTCCCACAGCAGGTGCACCAGGCGGCAGCCGAAGGCGATGTGGCGGGATTCGTCCTGGTGGTGCAGCCGGTTGAGGTGCCGGATGGTCGGGTGCAGGCGGCGGTCGGCTGCCAGTTGGACGTTGTAGTGGTCCACGATCTGCTCGAAGACCAGGATCCGGGCGAAGACGAGGAAGTTCTCGATGTCCGGGTCGCGTGGGGCCTCGGGCAGCCTGATGGACTTGTCGGGGTAGATCTTGCCGGCGTACTTGAGGCAGAAGGCGGCGAAGAACCACATGTGGTCGTTCTCCTCACCGATGAAGTGGTGGAAGAACTCGGAGGGGAGTTCGAAGCCGGGCGTATGGACGCGCCGGGTGACCTCGATGAGCAGTTCGCGGATGCCGTGCACGTTCAGGCTGTAGAAATTGACGCTCTCCCAACGGCTCAGGGCCAGGATCTGGTCGGTGCCCAGTTCGTCCATCAGCTCGGTGCCGTGGAGCGAGAGCAGTTCGGGGGACATCCACAGCTCGTCGGTGGGGATCGAGGCCGGCCAGTCGAACGTGGTGAAGGGGTTGTAGTAGTCGGCGGTGGCCTTGTCGGAGAGCCGGTCGAGCAACGTCCGGAATTCGGTGTCGTCCGCTGGCGCGGTGAGCGCTCGGGCGGGCGGGGTGTCCGGGGGGCACATGGACGTCACTCCTTCCAGCGGATGGTCGACAACAGGGCCCGGTGGAGTTCCGGGGTGGACGCGGCGACGCAGGAACGCTGGTTGGCGATGCTCAGGTCGGTCAGGACGGTGTCGCCGAGCGGTTGTCCGTAGCCGTCGGTGATGACCGCCCCGGCCCGCTCGGCGAGGAAGACGGCCGCCGCGATGTCGTACGGGAACAGGTGCAGGACTCGGCCGTTGCCGACGCGTTCGAACTCGGGCAGCAGCGCCGGATCGTCGCGCAGCAGTCGGTTGCCGATGTCGACGTAGGCGTCGAGTTGGCCCGTGAGCACCCGGGAGATGGACCAGGTCGCGCTGTTGAAGACGAAGACCCCGCCGGTGTTGGCCGAGCGGTCGATGAGGTGGCCGTACGCCTCGGTCATCAGGTGGGCCGGGTGACCGTTGAATTCCAGCGACCAGAGCATCCGCGCGGGGTCGGTGGTGCGGGTCAGTGCCGGGAGGGGACGGTCGTAGCCGTGCGCCGTGATGCCGGGAGTCGCCCGGTCCCCGTAGAGGTAGGCGCCCGTGCGCAGCTCCATCAGAATCGCGTGCTCGACGTCGGCGATGCGTGGGCGCCGCGACATGCGGGCGACGGCGACCGAGACGGTGGCCGACTCCAGGCCGGCGACGGCGGGCCGGGTGCCGTCGATGGGGTCGACGACCAGCAGGTGGGCGGGGTCCGTGCCGTGGTACTGCAGGCCGCGGTCCTCGGAGTAGACGGCGACGGGCAGATCCCGGTCGGCGACGTACTTCCAGGTGGCCGCCTCCGCGATGTCGTCGAGGCCGAACTGGGCGTCGCCGCCCGGTGAGTGGCCCCGGACCAGCCGGCTGCCCGCCCGGTGCCGGGCTTCCAGCACGGCCTCGCGCACCGTTGCGGCCAGGCCGGTCACATAGTGCCGCACGGCCGCGGCTTCCGAGGGACCGCCGTGCTCGGGGCCGGTCATGCGGCGGCCTCGGCGGCGAAGAGGGCCTCGAGCCGGTCGCAGAGCAGATCGGCCTCGTCGCGGGTGAGGATCAGCGGCGGGCGGATCTTGATCACGTTGCCCCGGCCGTAGCGGGACGTACGCAGGACCAGTCCGTGGTCCATGCCGCGCCGGGCCAGGGCCTGGGCCCGCTCGCTGTGCGGGCGTCCCCGGTCGTCGCCGATCTCGATCCCGATCATCAGGCCGAGGCCGCGCACGTCCACGACGGCGGGGTGGCGGGCGGCCAGCGCGCGCAACCTCTCCATGATGCGGGCGCCGACCTCCCGGACGTTTTCCAGGAAGCCGGCGCGGCCGATCACGTCGAGGGTGGTGGCTGCCGCCGCGGCGGCGAGGACGTTGCCGCCGTAGGTGAAGGAGTGGTGGTCGGGGCTGAGTCCGGACATCCGCTCGTCCGCGACGATGGCCGCGATCTGGGCTCCGGAACCGCCGAGGCCCTTGGCGGTGGTCAGGATGTCGGGCCGGACCCCGTAGTGCTCCGCGGCGAACATCCGGCCGACCCGGCCTATGCCGGTCTGGATCTCGTCGAAGATGAGGACGATGCCCCGTTCGTCGCACAGGGCGCGCAGCGCTGGCAGGTAGCCGTCGGGGGGCACGATGTTGCCCCCGCTGCCCGATATCGGTTCGACGACCACGCAGGCGACGCTGCCGGAGCCGGCGTGGTCGAGGAAGTCGTTGATGCGCTCGACGCAGAGCATGCCGCAGCTGTCGGGGCCCGCCTGCCGGTAGAAGCAGCGCAGGCAGTAGGGGTCGGGGACGTGGAGCACACCGGGCATCAGGTGCGGGAAGGGGGTCTTGCGGAAGGACTCGCCCGACATGGTGGTCGTCATCATGGTCTGCCCGTGGTGGCTGCGGAACAGAGTGACGACGTCGCGGCGGCCGGTGGCGATCTGCGCCATCTTGACCGCGCCCTCGTTGGCGGTGGAGCCGCCCGACACTTTGAGGTGCACCTTGGTCAGGTTCGCCGGGGTGACGTCGACCAGCCGACGGACCAGCTCGTTGACGGGCGCGGTCTGGAAGGTCGACGTGGTGTGCACCAGCCGTTCGACCTGGTCGCGCATGGCCTTGACCACCTCGGGGTGACCGTAGCCGAGGCTCAGGTTGAAGGTGCCGGACGCGCAGTCGAGATACGCGTTGCCGTCGGTGTCATACAGGTGGACGCCCTCGCCGTGGTCCATCTCGTACGCGCTGACCGGGTAGTACAGGTGCTGTTGTGCGTAGCTCAGGGCTTCGCTCCGTGCATCGTTCCCCGCGTCGTTCCGGGCACCGCTCTGGACGCGCATGAGGTCGGCCATGTGGCTCCTGTCGACTTCTGTCCGCAGATACGACGGACGGCGAATACCGGTGTCTCCACGCCGTGGAATGAAGGATTCTCATCGGTGCGAGGAGGGTGGGAGCTCACACGTCCAGAACGAAGGTGAACGCCGCGTCCCAACCCTCCGGCGTCTCCTGCACGTCCATCAGGCATTCTGGCCGGAAATACTTGTCGAGATGATTTCGGCGTTCGCCGGGAAAATACAGCATCGTGGTCAGTACGGCTCCGCCGGGCGGCTGCACCTTCACGTGCACGTGCCGTGTCCGCCCCGGGTACACGGCGGGCAGGACCGTCTCGAGCCGCCACCGCCCCTCGGCGTCCGCGAACTGATGTCCGCGCAGCCGAAAGCCGTCGTCGTCGTAGACGCCGGCGTCCCCGACCTGCCAGAAGTCGAGCAACGTGCCGCCGATCGGCTTCCCTTCGGGGGTGCGCACGGCGCCGTGCAGCACCATCGGGACCCCCTCGTCCACATCGCCCCGAAAGCTGGTCCTGAGCGGGGTGTCCGGCTTGTAGTACGGCCCTTCCCGCAGGGCGGGCGTCGGAGGTGTCCCGTTGCATCGAACGGTCGGCGTGAGCGTCTTCACCCCATCGTCGGGATTTCCGGTCTCCACGGCGAAAATCTCCCTCGGTCAAAGGATCTTTCACTTCGATCCAGGCACGTTAACCGGAATTTTCGATCCTGAAAAGAAGGCCGTGCAGCGCCTCTCGGCCATTTCTCGAAGTTTTTCTGCCAGGCTTTCGCGGCCCGTGCGGGCAGATATTTTTTCTTGTAATGGGGGCGACGTACGGGTCGTATGGGAAAGCAGGGACAATGGGAAACCGGTGGGGCTGTAAAAGATCGGACTCAGTCGGCGGATCGCCGTAGTACGGCGCGTGCGCGGGCGAAGTAGGCCGAGTCGGGCGGAGCGGTGAGGATGTCCGCCAGCGCGAAGAGGTCGAGCGTCCTGCTGAGCCGGGGCCAGTCCGCCGGCAGCCGGCCGTTCCCGCCTCGGAAGCCGTCGACGAAGCCCGTGGTGAAGGCAGGCGGATATTCGTGGGCGAAACGCAGCATGTTCCCGACATCGAAGAGCGGGGAGCCGCTGAAGGCGAGCTCCCAGTCGAGCACCGCGGCCACCGCCCATCGTCCGGCCCGGCGCCGCACCAGGACGTTCTTCGGGTTGAAGTCGCCGTGCACCAGGCTGCGTTCACCCGCCACGGCGGTGAGCGCCGGAGCCCGGCGGCGGGCCAGTGCGCGCAGCACGGCCGAGTCCGTCCCGTTCAGCGGCCCGTCCGGTGCCCCCGTGAGCAGACAGTGGTCGACGAAACCGGGCAGGTCGCCCAGTGCGTCCGCGCCGTGCGGGGCCGGTACCAGCGAAGGGTCGCCGAAGGCGCCCGGGCCGGGCAGTCCGACCCGGCCGATCCGCGCCAGCACCGTCCCCACGGCCCGGCCCAAGGCCGCGGCTTCGCCGCTCGCCGGGCCGTCCGCGAGCACCTGGCTGAGCGGGATCCCCTCCACGAACCGGTAGAGCAGGGCGGGGCGGCCGGTGGCGCGGCCCTGTGGATCGGACGCGACCACCGTGGTCACGGGGACGGCGCGGGCCGCCGCCAGACCAAGGACGGCGATCTCCACCGCACACGTGTTGCGCGGGAACCTGCTGCCGCACGGCCGGTGGTGTCGCAGCACATAGCGCTCCGCGCCCGCCGCGTCGGGGCGGTGGACGGTGAGCAGGGACATGTCGTTGGTGGACCCGCCGGACAGCGGACCCACCTCGTGGAGCAGGGCCCCGGGCAGGGCGTGCCGGGTCAGCCAGGTGTGCGTGGCCGGGTCCAGGAGACCCACTGGATGAGGGCGCGTCATACCGGCCAGCCTGCCCGGCCCGGGGCCGGGCTCATGCGCCGGTTCCCCCCGATGGCCCAGCTCCGGGCGACCGCCGTGCGGCAGCGGCCGCCCCGGCCGCCAGGACCAGCCCGCCCGCCGGTCCGGCGAGCCGGCCCAGTCGGGCCGGGACCACGAAGTCCTCGGCCGCGTGTTCGGGCAGCCCCGGGTACCCGGCCAACGTCGCGGTCAGTTCGGTGCGGAGCAGCGGAAAGAGCCCGGCGAACGCCGCGACGCCGCCGCCGATCACGATCCGCTGGGGGGCAACCGTGTAGACGATGTTGCGGAGCCCCGCCGCCAGGTAGGCCGCCTCCATCCGCAGCGCCCGGGCCAGTGCCTCCCCGGCCAGCTCTTCGGGAGGGCTCCCCCAACGGGCTCCCATCGCCTCGCCACCCGCCAGGCCTTCCCAGCAGTCGCCGTGGAAGGGGCAGGAGCCGGGGAAGGAGTCACCCGCGATCCGGGGCACGGTGAGGTGGCCCATCTCGGCGTGGACCAGCCCCCTGGCCACCTTGCCGCCGATCACGGCACCGCCGCCGATCCCGGTGCCGACGGTGAGGTAGACGTAGGTGTCCAAGCCCCGCGCAGCACCCCAACGGCCCTCGCCGAGGGCCGCACCGTTGACGTCGGTGTCGATGCCCACCGGTACGCCGAGCGCCTCGGCGAACGGACCGGCGACGTCCACCCCGGACCAACCGGGTTTGGGGGTGGCAGCCAGGTGGCCGAACCTGGCGTGGCCCGGACGCAGTTCGAGAGGGCCGAAGGAGGCGATGCCCAGCGCGTCGAGCGGTCCCGTTCTGGCGGCGGTCTCCCGGAAGAAGTCGATGGCCCGGGCCAGGGTGGGGCCGGGTCGGCCGGTCGGGATCCGGGTCTCGGCCTCGATCCGGTCCGGGGCCGAGCCCACCAGACAGACGAACTTGGACCCGCCGGACTCGATCGAGCCGAGCCGAGGGGCGCTCACGCGTCCACCGGCCAGCCGTCGTCGCCGAACGGACCGGAGTGCGAACGGATGACGACCTTGAGCGCGTCGTAGCGCGGCACTACGGCGCCGCTGTCCTCACCGTCTTCGCCGTGTGCGTCGTCCCCGCTGTGTCCGTCGCTCCGGACGAGGCCGCCGAGCGCCGTGAACGCCTCCGAGTAGCGTTCGAGCGGGAACTCGTGCGTCACCAGCCGGTCCAGGAGCGTGCCGGTCCCGCTGCCGGGTCGCCGGGGGCCGCCGAGCTCGGCGGCCAAGTCCACGGCGACGGGGAAGATGTCGGCCCGGTAGTCCCCGGCACCGATCAGACGGATGCCGCGGTTGGTGAGTTGGAGCGGGTGCAGTGGCACGGAGTAGGCGTCGTCGAAGCCCATCACCACCACCCGGCCGCCGTCGTCGATCAGCCGGAGCGCCGCGCCCAGTCCGGTGCCCGTGGTGTCGAAGACGACGGAGGGACGGTCATCGCCCCACGACTTCGCCAGGGCTTCGGCCGGGTCCGTTCCGGCCACGTCCACCACGTGCGCGAAGTGTTCGCGGGCCCGCTCCAGCCGGTAGCCGTCCTGTTCGGCGACGATGACCCGGCGCGCCAGGCGGCCGGCGACCAGTGCGGTCAGCATGCCGATCGGCCCCGCTCCCAGCACCACCACGCTGTCACCGCAGGTGACGGACGCGGCCTCGACGTTGTTCAGGACACAAGCGAGCGGCTCGATCAGCACCGCGCTGCGAAAGGGCAGTCCGGCGGGGACTCGTTCGACGAAACGTTCCGGCAGCGTCACGGCCTCCGCGTACGTGCCGTCCCGGTCGACACCGACCTCGGTTCCTGCCTTGTGACGGCAGAAGTTGGTCGCTCCCCGGCGACACGGCACGCACCAGCCGCAGTACAGCGTCGGGTTGACCACCACCCGGTCCCCCACGGCGACCGAACGCACCTGCGGGCCGGTCTCCCGCACCACACCGACCGACTCGTGCCCGAGCACGGTACCCGGGCGGGCCGGGAACCGCCCGAGCAGGATCTTGCGGTCCGTTCCGCAGACTCCCGTACCGACGATCTCCACCACGACGTCGTCGTCGTGGGTACGTCGTGCGGCCGGCCTGTCCTGTAGTTCGGCGGAGCCTGGACCCAGATAGACGAGAGCGCGCACGAGACCTCCCCATCGGTGTTCGGCAGGACGCAGGACGCTAACGCAACCGAATGCGACCGGATAGGACACCTACCAGCCATTTCACGCACCCGCTGCCCGGGCCGCCGACCTCGACGCGGCCCGCGCCGGCATCCCCCGGCGCCACTTCTCCGGGTGGGGTTCGGCCGTGGGTGAGCGGGCCCGGTGGCTCCGGGAACCACCAGGCCCGGTTCGTCGCCAGGCCCGCAAGGCCTCTGTCAGACACGGAGCGGTCAGCGTTCGGTGGAAGGACGGGGTGGGGCCGGTGGCTGCCCCGCGCGTCGACCAGGTCTCGTGCCATCGTGGTGATCCGGGGCCCGAGCCGCTCCACCGCGGCGGGCACGAACGCCGGGGCCATCGCCCGGCGGAGCCGACGGTGGCCAGGGCCGTCCAGCAGCAACAGGTCGTGTGCTTCGAGCTTGCGCAGCAGGGCTTCGGCGCGCGGGTCACGCCGGTGGCCGGGGGTGGTGAGTCCGATGCTCCACGGATGCGCAAACCGCTGGATGATCATGCTTGGTCACGCGCAGGTTGGCAGGAAATGGGCACAGAAGTGCGTGATCACTACGCTGAGGGGCGTTCGGTTGGCGGGGTTTCGGGGTCGGTGGGTTCGCCTCGGGCCAGGGTGCGCAGGGAGGCGAGCAGGCCCGTGTCGCGCATGCTCGCGAGCTGCCAGGCGCGGGCGATGCCGACGGCCAGGTCGGCGATCACGAGGTAGCACAGGGTCCGCCCGGCGCCCGGGTCCGCCGCGTCGCGCACGAGCCGGATCCCGGTGCGGAGCTCGAACGCCACGATGACGAGCAGTGCCGCCACCAAGCCGAAGGACCTCAGCTCCCGGGGAGTGCGGCGCCGTTCGGCGATCGCGGAGCGCAGGGTGGCGAGGGAGAAGGCCAGGACGCCCGCGCTGCAGGCGACGCACCACCAGCCGAGGTCGTCGCCCGGCACCAGCGCCGCCAGGGAGAGGACCAAGGCGTTGGTGAAGACGAGGAGCGCCGCGGAAGAGCGGGTCCGGAAGGCGGTCCGGGCCGCCGGGGGCCGGTCGTCCTGCGGTGCGAGCGAGATCGCGACGAAGAGCAGTCCGATGAGGGCGCCGGTGGCCCCGCTCGCCCCGACGAAGAAATCCCGGTACTCCTCAGCCAGCATCCGAGCACGTTAGCGCCTGCGTCCCCACCGACCCGGGCACCGCACCGAAGGGGACGGCGGCGCCCGTCAGGGTCCCGGGGCGGACGGGACGTGCGCGGGACGGCCGGCATCGTGTGCCTCGCGGGCGGCCTCGATCTGTCCGATGTGCTGCTCGGCCCAACGCGTCACCGTCTCGATGACGGGCACCAGGCTCTGCCCGAGGGGGGTGAGCGCGTAGTCGACGCGCACCGGTACGGCCGGGGTGACGGTGCGAGTGAGCAGGCCGTCCCGTTCGAGGCGGCGCACCGTCTGCGTGAGCATCTTCTGGCTCGCCCCCGGGATCGCGCGAGCCAGCTCGCCGTAGCGGCGGGGGCCCTCGGCCAGTTCCTTGAAGAGGAGGGCGACCCACTTCTCGCCGATGCGTTCCAGCAGCCGGTTGGTCGGGCAGAGGGTGACGCGGGCCCGGTGCGCGATGGCGGCCTCGGCGTTCCGTCGGGCGCTGGTGGGCGTGGTCATGGCATCCCTTCGCGTGCGCGGGCCACTTCGAAGTGCGTACTGCCCTTCCACCGTAGTGCCGCCTAGCGTCGGCCGTGAGCAATTGCCGCCTGAACCCCCGCCTGAACCAAGGAGCGAACAGCGCATGACGACGATCACCGTCCTCGGCTCCGGCAACGTGGCCCGGGCCCTCGCCGGCACGCTCTGCGACGCCGGGCACCAGGTCGTCGTGGGGTCCCGGGACCCGCGTACGACGGCCGCCGACTGGGCCGGTTCCGCGCCGCGCGTCACGGGCCTGCACGAAGCGGCCGCTTCGGCCGAGGTGGTCATCAACGCCACGCCCGGCGCGGTGTCGCTGGCCCTGCTCACCGGCCTCGCGGGGCACCTGGCCGGCAAGGTCCTGGTCGACGTCGCCAACGCCACCGCCACGGACTCCGCGGGCTTCGCGTCGGCGCTGCTGTATCCGGGCGGCAGCCTCGCCGAGGAGATCCAGCGGGCGCTGCCCGACGTGCGCGTGGTGAAGACCCTCAACACCCTGCACGACTCGGTCATGGCCGACCCGGCCGCACTGGCCGTTCCTCCCACCGCCTTCATGTCGGGCAACGATGCCGCAGCCAAGGAGGTCGTCGGCGGTCTGCTCGCCGACCTGGGCTGGCCGGCAGAGTGGATCGTCGACCTGGGAGACGTGAGGAGCGCCCGGGTGCCCGAGGCGTTCGTGCTGATGGTCGGCAGCCTCGTGCGGGCGCTGGGGCCGGTGCCCTTCGGCATGGCCATCGCTCGGTGAGGGCCGGGAGGGGCCCTTCCCCCCGCTCGGCCTCCTCCGTACCTCCGACACCGGGGCCGGGCGGCAGGTGCTGCTCGCGCCCCCGGTCGGGGCGGGGCGCGAGCAGCACCTGCCGGTGCGGGCGTGGCGGGACGGTCAGACCAGTCTCTGGGTGACCGTCTGGACGCTGCCGTCCGTGGTGCGGTAGACGAACGTCAGGCGGCCGTCGCCGTCGCGTACGGGGACGATGTCGCTCGCGACGCCCGGCGCGAGCGAGGCGAAGTCGCTCCACTCGGCGCTCGTGGGGGCGTTCTGGTCCTTGGCCCACAGTGCGCCGTCGGTGCCGCGCACCGGGACGACGAGGCGTCCGTCGGCCGCGTTGACGGCGCTCGGGGTGCTCGCGACGCCGCCGTACAGGGGCTCGGGTTCGCTCCATCCGTCGCCGCTCTCCGTGGAGGACCAGAGGCTGCCGTCGGTGCCGACGACGAGGATCACCGCACGGCCGTCCGCGCGGACGGCGAGCGCGGGGGCCCGGTCGCCCATCGCGCTGCCGAACGCGTACCGGAAGGGTCCCCAGCAGCCGTCGGGCACGTCCTGGCGGATCACCCACACGTCCCCCGAGGTGTTGGTGTGCGCGAAGACCTGGCGCCCCGCTCCGTCGCGGACCGTGGCGATGCCCGCGATCGACCCGCCGCCCATCGCTTCCGGGCGCGACCACCGGCCGTCCGGCTCGACCGTGTCGGACCAGACGTGCCACAGCGCTCCGTCGGTGCCCTCGTAGAAGATCTCCGGGCGCCCGCTCGCGCCGAAACCGATGACGGGGTCGCCGGCGAGGTTGTCCGCGAGGGTGGCGGCGGGCAGGAAGCCGCTTCCGTCCGGCTCCTGCCGCTGCATCCGCAGGGCGGAGCCCTCGGCGCGGAAGGCGACGACGAGCCGGTCGTCCGCCGTGCGCGCGGCGACCGGGCTGCCGTCGATCGGCTCACCGAGCGAGGTCCACTCCGCCCAGCCGCCGTCCGGGCGGCCGGCACGTACGTACAGGCCGTGGCTGCGGGACTCGTGGGCGAAGACGGACACCAGCCCGTCCCGTCCGGCCGCGGCGCCGGGGCGCTGTTCGAACTCGCCGCCGAGGTCGGCGGGGGGCTGCCAGTTGCCGGCATCGCCCGCGGGCAGCGCCCCGGCGGACCCGGTGAGGGCCTGCGCGTTGCTGGTGATGCCGACGGACGCCGTACGGACGATCTCCCGGGTGGCCGTGTCGATGACCGACACGGTGCCCGCAGCCCGGGACACGTGGTTGAGGGCCAGGACGCGCCGCCCGCCGGGGGTCACCTCCAGCTCGGCCGCGTTGGGCGTGGCGACGTGCGCGACGACCTCGCGGGTGACGGTGTCCACGACGCGGACTTCGGTGCTGTTGCCCGGGACGACGTACAGGAACGACCCGTCGGGCGAGACGGCGACGTCGGACGATCCGCCGGCCTGCGCGATGGTGGCGCTCACTTCAAGCGTGGCCGTGTCCACCACGTCGATGCCGGTGCCGGCGGCGGCCACGTACAGCGCCTTGCCGTCGGGCGCGACGGCGATCCTGCCGGGCATCCGGACCGTCGCCGTGCCCGTGGCGCCGGTGGCGAGGTCGAGGGCGGTCACCTTGTTCTGGTTGAAGGTGGACAGGTAGAGGCGGGTGCCGTCAGGGGAGAGCGCGAGGTCGAGGGCCGGGGCCGTCAGCGGCAGGGTCCTGACGACCCGGTCGGTGGCCGGTTCCAGGACGGCGACGCTGTCGGGCGCGGTCGAGTCGGGGCCGACGGCCCCCGAGGAGATGTACACGGCGCTGCCGTCGGGGGCGGCGACCAAGGCCCTCGGGCCCGGCACGGAGAGCGTCGCGACGGCTTCGAGGGTGGTCGTGTCGATCGCGGTGACGGTGTTCTCCTCGGGTGAGGCGACGTAGACGCGCGGGGTGCGCGGCACCGCGGCCGCCGCGTTGGCTCCGGGGACGGAGATGGTCCCCGCCACCTCTCCCGTCTCGACGTCGACGACGGTGACCGAGCCGGACTTGTAGTTGACGACGTACGTGCGCAGGGGCGTGGCGGCGGGCAGGCCGCCCGGTATGGCGCCGGATCGGGCCATGTGCGTTCCTCCGGGGACTGGGTGGAGTGGTGGCGGGCCGGGTGGACGCCCCGGCCTACGGGGTGGTGAGGCCGAACCAGAACGCGAAGGTGTCGAGGAGGGAGGCGAGGGTGGTGAAGGGGGCGAGGGTGCCGGAGTCGACGCTGAGTTCCTTGCGGTCCAGGAGCTCGGCCGGGGTGGCGCGGCCGAGAGCGAGGTCGTCGAGGCCGGCCCGGGTCAGGGTGTACGAGGCGTCGTACGCGTCCGGCGCCGGGGCCGCGGTCAGCGGGGTGTAGACGAGCACGCCGTTGCGCAGGCGCACCGCGCAGTCGTCCGGGTCGGCTTCCAGGCCGTCGACGATGTGGAGGGCGAGCGCCATGGGATGGGCGGAGGCCTCGGGTCCGCTGAGCCGGATGCCGAGGTAGTCGAAGATCATGTCGAGCGGCATCGCCGCGATGACGTCGGCGGTGATGATCTCGGGGGCGGGCAGGGCGGTCGTACCGTCCTCGGCCGTGGGCCGGTTGCGGAGCTCGGCGGCGCCGGCCAGGTAGAAGTTGCGCCAGGGGCCGCTCTCGGCCTGGTAGCCGAGCTGTTCCAGGACGTCCGCCTCCAGCTCGCGGGCGGCGGTGTGGGCCGGGTCGGCGAAGACGACGTGGCTGAGGAGTTCGGCGGCCCAGCGGTAGTCCTCGGGGCCGTCCGCGCCGTCGTAGGCGGCCCGGGCGAGGCGGACGACGGCGTCCGCGCCGCCGAACGCCTCCACGTAGCGGCGGCCGAGCTTCTCCGGGGGCAGGCCGTGCAGATGGGCGGCGTTCCCGTCGTACCAGCCGAGGTAGCGCTGGTAGACGGCCTTCACGTCGTGGTTGACCGTGCCGTAGTAGCCGCGGTTGTACCACGCGCCGAACAGGGGCAGGCCGGCCACGGCCTCGTCGAGGTCCTCCGCGATCTCGTGCATGGTGCGGCCGTGGTTGGCCAGCCGGAGCGTCTGGTCGTGCAGGAAGCGGTAGAGGTCGGCCTGCCGGGTGAGGAAGGAGACGATCTCGTCCGTCTCGGGCGAGGTCTTCCAGCGTGGCCAGAAGTGGCTGGCGAACAGGGAGGTGGCGTCGGCACCGAAGCGGTCGACGGCCTCGTTGAGGTACTGCGACCAGGCCTTGGCGTCGCGGACCTGGGCGCCGCGCAGACTGTAGAGGTTGTGCAGGGTGGGCGTGGCGTTCTCCGCCATGCACAGCGACCGCACGTCGGGGAGGTAGAAGTTCAGCTCGGCGGGGGCCTCGGTGCCCGGGGTGAGCTGGAACTCGATGGCCACCGGCCCCAGTCGCATCGCAACGCCGTCGTCCTCGGCCGTGATGACCTTGGTGGGTGCGACCAGACCGGTGACGCCGGAGGACATGGTCTTGCCGAGTCCCGCGTCGACCTGGCCCTTCTCGTCCTTGTGGAGGAGGGAGCCGTACATGTACGTGGCGCGACGGGACATCGCGTTGCCCGCGTAGACGTTCTCGCTGACCGCGTGCTCCAGGAAGCCGTCGGGCGCGACGACCGTCACCTCGTCCGCTCCGGGGAACTCCCGGCCGGCGAACAGGCCGCGCACGCCGCCGTAGTGGTCGGTGTGCGAGTGGGTGAAGATGACGGCCCGGATCGTACGGTCGCCCCGGTGCGCGCGGTACAGGTCCAGCGCCGCGGCGGCGCATTCCTCGCTGATCAGCGGGTCGACGACGACGATCTCCCGGCTGGCGCCCGTGGGGTCCTCCAGGAAGCTGATGTTGGAGATGTCCATGCCGCGCACCTGGTAGACGGCGTCCGGCACCACCTCGTACAGGCCGACGTTCATGTTGAGCACGGCATTGCGCCACAGGCTCGGGTTGACCGAGGGGGGCGCGGTGGCGTTCGCCGGATCCACGAGGAACCGGTACGGGTCCAGGCTCCAGGCCGGTAACGGGCCATCGGCCGCGGGGACGGTGAGGCCGACATCGAGCTTCGCCACCAGCCCCTGCGCGGCGAGCCGGGCCTCGGGGTCCTGCGCGGGGTCGGGAACCCGGACCGCGGCGTTCCGGGCGGTCGTGAGGGCGGTGGGCTCCTGAGCGGAGGTACCGGTGGAGGGAGCGCGGTCGGTCATGGGCGAGGTCCTTCGGTCGGCGACGGAGGCACACCGATCCGTCCGCGGGCGGGTCCGGACGTCTGAACGGCCGGCACATGCCACGGAGTCATGACGATCAGTGCGCGACCAGTTACCCATGGTGCCGCTCGCGCGCGATAGCGCATTTACGGACAGCCAATCCGCCGCGACCGGCCATCGCGGGCCGGCCCGTTCGCAGGGGGCCGGGTCGCGGCGGACCCTTCGTCAGCGGGCCGCGCCGAAGCTCTGCGTCCAGTAGGCGTTCGGCTGGGCCAGGGCGACGCCGATCTCCTTGAAGGAGCAGTTCAGGATGTTCTCCCGGTGCCCGGGGCTGTTCATCCAGCCGGTCATGACCTGCTGGGGCGAGCTGTAGCCGTAGGCGACGTTCTCGCCGTACGTCGTCCAGGCGTAGCCGGCCCGGGTGATGCGCGCGCCCGGGTCGGAGCCGTCCGAGCCGGTGTGCGACATGGTGGCGGTCGCGGCCATGTCCTTGCTGTGGGCGAGTGCGGCAGCCGTCAGTTTCGGGTTGACGGTCAGCACCGAGCAGCCGGCCTTGGCGCGCTCCGCGTTGACGAGGGCCACCACTTCGGCCGCCGGGCCGGAGGCGGCGGGCGCGGGAGGTGCGGCGGGTGCCTTCGGCGCGGCCGGGGCCGTCGTCCGGGCCGGCGCCCGGTGCGGCTTCGCGGGCTGCGCCGAGGTGACGGGGGGCTGCGTCCGTTGCGGCGGGTCCGTCGTGGCCCGCGGCGCGGGCGCGGCGGGCGCGGTGGGCGTCGCGGTCGTGGCGACCGGGGTCGGTGCGGTCGGAGCGGTCGGTGCGGGGGTCTGGACCTGGGTGGCCTGCCCGCCCGCGGGGCTCCGGAGGGGGGCGCCGGCGTGGGCCGCGCGCAGGTCCTGCCCGCCGTCGGCCGTCGCCCCACCCGTCCCCCGGCCGTCCAGGCACGCCAGGGCGGCCGTGGGGACGCCCACGATGCCCAGGGCGACGGCGGCGATCGATATCTTCTTGTAGCGCCTGCTCTTGCGGTGCTTCCGCATGCCTGACCCCGTTCGGTTCCGCGAAGCGTCCTGCGCCCGGGCTGCCGGAGCGCCGGGCGGGCCGCCATTCTTGGAAGGGCGGGAACGGGCTGGCAAGTCTCGTCACCCGTTCGCATGGCGCTGCCGCACGTCGGACTTGCCAAGCGGGGGAAGTCGTGCTGTTCGGGTGGGCGACGACCGGGCCGGACCGGATGACCGGTCGTCAGGAGCATCCGCGACAGGGCCAGTCGTCGTGGCGGCCGGGACGAGGGAGAGGTTCACAACGGCATGGAGGGGTGAATGTCGCCTGGTCACCGATGAATCCGGACATGTCGCCCTGCCGTGGGTGGACGTAATGGTTCCGTGATCTCGCACGTCCTCGTGAGGCATCTCACTGTTTCGCGTGCGCGGGGCGCGGCGGAACGGGCCGTGTCGGCCGCGTCGGGGTCGGGGCACCGGGTGGAGGTGCGGTCGGAGGTGCTGCCAGAGGGCCGTCCGGCCGTGCCGGTGCGGGGGAGCGCTCCGCAAGTCGTCCTGCGTGCACCGGAGTTGTCCGGGCGATCGCGGGTGAGCGGCCGGCGTCGGGGCCCTTGCTGCGTCGTCGCCGTTCGCGAATGATGCTCTCCGGTGTGCCGGCCGCCCCGGCCGGAGCCCGTTCGCCATCCCAGAACCGACCGGCCGGAGGACTGCCTTGCGGACCACTCAGCGCATCCGGAGATCATCCGTCGTCGTCGGCGCCGCCCTCGCGCTCGTCGTCGCCGTTCCCCAGGTGGCCTTCGCCGCCCCGCCCCCGGCGCTCCCCGTCAACGCCGAAGCCATCGAGCTGACCTTCCAGCCGGCGTACGACTACGACACGGACGGCTGCTACCCGACGCCCGCCATCGGCCCGACCGGCGTCCTCAACGGCGGCCTCAACCCCAGCGGCGCCCTCAACGGCAACTGCCGGGACGCCTCGGACCTCGCCAACACCAACGGCTACTCGCGTGCCACCTGCAACAACGGCTGGTGCGCGGTGGTGTATGCGCTCTACTTCGAGAAGGACCAGGCGGTGCCCGGCATCGGCCTCGGCGGCCACCGCCACGACTGGGAGCACGTGGTGGTGTGGATCCAGAACAACGAGGCGAAGTACGTCGCCACCTCCGCCCACGGAGAATTCAACCTGCACGCGCGCGACCAGATCCGCTGGGACGGCACGCACCCGAAGGTCGTCTACCACAAGGACGGCATCGGCACGCACTGCTTCCGGGCGGCGACCGCGAACGACGAACCGCCCGAGAACCACCGCGGCACCTGGCAGTACCCGGCCCTGGTCGGCTGGTCGGGCTACCCGGCGACGCTCCGGGACAAGCTCGTCCAGGCCGATTTCGGCAGTGCGCACTTCGGCCTGAAGGACGGCTCGTTCGCGTCCCACCTGGCGAAGGCCAAGCCGGCCGGCATCCCCTTCGACCCGAACGGGTAGGCCGCGCCGGACGGGTGGGCCCGCCGGGTCAGCTGGCGTCGCCCGCCGCCGAGCCCGTCGCCCGGTCCGCGCCCCAGCGGGCGATGGCGGCCGGGAGGTCGAGCTCGCCCGAGCGCAGGTCGGAGTCGGCGGCGGGCCAGTCCTCGCGGGGGACGCGCCACATCAGCTCGAACTCGTTGCCGTCCGGGTCCTTGGCGTAGAAGGACTTCGAGACCAGGTGGTCCGTCGCTCCGACCAGCGCGCCCCGTTCGGCGAGGGTCCGGCCCAGCTCCGCCAGCTCGCCGAGCGTGCCGACCTCCCACGCCAGGTGGTAGAGGCCGACCCGGCCCTGCTCCGGACCGGGCGCCCCGGCGCCGATCGCGAACAGCCCGAGGTCGTGGTCGTTCAGGCTGCCCGGAGCGCTGAGGAAGGCGGCCTTGCCGGGGATCAGGTGGTCCACCTGGAATCCGAAGACGTCCCGGTAGAAGGCGACGGAACGGTCGACCTCGCGGATCCAGAGCACGGCGTGGTTGAGGCGGCGTACGGGCATGGCGGGGCTCCGGAGGGCTCGAAGGCGGGGTTCGGCGTGACTCCGTCCCAGCATACGTTCAAATTCGAACTACCGGGGTGCGGGGTCGCCGCGCGCGGTGCCGGCCGGGGCGGCGGCGGCCCGGGAAACGTCCGTCCGTACGGGCGTTTGAACGTACGGAAGGTGAGCACTCGGCACAGGGAGAAATGAACGCCCCCCCGAGAGGACACCGCCGTGGGAATCATCGCCTGGATCGTCATCGGCCTGCTCGCCGGAATCATCGCGAAGGCCCTGCTGCCCGGCAAGGACCCGGGTGGTTGCATCGTCACGATCGCCATCGGCATCGTCGGCGCCCTCCTCGGCGGCTGGCTGGGCAAGGTCCTGTTCGGGGTCGAGTCGATCGACGGGTTCTTCGACCTCTCCACCTGGATCGCCGCCATCGTCGGCTCCCTGATCCTGCTGCTCGTCTACCGCCTGGTCACCGGTGGACGCCGCCGCGGCTGACCGGCGTACAGCCGCCCCGCACACGCACCACGCGCACCGCACGGCCGCGGCACGAGCCGCGGCGACGAACGAGGATCCCGCATACGGGGCCGGGCCCCGGGCAGGCGGAGGAACATGGACACCACCACACAGCCCACGCAGACCACCCAGCCCTCGCAGTTCCGCGTCACCGTCGCGGGGGAGCGGTTCACCTGCGACGACGCCCAGGGCCTGGGCCCGCAGGGAGACGGCGGCCTGCCGGGACAGGAACTCACGGTGACGCTCACCGGCTGCGTCCTGACCGACGTGCCGGCGGCCCTCTCCTGGGCCTTGGCCGAGACCGTGGAGCCCGTGCACCCCGGCATCGACGACGCTGCCGAGGGGGAGGGTGAGGACGGCCCGCAGAGCGCCTCCGTCCGCATCGACGAGACGGACGCCGCCGGCCGCCAGGTGATCACCGCCTGGGAGCTGACCGGTGCGGCGCCGGCCCAGGTCCAGGGCGCCAGCACCACGGCGTCGAACCACGAGACCCGCATCCAGCGGCTCACCTTGACCGCCGTCAAGATCACCCCCATCCTGCGCGACGAGGAGCGCTTCGAGGCCGCGGGCATCGCGGCCCCCGCGGACCGCCGGTGACACCACCCGCCGAAACGGCCGCCGAACGGGACGGCGCCACCCGCACCACCGTGTGGGTGGCGCTGGGCGCGAACCTGGCCATCTGCGTGGCCAAGGGCGTCGGCGGCGTCATCGCCGGCTCGCCGGCGCTGCTGTCCGAGGCCGCGCACTCCGTGGCCGACAGCCTCAACGAGGTCTTCCTGCTCGCCTCCGTCAAGCGCAGTCGGCGCCCGGCGGACGAGCGGCACCCCTTCGGCTACGGCAAGGAACGGTTCTTCTGGTCCCTGCTCGCCGCCGTCGGCATCTTCGTCACCGGCGGCTGCTTCTCCGTGTTCCAGGGCATCGAGGCCCTGCGCTCCGGCGGCTCCGAGACGCACGAGGGCTACCTGATCGGCCTCGTCGTGCTCTTCGTGGCCCTGCTCGCCGAAGGGGCCTCCCTGCTGCGCGCCGTGCGCCAGGTGCGCGGCGCGGCCCAGTCGGCCGGCCGGAGCACCGCCGACGAGATCAAGCAGGTCGGCGACCCCGCCCTGCGCACCGTCCTCGCCGAGGACAGCACGGCCTGCGCGGGCGTCCTGCTCGCCATGGCCGGCATGGCCCTGCACATGGTGACCGGCGAGGTCGCGTACGAGGCGGGCGCCTCCATCCTGATCGGCGTCCTGCTCGTCTACGTCGCCTACACGCTCGGCAAGGGCGCCCGCGCCCAGCTGATCGGCGAGGCGGCCGACCCCGGCATGCAGCGCGAGGTGCGCGAACTGCTCGCCGAGCAGCCCGAGATCGACTCGGTCACCGCTCTGCTGACCATGCGGCTCGGGCCGGACGCGGTCCTGCTGGCCGCCGGCATCGACTTGACGGCCGGCTACGACAGCGAAACCGTCGAGGACGCGATGGTCCGCATCCGCGCCGAACTGAAGGAGCGCTGGCCCGAGCTCGACCAGGTCTTCCTCGACGTCACGGACGCCGCCGCGGCTCGCCGCACCGCCGCGCACGAGGGGCGCGCCGCCGGTCCGTGAGGCCGCCGCGTCACACGGACGGACCTGCCCCGCATGCCGGGGACCGCGCCGGCCCGAAGAATCAGGGGTCACCGCACGACCGAGCGGAACGGCCCGGCGGCGCATCCGGCAGAGAGGTCGTGACCATGGCAGGACCACCCCGCCGTGCGTCGCGGCCGCACCGCGGGCACCCGCAGACCGACCGGATGCTCCGCACCCTGCTCCGCCGCCGCAAGAAGGCGCTGAGCAGCGAGGACGTGACGGTCGCCGACCAGCCCCAGGTACGCAGGGCGGTGACCGCCGCCGCGCTCGGCAACACCATGGAGTGGTTCGACTTCGGCGTCTACGCCTACCTGGCCGGCACCATGGGCAAGATCTTCTTCCCGACGAGCTCCCCGGGCGCCCAGGTCGTCTCCACCTTCGCGACCTTCGCCGCCGCCTTCCTGGTCCGCCCCCTGGGCGGGCTGGTGTTCGGGCCGCTCGGCGACCGGATCGGCCGGCAGAAGGTGCTCGCCGCCACCATGATCATGATGGCGGCGAGCACCTTCGCGGTCGGCTTCCTGCCCACCTACGCCTCGGTCGGCTTCCTCGCGCCCCTGCTGCTCCTGGTCTGCCGGCTGGTCCAGGGCTTCTCGACCGGCGGCGAGTACGCCGGCGCCACCACCTACATCGCCGAGTACGCGCCCGACAAGCGCCGCGGGTTCCTCGGCAGCTGGCTCGACTTCGGGACCTTCGTCGGCTACGCCCTGGGCTCCGGCCTGGTCACCGTCCTCACCCTCACCCTGGGCCCCCAGGGACTGGAGGACTGGGGCTGGCGCATCCCCTTCTTCATCGCGGGCCCGCTGGGACTCATCGGCCTCTACATGCGGCTGAAGCTGGAGGAGACCCCGGCCTTCAAGAAGGAAGCCGCCTACGCCGCCTCGGAGGCGGGCGCGGCCGAGGGCGGGGCCGCCGCCGACCCGCACGACGAAGCCGCCGCCACGGGCAGGGGCCACCTCAAGGAGATCTTCACCCGGCACTGGCACGCCGTGCTCATCTGCATGGGCCTCGTGCTGCTCTACAACGTCACCAACTACATGGTGACCTCCTACCTCCCGACCTACATGACCGTCACCCTCGGCGAGGACGACACGACCGCGCAGCTCCTGGTCCTGGGCACCATGCTGCTCGTCGTGCTCACGATCACCACCGTGGGCCACACCTCGGACCGCTGGGGGCGCAGACCCGTCTTCCTCGCGGGCAGCGTCGCCCTCGTCGCCCTGGCCGTCCCGGCGTTCCTGCTCATCCGGGAGGGCGGCATCCTGCTGCCCGCCGTCGGCTGCGCCGTCCTGGGCCTGCTGCTCGTCTGCTTCGCGGGCACCGCCGCGTCCACCCTGCCCGCCCTCTTCCCCACCCGGCTGCGGTACGGAGCGCTGTCCATCGCCTTCAACATCTCCGTCTCGCTGTTCGGCGGCACCACGCCCCTGTTCACCTCCGCCCTCGTCGAGGCCACGGGCAACGACATGGTCCCGGCCTACTACCTGATGGTCGCCGGGGTCATCGGCTTCGTGTCCACGCTGTTCCTGCACGAGACGGCGGGCAGGCCGCTGAGGGGATCGGGGCCCATGGTCGAGACCGCCGACGAGGCCGACCGCCTCGCCGCCCGCAGCCGCACCGCCGCCGGCCGGCAGGCCAGGGACCTCTGGATCAGACTGCGCCACCCCTGGGCCCACCGCCCGCACCGGGACCGCCGCGACTGACCCCGGCACGGTCCGCGTCCACCGCGCGCCGCCCGAGCGGCAGGAGGTACTGCAGCGGCTGGTCGAGGTCGTCCAGCCCCAGCAGCTCGTGGGCCAGGTCGTCGTGGAATCCGCCGAGCGGGGTGCCGGCCAGGCCCAGGGCCGCGGCGGTCAGCAGCAGGGTCTGCGTGAGGTGTCCGGTCTCCAGCAGGGCCAGGCGCAGCGCCCGCAGGCCGTAGCGGCCGCGCAGCAGGCCGAGGTCGGCGTACACGCCCAGGACCACCGGGGCGTCGTCGATGCCGATCCAGTCCGGGTCCGTCGCCGGCCGGGACAGGTACGTCGACAGGGCCTTGACCTCCTCCAGCGGCGGCACCGGCCCGACCGGCCGCAGGGTGCGCGACTCGGGCACGCAGTCGTACGTGCCCGCCGGCACCCCGTCCGTGGCGAGGACCAGGAGCCGCACCCGGGCCGCGTAGAGGGCGCCCGCGCTCGGGTACGGGCGGTGCACCGCGGTACGGACCGAGCCGTCGGCGAGGCGCTGCGCGGAGCGGCCGCTCTCGGCCAGCGCGTGCCACAGCAGCGCGCCCAGCCCCTGCGCGTCGAGCGGCCCCGAGAGCGGACCCCGGGCCGAGGACCGCCCCGCGAGGACGCCGGCCAGCGGGACCCGCGGCAACGGCGCGGCCGGCAGCGGCAGATCCGGCCGGGCCGCCGGACCCGCCGTCCGCCGCGCCGGCGCCGTCGGACGCAGCGCCGTGTCCTGGCCGCGGCCGATCTGGAACTTGCTCCGCTCCAGGTACTGGACGTCGGCCGCGGTGCGCGCGGCCGGGAAGAAGGACGGCGGCTCCTCCTCGTCCGCCGTCTCCAGCAGGGTCCGGGCGGCCAGCCGGCACACCGCCCGCTCCTCGTCGGGGCTGACGCCGAGCCGGTTGAAGAGCATGTGCAGCTGCGAGGCCCACACCCAGGCCGACACCCCCTCGGACAGGCCCGCGCCGCCGCCGTCCGCGCCGCTGCCGTCCGTGCCTGCCGCGCCGCCGCGCAGCCGGGCGTCGGCCGCGCGCACCGCGTCCGCCCAGCGGGACGGCCACGGCGCCGCGGTGCCCGTGGCGAGACCCTCGCGCAGGTGCGCCGCGCGCCGGGCCAGCGCGGTCCGCTGCGCCGCGTACACGGAGTTCACCCGCGCGTGCACCGCGGCGCCCGGCAGCAGCGGCACCTCCGTGACCCACCGCCAGCCCGCCGCGTGCCGCCGCAGCCAGCGCGCCGCGCTCAGCTCGTCCATGCCGAGGGCGTACGCCGTCGCGTGCGCCAGGTCCGCCGCGACCGTCAGCCGCGCCGCACCCGCGGCGCCGTGCGGCTCCGCCAGGGCGCCGAGCACGACCCGGGTGGACGCGCCGAAGACCTCCTCGGCGACCGGCAGCGCCCGCGGGCCGCCGTAGCGGTCGGTCTCGGGCACGTACGGCACCGTACGGACCTCCCCGTGGGCGGAGGGCCACGGGCCGGGCACCGCGGGCACCTCCTTCGCGGCCCGAGCGAGCTCGTCCGCGAGCCGCGCCGCGCCGGCCGCGTCCAGGTCCCGGGCCCGGATCCGCAGGTGCGGGCCGTCCTGCCCGTACCGGATGAAGAACCAGCCGGTGCTCTGCCCGGCCCCCACCAGAGCGTCGAGGCGCGGTGCCACCTCGCGCAGCAGGAACGCGTCCGTGTCGCCGGTGGCGGAGTGCAGGAACAGGTGGAGGCCGTGCCAACTGCCGGTCGTCGTCATTGCGTCCTCGTCATGGGTCGGCCCGGCCGGATCGGCGGGACGTGCGGAGCGGGCGTCAGCGGGCGCGAGCGGCCGGTACCGGCCGGCACCGGCCGGGTCAGGGGAAGGGGTGCGGGTGGAGGGCCAGCTCCCCGTGGTGCAGGGGGCGGTCCGTGCGGCCCAGCCGGTACGGCACCTCCAGCAGCCGGGACAGGCCCGAGGTCCGGCGGTTGACGTGCCCGAACGTCATGGGGAGCGCGCCCGGGACGATGGCCTTCACGCAGTGCAGGCCGAGCCGGTCGCGCAGCCCCGGCTCGCTCTGGTCGACCGCGATCACCTCCAGGCCGGCCCGCGCCAGCCGCGCCACGGTCTGCCGGAGCAGGACGCCGAGGTCGGCGACCGGCGCGGGGGCCCCCGGCCACGCCTCCTCGACCGGCACGCACGGCGTGTCGGCGAAGAGGAACTCCAGGCGCGGCCCCGCCTCGGGCAGGGAGTTCACCCCGACGTGGTCGTCCAGGGACACCACGAGCTCCGGCCGCTCCAGCATCGGGCGCAGCCGCCGCGGGTCGCGCGGGCCGCCCTCGGCCAGGGAGCGCTGGGACGCCTCCAGCACGTTGGTGACCACCTCGGCGACGGCGGAGCGGATCGCCGCGCGGGGATCGTGGTGGGCGCCCGCCGCCAGGAACATCCGGGGCGCGTCCGGGTGCGCGCCCTCGTACCGGCAGACCGCCACGACGGCCGGGACGCCGAGGTCGTTCGTCGCGTCCAGCAGCAGGAGCCGGTAGCCGGCCAGGGCCGCGCGGTCGGCGAGCAGCGCCGTGTCCAGGTCTTCGGCGGGCGCGGCGATCCGCCGCAGCGGCGTCGCCGCGTACCACGCCATCAGGAAGGCGTCCCGCTCGGCCACCTCGAACAGGCCGTAGAGCAGGGCCTCTTCGGGGCTGTTGCCCAGACCGCAGCCGTTGGAGGACTCGTACACCACGCGCGGGCCGTCCCCGGGCACGTCCCAGTAGGCCACGTGCTCGGGGACGGCCGCCGTCCGCCGCCGGGTGAGCGACCAGCCGTGCACCCAGTCCATCTCCAGCTCCGGGGTGTACGGGACGGTGGGCGAGGCCGGGTGCCCGTGGTGGGCGGGGTCGGGCAGACCGAGCCGCTCCGGGTCCACCGCCCGGCCGGGCCCCAGCCGGGCGAAGGAGGCGCGCAGTGCGGTGCGCCGGCCGGTCGGCCGCATGCCCGCGTACCGCTCGACGCCCTCGAACAGGGCGATCCGCTCGCTGTCGGTGAAGTCGCGGGAGCGGCCGTAGCCGCCGTCGTCCACCCGTCGGCCGTCCGTCACGAACGCGCTGGTCAGGCAGGACGCCGAGTCCTCGGAGCGCAGCAGACGGCGCACCGGGCCGAACCGCTCGTCGAACAGCGCCGAACGCAGCCGGTCCGGAGCGGTCCGCGGGTTGGGGGAGCGCAGCAGGTACGGGTCGGGCAGCGGGCGCGCGGAGGCCGGCAGCGGGGCGACGGCGGCCGCGGCGTCCACGGGCAGCGGGCAGCACACCGGGCAGCCGCCGATCGGGCGGACGCGATGGGTGGACCAGGTGCCGCGCCCCTGGTGCACGACGTACACCAGGGCGGGATCAGCCTCCCCGCCGCCGTCCCCGGCCGGGGCCCGGTCGGGGACGGGCTCCAGGAGGCCGAGGGCGAGCGCGCCCAGGGCTTCGGGCAGGGCGGGGGAGGCGACCCCGGCCAGCTCCAGCGTCGGGCTGCGCCACGGCACCCGGCCGCCCGCGGTGGCGAGCCGCTGGTACTCGGTGCAGCACAGGCACGCGGTCGCGCCCGGCCGCAGCACCGGCCCGACCACCGCGAGCGCTCCGTCCAGGCGGACCGGGACGAAGGCCACCGGGTGGCCGAGGGCGTGCCGGGTCAGGTCTTCGGCGAGCCCGAGCGTCCAACGCGTCAGCAGCACCACGGCCGGGCCGGCGGTGACCGCGGCGGCCGTCCCGGCGTCGAGCACGGGCACCGGCAGGGGACCGAGCGGTGTCGCCGCGGTCATCGCGCCTCCCGGTGGCCGTGCAGGACGCTGAAGCCGAACGCCCGCAGCAGGGAGGCGAGTTCGCCCTCCGGTGCGGTCCGCGGCCGGGGCCGTCGCCGGGGCGGGGGAGCGCCGGCGGGGAGCGGCGGGGCCGTGTACCGGTGCAGCGCCTCCTGGAAGGCGCCCTCGCGCCCGGCCAGTTCGGCGAGCCACGTCCCCGTCCAGCCCCGGTCCTCCCAGGCCGCCGTCCGCACGCCGGCGGCCGCCAGGGGCGCGACCGCTCCGCCCGAGCACCGGGCCAGGACGGCGGGCCGCCCGGCGGCGCCCGGGGCCGCGGCGGCCGCGTGCGCGCGGGCCACCGCCGTGAGCGCCGCGAAGGCCGCGGCGTCCGCCGGGGTCGCCTCCACGGCGTCGCCGAGGACCACGCCGGGTGCGCCGCCGCCCGCCGGAGCGGACCGGACGACGGCCCGGTACGCCTCCACGTCCGGCGCGACCCGGTGCACCTCCAACCGGGCCGGGACCGCGAGCCGCCCGGTCAGCGTCGCCCACCAGTGCCGCACCTGGGGATGACCGGCCCACGCGTCGGAGTCCACGGGCCGCGATCCGGCCGCCGGGCCGCGCAGGGCCGCCGCGCGCAGGGCCCGTCCCCGGGCGTGCTCCGGATTCGCCCCGACGGTGAACCCCGGTCCGTCCAGCAGGAGTTCGGCGGCCCCGCAGAAGAGGTCGAGGCGCGCCAGGTCCAGCCGCGCGGCGGCGCCCAGCAGGCACCGCTCCGGCTGCCCGGCCGCCCGCAGCACACAGGTGGCGAGCGGTACGGGCACCTGCCGCAGGTCCGCCGGGAGCGGCTCGGGCAGCGCCCCGCACCGCCCGTCGACGAGGGCCGCCACGCGCCGCACCGCGTCGCCGAGGGTCCCGGCCGGGGCCAGCTCGGCCCGTCGGCCGGAGTCGAGCCGGCCGGGACCGACCCAGGTGCGGTAGTCCGCCCACAGCGGACCGGCCTCCGCGAGGAGGACCGCGGGCAGGCCCGGCAGCAGCCGGTCGTCCTCACCCTCGGCCGACGGGTCCGCCAGCCCGGCCGCCGCGCACAGCAGGCGGTGTGCGGCAGCCCCGGCGAGCAGCGGGAGGAGGGCGGCGGGCTGGCCCGTGTCCCCGGTCGCCCCGGGAGGCCCCAGCCGCGTCTCCAGCGCCGCGGCCTCCGCCCGGACCTGGGCCGGGCTGCCCGGCGCGGTCGCGTACCCGCCCGCACGGCACCACCCGACCGCGACGCCGATCCGCGCACCCGACCCGGGCGCGGCCCCGACGCCGCCGCGGCGCCCACCAGCGGCGCGACCACCGACCGCGCCGGCCGCCCGTACCGGCCCGGGGGCGGCCGTGTCGGCGTACAGGTGCACGCGACCCTCGGGGAGGGTCGGGTCGGTGGTGTGGGCCACGGGCAGTCCGGCCGCCGCCAAGGCGCGGCCGACCGCCCGGGCCAGCGCGGTGCCGGGGGCGCCGGACACCACCTCGGCGCGGGTCGCGGCGAGGGCCGCCGCTGCGCGGGCCGGGTCGTCGGCCGTCACCTCGATCCAGTCGTCGGCCGGACCGGGAGCGCCGGACCCCGCGGGCCCCGCCGGGCCCGTCACCAGCAGGTCGTGGGCATCCAGTTGCGCGACGACCGTCTCCACCGCCCGGCGCGCCGCCGAGCCCGGCTCCATGTCCTCCAGCAGTGCCTCCAGGCCCCCGGCGCGCAGCGGGCCCGCCAGGAAGTCCCACAGCGCGGGCAACGCCGGACTGCCCTCCAGCGTGACGTTCCGGCGCCGGCCGCGCAGGTGGAGCCCGCCGCGCAGCGGGGTGACGGCCACCCCGGGACGCAGCCGCCGTACGGTGCCCGGCACCGGGGCGGGCGGGGCCGCCGCCGGGGTGACGGCGCTCACGACGCCGCCTCCACCGCTGCGGTGGCCGCGCCGATCTCCGCGCGCCAGTCGCACCCGGTCAGAGCGGGCACCGTACGGATCACCAGGTGCGCGGCCAGGTACCGCTCCGACGGGGTGACGTCGCAGAGGGCGAGCAGCCGGTACAGGGCGTTGGTGGTGGTGCGGTGGATCAGGTAGTCGGGCCGGCTCCACATCGTCCCCCCGGGATCGGAGCGGGCGAGCAGCCGGTGGAACTCGCTGTACCCGCTGCGCTCGGCACGGTTCCAGCGCCGGGCCGTCGCCGCGTCCCCGGTGGCCGCCGCCCGCAGCCGGTACGCGTCCGGTTCGCCGTGCAGGTCGGCGCCCTCCGCGTACCGGCGTGCGACCACCTCCCAGGCGCCCGCCGAGTAGACGGCCCAGGCGCGCTCCCAGCCCTCGGCGCCGCCCCCGGCGATCCGTCCGACAAGGCCGGTGACCGCCCGGTCCACCCGCTGCCCCTGCTGCTCGAACCGCTCGCGCAGCCGCCCGTCGGGATCGTCGTGGAAGAGGAAGTCCTCCAGGTGCGACACGTACGAGAAGTGGCCGCCGGCCAACCCCCCGGGATGCGCGCCCGCGTGCGCGGCCAGTGCCGCCACCGCGAGCTGCACCCGGGCCTGCGCACGGTCGCCGTGCTCGGCGAGGAAGCGGGCTCCGGCGCGCAGCGGCCCCAGACCGGCGCGCAGCAGGGCGTCGCGCAGCCCGAGGCCGTCCGCGCCGAGGAGGGCGCGCAGCGGCTCCCGGTCCACGGGCTCCACCCGTACGGTGTTGTCGGCCACGATCGGCCCGTACGGCCCGGCGACCAGTTCGGCGCGGCCCACCTCCGCCGCCCGCTCCAGCAACTGCCGCTCGGACAGGCCGCTGTGCGAGGGCCGGACCCGGACCCAGTCACGGGCCGTCCCGGCGACGGACCGCGCGACGGAGTCGACCCGCCCGCGCGGCCCCTCCAGGCGCAGCTTCAGGTGCGGGCCGTGCAGCCAGTGCCGCTCGACGTGGGCGGCCAGCCCGGCCGCGGCGGCCGATTCGGCCAGCGGCAGCATCACTTCGCGCAGCAGCCGCGCCTTGACGGGCTGGTGGTAGTACACGACCACGTCGCGGGCATCCGCGTCGGGGGAGGGCAGGGATCGCACGGTGCGCACGCTCGCTTCCGCTGTCGTCGGGTGGTGGTTCATCGGGACCGTCCGGGCCGGTAGACCTCCAGCACCAGTTCGACCGCGTGCCGCGGGGCCGTCAGGGCGCCGGGCGCGGGCAGCGCCTCCTCCAGGACCGCGCCCGCGTCACCGTGCCGGGACAGCCACTTGGTGAGGCAGCGCAGGTGCAGCGCGTTGCCCAGGTCCACCAGGTGCGGCTTGGGGCGGCTCAGTCCGGTCAGGAAGTCGTCGGCGGCCCGCCCGGTCGCTGAGCCGGCCGCCGGGTGCAGGAAGACCTGCTCGGGCAGGTCCAGCAGGGCCCGCCAGCGGGCCGTCGCCGCCGCCGGGACGGTGTCGTTGCCCAGGTCGGCGCGCAGCGCCCGCACCACGTCGGGCGGCAGCAGCCAGCGCCGCCGCCGGAGCACCAGGTGCCGGTGGCGCAGCCGGGCCGTACGGGTCACGGCGCCGCCCGGGGCATCGAGCCGGTGGCGCGGGACGAGCGCGGCGAAGTCGACGGCCCCGTGCGGATGGTCGGCCAGGTGGGCGCCGATGCGGCGCGGCAGCAGGACAGGCGCGAGGAAGCCGGGGTACAGCACGTCGAGGTGTTCGCCGGTGGCCCGCAGCCGGAAGCGGACCTGGTCGGCGGCCTCGTCGTGCACGAGGTCCAGGTCGGCCTCGCCGATCGGGGCGTGGCGCCGGTCGTGCCCGATCTCGTCCGGTACGAGCAGCGGGTGCAGGTTGGCGTTGAACCCGCCGACCGGGCGGATCTGCGCGGCCCGCGCGCCGGGCCCGAGCCCGCGCCTGACCTGCCGGGACACCTCGGCCCGGGCACGCGGGTCCAGGGCGTCCAGGAACCGGCTCGTGAACCGGCCCCACCCGCCGTACACGTGGTTGACGGCCAGCGGCCCGGGGCCCGCCGGGCCGCTGGGATGCGCGGCCGGCCGGGGGGCGCGCTGGAGGAAGTAGGCGTAGCCGAGGGGCCGTTCGGCGCTCCAGTCGGGGAGCCGGTCGGCGAGGCCGCGTACGAAGTCCACGGGCAGCACCGCCTCGTCCACGGCGGGGTCGCCGTCGGAGGCGGGGCGGGTGGTCCGTACGGCCTCGGCCCGGAGCGCGGCGAGGGCGTCGCAGCCGCTGGGGAACCGGCCGCGGTCCCGCGGGGAGAGCGCCGCGATCCGCCCGGCGGCCTCCCAGGCCCCGGCCACGGCCGCGCCGAACTCCCACGGGTGCCGGCAGGTGCCGCCGGGCCCGTAGCGCTCCACGAACCGGTCGCGGACCAGGCGCCGGACCAGGTGGCCCAGGTCGAACAGCTCGGCCAGCGCGGTGACTTCGCCGAGCGCGGCATGGTCCGCGTCGTCGAGGAAGCCCTCGACGGGCAGCGGACGTGCGGCCACGACGTCCTCGGAGAGCACGTTCAGCGGGGCGGCCGAGGACGGCACGGGGCGGCCGGCGTCCGCCAGGGCGCTCCGCCACCCCCGCGACAGGTCGGCGAGCAGGGCGGGGCGCTCGGCGGCCGGCGCCGGGCCGAAGGCGTCCGTCAGCCGGCCGAGCTCCTCGACCCGGTCCGCCGGCGCCGCGTCGTCGGGGTGCGGGGGTGCGTCGGGGTGCGGGTCCGTCGGGCGGGGGGTGCGCAGCCAGGCCGCGAGGCGGCCCACCGGGTCGCGGTCCTGCGGGGGGACGGGATCGGCGGGCACCAGCAGCCCGGCCTCGCCGAGCCGGCCGAGGAAGCCGGTGGCGGCCGCGCGGGCCCCGGCCGCACCGGGGCCCCCGTCGCCGGGCCCGGTCAGCGCCGTCGCGAGCAGCCGCGTCAGTCCGGTGAGCGGCAGCGGGCTTTCGGCCCGCTCGGTGACCAGCCGCAGCGGGCCCCCGAAGGGCAGCTCCGCCTCGTCCTCCTCGGCGACCAGGTAGCGGCCCCCGGCGAAGACGGTCCGGTCCCGGGAGTACGCCGCCCGGCCGTCACCGGCGGGCCGCGCGGTGCTGGTGATGCGGTGGGGGAGCCCGGCCCGGCGGTCCGGATCGTCCAGCAGCGCGAGGGCGAGGGCGGTGGTCAGCGTGCGGTTGACCCGTACGACGGAGTGCAACGGCCCCCGGAACACCGGCGCCGCTCCCCAGGCGGCGGGCCCGCCGTCGCCCGACCCGGGCGCCGCGGCTCCGGCACGGTGTGCGGCGCCGCCGCCCGGTACGGCCCAGCCGACCGCGGTGAACCAGGACAGCGGGCTCGTCTTGGTGCTGGCCCGCAAGGCGTAGCGCAGGACGGCGGGTTCCTCCTTGCGGGCCCTGCGGTCGGTGGCGCCGGTGCCGGCCCGCGTCACCGCCCGCAGCAGGTCCCCGCTGGTGAGGGCGACGGCCTTGCCGAGGGCCGGCTCGCGGCACAGGGCGGCCAGCGCCGCGCGCTCCGTGTCCAGCGCGGGCCCCGTGGCTGCCTCCAACTCCGCGAGGAGCGCCTCGCGACGGGCCCGGAGGGCGAGCCAGCGGGCGAGCGGCGGCACCCGTGCGGGCAGGTCGCCGAGCCGCTCCAGCAGGGCCGGCCGGGGCGGGCGGCCGTTGTGCAGGGCACGGCGCAGCGGAAGGACGACGGCGTGGTGGAAGTCGGCCGGGTGCGTGCCGCGGCTGTCGTACAGGGCGTCGCAGAGCGGGGCCGTGATCCGCGCCAGCCGGGCGTCCAGCCGGTGGAGCCGGGCGAGCAGGGCCCGGAACCGGGCCGCCGCGGGCTGCTGGGCCGGGTACGCGAGCACGGTGGCACGGACCAGCGCGTACGGCGCGGAGCGGGCCCCTCGGCCCCCGCCCGCGGCCCCGGCCGCCGATGCGGCGGTGGGCCGCTCGGTGGCCGCGTTCGGCGGGGTGGTCGTCGGAGCCGCCGGGGCGTCGGCGGTGGCGCGGGCCGCGGCTCCGGCTGTCCGGCGCGGCTGGGGCTGCGGCATGGGGTTCCCGTCCTGTCCGTGGTGACGCGCGGGCCCCCCGCCGCACACGAGGTGCGGCGGGAGGCGTCACGACGTGCGGGTGGTGCGGTGGAGCGGCCCTACGGCACCGGTACTCCGGTCTGGTCGGGCTGGGCGCACGAGGAGGAGCCCTGGCAGGAGCAGGTGCCCCAGGAGGCGCCTCCCTCGGGCAGGGCCACGGTGTCGCTCATCGAGGTGACGGTGAGGTCGCCGAGGTCGAGGTCGAGTTCGTCGAGTTCGAAGCGCGTTGCCGAGGTGGCTCGGATCATGGAGTTCTCCTTCGGTCGGACGGCCGTGGTCGTGGCTCCGGCGCCCGCACCGGTCGCGGCGCCGGGTGGTGTGCGGTGGTCAGCCCGCGAGTTCGCCCACGTTCTGCTGCGGGTGGGCGCAGGAGGAGGAGCCCTGGCAGGAGCAGGTGCCCCAGGAGGCCCCTCCTTCCGGCAGGGCCACGGTGTCGCTCATCGAGGTGACGCTGAGGTCGCCGAGGTCCAGCGAAAGGTCCTGGAGGGCGAACTCGGGCGTGCGTGCGCTGTCGCGGTCGGACATGCGGTCTCCCGGGGGTCATGGGCGGGTGTCGGCGGTGCCGGACCGGACGCCCCGCCCCCGGACCGGGTCACCCGGGCCGGGGCCGCGCGCGTACGGCCCGGCACGAACGCTGTCGCAGGCGGCTATAAATTCTCTGGAGAGTCGGTCCAGCCCGGCCCCGGGAGCGGACGCAGGGACCGGGTCCGACGGGCGGCCGCGGGCGGGAACGCCGACGGCCCCGCGCCGGCCCCCTTCCGGGGGCCGGCGCGGGGCCGCGGGTCGTGCCGTACGGGGGACGGGTCAGCGGCCCTGGAGGGCCTTGACGTTGTTGCCGAACGTCCAGTTCTTCGAGCCGTCCCAGTTCACGGACCAGGTCATCAGGCCCTTGAGCCCGTTGCCGTACTTGTTCCAGGCCTGCGCCACCAGGTTCGGCGCCATGTGGCCCCCGCCCGCGCCCGGCTGGGCGGGCAGTCCCGGGACCTGCTTGTCGTAGGGGACCTTGATGGTGGTGCCCTGCACCACCAGCCCCTTGTTCAGGCAGTCGGTCTGCGCCGTGAAGCCCTGGACCGTGCCGGCCGCGTAGGAGTCGCCCGCGCAGCCGTACATGCTGCCGTTGTAGTACTGCATGTTCAGCCACCACAGGCGGCCGTTGTCCGCGTACTTCTTCACGATGGGCAGGTACGCCCCCCAGATGGAGCCGTACGCCACGCTGCCGCCGGTGACGTAGGCGGTCTCGGGGGCCATCGTCAGGCCGAAGTTCGAGGGCATCTGGGCGAGCACGCCGTCGATGATGCGGATCAGGTTGGCCTGCGAGGCGGACAGCGTGTTGATGTTGCCGCTGCCGACGAGGCCGGTCTCGATGTCGATGTCGATCCCGTCGAAGTTGTACTTCTTCAGGATCGGCACGACGGTCGCGACGAACCGGTCGGCGACGGCGCTCGAACTCAGGTCGATGCCGGCCGCCGCGCCCCCGATGGACATGAGGATCGTCTGGCCGGAGGCCTTGGCCTGGCACATCTCGGCCGGGGTGGCCACCTTGACCGTCGAGTCCATGCCGTCCTCCCACAGCACGGTGCCGTCCGAGCGGATGACCGGGAACGCCGCGTTGATCACGTTGTAGCCGTGGCTCTGGATGCGGCTGTCGGTGATGGGGATCCAGCCGAGGGGCGGGTGGACGCCGTTCGAGGCGCCGTCCCAGTTCTCCCAGTAGCCCTGGAGCACCTTGCCCGTGGGCCGTGACTTGACCGCGCAGGTGTCGGCCAGCGGAGCGGCGGCCTCCGGGGCGGCGCCGAGCAGGGTGGGCAGGACGGCGGCGGTGGCCAGACACGCCGTCAGGAGTCGTGCGGTGCGACGGAGCATGGTGAGGTGCCTCCTGGACTGTGGGGAACCCTGGGAGGTGCGTGGGGTGGTGGAAGACAGTAGGGAGGTCTAGACCGGAGGTCAATAGGTCTGGACCAAGTCCCGGGGTGAGGGCCGTCGTGGCGGCGGGGTGCGGGGCCGCCGACGCGGGCCGGGCCGGACGGCACGAAGTCCCGGGGCTCGGGCTCCCGGGACTTCCTGTGCTGCACTTCGCTGACCGAAGCCTTCAACGACGCCCGGCCGCCCGGGTCACGCCCCCGGCGGCACGGACGTGCGCACGGGCTCCGGTGGACGCGTCGAGCGGGGTTCCGGCGTCAACACGGCAAGAGATCTTCACTTGATCCGAGGAAGGACCCATCCGGCGGACGCAGGGCGCCGAATGCAGTCCGTGAGCATCCACGGAGGGACCGGCACACGCGGCGCACGCACCGCGGCCCACGGCCCTGCCCCGGCGCGGCCGGAGGAGGCCGCCGCCGGGGCGGTCGCCCCCGGCGTCCGCCGGTCGCTCCGGCTCGCCCCAGGACTCGCTTCCGTACGTCCGCAGGTTCCGATTTCCGATTCCCCCTTGGAGTACACCGTGAATGCGCTTCGTTTCCGTCGTACCGCCCTCGCCGTCGCCACCGCGGCCGTCCTGCCCTTCGCCCTGACCGCCTGCTCGGAGGACGCCAAGTCCTCCGACGCGGCTCCCTCCGCCTCGGCGAGCGCGGACGGCGCCAACCCGGACACCGCCTCGTCGGACCCGGCGATGGCGATGGACAAGCCGTTCGGTGCGGCGTGTGCGGGTGTTCCGGCGGAGGGTGCGGGGTCGTTCGACGGGATGGCGAAGGACCCGGTGGCGACGGCGGCGTCGAACAACCCGGCGCTGTCGACGCTGGTGGCGGCCGTGAAGCAGGCGGGTCTGGTGGACACGCTGAACAACGCGAAGGACATCACGGTGTTCGCGCCGACGAACGACGCGTTCGCGAAGATCCCGAAGGCGGACCTGGACAAGGTGCTGGCGGACAAGGCGATGCTGACCAAGATCCTGACGTACCACGTCGTGGGTCAGAAGCTGACGCCGAAGCAGCTGGAGAACGGCTCCTTCGACACGCTGGAGAAGACCAAGCTCACCACGGCCGGTTCGGGCGAGGCCTACAAGGTCAACGGCACGTCGAACGTGGTCTGCGGCAACGTGCCCACCGCCAACGCCACCGTCTACATCGTCGACACCGTCCTGATGCCCAAGTAGGACCCCGCTCCAGCAGGCCGGTGGGCCGGTCACCGCATCGCGCGGTGACCGGCCCACCGGCCTGTCCCGTCCCGGTCCTGCGCCGTCCGCTCGGTCAGGGGAGCGCCGCCGCGCCGCCCGGCCCGCGCCGCGGCCGTCGCCGCTCCCTCCGTGCGCGCACCGCCGTCATCGCGAGCACGAGCGCGAGCGCCGCCCCGTACGCGAGCGCCGCCAGCGGCGCCGGAAACCCGAACCGCGGGCCCAGCACGTAGACGGCCGCACCCGCGAGCGCGACGCCGAGCCATTCCCAGCGGCCGTCGAGGGCCACGAGGGCGATCAGCAGCAGGGCGTACCAGGAATAGCCGGGGGTGAGCAGCACGAAGGCCCAGCCGGTGACCAGGAGCGCCCCGCTCCACGGCCGTGCGGGATCGCCGCGCCACATCACGTACACGGACAGGCCCGCGACGCCGGCCAGCAGCACGGGGAGCGCCCAGGCGTCCGGGAGCAGCAGGCGCAGCAGGGCGTAACGGGAGCCGGCCGAGGCGTCGTCGTAGCCCTCCTCCGCGACGTACCCGCCGAGGTAGCCGAAGACCGAGCCGTGTGAGAGCAGGACGTACGGCAGGTAGGCGAGCGCGGTGAACGCGGCGGCGGGCAGCAGCACCGCGGCCGCCTCGCGCGGACGCCGTACGCCCGACAGGGCCCCCGGCAGGACGACGGCCGGCATCAGCTTGGTGGCGACGGCGGCCCCGAGGAACAGCCCGCCGGCCGCCCGCCGGCCCAGGGTGCGTGCGGCGACGAGACCGAGGCCGACGACCGTCAGGAGCACGCCCAGCACGTCGACATGGGCGTTGTTGACGGCCTCGACGGGGACGGCCGGGCACCAGGCCCAGTACGCGGCCCCGCGCAGGTCGCCGCCCCGGCGGCGCAGGACCAGCAGGAGCGCGCCGGCCACCCCGAGGGCGAGCACGCCGGCGCCGGCCTGGAGCGGGGTGTGGCGCGCTCCGGCGGGGGAGAGACGGTCGACGGCCAGGAAGTAGGCCTCCGCGACGGGCGGGTAGATGGTGTGGACGGAGGGCCGGTTGATGCGCGTGCAGTGGGGCACGGCGCCCGTGTGGGGGACGGGGGCGAGGTCGGGGCCGCGGCAGGCGGCGCCGGTGGGGAAGAGCCACGGGTCGCGCAGCCGGGCGAGCGCCGGGGCCTGCGGCGCGTGGTCGTACGGGGAGATGCCGGCGGACTGCACGCGGCCGTCCCAGGCGTAGCGGTAGGAGTCGGTGCTCGTACGGGGCGGCGCGGTCAGCCCCGTCACCGTGACGGCCACCGCGCCGGCGACGAGCAGCGGCAGCACGCGGGAGGCCGGGACGCGGCGCAGCGCGAGCAGGGCGAGGCCGAAGAGGGCCCAGCAGGCCGCGTACCGGCCGAACAGGCCGACGGGGCCGGCGGCCTGGCCGCCGTACCGGAAGGTCAGGACCAGGGCGCCGACGAGCGCGGCCACGGCGGCGCCCGCCGCGACCGTCGGGCCGGGGCGGGCGCGGCGGGCGCCGCGGGCGGGGGCGGTGCCGGGGGACGGATCGGGAGCCGGGCCGGCGGGACGGGGGACGGGACGGGGGTTCACCTGGGGAAGCGTTCCAGGTGACGGCCGTTCAGCGGGGACCGGCGCCCTGCGCGTCCGGGTTCCGTAAGGTGTTCCGGCCGCTCGCCCGGAGGCCGCCGTCGCGCGCCTGCGGCCGGCGTCGCAGGTGGACGAAGTGCCGGCCCGCCGACCGCCAGGCCGTGTACGGGGCCCAGCCGGTGTCCTGCGCCGCGGTGCGCAGGGCGTCCGCGCCGAGTCTGGACCACCAGAAGGGCGCCCCGTGACCGCCCCGGCCGTCGTCCACGTGCACCTCGACGCGTTCGTCCACGTCGGCTCCGGCCACCTCGACGAGCAGTGAGCCGCCCGGCGCCGCCAGCCGGGCGGCGCGCCGCAGCAGCCGGGCCGGGTCGCCGCCGATGCCGATGTTGCCGTCGATGAGCAGGACCGTGCCCCAACCGCCCTCGCGGGGCAGCGGGTCGAAGACCGACCGGCACAGGGCGCTGCCCCCCGCCCCCACCGTGCGCTCCACCGCCGCGGGCGTGACGTCCACCCCGAGCGCCGGGTGTCCCAGCCGGGCGAGTGCGGCGACCAGCCGGCCCGGTCCGCAGCCGACGTCCAGGACGGGCCCCGTGCAGCGCGCGAGGACGGTGCCGTCCGCCGGGTCGGCGTCCGCGCACCAGCGCTCGACCTCCAGCGGCAGCAGCCACCCGTCGCCGCGGCGCAGGAAGAGCGGCCCGCGGCCGGCGCGCAACGCGTCGGCGTACGGATCGGCCTGCCACGCGCGGGGCGACGGGCCCGCCAGCCGGGCCGCCGTCACCGGCGCACCGCGCACAGGTCGCGGTACCGGGCCGCGAACAGGGTCCCGGGCGCCTGCGCCGCCACCCGGGCCGCGTCGGCCGGCGTGTCCACGTCGCACAGCTCCGGCAGGTCGCGCACGACCAGCCCGGCCTCCGCCAGCCGCCGCCGCTGCACCGCCCCGGTGTGCGGTACGGACATGGGCACGCCCCGCAGCAGCTCCGGACGCGGCTCGGCCAGCCCCAGCGCCCAGAAGCCGCCGTCGTCCGCGGGCCCGAACCAGGCGTCCGCCCGCCCGAAGTCCAGCCCCCGGGCCAAGAGCTCGGGGGTGGCCTGCGGGGTGTCCATGCCGATCAGCAGCGCCGGCCCGCCGGCCAGGTCGAAGGCCGCCGCGAGGCGGGCGTCGAGGGAGCCGCCGCACTGCGGGACGACCTCGACGCCGGGCGGCAGCCAGGGCCCCGGTTGCCCGTCGAGGACCAGGACCCGGCGCGCGGCGGGCGCGGCCACGACCGCGGCCAGCGTGTCCCGCAGCGCGGCCAGGGCCAGCTCGGCCGCCTGTCCGGGGGTGAACACCGTGGTCAGCCGGGTCTTCACGCGTCCCGCGACCGGGGCCTTGGCGATGACCAGGAGGGTGCTCACGCCGAGGCCTCCTCGGCGGGTGCGCCCAAGACGTGTGCCGGTTCGGCCAGGACCCGGCGCATGTCCCGCACCGCGTGCCAGGTCCCCCGCCAGGTACCGGTGACCTTGGACCTCCCGGTGCGCGGCAGGTACGGCACGTCCGTCTCCGCCACCCGCCAGCCCGCGTCGGCGGCCCGCACGACCATCTGGAGCGGGTAGCCGCTGCGCCGGTCGGTCAGCTCCAGCCCGAGCAGCGCCTCGCGGCGGGCCACGCGCATCGGGCCCAGATCGTGCAGCCGCAGGCCGGTCCGGCGGCGCAGCATCCGCGCGAGCGCCGCGTTGCCCGCCCGTGCGTGCGCCGGCCAGGCGCCCCGGCCCCGGGGCCGGCGGCGGCCGAGCATCAGGTCCGCCTCGCCCGCCGCGACCCGAGCGGCCATCGGGGCGAGCAGGCCGGGGTCCAGGGAGGCGTCGCAGTCGCAGAAGCAGACGAAGTCGGCCCGCGCGGCCAGCAGTCCGGCATGGCAGGCCGCGCCGAAACCGCGCCGGCCCTCGTGCACGACGGTCGCGCCCAGCGCGCGGGCGATGTCGGCGGACCCGTCGGTGGAGCCGTTGTCGACGACGATGGCCCGCCAGCCGGCCGGTACCCGGGCCAGTACCCAGGGCAGGGCATCGGCCTCGTCGAGGCAGGGCAGTACGAGGTCCGCGCGGGGCGGAGCACATGCGGAGGAAGTCACCCTCCCCACGGTAGGAACCGCGGGGCGCGGAACGCGGCTCCCGGACCTTACGAAACGCGGACACCGCGCCGTACGGCCCCTCGGCGCGGCACGGGGCCGGCCGCGCGGTGTCACCCTTGAGCCATGGCATCCAGCAATGAGCGCGGCGCGGACACGGTCCGGCCCCGGGACGCGGGCCGCGTCCTCGTCGTCGACGACGACCCGACGGTCTCGGAGGTCGTGGCCGGCTATCTGGAGCGGGCCGGCTTCACCGTGCGGCGGGAGGCGGACGGGCCCGGCGCCCTACGCGCCGCGGCCGAGGACCGGCCCGACCTGGTCGTCCTCGACCTGATGCTGCCCGGCATGGACGGGCTGGAGGTGTGCCGGCGGCTGCGGGCCCGGGAGGGCGGTGCCCCCGCCCTCCCGGTGCCGGTGGTCATGCTCACCGCGCGCGGGGACGAGGACGACCGCATCCTCGGCCTGGAGGTCGGCGCCGACGACTACGTCACGAAGCCCTTCAGCCCCCGCGAGCTCGTCCTGCGCGTGCGGTCGGTGCTGCGCAGGGCCCGGGCCGGCGTCTCCGCGGCCGGACCGGGCGGACCTCCCGGTGTGCGGCTCACGGCGGCCGGACTGGTCCTGGACCCGGCCGCGCGGCGGGTGACGAAGAACGGCACCGAGCTGGCCCTGACCCTGCGCGAGTTCGACCTCCTCGCCCACTTCATGCGCCACCCGGGACAGGTGTGCGACCGCGAGCGGCTGATGCGCGAGGTCTGGGACTGGGAGTTCGGCGACCTGTCCACGGTGACCGTCCACGTCCGCAGGCTCCGCGGCAAGATCGAGGACGATCCGGCGAACCCGCAGCTGATCCGTACCGTCTGGGGCGCCGGCTACCGCTTCGAAGCGGTGGCCGGGCCGGTCGGGAGCGCGCCGGACGCCGGTGTCGTCGGGCCCGCCGGGAGCGGACCGGCCGCCGCGGCCGGTCCGGCCGGAGCGGGGACGGAGGACGGCCGTGCGTGACCTCCTGCTGATCGCCCTGTACGCCCTGCTCGGCGCGTGCGCCGCCGGCCTGCTGGGGGCGGCAGCCCTGCGCCTGCTGCGCCGGCGCAGCATCGCCGTCTCGTTGGCGGTGGTCGCGGCCGTCGCGGTGTCCGCGATGCTGGCCGGCACGCTCACCGTCGCGTGGGCCATGTTCCTGTCCTCCCACGACCTGGCCGTGGTCACCACCGTCGTCGCGATGGCCGCCGCCGTCTCGCTGGCCACCGCCCTGCTGCTGGGCCGCCAGGTCGTGCTGCGCTGCCGCGAACTGGTCGTCGCGGCACGCGACTTCGGGGAGGCGGGCACCTTCACGGCGCCGGCCGTGCCCGCCCCCGCCGAACTCGTCGCCCTCGCCCGCGAGCTGGCCCTGACCGGCGGACGCCTGGCCGCCTCGCGGGAGCGGGAACTCGCCCTGGAGACCTCGCGGCGCGAGCTGGTGGCCTGGATCTCGCACGACCTGCGGACCCCGCTGGCGGGCCTGCGCGCCATGTCGGAGGCGCTGGAGGACGGCATGGCCGACGATCCGGCCCGCTACCACCGGCAGATGCGGGCGGAGGTGGACCGGCTCAACTCCATGGTCACGGACCTCTTCGAACTGTCCCGGATACACGCGGGAGCCCTGAGCCTGAGCCCCACCCGCATGTCCCTGTACGACCTGGTCGGCGACGCGCTGGCCGGCGCCGACGCCCTCGCCCGGCAGCACGGCGTGCACCTGGTCGGCGAGGGCGTGGCCCCGCTCCCGGTCGAGGTGGACGGCAAGGAGATGACCCGGGTGCTCTCCAACCTCCTCGTCAACGCCATCCGCCACACCCCGGCCGACGGCACGGTCGCCATCGCCGCCGAACGCCGCGCCGGGTCCGTGGTCCTGTCGGTCACCGACGCCTGCGGCGGCATCCCCGAGGAGGACCTCCCGCGCGTCTTCGACACCGGCTGGCGCGGTACCCCCGCCCGTACGCCCCCCTCCGGCGCCGGCCTCGGCCTGGCGATCGTCCGCGGCATCGTGGAGGCCCACGCGGGACACGCGGCCGTGCGCAACGTCCCCGGCGGCTGCCGCTTCGAACTGACCCTCCCCGCCTGACCCGCGGCTCCGAGCGGGCTGTCCGGAAAGCGCTCGCTCACACGGGTCAACTTGCCCTGATCCCCGCCCGGCCGGCCACCCGGCGTGCCCATGCTGGGGCCTTCCGTGTCCACCGTTGAAGGGATCAGCATGAGCGACCCGTCCGAGCTGCAGACCGCCAGTGCCCTGGCCGCCGCTCCGCCCGTCGTCCTGGCCGCCGGCCCCCGCGAACTCCCCGCCGAGGCGCCGCCGAAGCCGGACGCCGAGTGGCAGCTGCCGCACGGCACGGCCTGGGTGTACCTCGCCAACAGCAAGCACGGCCTGGTCAAGCCGATCATCCTGGCCGACGGGTTCAACTCGGGCCCCAGCACCCTGGAGTTCTCCTGGGCCGGCCTGGAGACCCGCAACCACCCGCTGATCAGCTCGCTGCGCAGGGCCGGGCGGGACGTCATCCTGCTCGGCTTCACCGAGCGCAGCGCCTCCATCCTGGTGAACGCGCAGGCCGCCGTCGCGGCGATCCGGCGCGCCATCGCGGAACGCCTCGGCGACGAGCCCCTGGTCGTCGGCGGCTTCAGCATGGGCGGACTGGTCACCCGGTACGCGCTGGCCAAGCTGGAGACCGAGCGGATGGACCACCAGACCGCCCTCTACTTCTCGTGGGACAGCCCGCACCGCGGCGCGTACATCCCCCTCGCGCTCCAGGCGTTCGCGCACTACATCCGCAAACTGGACCCGCGGTTCTCCGACCAGATGAACAGCCCGGCCGCCCGGCAGCTGCTGCGCTGGCACATCGAGACCTGGGAGGACGCCCCCGCCGTCAGCCAGGAGCGCACGGACTTCCTCGCCGCCCTGGAGAGCGTCGGGAGCTGGCCCCTGCGCCCGCGCAAGATCGCCCTCGCCAACGGGGTCGGCACGGGCGTGGGCAACGGCATCGACGCGGGCGAGACCGCCGTCGAGGGCAGGGGGCTCGGCATCACGGGCACCGACCTGCGCACCCAGCCGACGGGCACCGAATCCCTCGTGGCCACGCTGCGCGTCATCACCTCGCAGAAGGCCGAGGTCCACGCCCCGGGCCTGCCCGCCGTCGACGGCGCCCCCGGCGGCACGCTGGACGGCTTCGGGATCCTCGCCGACACGCTGAACGGCATCATCGGCCTCGGGGTGAACGATCCGATCCGCAGCCACTGCTTCGTCCCCTCGGTCAGCGCGGTCGGCGTGCGCGACATCGACACGCAGGCCGACCTGTACGTATCCGTCGACGACCTCCCTCCGGAGGAGAGCGAGTTCGACGAGTTCGTGCTGGCCACCGAGAACGAGGAGCACACGAAGATCACGGCAGAACTGAGCACCTGGCTGATCGAACGGCTTCCCTAACGCCCGTCGGTCCTTCCCGTCCCGCTCGGGCCGTCAGCCTCCAGCCCGACGAGTGCTCCGCCTGGTCGTACCGCTGATCGGCGCTGCGCACCGGTGATGGAATCCTGACAGGGGCGGCACGCTCTGCGTGCCGCCCCTGTCACCTGCCTGCCGGCGATGGGCAGTCCGGTGCGATCAGGTCCGGCGTCCGGTGCGCCGACCTCCTGCCGGTGCGGGCGAGCCGGGAGCAGCGCGCCGAGCCGACCGGCCGCGAGCCGAAGGGGACGGCCCGGCCGTGCGGGGACTGCCGGGGTCGCCCTGCCCGGGCCGGGGGTGGCCCGGGGCCCTCGGCGGCTGAAAACGCGGTGCGGTTCGTGAGCGGAAGGGCTTATGGTCAGCGCGGAAATGGGGAGGGAATTCGCAGGTGAACAACGCAAGAGGGCCTTCAGCGACCGTCGCGGCCGCGATCGCCGTACTGGTGGTTGCGGGCTGCGCGCCGACGGCGCGGTCCGCGGATGACGAGGGCGCCGGCGCGCCGAGGCCGGTGGCGTACAGGGGGGTCGGGGAGCTGCCGGAGCAACTGGCCGCGGACGGGACCACGATCGTCGTCGGCGACCCCGTCGCGACCACCGCGGTCCGGCTGTACGAAGACCCGCGTTGCCCGGTCGTCGAGGAGTTCGAGGCGACCGGCGCCCCGGCGCTCCGTGAGATGACGTTGCGCCGCGAGGCCAGGACCGAGTACACCTTCGCGTCGTTCAAGGACGACCGCCTGGGCGGCGACGGATCGAAGAGGGCGGTCAACGCCCTTCGCGCGGCGCTGGACGCGGGCAAGTTCACCGAATACCACGGGGTGATCTTCGCGAACATGCCGAGGACCGAACGCACCGGCGGCTACACCACGGCCTCGCTGCTGCAACTCGCCGACGAGGTCGAGGGGCTGCGGAGCGAGAGCTTCGATTCCGCGGTGGCCACGATGAAGTACCAGGACTTCGTCACCGCGTCGGAGAAGGCGTACGAGCAAGCGGGAGGCGACGACCCGCGCGGCCCCGGCACCCCCACGGTCGCCGTCGACGGCACCCGGGTCCCGGAGCAGCTGTTCGGTTGGCTCTTCGAGAGGGAGTCGTTCGACCGGCTCCTGCAATCGACCCGGAGCTAGGGCTCGTCTCCGACGCGGGCCAACCAGCCCGTTCTGGGCGGCGCGTCACCGTGCTCCAGAGGGAGACGAGGGGCACGCGCGCCGTTCTGCCGGCGGCGGAACGACGACCGAACCGGGTTCGACGAGCGCTACGGTCCGGTCTCATGACGACGATCACGACGCGTACGGTGGAGTACCCGGCGGACGGTTTGACGATGGTCGGGCACCTCGCGCTCCCGGCCGGGGTCGGCCGCCGGCCCGCGGTGCTGCTCGGGCCGGAGGGCATGGGGCTCAGCGACGTCGAGCGCCGCCGTGCCGATGCTCTCGCCGAGCTGGGTTACGTGGTGCTGGCCTTCGACCTTCACGGCGGGCGCTATGTGGGCGACCCCGAGGAGATGCTGGCCCGTTGCTTGCCGCTGCTCGCCGACCCCGACCGGATGCGGGACATCGGCCGTGCGGCACTCGACGTGTTGCGCACCGAGCCCCGGACCGACCCCGACCGGATCGGCGTCGTCGGCTACGGCACCGGGGGCGCCGTCGGGCTGGAACTCGGGCGCGACGGCGTCGACCTGCGCGCGATCGGGACGGTCAACGCACTGACCACGGGCCGACCGGGCGAAGCGGCGCGCATTCGCTGCCCGGTGTGGGCCGGGGTCGGGTCGGAAGACCCGATCATGCCGGCCGCGCAACGTGACGCATTCACGGCCGAGATGCGGGCCGCGGGCGTCGACTGGCGCCTCGTGGTCTACGGCGGCGCCTTGCACGCGTTCCACCACCCGCCGGTCGACCACCCCGTGGTCCCCGGCGTCGGCCACCACCCGCGGCACGCGCAGCGAGCCTGGCGCGACGTCGTCGACCTGCTCGACGAGTGCCTGCCGGTGACGGAGGATCCGGCGGCATGACCCGGGCGAACAGCCCGGCGTCCTGCTGCGGGGTCACTGCGCCGACCACGCATCGGGTCGCACCCGCTGAGCGATGTCCGAGCCTTCGTCGTGCCCGGCCTCCCCGCCCACCGGCAGCCTCGTTCAGCGCACCGACCCCGGTGATCCTTCCCGGTCGGCGCACCAGGCCGTGTCTCCGGCGGCGAACTCGGCCATTCCGGCCGCGAACGGGACCGCCGGCGTCCAGCCGAGTTCCGCGCGCAGCCGCGCCGAGTCGGCCGTGATGTGGCGGACGTCCCCCAGCCGGTACTCGCCCGTGACGACGGGCGCCGGGCCGCCGCACGCCGCGGCCAGTGCCGCGGCCATCTCGCCGACCGTACGGGGATCCGAGCTGCCGACGTTGTAGGCGGTGAAGCCGGGTCCGTCCGGCAGGGCGCCGAGCGCCACGGCGTTGGCCGCCGCGACGTCCCGTACGTGGACGAAATCGCGCCGTTGCCCGCCGTCCTCGAAGACGCGCGGCGCCTCGCCCCTGGCCAGCGACGAGCGGAACAGCGCGGCCACCCCCGCGTACGGGGTGTCCCGGGGCATGCCCGGGCCGTAGACGTTGTGGTAGCGCAGCGAGACGACCCGGCCGCCGGTGGCCCGAGCCCAGGCGGAGGCCAGGTGCTCCTGCGCGAGCTTCGTCGCCGCGTAGACGTTGCGCGGGTCCATCGGCGCGTCCTCGCCCACCAGACCCGGGACCAGGTCGGCGCCGCAGTGCGGGCAGCGCGGCTCGAACCGGCCCGCCGCCAGGTCGGCCTCGGCGCGCGGGCCCGGCCGGACCGCCCCGTGTGCGGGGCACGCGTAGCGGCCCTCCCCGTAGACGACCATCGACCCGGCGAGGAGCAGCCGCCGCACGCCCGCCCCCGCCATCGCCGAGAGCAGGACGGCGGTGCCGAGGTCGTTGGCCGAGACGTAGCCGGGGGCGTCACCGAAGTCCTTGCCCAGCCCGACCCGGGCCGCCTGGTGGCAGACCGCGTCCACGCCGGCCAGGGCTTCGGCCACGGCCCGGGCGTCCCGCACGTCCCGGCCGCCCCGCGCCAGGTCGAACACCACCGGGTCGTGCCCCCGGCCGAGGAGTTCCGCCACGATGTGCGAGCCGATGAAGCCCGCTCCGCCCGTCACCAGTACACGCATGCCCGCGACGCTATGCCGCGCGGCGGGCGGCGGGCACGCCACCGGGCCGTACGTCACCCTTCCGTAAGAAAGGGGCCGGGGCCCGGCCCCTTTCGGCGGGCCCCGGCGGGTCAGCGCCGGCGGAGCCGGTCGACGAACCGCATCGCCTGCGCCCGCTTGCGCGGATCGGCGGCGGCCCGACGCACGGACGCCTCCGCCCTGGCGCCCTGCGGGGTGCGACGGAAATCCTTGAGCTTGGCGAGCAGACCGGCCATGGCGTGCTTCCTTCCCTGAAGCTGAACCTTGTTCCCGCGCGTACCCCGTGCGCCGCCGTCGATGCGCGAACCCGCCCCGGCGGCACGGGCTTCGCGCCGGACGGCGGCAGCGGCACCGGCGGCGGGGCGGCGCCGGGCGCCGCGTAGCCTTGGGCCCGTGCGCGTACTGCTGGTAGAAGACGACGAACCCGTTGCCGCGTCACTGCGCCGCGGCCTGATCCGCTACGGCTACGAGGTGGACTGGGTCAGCACCGGCCAGGACGCCCTGCGCGCCGGCCCCGCCGACCTGGTGCTGCTCGACCTCGGCCTGCCGGACACCGACGGGCTCGACGTGTGCCGCGAACTGCGGGCGCGCGGCGGCGTGCCGATCATCGTGATCAGCGCGCGCAGCGACGAGACGGACCGGGTGGTGGGGCTGGAACTCGGCGCGGACGACTACGTCACCAAGCCCTTCGGCGTCCGGGAGGTCATCGCGCGCATCCGCGCGGTCATGCGGCGGGTGAGGCCGCCCGAGGGCGACCGGGGCCAGGCCGCGAAGCCCGAGGTCCACGGCAGGCTCACCGTGGACCGGTCCGCCTGCCGGGTGCACGTGAACGGCGAGGAGGCCCTGCTCACGCCGAAGGAGTACGACCTGCTCGCCTTCCTCACCGAGGTGCCGGGCGCGCTGATGACCCGCGAGCAGATCATGGAAGCGGTCTGGGACGCCAACTGGTTCGGCCCGACCAAGACCCTGGACGTCCACGTGGGCGCGCTGCGCCGCAAACTGGCCGGAGCCGTCACCATCGAGACGGTCCGGGGCGTGGGCTTCCGCCTCATGGTCGACCCGGTCGCGATACCCGGGCCGCGGGACCCGGCCCGGGAAGCGGACCCGGCCCGGGAAGCGGATCCGGCCCGGGAGCCGGAGCCGTCCCGGGAGGCGGTGGCGGAGGGCGCGGGGGACGCCGGATGATCCGGCAGCTGATCCTCAGCTACGTCCTGCTGGTCGCGGTCGCCCTCGCCGCCTTCACCGTGCCGGTCGCCTTCACCCTCACCGCCCAACTGCGGGAGGACACCGAGGAGTCCGTCCACCGCGAGGCCGAGACGATGGCCCTGCTGCTGGCCGCCGGCGACCGCCCCTCCCGCCAGGCACTGACCACGCTGGCACGGGCCTACCGCGACCAGACCCCGGGCGTGGCCGACGTGCTCTCCGCCGACGGCGGCGCCGTCCCGCCGCTGCCCCTCCCGGACGGGTCCGCGGACGCCGCCTTCACCCGGGCCCTGAACGGCGGGGTCACCACCAGCTGGGGTCCGGCCGAAGCCCTGGGGGGCGCGGACGGACTGGTCACGACCGTGCCCGCCGTCGCCGACGACGGGCGGACCGTGGGCGCCGTGCGCATCAGCTACCCCACGGCCGACCTCAACAGCAGGCTCTGGCGGATCTGGGGCTTCCGGACCATCCTGGCCCTCGGCGTCCTGGCCATAGCCGCCGCCATCGGCGCCATGTTCGCCCGCAGGCTGACCCGGCCGCTGCGCCAGCTCAACGACATGGCCAGCAAGTTCGGCGACGGCGACCTCACCGCGCGCAGTCCGGTCACCGGGCCGCCCGAGACCCAGACCCTCGCCAACACCCTCAACACCGGCGCCGAGCGCCTCGACGTCCTCCTCCGGGCCCAGCGGATCTTCATCGCCGACGCCTCCCACCAGCTGCGCACCCCGCTCACCGCGCTGCGGCTCTCCCTGGACAACATCGCCGACGGCGTGGACGACGACTTCGTACGGGAGGACGTGGACCAGGCCACCGGCGAGGTCGTCCGGATGAGCCGGCTCGTCAACGGCCTGCTGGCGCTGGCCCGCGCCGAGGCCCGGACCTCGGCGGCCGAACCCGTCGCGGTGCGGGACCTGATCGCGGAGCGGCTGGACGTGTGGCGCGCAGCCGGCGACGAACGGGGCGTGCGGTTCACGGCCGGACCGGTCGACGAGCGGCTGCGGGTGCTGGCGAGCCCGGGCCACCTGGAACAGGTCCTGGACAACGTGCTGTCCAACGCGCTGGAGGTGTCGCCGGACGGCGCCGCCGTCACCGTACGGGCGGTCCAGGACGGCGAGGTGGTGCTGCTGGAGGTGCTGGACGAGGGGCCGGGGATGACGGAGGCCGAACGGGCCCGTGCCTTCGACCGGTTCTGGCGCGGGCAGGGCCTGACGGGACGCGGCGGCAGCGGCCTGGGCCTGTCCATCGTCAAGCAGTTGGTGACGGACGACGGCGGGAGCGCCGCGCTGGCGGACGCCCCCGGCCGCGGACTGTGCGTACGGATCAGCTTGCGGCAGGCAGCACCGAGGAGTGGTGGTTGACGATCAGCCACTTGCCGCCGGTCTTCTCGTACACGTAGGTGTAGCGGGCGTCGACCTCGGACGTCTTGCCCGCCTTGTCCGTCAGCGTGAAGCGGTACAGGCCGGTGTCGATGGCCGTGTCCGCGTCGAGCACCTCGACCACCGTGCGGAGCTTCTTCCCACTGGGCTTCTTCGCGAGGAACTCGTCGAAGTAGTCGGCTATCTCAGCGTGGTTGGTGCGGATGCGGGGCGAGACCGTGGGCAGCAGCACCGCGTCGGGCGCGTAGAGCGCGGTGACCTTCCGGGAGTCGCCGGTCGCGAGCGCCTTGTTCCACTGGTCGAACAGGGCCGCGATCTGCTGCTCGGAGGGCTTGCCCGGACGGTCGTGCGCCGACGGGCCGCCGGACTGCGCGGACGCCGTGGTGCCGACGGCCGCGGTGACGCCCAGCACCGCGACCAGGGCCACGCCGGTCGCCAGCGCCGTACGGCGGGGGGAGGTGTGCTTCATGGGGAACTCCTGCGTCTTCGATGGGGGGTTGCCGGCCAGGCGGCCCGGGAATTCCGGGGACCTGGTGGACAACCCCACCCTCGTCAATCGCGGGTAGCGTCAGGACAGCACACGGCCAAGGCAGCGCAAGGGCGACGACAACATCGCGGCCGGCCGCCCCGGCGGGGTTCCACGACGGGGCCTAAGGGCCCTCGTCGTACGTCCCGGTCTCCACTTCCAGGGCGAGTTCCTGGAGGACTTCGAGCGAGGTGACGTCCGTCCGCCCGCCGTCGTGGGCCATGGCGAGACTGGTGAAGGCCAGGCTGAAACCTGCGACCATCGTGTGCAGCGCCGGCCCGAGCGCCTCGGCGACCAGCCGGGCGACCTCCTGCGGGGTGGCCTCGGCCGGGACCCTGATGGAGGGCAGCATCTCGTTCAACAGGTGCGTGGCCACGCCCGCTTCGGTGGCGGGCCCGTCGTCGGCCTCCTCCCCGGCTTCGGCCGCCCGGCGGATCTCCTGGGCTTCGGTGAGGATGCCGATCACTCGCTTGAGAACCTCTGCGCGTTCCACCGTCGGAGGATAGCCGCGCTGCCCGGCGGCCGCGAGCTCCGGCACCGCGGGGGGCGCGCAGGGCGCGGGGCCCGCGCCCGTCGTGCTCCCGCACGCTGGTGGCGGGGGCTGTCGGCGGGACGGCCGGCCCGGTGACCATGGCGGCCGGTACGGACGTCGACAGGGGGAATGATGGAGCGTCGTCGCTGGCTGGTCACAGGGTGTTCCTCGGGGCTCGGACGGGCGCTGGCCGCGGCCGCCGCGCGGGCCGGCGACGAGGTCGCGGTGACCGCGCGCAGGACCGCCGCGCTGGACGAACTGGCCCGGGAGTGGCCCGGCCGCATCACGCCGATCGCGCTGGAGCTGCGCGATCCGGCGCAGTGCGAGGAGGCCGTCCGGATGGCCGCGGAGCGGATGGGTGGCATCGACGTCCTGGTCAACAACGCGGGCGGCGGCCTGTTCGGCACGGTCGAGGAGGTGTCGGACGCCGAGTTGCGCGACCAGGTCGAGACCCTGCTCGTCGGCCCCTGGCGCCTGACGCGCCTGGTCCTGCCGCTGATGCGGGCCCAGGGCCGCGGCCACGTCGTCAACGTCTCCTCGCTCGGCGGCCGCATGGCCGTTCCCGGCCTGGCCTCCTACGTCGCCGGCAAGTACGCCCTGGAGGGGATGAGCCAGGCGCTCGCCGCCGAAGCCGCCCCGTTCGGGGTGCGGGTGACGGTCGTCGAGCCGGGCGTCTACGCCACCCGGTACGGAGCCTCCCTCGCGGAGGCCGCACACCGCCTGCCCGTCTACGCGGAGGCCACCGGCGCGATGCTCGGCGACTTCCGGTCGATGGAGGACAACACGGGGTTCGGCAGACCGGAGGAGTTCGCCGACGCCGTGCTGGCCCTCGTCGCCGCCGACGGCCCGACCCCCCTGCGGGTGCCCGTCGGCGCGGACGCCTACCTCTACCTGGAGGCGGCGGAGGCGGCGGCGCGGGAGGAGTTCGCGGCGGCCCGCGCCCTCGTCCGGCCGGCGGCGCCCGCCTGAGGACGGACGGAGCCCGGGGTGGAGCGGCACCTTCGTGCCGCTCCACCCCGGGCTCCCGACGGCCGCGCGCGCCGGTCCGTCACACCGCGCGCGTGCGGCCCCCGCGTCACATCGCGGGCAGCGCCTCGCCCTGCACCGCCTGTACGTCCAGCTCCACCCGGAGCTTCGTGCCGATCGCGGCGATGCCCGCCTGGACCACCTGGTTGTAGTGCATCGCGAAGTCCTCGCGGTGCAGCTCCGCCGTGGCACGGAACGCGGCCCGCGTGCCGCCCCACGGGTCGGCGCCCGTACCGAGGTACGCGAGGTCCAGGTCGACCGGGCGCACGACACCGTGCATGGTCAGTTCGCCGTGCACGGTCCAGCGGTCCGAACCGGCGGGGGTCAGGCCCGTCGACCGGTACGTCAGCTCCGGGTACGCCTCCACGTCCAGGAAGTCCGGCGACTTGAGGTGCCCGTCGCGCAGGGCGTTGCCCGTGTCGATGGAGGCCGCCCGGATCACCGCCTCCACCCGCGACGCGGACACCTCGTCCGGTGATATCCAGATGCGGCCCGCGAACTCCGTGAACCGTCCGTGCACGCTGGAGATGCCCAGGTGCTGCGCGACGGCCCCGACGGAGGAGTGCGCCGGATCGACCGTCCACGGCCCCGGCGGCGGCAGCTCGGTGCCGCCCTGCCGGGCGAGGACCACGTTGCCGATCTCGGTGCGCCCGCTCGCGGTCACGATCGCGCTCGACGCGGCCGGCGCGTACCCGAGCGCCGTGACGATCACCGTGTACGCCCCCGGCTCCAGCGCGGTCGCATCGCGCACCGCGCCGTCCCCGTCGGCCTCGGCGCGCACCACTTGCGCACCCGTCATGTCCGTCACCGTGACGACCGCGTGCGATACGGCCCATCCGTCGCGCGTGCGGATCCGTGCGGTCAGTGCCATCCCGTTCTTCTCCCTGTGCAGCGTGTCCGACCGGCCGAGGAGGCCCGGCCCGCGGGACGCGGCGCGGTACGCGCACGCCCCGCGGGCCGGGACCGCCTACTCGCCGGGGTGGGCGAGCTCGATGTCGTGGCCGTCCACGCCGCGCCCCGACAGGGTCAGCGCCGTGGCCACCGGCGGATAGCCCGTCGCGATGACGGTGTACTCGCCGCCGTTCAGGTCGGTGAAGGCGTAGGCGCCGTCCGAACCGGTCCGCGCCGTGGCCACCACGTTGCCGGCCGCGTCGACCAGCGTGACCCGCGCGTCGCCGAGCGGTCCGCCCGGCGCCCGTACGACGCCCTGGAGCTGGGCCCCGGAGGTGAGCTCGACCTCGACCCGGGTGACGCCCGCGCCGCCGACCTCGACGGGCAGGGCCGTCGGGCGGTGCCCGGCCGCGTTCACCGCGATCGTCACGTAGCCCGGGACCAGGTCGGCGAAGGTGAACTCGCCCTGCTCACCGGTGGTGCCGGTGGCCAGCACGTCACCGCGCACGTCGGTCACGATGACCATGGCACCGACGACCGGCGCCCCGCTCTCGGCGGCCCGGACCAGGCCGCCGAGCCCGCTCGTGCCGCTCAGCAGGATGTCGTAGGCGACGGGTTCGCCGTTCACGAGGATCGTCGAGGCCTGCGGCTGGAAGCCGTCGGCGGAGGCGATCAGGACGTACGAGCCCGCGCCGGGCGCGTGCACCGTGTACGAGCCGTCGTCCTGCGCCACCGACCGGCCCAGCTGCCGTCCGGCGAGGGAGATCAGGGTCACCGCCGCCCGCGGTACGGGCGCGCTCTCGGAGCCGCGTACGTGGCCGCCCACCGGAATTCCACCGTCCATCAGGTCCGCCCCTTCGTTCGCCACCGCGGCGTCGGCGGCCGGCTGCTGTGCTGTCACGGGATCGCCGGCCGCGCGCGCGGTCGCGCTCCCGGGGCCGGCCGTGGCCGGGGCCGCGGCCTGCCGGGGGACCCGGGTACCGGCGGTCTCGGCGGCCGCCGCGTCCCCGGGGCCGTCCTGCGCTGCCTGTGCCAGACCGCCCGAGGTCCGCAGCGGGACCTCCTTGATGAAGATCGTGACGAGGAAGGCGATCAGGGCCAGCGGCGCGGCGATCAGGAAGACGTCCGCGATGCCGTGGCCGTACGCGCTCTCCATCACGGTGCGCAGCGGGCCGGGCAGGCTGTCCATGTCCGGGATGCTGCCGCCCGAGCTCGACGAGGCCGCGGCGGCCGCGTACTTCGGGTCGAGGGTGGCGAGGCCGTCCTGCGCGTAGTGGCTGATCCGGTTGGCCATGACCGCACCGAGCGCGGAGACGCCCATGGCGCCGCCGAGGGAGCGGAAGAAGGTGACCGTGGAGCTGGCCGAGCCGAGGTCGGACGGCGCCACCTGGTTCTGCGTGCACAGCACCAGGTTCTGCATCATCATGCCGATGCCGAGGCCCAGGAGGGCCATGAAGACGGCGATGTGCCAGTACTCGGTGTCGTAGCGGATCGTGCCCAGCAGGCCCAGGCCCGCGGTCACCAGCACGCCACCGCAGAGCAGCCACGCCTTCCAGCGGCCGGTCTTGGTGATGACCTGGCCGGAGACGGTCGAGGAGACGAACAGTCCCGCGATCATCGGGATCGTCATCACGCCGGACATGGTCGGGGACTTGTCGCGGGCCAGCTGGAAGTACTGGCTGAAGAAGACGGTGCCGGTGAACATCGCGACGCCGACGAAGAGCGAGGCGATCGAGGACAGGGCGATGGTGCGGTTGCGGAACAGGCGCAGCGGGATGATCGGTTCGCTGGCCCGCGACTCGATGTAGACGAAGAGCAGGCCGAGGACGATCGAGCCGCCGACCATCGCGAGCGTCTGCCAGGACATCCAGTCGTACTTGTCGCCCGCGAAGGTGACCCAGACCAGCAGCAGCGAGACCGCGGCCGAGATGAAGAACGCGCCGCTCCAGTCGACCTTGACCTCGCGCTTGACGACGGGCAGGTGCAGGGTCTTCTGGAGCACGATCAGCGCGATGACCGCGAAGGGCACGCCGACGTAGAAGCACCAGCGCCAGCCGAGCCAGTCGGTGTCGGTGATGACGCCGCCGAGCAGCGGGCCGCCGACGGTGGCGACGGCGAAGGTCGCGCCGAGGTAGCCGCTGTAGCGGCCGCGCTCGCGCGGGGAGATCATCGCGGCCATCACGATCTGCGCGAGGGCGGACAGGCCGCCGACGCCGATGCCCTGGACCACGCGGCAGGCGATGAGCATGCCGGCGTTCTGGGACAGGCCCGCGGCGGCCGATCCCAGGACGTATATGACCAGTGCGATCTGTACCAGCGCCTTCTTGCTGTACAGGTCGGAGAGCTTGCCCCACAGGGGGGTGGCGGCGGTCATGGAGAGGAGCGCGGCCGTGACGACCCAGGTGTAGGCGGACTGGCCGCCGCCCAGGTCGCCGATGATCTGGGGGAGTGCGTTGGAGACGATCGTCGACGACAGGATGGCGACGAACATGCCGAGCAACAGCCCGGACAGCGCCTCCATGATCTGCCGGTGGGTCATCGGAGCGTCGTCGTGGCCACCGCCGTGGCCGCCGCTGTGGGCGCCTCCGGGCTTGGCGTGAGAGCCCCGCACACCGGCTGGTGTGGTCGTTGCCATGGGCTTCCTTACGTTCTTATGCGGGTGTACGGGTGATCAGTTCTGTCGCGTGCTACGCGTGCACGGGCCGCTGGGGGGTGGCGCGGCAGTCGCCGAAGCTCTCGCGCAGCCGGGTCATGAGCTGGACGAGCCGGCCGACCTCGTCGTCCGACCAGTCGCTCAGCCGGTCCGCGAGCAGCCGCGACGTGCGGCGGGAGAGCTCGTCGAGCTGCTCCTGTCCCGGGGCGGTGAGGTGCAGCATGCGGGAGCGCTTGTCGGCCGGGTCGGGGAGCCGTTCGATCCAGCCCCGGTCCGCGACGTGCGCGACGTGGCGGCTGGTCACCGACATGTCGACGGAGAGCAGCTCGGCGAGCCTGCTCATCCGCATGTCGCCGTGCCGGCCGAGCAGTGTCAGCACGGCGGCCGATGCCGCCGGGCAGTCCTGCGGCAGGATGCGCCCCATGTCCCGCTTCACGGCGCCGATGGCGCTGAGCTCGCGGGCCAGCTCCTCGTACTGCGCCTGTCCGGCCATCGCGCCTCCCGCTTCGTTGCTTTGGGCAACCGTAGAAGTAGTTGGTTGCTCCAGGCAAACTAAAAGGAGAGTGCGGGGCTAAAAAGTTGACAAAGGCAAGCATTGGCGAACGTAAACTTGCAGGTGAGGGCAGGTGTCGGGGCGAGAGGGAGTGCCAGTCCACATACCCCATGGTGGTGTGGGGTGTGTGGCTTGGGTGGCGCGAGTGGGGGAGCGTTTGTTCGGCGGGAGGGGTCGCGTTCGCACAGATTTGCGGGAGCCGTCGCTCGGGCGGAGTCGTGAGGGCGGTGGCCGCCCCGTTCGGGTCGGCGGGTGCGGTCGGCGGCTGCGGTCGGTGACCGTGCTCGGCGCCCGCCGTCGGTCGGCGGGTGCGGTCCGCTCACCCGGCCGCGGTCGGGTGAGCGATCGTGCGGGGCCGCTCCTGCCCGGTGCCGCGAGGGTGAAACGGTCAACGGTGTGTGACGTTGCAACGGTTACAGAGGCAACTCCATTCATTCACGAAGGAGTTATCGTCTCGTTATATTCGCCCAGGCTGGGGTGTTATGTCATCTGAAAACCTGACATTTAGGGCGCCAGGGTGATCGATCAACGGGTCTGTTGAGGTCCTGCCATCTATCACGTCCCGTTGCAACACGGAACCCTGACGCCCGATGCATTTTCTGTTCGCTCTGGGTAACTTCCCTCGGCATGACCACTGCACCCGCAGACCTCGACCGCAGCCGAAGCGGCTTCCCCGGCCTTCCCGGGGAGTTGCGACTCGACAGCCCTGACACGGGAGACGGAGCCTCCCTCTGGCGCATAGCCCGCGACTCGAAGGTCCTCGACCTCAACTCCCCGTACAGCTACCTCCTCTGGTGCCGTGATTTCGCCGGCACCTCGGCGGTCGCCCGCGACATGAGCGGGCAGCCGGTCGGGTTCGTCAGCGCGTACCGGCGGCCCGAGGCCCCCGGCACCCTGTTCGTGTGGCAGGTCGCCGTCGACGAGGCCCTGCGCGGGCAGGGCGTGGCCGGAGCGCTGCTCGACGGGCTGACCGCCCGCGAGGCCCGCCGCTCCGGCGGCCTGCGCGGCCTGGAGACCACCATCGAACCCGGCAACACCGCCTCGGAGCGCCTGTTCGCCGCGTACGCCGACCGCCACGGAGCGACGCTCACCCGCGAGGTGCTCTTCGCGCCCGGGCACTTCCCCGAGGGCGACGGGCACGCCGCCGAGGTGCTCCACCGCATCGCGCTGCCGGCCCGCTGACCTCGGCCGTCCGCACCCGTCGGCCGTCCCCACCCGCCGCCGGCCCACCGCGCCGCCCGCGAGGGACGGGACCGCGGGTGCGGGCCGCGCGCCGTCACGCCCGGGCGCCCGCACGTTCGCGCCCCCGCACGTCCATGACATCACCCGTTGCAGCCGTCACACCACACCCAGGGAGAACGCCTTGACCATCACAGAGCCGCTTCTGAGTGTCTTCGAGACCGTGGAGTCCGAGGTCCGGAGCTATTGCCGCGCCTGGCCGACCGTCTTCGAGCGGGCGAGCGGCAGCCGGCTGTACGACGAGCGCGGCCGCGACTACCTCGACTTCTTCGCCGGCGCCGGATCGCTCAACTACGGCCACAACAACCCGGTCCTCAAACGTGCGCTCCTCGACTACATCGAGCGGGACGGCATCACCCACGCCCTGGACATGTCGACCACCGCCAAACGGGACTTCCTGGAGGCCTTCCAGTCCGCGATCCTGGGCCCGCGCGGCCTTCCGTACAAGGTCATGTTCCCCGGCCCCACCGGCACCAACGCCGTCGAGGCCGCGCTCAAGCTGGCGCGCAAGGCCAAGGGGCGCGAGGCCGTGGTCTCCTTCACCAACGCCTTCCACGGCATGTCGCTCGGCTCCCTCGCCGTGACCGGCAACGCCTTCAAGCGCGCCGGAGCCGGCGTCCCCCTCGTCCACACCACGCCGATGCCCTTCGACAACTACCTCGGCGGCCGGACGCCGGACTTCATCTGGTTCGAACGGCTGCTGGAGGACCAGGGCTCCGGCCTGAACCAGCCCGCCGCCGTGATCGTGGAGACCATCCAGGGCGAGGGCGGCGTGAACGTCGCCCGCCCGGAGTGGCTGCGCCGGCTGGCCGACCTGTGCCGGCGCCGCGACATGCTCCTCATCGTCGACGACGTCCAGATGGGCTGCGGCCGCACCGGAAGCTTCTTCTCCTTCGAGGACGCGGGCATCACCCCGGACATCGTGACCGTCTCCAAGTCCATCAGCGGCTACGGCCTGCCCATGTCCCTGTGCCTGTTCAAGCCGGAGCTGGACATCTGGGAGCCGGGCGAGCACAACGGCACCTTCCGCGGCAACAACCCGGCCTTCGTCACGGCCACCGCCGCCCTCGACACCTACTGGCGCGACGGCGCCCTGCGCGAGCGCAGCCTCCTCCAGGGCGCGCGCATCGACGCGGCCCTCGCCGAGCTCTGCTCCGACCCGCACCTGGGCGCGAGCCATCGGGGCCGCGGAATGGTCTGGGGCATCGAGTTCCAGGACAAGGCCCGGGCCGGCGCCGTCTGCGCGCGGGCCTACGAACACGGCCTGCTCGTCGAGACCTCCGGGCCCGAGAGCGAGGTGGTGAAGCTGCTGCCGCCGCTCACGCTGTCGCCCGCCGAGCTGGAGGAGGGGCTGGAGGTCCTGACCCGCTCCGTCCGGGAGACGGCCTGACCCCCGACGCCGCGGCGCCGGGCCACCGAGCACACGGGTACGAGCAGACGAGTACGAGCACACGAGTACACCGCACGCGAAGAAAGGCAGATCAGAGTGATCGTCCGTTCCTTCAAGGACATCGAGGGCACCGACCGGCACGTGAAGGCGGCGTCCGGCACCTGGGAGAGCAAGCGCATCGTCCTCGCCCGTGAGCGCGTCGGCTTCTCCCTCCACGAGACGGTGCTCTACGCCGGCACCGAGACGTCGATGTGGTACGCGAACCACGTCGAGGCCGTCGTGTGCGTGGAGGGCGACGCGGAGCTGACCGACGAGGAGACCGGGCGCACCTACCGCATCACGCCCGGGACGATGTACCTGCTCGACGGCCACGAGCGGCACACCCTGCGCGTCGAGCGGGACTTCCGCTGCCTGTGCGTCTTCAACCCGCCCGTCACCGGGCGCGAGGACCACGACGAGAACGGCGTCTACCCGCTGCTCACCGAGCCGGACCCCGTCTGAGGGGTGACCGCGCCCCGCACGCGGGCGATGCACGGAAGACGAGAGGAGAGGCAGGCAACACCATGAGCACCACGACCGAGCGCAGTGCGGACGTCTACCCGACCCGAGGTCCCGAGGAGGTGCTGATCGGCCGTCAGGACCCCGTCGTGTGGTCCGAGCCCGGCACCCCGGGCCCGTTGTGGGGGCGCGAACTCGAAGCCTTCGACCGCCACGGCTTCCACCCCGTCGACCAGCTGATCACCCCCGAGGAAGTGGACGTCTACCGGGGCGAGCTGGACCGGCTGGTCGCCGACCCCGCGGTGCGCGCCGACGAGCGCTCGATCATCGAGCCCACCTCCCAGGAGGTGCGCTCCGTCTTCGAGGTGCACCGGATCAGCGAGGCCTTCGCCCGGCTGGCGGCGGACCCGCGCGTCGTCGGGACGGCCCGGCAGATCCTCGGCTCGGACGTCTACGTGCACCAGTCGCGGATCAACGTGAAGCCCGGCTTCGGCGCCCGCGGGTTCTACTGGCACTCGGACTTCGAGACCTGGCACGCGGAGGACGGACTCCCGCGCATGAGGACCGTCTCGGTGTCTATCGCCCTGACGCCGAACCACCCCACCAACGGCGGTCTCATGATCATGCCCGGCTCGCACCGGACCTTCCTCGGCTGCGCCGGCGAGACGCCCAAGGACAACTACAAGAAGTCCCTGCGGATGCAGGACGCGGGCACGCCCTCGGACCAGGCCCTCAGCCGGTTCGCGGAGGCCTGCGGGATACGGCTGTTCACCGGCCGGGCCGGCTCGGCCACCTGGTTCGACTGCAACGCGATGCACGGCTCCGGCGACAACATCACGCCGTACCCGCGCAGCAACGTGTTCTTCGTGTTCAACAGCGTCGACAACGCACCCGAGGAGCCCTTCGCGGCTCCGGTCCGGCGCCCCGGGTTCGTCGCGGCCCGGGACGTGACCGCGGTGCGCTGACGACCGCGCGCACCACCGGTGCGATCCGCCGAGGGGCGGGGGTACGACCCGTACGGGTCGTACCCCCGCCCCTCGCGCACGGCCCGCCCGGTCCGCGGCCCTGGGCTCAGCCGGCCAGCGGACCCAGCAGCCAGCTGCCCGCCGAGCCCGGGTCCTCGTCGAAGTAGTACGCCCGGATCGCCTCCAGCAGGTCGGCCCGGCCGATCAGGCCGTCACCGTCCTGATCCAGGCGCCGGAAGACCTCGCGGGCGTCGGCCTCGGGCAGGTTCATCAGCGCACCGGTCCAGCGGACCTCCTCCTCCTGGGTGAGCAGGCCGTCCCCGTCGGCGTCCGCGATGTCCATGATCGCGTCCAGGAAGGGCAGATAGCCCTCGTCGAAGGATTCGGGCGTCTCCAGCAGCCCGGCCGCGAAGGCGGCCTTGTACTCCGCCTCGCTGATCCGCCCGTCGCCGTCCGCGTCGGCCACCCGGGCCAGGTGCGTCCAGAGCGCCAGGCTCAGATCGTGCAGGCGCTGCCGGGCCGGCGACCCGGGCGCGTGGCCGAACGCCTCGGCGGTCCGGGCCGCCCCCGTCTCGAAGTCCTCCCGCCCGACGAACCCGTCGCGATCGCCGTCGTACGTCTCGAACCGGCGGGTGAGCTTCTGGTCGAGGAACGCCGAAATCTCCATGGACACCTCTCTGGTCGGTGGGGCCGGGCCGCCCGGTCCGCCCATGGTCGGGCATGTGCCGCCGGGCCGGGGCCCGTACCGCCGAATCCCCCACTCCGCGGTGAACGCGGCCGTCCGGCGCGCGGGTCCGCCGCGCCGGTCACCACTGCGTCGGCCGTGCCGCTCACCGCGCGAGCGTGTGCGGGCCGTTGACAAAGTCGTCATCTGAGAGAAACCTGTGACGCCATGACCGCATATCAGCGATCAGATCGCTCAAAAAATCAAGAACACTCCGCAAGTTTTAGGCAATCAGTCCCCGGCGGTTGCTGACGTCCCACGTTCGGCTCCACCGGGCGGGTGCACCGGCACCCGCCCGGCCCCCCATGGAACAGAGGACAGCATGAGATGGATGCACGGCGGCCGGCGGTTGCTGGCCGGCCTGGTCGTCGCGGGGCTGATGGCCCTCGGACTCCTGCCCGTCACCTCCGCCGCCGCCGCGGGCGGCCCCAACCTCGCCCTCGGCAAACCGGTCGGCGCCAGCGGATCGCTCGGCGGATACGGCGCCGCGAACGTCACGGACGGCCACCAGGGCACGTACTGGGAGAGCCCGTCGAGCGCCTTTCCGCAATGGATACAGGTCGACCTCGGCAGCAGCGCCGCCGTCGACCAGGTCGTCCTGAAACTGCCCGCCTCCTGGGAGAGGCGCACCCAGACGCTGACCGTCCAGGGCAGCACCGACGGCGCCGCCTTCAGCACCCTGTCCGCCTCGGCGGGACGGGTGTTCGACCCGGTCCAGGGCAACACCGCGACCATCGGCTTCACCCCCGCCACGGTGCGCCACGTGCGCGTCGCGGTCGGCGCCAACACCGGCTGGCCGGCCGCGCAGCTCTCCGAGTTCGAGGTCTACGGCGTCGCCGGGGGCGGCGACCCGGGCGACCCGGGCACGCCGCCCACCGGCGCGAACCTGGCCAAGGGCAAGCCCATCGAGGCCTCCTCCACCACGCAGCAGTTCATCGCGGCCAACGCCAACGACGACAACGTCACCAGCTACTGGGAAGCGGGCGCCCAGCAGTCCACCCTGACCGTGAAGCTCGGCTCCAACGCCGACGTCACCGGGGTGGTCCTCAAGCTGAACCCCGACCCGGCCTGGGGCACCCGCACCCAGAGCATCGAAGTGCTGGGCCGCGAGCAGTCGGCGACCGGCTTCACCTCGCTGCGGGCCCGCGCCGACCACGTGTTCAGCCCGTCCGGCAACCGGAACACGGTCACCCTGCCCGTCACCGGCCGCCTCGCGGACGTCCGGCTCGCGTTCTCCGGCAACACCGGCGCCGGCGGGGGCCAGGTCGCCGAGTTCCAGGTCATCGGCGCCGCCGCCCCCCACTCCGACCTGACGGTCACCGCCCTGTCGTGGTCCCCGGCGGCGCCGTCCGAGAGCGACGCCGTCACCGTCGGCGCCACCGTCCGCAACGCCGGTACGACCGCCTCCGCCGCCACCACCGTCAGCGTCAGCCTGGACGGAGCCGTCGCCGGAAGCGCCCAGGTCGGCGCCCTCGCCGCCGGTGCCTCCGCCACCGTCCCCGTCGCGGTCGGCAAGCGGCCGACGGGCAGCTACACCGTCTCGGCCGTCGTCGACCCCGATGACACCGTCCCGGAGCAGGACGACACCAACAACAGCCGCACCGCGCCCGCCAAGCTCGTCGTCGGCCAGGCCCCCGGACCCGACCTGGAGGTCCTCTCCCTGACCACCGACCCGGCCGACCCCGCGGTGGGCGCGCCGGTCTCCTTCACCGTGGCCGTGCACAACCGGGGCACCGCCGCCGTGGCCGCGGGCACCATCACCCGCCTGGTCGCGGGGAGCACCACGCTGAACGGCACCACCCCGGCCGTCGCCGCCGGAGCCACCGTCAACGTGCCGATCAACGGCGTCTGGACGGCGGTCGGCGGGGGAGCCGCCGTCACCGCCACCGCCGACGCGACCGGACTGGTCGCCGAGACGAACGAGACCAACAACGGCCACACCCGCACCGTCGTCGTCGGCCGGGGCGCCGCCCTCCCGTACACCGCGTACGAGGCGGAGGCCGGCACGTACACCGGCACCCTGCTCCGGACCGACGCGAAGCGCACCTTCGGCCACACCAACTTCGCCACCGAGTCCTCGGGCCGCGCGTCCGTCCGCCTCGCCTCGACCGGCCAGTACGTCCAGTTCACCTCGACCGGGGCGGCCAACTCGATCGTCGTGCGCAACTCCGTCCCCGACGCCCCGGGCGGCGGCGGGGCCGACGCCACCCTGAGCCTCTACGTCAACGGCGGCTTCGAGCGCAAGCTGACCCTGTCCTCCCAGCACAGCTGGCTCTACGGCAACACCGACAGTCCCGAGGGCCTCACCAACACCCCCGGTGGCGACGCCCGCAGGCTCTTCGACGAATCGCACGCGCTGCTCGCGCGGAGCTACCCGGCGGGCACCACGTTCCGCCTCCAGCGCGACGCGGGCGACACGGCCGCCTACTACGTGATCGACCTGGTCGACCTGGAACAGGTGGCCCCGCCGGCGCCCAAGCCGGCCGAGTGCACCTCGATCACCGACTACGGCGCGGTCCCCGACGACGGCAACGACGACACGGCCGCCCTCCAGAAGGCCGTGACGGCGGACCAGAACGGGCAGATCGCCTGCGTCTGGATCCCGCAGGGACAGTGGCGCCAGGAGCAGAAGATCCTCACCGACGACCCGCTGAACCGGGGCCAGTACAACCAGGTGGGCATCAGCAACGTGTCGGTCCGGGGCGCGGGCATGTGGTACTCCCAGCTCTACACGCTGACCGCGCCGCAGAACGCGGGCGGCATCAACCATCCGCACGAGGGCAACTTCGGCTTCGACATCGACGACAACACCCAGATCTCCGACCTCGCCATCTTCGGCTCCGGCACCATCCGGGGCGGCGACGGCAACGCCGAGGGCGGAGTGGGCCTCAACGGCCGCTTCGGCAAGAACACGAAGATCACCAACGTGTGGATCGAGCACGCCAACGTGGGCGTCTGGGTCGGCCGGGACTACGACAACATCCCCGCCCTGTGGGGCCCCGGTGACGGCGTCGAGTTCAGCGGCATGCGCGTCCGCGACACCTACGCGGACGGCATCAACCTCGCCAACGGCACCCGCAACTCCACGGTCTTCAACTCCTCCTTCCGCACCACCGGTGACGACGCCCTCGCCGTCTGGTCCAGCAAGTACGTGAAGGACCAGTCCGTCGACGTCGGGCACGACAACCACTTCCGCAACAACACCATCCAGCTGCCGTGGCGGGCCAACGGCATCGCCGTCTACGGCGGCTACGGCAACACGATCGAGAACAACCTGATCTACGACACCATGAACTATCCGGGCATCATGCTCGCGACCGACCACGATCCGCTGCCCTTCTCCGGGCAGACCCTGATCGCGGGCAACGGGCTCTTCCGCACCGGCGGGGCCTTCTGGGGCGAGGCGCAGGAGTTCGGCGCGATCACGCTGTTCGCCGCCAACCAGCCCATCCCGGGCGTGGTCGTCCGCGACACCGACATCCACGATTCGACCTACGACGGGATCCAGTTCAAGTCCGGTGGCGGCGCCGTACCCGACGCGAAGATCACCAACGTGCGCATCGACGGGTCGAACAACGGAGCGGGCATCCGGGCCCACGGCGGGGCGCGCGGCAGCGCCACCCTGTCGAACGTCACGATCACCGGTTCCGCCGACGGCGACGTCCTCGTCGAACCGGGATCGCAGTTCGTGATCAACGGAGGATAGGACGGGCTCTCCGGGCCGCCGCCCCGACCGGCGGCGGCCCGGACGGCGCACCGGTCGGCGTCGGCGCAACTGACAAACGTCACGTGCTTCTCGTGCGGAAGATCGTCCTGCGGGGTGAGGGGCCGTCAGGAGATCCGTCCGAGGATGGACGGACCAGCCCGCGACCGTACGGCTGCCGACGCACCAGGAGTGCCCATGAGCCGCACCCGTTCCGACCGTATCCACCCCCACGGCCCGATCCCGCAGGACGGCCCCGCGCGCCGGCCGCGCCCGGCCGGGCGCACGACGCGGCTGGCCGTCCTGGCCTCGGCCACCGTCCTGTCCGTGACCGCCCTGGTCCTCCCGGCCCAGGCGGCCGCCCCGGCCGCCGCACCCCCCGGTCCCGCGGCCGTCCGGGGTCCGGACGGCGGCCCGCTCGACCGGGCGGCGCTGCGGCAGTCGCTCGACGCGTTCCGCGACGCCGGCATGTACGGGGCCTATTCCACCGTGCGCGACGGATCCGCCACCTGGCGCGGGGCCGCCGGCGTGGCCGACGTGGACAGCGGGCGGCCCGTGCGGCCCGACTTCGAACACCGCATAGGCAGCATCACCAAGACCTTCACCGCCGTCGCCGTCCTCCAGCAGGTCCAGGCGGGCCGCGTCGAACTCGACGCCCCCGTCGGCCGCTACCTCCCCGAGCTCGTCGGGGGCGAGCGCGGCCGCCAGGTGACCGTGCGCATGCTGCTCAACCACACCAGCGGCATCGGCGACTACGTGCTCCCCGCCTTCCCCGGCCTCGCCGAGGACCCCGCGGGCACGCTGGAGGACAACCGCTTCCGGCACGTCGAACCGGAGGAGCTGGTCCGCCTCGGCCTCGCCGCCCGGCCCGCCGCACCACGGGGCACGTACGCGTACGCGAACACCAACTACGTCATCGCCGGGCTGCTGTTGGAGAAGGCCACGGGGCAGGACGCGGAGGAGTACATCACGCGCAACGTCATCCGCAAGGCCGGACTGCGGCACACCTACTTCCCGCAGTCGGCCCGCATCCGCGGCCCGCACGCCAAGATGTACGAGTCCATGTACGGGACGATCGCGCCCGCCCGCGACTTCAGCGTCTACGACATGTCCTGGGCGGGGACCGCCGGAGCGCTGGTCTCCACCACGGACGACCTGGCCGACTTCTACCGCCGGCTCCTCGGCGGCACGCTCCTCGGCCCGGCCGCCCTGGCCGCGATGAAGACGACCGTCCCGGCCTACGAGCCGGAGCCGGGCGACACCGTGCGGATGCGCTACGGCCTGGGCATCTACACGCTCCAGCTGCCGGGCGGCGGCTGGTACTGGGGCCACGACGGCGGGGTGTTCGGCGCCGGCACCTGGGCGCTGTCCAGCGAGGACGGCAAGCGGCAGGTCGCCATCGGCTACAACCTCATGAAGTACGAGCGGTTCGACGACCAGGGCCGGCCGCTGCCCGACCCGATCGGCGCGGCCCTGGTGGGACACGTGTACGGCGCGCTCGGCGAGGCCCCGGCCCCGGCCGGCCCCGCGGCGGCGCGGGGCCAGGCACCGGAGCCCGGCCCGCTGCCCACGCGGCAGCACCTCGTCGGCCCCGGACAGCTGCTCCGCTGACGCGCGGGGCCCGCGCCGCCGGACGGGCACGCGGGGGCCGCAGCATCACCCGTATGCGCGGTCCGGCGCCGCGGACACCCCGTGTGGTCCCGGGGCGAGGGGGTAGGAGCCGGATGATCGTCAGCAGCCACGGTGTGCCAGGAGAGTGACCCACGATGACGGAAGACCCCTACCTGTTCCTCGCGTCCGACCCGACCGGCTGGCAGGGGACCCCGCTGGCCGTCGTCGGAGAACTGGAGTGCCTGGACACCCCGGCCGTACGGGCCTGGTTCGCCGCCCAGGGCGTGAGCCCCGCCTCGCGCGAGGTCCGCGTGGTGCCCCCGGAGCAGACCGGGCTGATCCCCGAGGAGGCCGAGCGGCTGCCGGTGCCGCTGAGCGCGGAGGAACTGGAGCGGGTCCGCCGCGCCACGGCCACGGACTCCGTGGCGAGCGCGGAGCGGGACCTGCTCGCGTTCCGTGACAGCGAGGACAACCGCGACGCCCTGTTGCGCCGGGCCCTGGCCGCCGGCGTACCCGTGCACCGCATCGTCGAACTCTCCGGCGTCGACCCCACCACCCTGTCCTCGGCCGCCCAGGTCTGAAGCGCACCTGCTCCGCCCGTCCCACCCGCCCGCCACCGCGAGCCGGTGGGGCCGCGGGTGGCGACGGGGGGACGGGGGGACGGGGCGCGCGCGGGAATCGGCGCGCGGCCCCCGTCGCCTGCGATGATCGGAGTCGACCGAGGGAGAACCGACGTGAGCCGCCTGCGTGCCCCCCAGATCCGCGCTCCCTGGCTCGCCCGTGCCGCGCTGGTCTGTGCGTGCGCCGCCGTCGTCGTGCTCGTCGTCGTGGCCGGTCTGCGCAGCGCCCTCGTGGTCGTCGCCGGCCTGCTGGGCCTGGCCCTCGCCGGAGCCGGAGCCTGGTGGGCCCTGTCCCGGCGCGGGCCCCTCCGGCTCGGTGGCCTGTGCCTCGCCGTCGCCGCCCCCGTCGCCGTCCTCCTGCTCTACGTCCGCACCGGCCTGTGGGCCGTCGCCGTGGCGGCCCTGGCCCTCTGGGCCGTGGCGCAGAGCTGCGCCTGGGCGGCCCTGCGCCGGGACCGGACCCCGGACCGGCCGCCCGCGGTACGGCGCGCCCCGCCCCGCAGGCCGGTGCTGATCATGAATCCGAAGTCGGGCGGGGGCAAGGTCGCCCGCTTCGGCCTGGTCGCCCGGGCCGAGGCCCTCGGCGCCGAGGTCGTCCTGCTCGACGCCTCCGCCCGGCAGGACGTGGCGGCGCTGGCCCGGCGAGCCGTCGCCGACGGCGCCGATCTGCTCGGCGTGGCCGGCGGGGACGGCACCCAGGCCCTGGTCGCCGACGTCGCGGCCGAGCACGACCTGCCCTTCCTCGTGGTCTGCGCCGGCACCCGCAACCACTTCGCCATGGACCTCGGGCTCGACCGGGACGACCCCGCGACCTGCCTGGACGCCTTGGTGGACGGCGAGGAGCTGCGGATCGACCTCGGTTCCGTCGCGGGACGCCCCTTCGTCAACACGGTCTCCTTCGGGGCGTACGCGGCGATCGTGCAGCACCCCGAGTACCGCGACGCCAAGGCCGGCACGGCCCTGGAGGCCCTTCCGGGCCTCCTCGCCGGATACGACGGCGCCCGCCTCACCGCTCTGGTCGACGGCGCCCGGCTCGACGATCCCCAGGTCCTCCTCGTCAGCAACAACAACTACGCCACCGGGGACCCGCTGGGCGCCGGCCGCCGGATGCGGCTCGACGACGGACGGCTGGGCGTGCTGAGCCTGCGCGTCACCGACGTCGCGGGGGCCGCCGAGATCGCGCTCAAGGGCGACCAGGCCGAGGGCGTCACGGCGCTCGACGCCCGGGAGGTCGTGGTCACGGCCGACGCCGCGCGCATCCCCGTGGCCGTCGACGGCGAGGCCCTCGTCCTGCCCGTCCCCGTCCGCTGCTCCATCCGCCCGGGCGTCCTGCGCGTCCGGGTGCCCCGCGACCGTCCGGGTGTGCCCGCCTTCGCCGCCCGCCTGGACTGGACCCGCGTCGTCGAACTCGCGCTGACCCGGACGGGGTGACGCGCGCGGGGACGGCGCCCGCGCGACACTGGGGGAGTGGCGGACAACGCGCGGACGACGGACCGCCTGCTGGAGCGGGCGATCCTGGAACTGCTGGAGCGCCGAGGACCGACGGCCACCATCTGCCCCTCGGACGCCGCCCGGGCGGTGTACGCAGGGCACGGAGACGGCTGGCGGGCGCTCATGGAACCGGCCCGCCGGGCGGCCCGCAGGCTGGTCGCCGCCGGCGAGGTGGACATCACCCAGGGCGGCCGTCGCGTCGAGCCCGCGAAGGCCCGGGGCCCGATCCGGATCCGCCGCGCCCGCTGACCCCCCGGCCGCGCCGTCCGTACGGGCCCCGCGACGGCCGGGAGGACGTCCCGGCCCCGGTCCGGCCGGCCGCACGGTACCGGCCGCGCGGCCGCCCACCCCCCGTGAGCGGGCGACCGCGCGGCCGGAGCATCAGTACCAGCCGGTGCAGCGCGTGGTGCCGGTGGTGTCGTTCCAGGCACAGGCCCGCATCACGTAGCCCGCGTCGTCGTAGGCCGGGGTGTACGTGTCGCTGCCGGACTGGACCGTGGTCATGCCCATCGGTCCCGTCCAGGTGCCCCCGCCGTTGGAGGAGCGGTCGACCCACACCTTGTCGCCCGGGTCGGCGGAGTAGATCCGGCCCCAGGCGCAGCGGCTGGAGGTGCTGTACCGCAGCTCGATCCGGATGGAGTCGACGCTCCCCGTCCGCTTCGTGACCGCGCTGGACGTGGAACAGGCCGCCGCCGCGGCCCCGCCCGTCGCCGTACCCGCCGCCTGCGCGGCCGTACCCGTGAGCCCGATGCCCGCCAGCAGTGCGACGCCCGCCGTCAGTACGACCGCCCTCTTCGTGAACCGCACGTGATCCCCCTGGTGTGACCGTGAGCTGATCCGCACGCCGGACGGCGTGCGTTCGGACCCCCGTACGGTCCCGCGGACACCGCCTCCCCGGCGTCAACCGCAGAGTGGACACCCGGGGTAAACCCCTGCGTCAGCCGGCCGCCCCGGCCCGCTACACCCCTGGTATGACGACCGCGCCCCGGACCGCCGCGTAGGGTGCGCCGATGCGCTCCAGGGTCTGGCCGGCGGACCGGCTCCGCTCCGTCGATCCGCGGCTCGCCGACGCCGCGCTGGCCCTCGGCCTGACCGCCGCCGCGGCCGTCATCGGCCGGCAGTACCACCCGGCGGGCTGGCCGCCCTTCGACGCCACCGCCTACGCCCTGACCGCGCTGGCCGGGCTGCCGCTCGCCGCCCGCAGGCGCGCCCCCGTGTGGGCGCTGGTGACCTCCTGCCTCGGCTTCGCCTGCTACCTCGCGGCCGGCTACCAGCCGTCCCTGAACTTCTGGGCCCCGGCCATGGCCCTGTACGGGGTCGCCGCCCGGCGGCCGCCGCGCACCACCGCGGCCTGCGCCGCGCTCTGCGGGGCCGTCGTCTTCCACAGCGGCCTCGCCGCCCCCGAACTCGGCCTGACCGTCACGGTGGTGCAGGCCGTGGGCGTGCCGGCGGTGGTGTGGACGTTCGGCAACGGCGCCCGCACCCTCGCCGAGCGCAACCGCCAACTGGCCGCGCTCACCGCCCGCCTGCACCGGGAACAGGAGTGGCGCGAGCGCCAGGCGGTGTCCGAGGAGCAACGCCGCATCGCCCGCGAGCTGCACGACGTCGTCGCGCACCACATGTCGGTGATCAGCGTGCAGGCGGGCATGGCCGGATACGTCTTCCCCTCCGCCCCGGAGCAGGCCCGCGCGGCGCTGGTGACGATCTCCGAGACCAGCCAGGAGGGCCTGCGCGAACTGCGCCGCATCCTCACCCTGTTGCGCTCCGCGGCGGACGGCGCGGACGGCCGCGCCCCGTACGCCCCGATCCCCGGGCTGTCCGGTCTGCGGGAGGTGGCCGAGCGGGTGCGGGCCGCCGGAGTCGCCGTCGACCTGCGCACCGACGGCGTCGCCCGGCCGCTGCCGCCCGGCGTGGAGCTGTGCGCGTACCGGGTCGTGCAGGAGGCCCTGACCAATGTGATCAAGCACGCGCGGCACGCGGCCGTCACCGTCCTCGTCGTCCACCGGCCGCACGAACTGCTGGTCACGATCACCGACGACGGCCGCGCCGGCCCGGCCGCCACCGGCGCCGAGCGAGCTGGCGACCGGTCGGATCCGGCCAAGGTTGCGCCGGGGACCGGCCATGGCTTGATCGGCATGCGCGAACGCGCGAGGCTCTACGGCGGCACGGTCGACGCCGGCCCACGGACCGAGGGGGGATTCCGCGTGCGCCTCACCCTCCCGGTCGCCGCAGGGCCCCCGGCCGGACCGCGGAAGCGGCCGCCGACATGATCCGCGTCCTCGTGGTCGACGACCAGGTCCTGATCCGCGCCGGTCTCGTGGCGCTGCTGCGGGCGGCGCCCGGCATCGAGGTCGTCGGGGAGGCCGAGGACGGCCACGGCGCGGTCGAGGCCGCCGCCCGCACCCGCCCGGACGTGATCCTCATGGACATCCGCATGCCCGGCCTGGACGGCACCGCCGCCACCGAACGCATCCTGGCCGGGGCCGTGGACCCGCTGCCCCGGGTGCTCGTCCTGACCACCTTCGACCTCGACGAGTACGTCTTCGCCGCCCTGCGCGCCGGCGCCTGCGGCTTCCTGCTCAAGGACACCGGGCCCGAGCGGCTGATCGAGGCGGTCACGGCCGTCGCCCTCGGCGACATGCTGTTCGCCCCGAGCGTCACCCGCCGCCTGATCGAGTCCTACGTCCACCGCGCCTGCCCGGTGCCGGACACCCCGGCCGGCCTGGACGCCCTCACGGCCCGCGAGCGCGAGGTGCTGCGCCTGGCCGCGAAGGGCCTGTCCAACACCGAGATCGCCCAGCGGCTCCACATCGGCGAGGCCACCGTCAAGACCCACCTCAACCGCACCATGGCCAAGCTGGACCTGGACAGCCGCGCCCAGGCCGTGGTCGTGGCGTACGAGACGGGCCTGGTCGTCCCCGGCGCCCCCTGACGGTACGTCGGCGCCCCATAGCGCAGTTCCCTTGCGAATTTCAACTCCGGCACGTCATCGGGCGGCCGAAAATGAGCGAGAAATGCGTTCGAATTCCGGTGGGGTTTTCTCTGGCGCAAAGCCGCGGACCTCGGGCCGAGCAGTCGTACGCGAAGTGTCCGCCCGCACAGGTGAGGGATTTCTCCGCCCTCCATGGCGCGTAATCGGTCCTCCGGTTCGATGAACTCCAACGAAAGTGCCGATCTGCCGAGTTGGGCGTCGTTATGCTCCCGCCGACCGGTCAGAAGATCCCCTCTATCGATGGTTCGAGGAAGTCGATGGCGCAAGAAAACATTCCACCCGAATCCCCCCGCCCCGAGACGGGAATAAGCGGGCCGCTGCCCGCCATCGCGGCCGTGGCCGCCGTCTGCCTGGTCGGATCCCTGGTCTCCTCCTCGGAAACGGCCCGCACCGTGTGGATCGCCCTCGCGGCCGCCTGCACCGCCGCCGCCGTCGTGGAAGCCGTACGGCGCGGCCGCGCGACGGCCGCACAGCGCGCCCGGGTCGCCGCGCTCCGGCACTCCCTCTCCCGCCAGGAAGCCGAAGCCGTCCGGCTGGCCGACGTCGTGCTGACCGAGGCCATCGAACGCCTGCGCCGCGGCGAGCAGCCCGAAGAGGTCCTGACCGCGCTGGGCGGACGCGGCGGGACCGGCGACCGCTGGGGCACCGACCGCGCGCTCACCCCCCGCTTCAGGTCGGCCCTGCAGACCGTGCTGGCCCGCGTCGTCGACGTCGTCGAGAACGAGGAGAACCTGCGCGACTCGGCCCAGCGGGCCTTCGTGAACATCGCCCGCCGCGTGCAGGCCATCGTCCACCAGCAGGCACACGAGATGCGCGAGATGGAGGACCGGCACGGCCGGAACCCGGACGTGTTCGGCGACCTCCTGCGCCTGGACCACGGCACGGCCCTCGTCGGCCGGCTCGCCGACTCCATCTCGGTCCTCGGCGGGGCCCGCCCGGGCCGGCAGTGGAGCAGGGCCGTCACGCTCTACAGCGTGCTCCGCGGTGCGATGTCGCGGATCATCGACTACCAGCGGGTCGAACTCCACTCGGTCACCGAGGTCGCCGTCGTGGGACCCATCGTCGAGCCGCTGATCCACACCATCGCCGAGCTCCTCGACAACGCGACCCGCTACTCCCCGCCCCACACCCGCGTCCACCTCACCGCCGTCGAGGTGCAGTCCGGCATCGCCGTGGAGATCGAGGACGGCGGGCTCAGCATGAGCGAGGAGGCCCGCAGGAGGGCGGAGCGGATGCTCGCGCAGGCACAGTCCGGGATCGACCTCAACGACCTGGGCGAGACGCCCCGGCTCGGCCTCGCCGTCGTCGGCCGCCTCGCACAGGCCTACGGGTTCCAGGTCTCGCTGCGCTCCTCCGCGTACGGCGGCGTCCGCGCGGTGGTCATCGTCCCCCAGCACCTGATCACCACGGCCTCCGCCGCCACCGGCCTCGCCCACGGCATCGGTTCCTCCTCGGGCCCGCGCGCGGTGGCACCCGCCCCCCGCGAGCACCCCGTCGACCACCTGTCGGCCGGCGTCTCGGTACCCCGGCCCGGACCCCGGCCCCGGCCCGTGCCCGGCCCGGCGGACGAGGACACGCCGGTGACGGAACGTACCGCCAACGGCCTGCCGCAGCGGCGCCGGAAAGACCGTGCCACCACCTACGACTTCCCGCCCGCCGCAGCGCCGCAGCCGGCTGCGGACGCCGCCCCCGGCCTGTGGCTGGAGGCGTTCCACACCGGACTGTCCGGCTCGTCCGGCCAGGACGGCGAGGACGCGTCGGGTTCAGCGACCAAAGGGGCGTAAACAGTGATGACACAGCGAAGCAGCATGGACTGGATGCTCAAGGAACTGGCCGCCGGCGTCCCGCAGACACGGCACGTGATCGTGCTGTCCGCGGACGGCCTGTGCGTCGCGCAGTACGGAGCCGAGACCGACACCGCGGACCGGCTCGCGGCGGCCTGCGCCGGCCTGCAGAGCCTGGCCGGGGCCGTGGCCGCCGAACTGCCCAACTCCCAGGGGAGGATGCGTCTGGTCGTCATCGAGATGGACGGCGGGTTCTTCTACCTGATGGCGGCCGGCGACGGCTCCTACCTGGCGGTCCTCGCGGACGAGGGCGTCGACGCGGGGCTGATGGGCGCGCAGATGCGCAACCTGGTGACCCGGATGGGAGACCACCTGAGCAGCCCGCCCCGGCACGACGGGCAACCCGCGTGAGCGAGCCGCCCGCAAGCTGGGAGGAGGCCAGTCCGGAACGGCTCTACGTCATCACCGGAGGCCGCAGCGAACCGTCCACCGCGACCCACCTCGACCTGGTGACCCTGGTCGTGGCCCGGGCGGCCGCCCGGCCCGAGATGCAGCCCGAACAGGCGGCCATCCTGCGCCTGTGCCAGGCGCCGCTCTCGGTGGCCGAGATCGCCGCGTACGCCGGCCTGCCGGTGAGCGCGGTCATCGTGCTGGTCGGCGACCTGCTGGCCGCGAAGCGCGTGCACGTCCGCCCGCCCGTACCCGCCGCCCACCTACCCGACCTTGCTCTGATCGAGGCAGTGATCGATGGACTTCAGAAACTCTGACGCGCCCGCCGGGCCGCGCGAGGCGGACATACTCCCGCAGACCGCGGCCGCGGCCGTCAAGGTCGTCATCGTCGGCGGCTTCGGCGTGGGCAAGACGACCATGGTCGGCGCGGTCAGCGAGATCAAGCCGCTGACGACCGAGGAGACCATGACGAAGGCGGGCATCGGCGTCGACGACACGCGGGGCGTCGCGCGGAAGACCACCACGACCGTGGCCATGGACTTCGGCCGCATCAGCATCAACGAAGAACTCGTGCTGTACCTCTTCGGGACGCCCGGCCAGGAGCGGTTCTGGTTCCTGTGGCGCGGTCTCTTCGAGGGCGCGCTCGGCGCGGTCGTGCTCCTCGACACCCGCCGGCTGGAGATCAGCTTCGACGTCATCGGACGGCTGGAGGAGCGGGGCGTGCCCTTCGTCGTGGCCGTCAACTCCTTCCCCGGCGCCCCCGACCACCCCGTCGAGGAGCTGCGGGCAGCCCTCGACCTCCCCGCGGCGGTCCCCATCCTCGTGTGCGACGCCAGGCGGCGCGACTCGTCCCGCGACGTCCTGCTGACCCTCATGCGCTACCTGTACTCCCAGGCAGCAACCCAGGAGGCAATGTGAGTACCCACCCCACCCCGCCCCCCGAGTGCCCCGCCCACGCCGCGGGCGCCGCGTCGGGCGGCCTCTACCGGCTCCACGGGCCGGAGGCGGAAGCCGACCCGATGGGCCTGTACGAGAAGCTCCGCGCCGAACACGGCCCGGTGGCACCGGTGCTGGTCAGCGGCGACCTCCCGGCGTGGCTGGTCCTCGGCCACCGCGAGAACCTGGACGTGGCACGGACCCCCTCGCGGTTCGCCCGCGACCCGCGGGGCTGGCGCGACCTGAAGGAGGGCCGGGTCCCGGCCGACACCCCGCTGGGCCCGATGGTCTCCTGGGTCCCGGTGTGCAACTTCACCGACGGCGCCGTCCACGAGCGGCTGCGCGGCGCGGTCACCGAGTCCCTGGAGCGCTTCGACAAGCGGGGCATCCGGCGCTTCGTGACCCGCTTCGCCAACCAGCTCGTCGACCGGATCGCCGCGGACGGCGAGGCCGACCTGGTGCCCGCCTTCTCCGACCAGCTCCCCATGCTGGTGATGACGCAGCTCGTCGGCGCGCCCGACGAACACGGGCCGCGGCTCGTCAAGGCGGCCCGGGACATGCTCCAGGGGACCGAGACCGCCCTGCAGAGCGACCGCTACGTCACGGTCACGCTGGAGCAGCTGGTCCTGGACCGCAAGGCGCAGCCCGCCCGCGACCTCGCCTCCTGGCTGCTGGAGCACCCGGCGAACCTGAGCGACACCGAGGTGCTCATGCACCTGCGGGTGGTGCTGATCGCCGCCTACGAGACCACCGCGAACCTGATCGCCAACACGCTGCGGACCGTCCTGACCGACCAGCGGTTCCGGGCGAGCCTGTCCGGCGGTCACATGACCCTGCCCGACGCCCTGGAACAGGTCCTGTGGGACGACCCGCCGATCAACACGATCATCGGGCGCTGGGCCACGGGGGACACCCTGCTCGGCGGCCGGCAGATCAAGGCCGGAGACATGCTCCTGCTCGGCCTGGCGGCCGGCAACGCGGACCCCCAGATCCGGCCGGACCCCGCGGCCTCCGTCCGCGGCAACCGCTCCCACCTGGCGTTCAGCAGCGGGCCGCACGAATGCCCCGGCCAGGACATCGGCCGGGCCATCGCGGACACCGGCATCGAGGTGCTGATGGACCGGCTGCCCGACCTCCAGCTGGCCGTCGACGCGAGCCGGCTCCAGTGGCGCGGCACCCTGATGTCCCGCCACCTGCAGTGCCTGCCGGTGCGGTTCGCCCCGCGTCCCGTCCCGGACGACCAGCCGGAGCCCCCGCCGCATCCGCACACGCAGCCGGAGCAGCCCGCCGGGCACCCGGGCCACGCGGTGATCCCGCCGCAGCCCACCGCCGCGCCCGCTCCGGCCGGCCACCGGCGCGAGCTCAGCTGGTGGCGGCGCCTGCTCGGCCGCCGCTGAGCGGCCGCCCGCGCCGCGGGCCCCCGGCGCCGCCCGCCGGGGCCCGCGGCGTTCGCTCAGGCGCGGACGCCGACCTGGCGCCACCAGTGGTCGAGGGCCGGGAGCGCCGGCGCCCGCAGGCCGGTGCCGCTCGGCGCGTCGGCGTACCGGATCGTGAAGCCCGCCCCGGGCAGCGGCAGTTCGTGGCGGTTGCGGGGGCTCGCGTAGCGCGGGGCGCGGCTCTGCCAGGCGATGCTGCCCGCGACGTAGTGGGTCAGGCCCGCCACGTAGCGGGCCAGGTGCGCGCCCTCGTCTCCGGTTCCGTCCGCCCTCTCCACCACCTGGTCGCGCAGCGTGAGGAACAGCACCATCACCCGGTCGCGCAGGGCCACCGCGAGGGGGAGGGCCGCCGCGGGGGAGCAGTGCTCCTGATGGGCGAGGACATTGACGAGGTTCACCTCCCTGGGCTCCAGATGGTCGTCCTTGTCGTAGGAGAACAGGTCGTTGTCGGCGCTGACCACGAAACCGGCCGCGTCGGTCAGCGCCTGCACGTCCGCCGAGTGGAGCACGTCCGCCGGCAGCCGGACCCCGCGGGCCACGTCCGACCAGGTCAGCGAGAACCGGGTGCCGTTCGCCAGCGCCCCCATCGCGGCGAAGTCGTTCAGCCCCGGCATGCCGCCCGCCTCGGCCCGCGCGGCCTGCCAGGCCGCCCCCAGCAGCCAGTCGCGCGTGCCCTCGACGAACCGGCGCATCTCGTACGGGGTCAGCCGGGCCCGGGTGCGGTCCACCAGGTCGGCCAGCGCACGGGTCACGGGCCCGTCCGGGAGCACGCCCGCGCCCGGGTTCTCCAGGGTCCGCAGCAGCCGTACGCCGTGCTCGACGACGGCGGCCGTGCCCGCGTCGTCGGAGCCCGAGTCCTGCCAGTCGTCGACGGCGTTGGCCCAGTAGTTCCACTGGGCGAACAGCAGCACCGCCTCCGGATCGCCCTCGGGCACGATGCGGCAGGAGAAGTCGGCGCTGCGGGTGGCCAGGCCCCAGGCGCGCTCCACCGGATCGGGGTACAGGCCGTGGTCGTCCAGCCAGGCGACCGCCCGGGCCTCTATGCGCTCGGCCTCGGGATGGCGCAGGTCGCGCTCCAGCGGGCAGTAGAACGCCGGCAGCGGGTGTCCGAGCCGCGAGGGGCGCGGCGGGGCGCTCATCGGCGGCCGCCGAGCCGGAAGCGCAGCAGCCGCGTCTCCATCGCGTGGTCCCGCCAGAGCCGGAAGAGCTTGCCGTGCGCGATGGTCGACTCGCCGAGCCGCTCCCGGGTCCAGGCCACCGGCTCGCCACCGGCCTGCAGCCGGTCGAGTTCGGCGGTGTTCCAGGCCATGGACTGCACCCAGAACTCCGACACCGCGTCGGTCACGTCCTCGTCCCGGTCGAGCTCGAAGCCGGCCGCCCCGGCGGCCGTCAGGTACTCCTCGTACGTGCCGAGCCGCGTGCGGTAGTAGCCGTCGATGAAGTCGCGCCATTCGGGCCGGCGGACGAAGTGCTCCTGGATCCCGAACCACCCGCCGGGCTTCAGCGCCCGCGCGACGACCTCGAAGAGCCGGGTCCGGTCGGTGTAGCCGCTGCTCTCGTTGGCGTAGGCGGCGTCGTAGGTGCGCGTGTCGGCCAGGTCGTGCACGTCGGCGAGGACCGGATCGACGAGGTCCGCCACCCCCGCCTGCCGCGCGAAGCCGGCGATGAGGGGCGGGTGTTCGGCCGCGACGGTGAGGCCGGTGACCGACGCACCGTGCTCCTGGGCCCAGTACAGGGAGGCACCGCCCAGGCCGCAGCCGATGTCCAGGACCCGGCCCGGCGGCGTCTCGTACGCGCCCCAGGACCGGGCCGCGTGCTCGACTATCCGCTCCTGCGCGTCGACCAGTCGGCGGCGCAGCACGTCCCGGGAGTCGGTGGGGTGCGGCGGGGACTCGGGGGAGAAGAGCCCCACGTGGAAGTGGACGCGGGGCCCCGGACCGTACTTCTGCAGGATGTCCTGGGTCTTGCGGCGGTAGTAGAGCCGGACCTCGTCGGCCTCGGCCGCGCCCTGACCGCTGCCTAAGGACGATACGAATGGTGTGACGCTCATGGGGTGTCCGTCCCTCCGGGGGGTAGGGCTCATCGCCGGGACGTGGCACCCGTCGATCTCGCCGCGCACGCACCGGCATTCGGTTGAAGCACGGACCATCGTGGCACCTCGTCGACGCCACGTCAGCCCTCGGGGACCGCACAGGTCACGTCGAGGCCGGAAGAAAGCGTTCTGCATGCCCTCGGGCGGTCGTCGCGGCCCCGTGGACGGCCCTCGGCGCAGCCCGCGGCGCCACGGGTGCGGCCCGTGCGGGCGCGCCGGGCGCGGCGCGCCGCGGTGGCGGCGCACCGGACACCGGACCTGCAGGTCGCCGGGCGCGTCGCATTGCGGGCGGGAAGCGGGAGGGGGTGTACGTCGTGCTCAACTTCCGGTGACGAAGGGCTTGATGGGGAAGGGGTGGCGAATTGCAGGATAAGTAAGGGAAGGCTAGCCTAACCACGTGCTCACAGTCGCCACAGCCGCCCACGGGGGTCGCGCCCCCTTCCGCCCGGACCTCGCCGCCCGTCCGGAGCTCCCCGTCCGACCCTCCGCCCCCGCGGCGCCGCCCCCGCGCACCGCCGCACCCGGCGCCCCGCTCGACGTGCGCCCGGCCCGGCTGCGCGACGCGGCCGGCCTGCACGCGCTCTCCCGTGCGTTCGTCCGCTCCGGGGCGCTGCGGGCCCGGCCGGCCGACCACTACCTGGACCACGTCGGTGAATTCCTCGTCGCCGGGGGCGGCGGCGGGGCCGGGGAGGGGCTCCACGGATGCCTCGCCCTGCGGGCCGAGGGCCCCGCGACCGCCGTCCTCTACAACTTCTGCGTGGCGCCGGGCAGTCAGGGCCGGGGCGTCGGATCGCTGCTGCTGTCCGCCGCGTACGCGCGGGCCCGCAGGTGCGGCGTTCGCGTGATGTTCACGGCCACCACCGGCTCCGCCGCCCTCTTCCTGCGCCACGGATTCGTGCCCTGCGCCCCGGCCGACGCGCCGGCCGGCTGGGCCGCGGCGCTCGACCCGGACCGCGGCTCCCGGGTGCTGCGCCTGACGGTGCGCTGAGGGATCCCCCCGCCCCCGGCTTGCGACGTGCGGGGTCGGGAGTCGCCGCCGAGCCGGTCGCGGGCGAGAAGTCCAAATCCACAAGTGCAAGCCTATTGGCGGGATATACAAGCATGCACCAGGCGATGTACGTCGATGGCATCGCACATGCACTATGGGGGGACTGTGGTTCCCGGCAGACGTGGAGGCGGCGACGGTGGCTGGTCCGACGGAAGGGCCCGGAGCGCGGAAGGTGCGGCGACGGCCGGACGCGCGGCGGCGGCGCCCCCTCCCCGGGCAGCCGCCCGCACCCCGCCCCGGTGCGCCGTCCCACCCGTGCGCCGCCCGGGCGGCCCCTTCCGATTCCTGCTCACGAGGCGAGGTATGGATCTCATGGATGTACGCAGCTTGGACGACAGCGCCGGAGAGGTCGACCAGGGCCCGGTCGGCCCCCGCCCCGCACACCACGGGCGGCCCGACCCGGACATCGCGCGGTTCATCGCCGACGCGCTGGGCGGAGCGCGCCGGGTGATCAACGTCGGCGCCGGATCCGGCTCCTACGAGTCCGCCGCCCGCGCGGTCACGGCGGTGGAACCCTCCCCGTCCATGCGCGCCCGGCGCTCCGTCGGCCTGCCGAGGGCGGTGGACGCCGTCGCCGAGGACCTGCCGTTCGCGGACGGGGAGTTCGACGGCGCCATGACCCTGTTCAGCGTGCACCAGTGGTCCGACGTGGAGACCGGCCTGCGCGAGCTGCGCCGGGTGACCCGCGGCCCCGTGGTGGTGCTGACCTGCGACCCCGACCGCGTCCGGAACTTCTGGCTGTACGGGTACGCGCCCGAGGTGCTCGACACCGAGGCACGGCGCCACCCGTCGGTCGCGACGATGGCCGCGGCCCTCGGCGGCCGCGGCAGCGTGCGGGCCGTGCCCATCCCGCTGGACTGCACGGACGGGTTCAACGAGGCCTACTACGGCCGCCCCGAAATGCTCCTGGACCCCGCCGCCCGCCAGGCCTGCTCGGCCTGGAGCTTCGTCGACGACGGGGTGCGCGAGCGGTTCACCACCCGGCTGCGCGCGGACCTCGACTCCGGGGCCTGGGACGAGCGCTTCGGCCACCTGCGCGGGCGGCCGTACTACGAGGGGTCGCTCGTCCTCGTCCGCGCCGTCCCGGAGGGGGAGGCCGAGGTGCCGGGGCCGGAGTGCCACTCCTCCTGGTAGGAGTGCCGCTGCTCCTTCCACGGGTCGGCGAGGTTGTGGAAGCCCCGCTCCTCCCAGAAGCCGCGCCGGTCGGCGGTCATGTACTCGATGGCGCGCAGCCACTTCGGGCCCTTGTAGCCGTACAGGTGCGGCACGACCAGGCGCAACGGGAAGCCGTGTTCGACGGTCAGCGGCTCGCCGTTGTGGTGGGTGGCCAGCAGGGTCCGACCGGAGGTGAAGTCGGAGAGCCGGAGGTTGGCGCTGTACCCGTACTCCGCCCAGGCCATGACGTGCGTGACCTGCGGGGCCGGGGGAGCAAGACCCAGGATCGCGGCGGCGGGGATCCCGAAGAACTCGTGCCCCGTCGTGGTGGGGCCGGACGCGCAGTGCAGATCGGTCTCGATCGTGATGCCGGGCAGCTCGGACACCTCGTCGAAGGTCCAGGCGTACTTGTCGCCGGTGGCGGTCGCGCCGAACACCTGGAGGTTCCACCGGTCGGGACGGAACTTGGGGACGGGGCCGTAGTGCGAGACGGGCCAGCCCTTGGCGAGGCGCTGCCCGGGAGGGAGCGGTGCGGTTCCCACGGAGTTCTCGTCCTCTTTCGCTGTCCGACGGCACGACGGCACGATGGCGGCGACGGCGGGGGTGCGCCGCCGCACCACGATCCTGCCAGCAACCCGGCCGGATGCCCGGCCACCCGCCGGGGCCGCCGGGCGCGCCCGGCCGGGCGTCAGCGGAGCAGGGCCGCGGCGTCGCCCATGACGATCACGGGACGCTGCTCCGGGTCCAGCCACAGCAGCAGCTCGCGCATCTGCGGCCTGGTCAGCGAGACGCAGCCCTGGGTCGGGCCGTTGTGGTCCACGTGCAGCCATATGCCGCCGCCCCGCTCCGCACCGAGCGGACGGGTCCGGTCCAGCGGTGTGGTGCCCGGCTCGCGGTTGTAGTCGATCGCCACCACGTAGTCGAAGGACCCGGCGAGCGGCTCGCCCAGGGATCCGGTGCCGCCGATGGTGAAGGCGGCCTCCCGGTCGTACGGCAGCCGCGTGCCCGGGTCGTCGAGCAGCCCGCCCGCGCCGGTGAGTCCGTAGACGCCCACGGGCGAGCGCAGGTCCCCCTCGACGTGGTGGTCGCTCCAGCCGCGCTCGCCGTTGTGCGCGGGCCAGCCGGCTCCGGCGAGCGGTTCCGGCATCCAGCCCCGCGCCGGGTCGCGCCGGTAGAGCCGCACCGAGGAGCGGGAGGAGTCCGGGCCCTCCCCGGTGACCACGACCGCCTGCCGGGCATCGGCCGGGACGGCGCCGCGGGTCGCGGCGCCGAGCCCGGGCAGCTCCGCGACGTGACCCCCCTGGGCCGCCACCCCGTTGCCCGTACGGACTCCGGGCGCCGGCTGCGGCTCGGGCGAGGAGCGGCCGTACCCCCACAGGGCGGTGAGCGCGGCCAGGAGGAGCACGGCGGGTACGGCGCGGCGCGCATGCATGGTGGGGTGGCACCTCTTCGTCGGGTCGGGGCGGTCGGCACGGCGCGGCGTGCCCGGAGCGCACACCACGCCGTCCGCACCCGACTGCCCCGGTCCGGCCGAAGTACGCCGGCCGGCCCCCTCGGCCCCCTCGGCCCCGTCGGAGGGGAGAACGGGGTTGTGGAAACATCAGCCCGAATCACCCGACGGTCAATGCCGTTGACCGCCCCCGGGCCGGATCAGCCGGAGGCCAGTTTCCGCTGGAGCCAGTCGAAGACGACCTCGCAGTGCAGTTGCGGGGCCATCGGGGAGCAGTGGAGCTGGGCGCCCTGGGCCGCGGTCAGCTTCACGTAGTCCTTGGGCGAGGTGAGCGCGTCGTAGAGGCGGCGGGGCTGACCGGGGTAGAACTGCTCGCCCTCGTAGTCCAGGACCAGGGTGGGCGCCTTGATGCGGCCGATCACGGAGGCGATGGACAGCGCCCGGATGCGGGTGGCGGGGGTGTAGAAGTCGGTGAACAGCCTGCCCTGACGCGCTTCGAGCATCGCCGGGACGGAGAACGGCTCGAAGCGCTTCTTCATCACGGCCGCCGCCGCCGCGGGCAGTTCCGGGACCACCCGCTTGTTCCAGATGTCGTTCGTCTGCTGCTTGTCCGGCGTGAGGATCTGGCGGATCTCGCCCGGGAAGCCCAGCCACGGCTCGACGCAGCCGGGCATGGCGACCACCGCCGCGAGCCGGTCCTCGAAGGCCGCCGCCCGGGGGACGAGGTCGCCCGCCATGCTCAGTCCGGTCAGAGCGATCCTGGCGGGGTCCACGTCGGGCCGGGCGGCCAGCCAGTCGACGAGCGGAGTGACGACCTTCTCCCAGGTGGGCGTGAACACCACCCGGTCCACGAAGAGCAACTGCCCCTGGCCCGGGCCGTCGTAGACGAGCGCGTTCCAGCCGCGTTCGAGCGCGGCCGGAACCCCGTAGGTCCACATGTCGACGTTCTGGCCGTCGCTGCCGTTGGTCAGGATCACCGTCGGGCGCGGGGTGCCCGACGCGTCGGGCCGGAAGAACCACACCGGCAGCGGCGTCGAGCCGTACGGCACCGTGGCCTTGACCGCGGCGGGCTCGCACAGGTCGCAGAAGGTGTCCCAGGCGCCGCGTCCGGCCCGGTACAGCCGCTCCTCGCTGCCCGGGTCGTCGGAGCCGAGGACGAAGAACAGCGCCTGCCCGTAGTACTGGGCCGCGCGCAGGGCGCGGAACCGCTTGCTCTGGTCGTCGGCCGGCGCGCCCGGGGGCGCCTTCAGGAGCTGGTCGCCGAGGGAGCGGAAGGTCTCGACGAACGTCTGCGCGGAGAGGCCGGAGCCGTTGATCGCGTTCACCGCGGTGAGGACCTCGCCGACCTCCGCGGCCCCGGCCCCGGCGGCGCCGAGCGCGAGGAGGCCGTTGAAGTTGTACGCGGGGTCCTTGAAGAGCGTCATCGCACCGGGAGTGAGGCCGCCCGATGCCGCACCGGTGGAAGCGGAGCCGCCGGGGGTGGCCGCGGGCGAGCCGGGTGAACCGCCCGGAGCGCAGCCCGCGGCGAGCGCCGCCCCCGCCCCCGCACCGGCGACGAGCAGGGCGCGGCGGGTCGGGCCGGACGCGGGGGCGAGGGGCGGGTGCGGCGGGTGCGGTGAGCGCGGTGCGTGCGTCATACCAGCGGAACGTAGCCCGGAGCCGGTGCGCCGACATCTCGGGCCGCCTCCGAACGGCCCACGCCCTCCACGGGCCGCGGGCCCGCCCGGCGTGCCAACCCGCTGGTCACGGCCGCCTCCGCGACTCCGGGACCCGTGCCCGGGCCGTGCCCGGGCGAGGGACGGGCAGGCGTCCGCCGCCGCGCCGCGCCGCGCCGCGCGCCCGCCACCCCGCCCGCCCGTCAGCCCGCGGTGTCCTCGGGGGTGTTCTCGCCCGACTCCTCGGCCGTCCCCGCGACCACCCATGCCGCGTAGGCCTCCGAACGGCCCGTCACCGGCAGCGCGATCCACTCCGGCACGTCGTAGGGGTGCTCCCGCGCGACCCACGCGCCCAGAGCCGCCAGCCGCGCCGCCGTCGTCTTGTACGAGACGCGCCACTCGGTGGCCGTCTCGACCTCGCCCCGCCACCGGTACACGGCGGTCAACGGCGGGTCGACGTGGGCGCAGGCGGCGAGCCGCGCCTCCACCGCGCCGCGCGCGAGGCGCCGGGCCCCCGCCTCGTCGTCGACGGTGGTCTGCGCGAGCACGACGTCCGGCGCCGCGCCCTCCTCCGGCACTGCCACGGCGGTCCCTTCCGTTGCGATCCGGCGCCGAGCGTACCGCGGGCCCCGCGGGCCGGACGGCGGCCCGGCCTACATCCCCTCCGCCCCCTCGCCGTCCCGGTCCTCCGCGGCCGTCTGCGACCGCCCCAGCAGCAGGTTCCAGCGCCCCGCCCGCCCGGTCAGCGTGGTGACCGTGTCCGGCGGGGCGTCGAGCCGCCAGAAGGCGGCCGCCGGCAGCCGCAGCGCGTGCACCACGGCCGCCCGTACGACGGCCTGCTCGGCCGGCAGCCGGTGGGTGCCCGGGGCCAGCCGGTCCAGGTGCGCGCCGACCCGCAGGACGAGGGCGTCCACCGACTCCCCGCCGGGCGGCGCGTACGAGGGGTCGCAGAGCCAGCGCCGCACCCCCTCCGGGTCCCGCTCCGCGACCTCGTCCAGCGTCCGCCCGGCCCACTCCCCGGTGTCCAGGCCGCTCAGCCCGGCCCGCGCGGCCCCGGCCGCTGCCCCGTGGCCGAAGCGGCCCCGGCGGGCCTCGGGGGTCAACGGGAGCGTGACGAGCCGAACTCGTACCAGGGGGGTCTTCATCAGGGCAGCGTAAGCGCGGTACGGTCTCGGACGACAAGACGACGGTACGACGGAAGCACCGGTGGGAATCCGGCACGGTCGCGCCACTGTGAAACCTCCCGGAAGGGGGAGGGAAGTCAGACCCGCCACCGTCGTCGAAGGCACCACTGACCGGGACGCGTGTTCCCTCTGGAGGTTTTCAGCCATGGCTTCTCCTGCCGTGCCCACAACGGCTCCTGCCGCCACCCCCATCACCCCCGTCTCGCTGAAGGAACTGGCCCCCTGGGCCCTGTTCGTCGGCGTCCTGATGCTCGTCCTGCTGTACTTCGTCGGCGCCGAACAGGGCGCCACCTCCGTGTTCCAGGGCGAGAACATCCACGAGTGGCTGCACGACGGCCGCCACCTGCTCGGCTTCCCCTGCCACTGACCGGCACGCACCGGCCGCCGGCCCCCCCGGGGCCGTCCCCGGCCACCCGCCACCGGCTCCCGGCCGGCGATCCCCGATCGCCGGCCGCCGAGCCATGGCCTCCGGCGGCCGGCCGCCGGCCCCGGACCGCGCTCCACCGATCGCGTGCCACAGAATCATCCGAGGGGAACCGAACTCGTGAACTCCATATCCGTGCGTGCCCTGCTCGTCAGGGGCATGCTCGCCGGCCTGCTGGCCGGCGCCGCCGCCTTCCTGGTCGCCTACGTCCTGGGCGAATCCAAGGTCGACGCGGCCATCGCCATCGAGGAAGCCGCCTCCGCCGGCCACGACCACGGCGAGGACGCCCCGGTCAGCCGGGCCCTCCAGGCCACGGCGGGCCTCGGCACCGGCGTCCTGCTCTACGGTGTCGCGCTCGGCGGCATCGCCGCGCTCGTCTTCTGCTTCGCCCTGGGCCGCATCGGCCGGTTCTCGCCCCGGGCCACCGCCGTCCTCGTCGCCACGGGCCTGTTCGTCACCGTCACCCTGGTGCCGTTCTTCAAGTACCCGGCGAACCCGCCGGCCGTCGGCGACCCCGAGACGGCCGGCAAGCGGACCGCGCTCTACCTCCTGATGATCGCCCTGAGCCTGCTGCTCGCGGTGGCCGCGGGCATCCTGGGCAAGCGCCTGGCCCCGTCCCTGGGCACCTGGAACGCCACCGTCGTGGCCGCCGCGGCCTTCGTCGCCGCGATCGGCCTGTCGTACGCCTTCCTGCCGCCCGTCAACGAGGTCCCGGCCGACTTCCCCGCCACCCTCATCTGGCAGTTCCGGCTGGCCTCGCTGGCCATCCAGGCCACCCTGTGGGCCGTCTTCGGCGTGGCCTTCGCCGCCCTGGCCCAGCGCGTGCTGGTCCCGGCCCCGGCCGCCCGCGAGCGCGAGACGGCGCAGCCGGCGGGCTGAGGCACCCGGCGGCCGGGCGGTGTACGGGGGCGCCGGCCCCCGTACACCGCCCGGCCCGGTCAGCCCGCGCCGTCGCCCCCGTCCGCTCAGCCGGCCAGGGGCTGCGCGTCCGCGCGGGCGTGGAACGCACGCCGGTACGCGCTCGGCGACATCCCGACGATCCGGGCGAAGTGCGCCCGCAGGCTGGCCGCACCGCCGAAGCCGCAGGTGGCGGCGATCCAACCGACGGACCGGTCGCTGGTCTCCAGGTACTGCTGGGCCCGCCGCACCCGCTGCTGCAGCACCCACCGCAGCGGTGACATCCCCAGCGCCTCGGCGAACCGGCGCTCCACGGTGCGCACGCTCACGTGCGCCCGGGCGGCCAGGTCCGCGGCCGACAGCGGCAGGTGCAGGTGCGCGTCGGCCCAGTCCATCAGCCCGGCCAGCCAGTCGCCCCGGGGCGCGGACGGGAGCGGCCTGCGGTACTGGGGCTGGGCGCCGTCGCGGTGCGGCGGCGTGACCAGGCCGCGGGCCAACTCGGCCGCCACCGCCGCCCCGTGGTCGACCCGCACCACGTGCAGACAGGCGTCGATGCCGGCGACCGTGCCCGCGGAGGTGATCACGCCGCCGTCCTCCACGTACAGCACGGAGGCGTCGACGCGGACGGCGGGATGGCGTCGGGCCAGCTCCTGCGCGTGCAGCCAGTGGGTGGTGGCCCGGCGCCCGTCGAGCACCCCGGCGGCCGCCAGGACGAAGGCGCCGGAACAGATGGACAGGATGCGTATCCCGCGCGCGTACGCCTCCCGCACGACGTCCACCAACTCCCCGGGCGGCTCCTCGTGCACGTTCGTACAGGCCGGGACCACGAGGGTGTCCACCTCGTCCAGGCTCCAGCCCCGTGCGTCCGGCGCGAGGGTGAACCCGGGGCTCAGCCGCACGGGCGCGTTCCCGACGGGAACCGCGGCGAACCGGTACCAGGGGTCGGCCAGATGGGGCCGGTCCACCCCGAACACCTGGCACGGCACGGCTGCTTCGAAGATCGGCATGTCGTCGGTGACGGCCATGACGACGCGGTGGGCGGTCATGTCGCGAACCTAGCGCACGGTGTCGCCCCGGACGATGGCCGCCCGGGACGCCGTCGAGCATGATCGGAACGCGCCCATACGACCGGAGTTGGAGAAGGACCGATGACGGAACACGACGACGGCCGAACCGAGACCGCACCCGCCCACGCACCCGCACCCGCGCCCGGGAACCGGGTGATCGCGGTGTTCGGCGGCTACGGCCACACCGCCCGGTTCGTCACGGCGGAACTGCTGGAACGCGGTTGGACGCCGGTGCTGTCCGGTCGGGACGGGGCGAAGCTGGAGGCCGCCGCGGCCCGCCACGGCGTGGAGTGGCGGGTCGCCTCCGCCGCCGACCCGGCGTCGCTGGACCGCGCGGTCGCCGGAGCGGTCGCCGTGATCAACTGCGCCGGCCCCTTCGCCGAGACCGCTCCGCCGCTCGTCGAGGCAGCGCTGCGCGCCCGGATCCACTACCTGGACGTCACCGGCGAAGTGCTCGTCGCCAGGGACACCTTCGACACCTACCGGGACGACCCGCGCGTGAAGGAGGCGGGCATCGTGGTGGCCCCGGTGATGGCCTTCTACGGCGCGGTGGGCGACCTGCTCGCCACCGCCGCCATGGGCGACTGGGCGTCCGCCGACGAGATCTCCCTCGCGGTCGCCCTGGACAGCTGGCAGCCGACCCGCGGCACCCGGCTGGCCGGTGCCCGCAGGGCCGGGCGGCGGCTGGTGTTCGAGGACGGCCGGCTCCAGGTCCGGGCGGCCGACGAGCCCGTCCCGACGACGACCTGGACGTTCCCCGAGCCGTTCGGGACCGAGGAGGTGGTGGGGGAGTTCTCCACCACCGACGTGGTCAGCGTCTCCCGGCACCTGGCGACCGGACGGATCAACGCCTACCTGAACGCCGCCCCGCTGAACGACCTCGGCGACCCGGGGGCGCGGGGCCCGCAGCCGGCCGACGCGTCGGGCCGGTCGGCCCAGGTCTTCGTGGTCGAGGTCGTCGTCCGCCGGGGCAGTGAGGAGCGGCGGGTGTCGGCGCGCGGGCGCGACATCTACGCCGTCACCGGTCCCGTCGTGGTGGAGGCCGCCGAACGGATCGTGACCGGCCGGGCCGCCGCCGCCGGGGTCCGCACCGCCGGGGAGCTCTTCGACGCCGGTGACTTCCTGCGGTCCCTGCCGCTGGACGCGCTGGACCTGGGGGAGTGAACGCAGGGGGCCGAGGGACGCCCGGTACGGGGCGGTGGGCCGAGGGGCGACGGGCGCGGCCGGGCACGCCGCCGGGGCCGTCCGGCACCGCGCCGGCCGGACGGCCCCGGTGACCGTACGAGCCCCGGTGACCGTACGGGCCGCGGACTACGGCTTCTGGAAGCCTGAGGAATCCGTTCTCCTCCACGCCGCCGGGGCGCAACAGCCCCCGGTAGGCATCCGTGAACCCCTCCCACGGCGCGATCGCCCTCAGCGACGGCGGCCGGGTGGATGCCGCCCGCCACTGCGTGAGCGCCAGATACGACACCCCGAGCATCCCGACGGCTCCGCTGCTCCACGGCTGGGCCCCGGCCCACTCGATCAGGTCGTGGACGTCCTCACCCTCCTGGGCCGACAGCAGCGACCCGACGCCATCGGACGTGCCCGCGCCCCGCACGTCGCAGTTCACCACCGCGTAGCCCCGCCCGACCCACCACACCGGGTCGGGCCCCTCCCAGGTCGTGAGCGACGAGAAGACCAGGGGCCCGGTCTGGCGCATGGCCCGGTAGCGGAACGACAGCTTGGGCCGACCCGACGCGGTGAACTCGGGCAGGTCGTCCTTCCCATACGGGTGGGCGAAGAGGATCACAGGGACAGGCGTGTCATCCGGCGGCCGGTACACGTTGACCCGAAGGACCGTGCCGTCCCGGGTGACGACCGGGCAGTCGTTCTCGACGCGCACCCTGCCCGGTTCCGGGCGGTACACCGAGATGTCCGGCCGCAGCATCCCCGAAAGGCGGCCAAAAGCATACCCGCCCCGTCCCGGCCGGCTCCACGGCTTGTCGTGCCCGGCTTCGTCATCGCGGCTGCTGCTCATAGGACCGGCTTCCGTACCCCCGAGTCCCTGATCTGGCACTCAGGACAAACGATGGCAAGGGTAAGAGGGGTCAGTAACTCGGGGCCGCACAGCGCGGGGGATGTGCTGCCCGACTCCGGAACGGACACCTACAGCGTCCCCCCACGACGTGCCCGGGAACACCTCGGACCAGATCCGCGACCAAGGCGGCCCCGCACTTCTCGGCGCGCACCTGCCCTGCCTCCAGGCCGACACCTGCTTCAAGGACGGCCCCGCCTCCACCACGGCCGGGCGGCTCGTGGACGCGACCCTGCGTTTCCTGACGGCACCGTCCTCCGCCCCCGGCCGCGCCTGCGTCCCGGGTCCGGATCTCCCCGGCGGCGGCCCGCTCCCGCTCGACCACCACCCCGGCCGCCGCGGGCTCCCGGACAACCGGCCCGGGCGGAGGCCCGCGGTCCCCGCCCACCGGCAGCAGCCCGCGCCGGGCAAGGGTGCGAGGCGTTCGCTGCGACGGCGGCGGGCTCCCGTACCCGGAAGCGGACGTCACGGGCGGTGTGCGGTGCCGGCGCCTCCCCGCCCGGCGGCCACCCGTGTTCGGAGGGGCCCCGGCGGACCGGAAGCGTGCAGTCATCTGTGCGGTGTGGGGGCGGGATCGGCGCCCGCCCCGCTCCTGCCTCCGCTGCTCCTGGTGCTGTCGCGGCCGGCCCGGGAGGCGCGCGCCTCGCGCATGGCAGGCCGACGATCCGGGGGCGCGCTTCCGGCAGGCCGCGTACCCGTACCCGCATGCGCTCCCGCGCCGACTCCGGGTCTGCCCCCGGCACCTCGCCCGCACTCGTGCGGGCGAGGTGCCGGTCACAGCCGTGTGAAGTCCGTGCGGGCGACGTAGTCGGAGAAGTCACGGGCGGCGCGGCCGAGGACTTCGTGGACACCGTCGACGGGTTCAGCCCCCCGTTCCTCGCTGATGTGCTCGTAAAGGTCGTGCAGGTCGTCCACCATGTGATCGGGGTAACCGGCGGCCGTGAACTCGGCACGGTGTGCGTCCAGTGAGATCGGGACGAAGCGCAGTGGCCTGCCGGACGCCTCGGCGAGTTCCGCGACGGCGTCGCCGAAGCTCAGAGACCGGGGACCGGACAGGACGTAGATGCGTCCGGCATGGCCTTGCCGCGTGAGCACGACGGCTGCGACCTCGGCAAGGTCCTCAAGGTCGATGAAGGCTTCCCGCCCGTTGCCCGTGGGCAGGGCGAGCTCGCCGGTGTCCCACAGGCTGCCGAACATGCCGAGTTCCTCGGTGAAGTTCTGGGCGAACCACGAGGGGCGCAGGATCGTCCACTCGAGGCCGGAGGCCTTCACGGCCTCTTCGATGCGCATCCACCAGGTTCCGCCGATCTCACCGTAGGGGCGGCCGGAGAGGTACACGAGCCTGCGGACGCCGGTACGTGCGGCGAGAGCCGAGAAGTCGGCGATCTCCGCAGGGGCCTCAGGCCCCATGGAGTCGACGATGTAGACGGCCTCCATACCCGTAAGGGCGGGCTCCCATGTCGCACGGTCCGTCCAGTCGAAGCGGGTCGCGCTGCGGCGGGACGCCACCCGCGGGGTCACACCACTGCGCCGCAGCGCTTCGGCAACACGGCGGCCAGTCTTGCCGGTGCCGCCAAGGACGAGGATCTGGGAAAGGTTGCTGGTCATGGGTCCCACTAGACAGCACACCGGCGGGACGGTCGATGGCCAATGGTCTCAATCCGATGTTCATCCGTCTCGCTTTCGCGGGCATCGGTCGTAGGCTGGGACCGTGAACGATGCTTTGACCGCGCTGCTCCAGGACGTGCGGGCACGTGGGGCCGTGTTTGATCAGTCAGCCCTCGTCCCGCCGTGGTCCCTGCGCTTTGCCGACCCCGGACCCCTGGGGGTGCTGACCATGCTCAGCGGCAACGCGTGGCTCCGCCCGGACGGCGGCGAACCAACGCCGCTGAACCGGGGCGATGTCGCGATCGTCGTGGGTCCCCAGCCCTACACGGTCGCCGACTCGCCCGACACCGCGCCCGTGGCGATCGTGGGCGAACACGGCATCTGCGCCATCCCCGGGGGCAGCCGGATCACGGCGGACGAGCTGGCCATGTGCGCCACCGGCACCACCACCGCCGAGACGATCCTGCTCAGGAGCTCCTACCCGGTGCGCGGGCGGGTCTCCGACCGCGTCCTCACCTCCCTGCCCCGCGTAGCCCTCGTACCCGCGGGTCCCGAACGGTCCCTGCCCCTGGCAATGATTGAAGCCGAGCTGCGCAAGGACGCGCCGGGGCGCCAGGCCCTCCTCGACCGCTTGCTCGACACCTTGCTCATCACCACCCTCAGGGACTGGTTCGACCGCTCCGAAGCCGGTGCGCCGGCCTGGTACCGGGCGCACGGCGACCCGGCCGTCGGGCACGCCCTGAAACTCATCCATACCGAACCCGCCCGCCCCTGGACCGTCGCCTCCCTCGCCGCCGAGACAGGCATGTCACGCGCACGCTTCGCCCTGCGCTTCGCCGACCTCGTCGGCCAGCCGCCCATGACCTACCTCACCGAGTGGCGCCTGTGCCGCGCCGCGGACCTTCTCTCCGATACGGACGCGACACTCGACGCCATCGCCCGCCAGGTGGGCTACTCCAACGCCTACACCCTGAGCGTGGCCTTCAAGCGCGCCAGCGGCATCCGCCCGAGCGAACACCGCGCCGCCGCACGCAGCGTCCGGTCTCCAGCGCATGGCCCGCACTGATCGCCGTCTCCGCCCCCCCAAGCCCGGCGCCTAACCTGCCCAGGCGACCGCGGTACGGACGTCCGTGCTGCTGCCGCTTGTTCGGGGGGCTCCGCCGCCCGAGGTATGGCGGCCGCGTTGACCCGTGCGGGCCGCGCTGTCGGGTGATCGTGTGCAGGGGCAGCGACGCGGGGCAGATGTCGAGCGCTTTTCGGTAGTTGCCCAGGCCGTGATAGAGGAGGGCGCCAAAGGGATGGGAGGTGAAGCGGCCGGGTGTGGTGTCGGCCCGGCTGTACAGGTGCTCGGCGCGGGTGAGGGTGCGCAGGGCTGCGGTGTGGTCGTGGTGGGCCTGGACCGCGGCGAGTCCGGCGGACGTGTAGGCCCGCACCCCGTGGGAGGCGCGGCAGGCCTGTTCGTCGGCGCGTTCGGCGAGCTGGAGGACGTGCCGGTGGCGTTGGTAGCCGAGGTACTGGATTGGGTGTGCGCGGCATGCGGACCCCTTGAGCGTGAACGACGAGATGGATCCGAACGCGGTCCGCCACCGGCCCCGCACGTGATCTGCATACCAGGGTGCGCGGGGCCGGTTCCAGAGCGGGAGTGCCCGCCCGACCGGGCCGCGCCCGCAAACCACCCGCAGAGGTGGCGCCGAAGGCTACCGGCGCAGGGGCTCGGGTCCCCGAGCCACTGCGCCGGCCCGATCCGCATCCGCAAGCCGCGGCTCGTCCTTGTTCCCTGGGCAGGGCGTGTCCGGGCGGGGCACCTCCTGCCGCCAGCCGTCGTTCTGGTCGATGCGGACGGTCATCAGCTCGGCGGTTCCCATGACGCGTAGCGACCACGGCGTCCAAGACGCGCAGCCGATGGAAGGGGCTCAGCTGCCGTTGACGTGCGTACGAGGGGTCGCGTCGGGGAGCAGGGAGGAAGTGCCGTCGTTCCAGATGAAGCGCCAGCCTTCGCGGATCCGGATCCGGATCCGGATGCGGACACGGGGGTCCTTGTGGATGTTGCGGACGCATGCGGCACGGATTCGTGTTCGGCGATGGCCCGGATTGCTCGACCCAGCCTGCCGACGCCGATCAGGGTGCTGCTGACGTGGCCCAGGTCTCCAGCATCGGGTTGCCGATCCCGACGATGCCGGCGTGCGCCGCCCCTGCGGGATCAGAACGGTTCTCACCGCGGGTCCCGGCGTCCGGCCTGAGTGCGGGGCGGTGGCGGAAGCGTTCTTTCGTGTGTGAGGCCGTTTTCCGGGATTCGTAAACTGACCCGTTTGGGGAATAAGGATATTGAAGAATCGCTCCTTCTCGTCCGCCGGTCGGGCCGACGATGCCACCGGACTTGAAGTTGTTGGTGTCATGCCGGGTTGACGTCGAGGCGGTGGCCAGATGAGCATTTCGTGCATCCTTCAACCGCTGTTGAGATGACGTTCGGAAAGTCGTATCCGGCGGAGGGTGCGGGCATGAACGAGGACGTCGCTCGTGGAGTTGGCGTGCCGTCCAGCTCGGCGCCCTTCTTCAGTCACTGTGGACGTTCCTGGAACCAGGAACGTGCTGGAGGCCCTGATTTGATCGCGGTTCAGTGATCTGTGAGTACCGCAGGCGCGAGGGCTACCCACGCGCCCCGCCCAGCGCCGTCTCGCGCTCCGGCAAAACGCCGCGCTTTTGGCTGGTTGCAGCCATCGCAGACCGGAACGGGAACGCCTGGCCACGTCGTGTTCGCCGCCGGGACGGAGCGCCACCCACCTCGCCTGGCACGAAGCAGACAGCGACCCTGAATCGCTCGCCCATTCGGTAGAGGCATCCGGCACCCTTCAGATCTCGGTTGTCCGCCCGGCAGGAACATCTCCGTATCCCAGGCGGCAGCCGTATCATACGTCCGTAGAATTCACAGCTGCCGTATTTCGGACGGTGAATGGATAGCCGACCGCACGTCGCACCTTGAAACGCTACGGCCTGATCCCGGCTCTGCGCAGGCCAGTCACTGGCTGAGCTACACCCCTGAGAGGGAGCGGACGGCGTATCGCAGAAAAGGTGGGCACTTCGAGCGCTGGACCATTGCGCTCTGCACGCCACGCATTCGACAGCACAGTATGGGAAAGGCATATTCCGCCGACGAGAAGGCTCCGAGTCCCGCACTCAACAGCCGGATACGGAAGCCACAGAGCTGAGTCGTGTGCGAGGGCCGCAAGGCAGGACCGGTGGCTCCAGGCGCAGCTGAACCTCCATCCTTCGCCGTGGCTACGACTCTCGGCGACCTGGTTGATCTCTCTTCTCCGGGAGGCGTTCTCCATGACCGTCCTGGCCACGCCGTGTGCCCCTCTTGAACCCGAAACCGTGCCCGCGACCATCGAGACCATGCTGTACGAGTTCCTCGACGGGCAGGTCCGCGCCGCCGCCGACCTCCCTGAACTCGCCCTGTTCACGGACCTTTTGCGCACCATGATCGCAGCGGGCGGGAAACGGATCCGGCCCGTGCTGTGCCTGGTGGGCTGGCAGGCCGCAAGCGACCTGGCACCCCCGCCGGCGGTCTGGCGGGTGGCGGCCTCGCTGGAGCTGTTCCACCTGTTCGCCCTGATCCACGACGACATCATGGACGCCTCACCCACCCGCCGCGGCAAGCCCACCGCCCACCACCGCCTCGCCACCCACCACGCCGGCCGGCCCGACGCCGACACCCTCGGCACCAACGCCGCGATCCTCCTGGGCGACCTCGCACTCGGCTGGTCCTACGAGCTCCTGCACACCTCCCACCCCAGCCCGACCACCGAACACGCCAGCCGCGCCTGGCCCCTGCTGAACGCCCTGCGCACCGAAACCCTCGTCGGCCAGTACCTCGACCTCCTGGCCTCCGGACCAACCCCCACCACCCTCCCCACCGTCAGCGCGGCCTGCCGCGTGATCCGCTACAAGACCACCAAATACACCTGCGAACGTCCCCTGCACCTCGGTGCGCACCTCGCCGGAGCCGGCCCGGACGTGCTCGCCGCGCTCTCGGCCTACGCGCTGCCGCTGGGCGAGGCATTCCAGCTCCGCGACGACCTGCTCGGCGTGTACGGAGCACCGGAGCGCACCGGGAAGTCCGTCATGGATGACTTCCGGGAAGGCAAGCAGACCGTGCTCGCCGCCACCGCTCTGGCGCGTGCCACCCCGGCACAGGCTCACACCCTGCACGCCGGCCTCGGTAACCCGTACCTGACCTGCGCCGAAGCGGCACGGATGCGCCAGATCATCACCGACACCGGAGCTCAGGCCACCGTCGAGAACCTGATCACCGAACGGTACGAGCAGGCCTTGGCCGTCCTCGACCACGCACCGCTGCGGCCTCCGGCCGTCGCCTTCCTGCGGACGATGGCCGCTGCGGTGGCCACCCGTACCTCCTGAGGCCGGGAGCCCAGCCCATCCCTTCCGCACTACCGACGGAGAACGCCATGCACACGATCCCGGACCCGAGCGCACCGAACCTGCTGCGGCTGCCGCCGCTGTACTGCCCCATCGACGCCGCGATTCACCCCGAGTACGACAGCATCGAACGCGACTCCCGGGCCTGGATGGACCGCTACCACCTCTACACCAGCGACATCGACCGGGCCTGGGTCATCGCACGACACTACGCGGAGGCCATGGCCCGCATCTATCCCGAAGGCCTCACCGACCGCGTCGCGCTCACCGCGCGATGGCTGCACTGGATCTTCTACGTCGACGACGTCCGCATGGAAACCGCCGTCAACGTCACCAAGCTCGCCTCGGCGATCAGCCTCACCAGCCACCTCCTCCGCGTCATGGAGTCCCCGGCCACCGAACCGACGGCGGAACAGACCGGACCGGTCGCCGCGCTGCAGTCCCTCATGGCCTCGGTCCAAGCCGTCGCCACCCCGACCCAGCTGCACCGGTTCGTCGAGGCCCACCGCAAGTGGTTCCACGCCATCCTGTGGGGGATGGCCGCCCCCACCCCCGCCAGCCTGGACGAGTTCCTGCACCTGCGGATGCTCAACGCCGGCGGCGCCGCCAGCCTGTCCTGGTCGGAGATCACCACCGGCGAGGAGATCCCCGGGGACGAATTCCATTCACCCGCCATGCGCGCACTCCAGGAGTCGTCATTCCTGATGATGGCCCTCGACAACGATCTCCTCTCCTACAACCGCGAAAGCCTCATCGACGGAACCCACATCAACATCGTGATGGTGCTCGCCCGGCTGAACGACTGCCCGCCCGAACAAGCCCTCCACCAGGCCGTGGCCATGCGAGACCGCCTGACGACACTGTTCCTACGCCTCCGTGAGCAGGAATTCCCCAGGCTGAGCGCCCCCGCGAAGGCCTACGTCGCGGACCTCGACTACGCCATCCGCTCCAACCTCGACTGGGGATCCAACTCCGCCCGCTACACCGCCGTAACCCCCCGCACCCAGCTCCCACCCAGCAACCCCGCCCCCATCCCGCTGACCCTCACCGACCACCCCAGCGACCCCAGCACCGAACCCCTGCCCTGCCCCTCGATCGCCTGGTGGTGGCAACAACTACGCTGACCCGCCCCCTTGACCTCGACCATCTCCTGCGACCGGCGCACCGCGGCCCGGTGGCTCAGCGCCACCGGGCCGCGGACGTCCCCCTTTGGGTGTCCACCGCGCCGTGCTCCCGCCCCGGTCCGCCGAAGCCGGTCGCGGAGAACGACCTGGCTCGTCCGGCAACCAGGCACGGATCGGCCCTCCTACTGCCCAGCGTGCGTCCGGCGCCACCACAAGATCGCCATGGTGAGCAGTGCCGCGTCGCGAAGCCGGCGGGCGGCACCTGCCGCCAGCGTCACTGCGGCAGCCTCACCCCGCTGCGGGGCGACGTTCACGCCCGTCCGGTGTTCGGCGAGATCACGGATGATCCCCCGTAGCTGCTGGGGCGTCCGCACGCTGTCCTCGATGCCCTCCAAGAGGGCATGGACGGCCTGCGGGCCTGACACATACCTCATGGCGTGGCCTTCGACGATGGAGAGCAGTTCCTCCCCGAACACGTCGAGGAGGGACAGCTCGGGGCTCAGGTACCGGATGGAACCCTCGATGTTGGCGAAGGACTTGCCGAGAACGGCGATCATCGGGCTGGTCTTGATCCCGCGCTTCGTCGAGTGCTCAAGGACCGACGTCAGCGTGAGACCGAAGTCGAGGTCTTCCAGGGAAGCATCCGCGACCTTCGGGACGAGAGCCACCATGTCCGCCCGGAAGCCGCTGACCTGCGCCCACGGTGTGGCATCCCCGAGCTCGATCCACGCCTGGGCGAGAGCGGCACCGTCGTTCTGTGCGACGCTGAGGAGAACCCGCAGGATATGGGTGCCCAGGGAGCGGTCTATTCGTCCGACCATGCCCCAGTCGATCAGATGGGCGGGCGACCCCGGCTGGACGAAGATGTTCCCCGGGTGGGGATCGGCGTGGAACCAGCCGTCGAGGAAGTAGCCGCGGTACATGAAGGCGAGCAGGTCACGGCCGATGTGCAGCCGCTCCTGAAGGGGGAACGACGCCGGGTCCGCCTCTCGGATGGAACAGCCCGGGGCCAGCGTCTGGACCAGCACCCGGGGGGTGGCCCGCAGGACCTCCGGTACCGCGATGTGCTTGAAGCCGGCCGCGGCCTTGCGGGCGGTCTTCATGTTCCGCGCCTCCACGACGAAGTCCAGCTCCGGGCGCATCGCATCGAACAGAACGGCCAGCATCGCCTCGAAGTCGATCACCGCGTTCAGCCGCGGCGCACGCCGCCCGGCGAAACGAGCCAGGCTGCTCAGCAGCTTCATGTCGGCGTCCATCACCTCGCGGACACCCTGGCGCTGGATCTTCACCGCCGCCGGAGTCCCATCCGCCAAAACCGCCCGGTAGACCTGCGCAAGGGAGGCCGTACCGATCGGATGATCCGTGTCGATGTCACGGAACCCCGCAGGCCAGTCCGCCCCCAGCTCTCCGGCCAACACCGGCTCGAACTCCGCGAACGGGCTGGGCGCCACATGGTCGTGCAGCTTCTGGAACTCCTCGACCATGGCCGCGGACACCATGTCCGGCCTGGTCGACAGCATCTGCCCCACCTTGATGTACAGCGGCCCCAGATCCTCCAGCGCCCGCCGCACCGCCCGCGCCCGTACGACTGCCGCATCGCCGCCTCCACGGCGGCCGCCTGCGGTGCGCTCGGCCTCCTCAGCAGCCAAGCGCCCCACCGTTTTGATGATCTTCCCAGCCCGACGACGGTTGGTACCTATGAGTAACTCCCAAGGACGTGAGGAGAACCTCTCGGCCCTTGAGAGTGACAGCACCGCCAGGGTGGTGCGCAGTAGGCACCAAGCCGGCGTGCGAACGACGACACGCCCGTGCGCGGCGCCCCCCAGCCCCCTGCCGCGCTCTTGACGTGACACGGAGATCTCACGCCATGAGATCCCTGCCAGTGCCCAGGAGGAGATCCACCCGCCTCGGCACGTACCTGGCGGAGTTGACACGGCGCCGAATTCAGCCTCGGCGCACCTGGGCCGCCGGGCTCCCACGACACGCCCTGCGAAGCGGGGCCGCGGAGGTCCAGGCGCTGAGCCGCGCAGTCGCGGTCTGCCAGAACCTGGCTCAGCGGGGGCGGAGACTTTGGCAAGGACCAGGCCCACGACACCCTGGCAGTGTCAGGCCTGCCGGCTGCAGCCCGGAGGCATCGAAGTGGTGTCCGCCGTGGTTGCCCTCTTCGACGGCGGCCACCTGGCCTTCGAGGGCCTTCTCCCGGATGTAGTTGCGCTCGATGTGCCCGGCGACGGCGAGGACGGCGAAGAACATGGCGCCCATGCCGCCCGGGTCGTAGATGCCGGTGAGCGGGCTGGTGAGGAGTTCGAGCTGGATGCCGCCGGCTTGGAGCTCGGCGGCCAGCGTCATCAGCTCGGCCGCGTTGCGCGCGAGGCGCTTGAGCTCGTGGACAAGAAGACCGGACGACACCGCAGCCGGCAAGAAGACAGCGAGACTGGCGTACCGCGCCCACGGTTCGTGGACGCGGTACGCCAGTGTGGAGGCCAGATGCCTGCGGGGAAGCGTTCCCAGACGCGGTGCGCGCCCAGCAGCTGGGCGACCTGCTCCAGAGTGCTGCTGCCGGTTTCGCTGTGCACGACACCGGGGGCGTCGGCGGGGATCCCAGCGGGCGACAGGATGGTGTCGGCGCCCGCCCACAGCCCGATCGCCTTTCCGTGGCGGAAGGCTTCGGCCAGGAGCAGGACGAGCCTTGGGTCGGCGGCGGACGGGGCTGCGTCTGCGGCCTGGGCGTCGCGTGCGCCGTAGGCGTCGGCACCCCGCCCGGGAACGCCGGCCACGAGGAGCGCGTCGAACTCGATGGAGCGGGCGGTGGCGAAGGTCCGCTGGACGGTGATCGACTCGCCGCCGGCAGCGATCGTGCCGCCGGCGGGGGCGACGACGAGGGGAACCATCCCCGCGTCCAGGACCGCCTGGCGTACGGACCTGATGCCGTCCAGATCGGTGGCGGAGTCGGTCACGATGCCGATGACGCGCCCGTCCGAGGGCCAGGTCCCGCCGAGCTGGGAGAGCGCGAGGCTGGGCTCGGGGTCGAGGAGCCGGCTGGGGGCGGCCGGGGCGGGCAGGCTGAGTCCGGCGGCGACCCGGTCGCTGAGCTGCGGGTCGATGTTGGCCAGGATCGCCAGCGCCCTTTCCTTGATCGCCTGTTCGTAGCACTTGCCGAGCTCGAAGGTGTAGGCGGCGATGATGTGCTCGCGCTCCGGCGGGGTCATGCTGAGCCAGAACAGGCGCGGCTGGCGGAAGTGGTCGTCGAAGGAGGCCAGGGCCTCGCGGACCTTGCGGCTTTCCGCGACGTGGGCGGGTACCTCGATGAACGCTCCGGCGTCCGCCCCGGCGAGGAAGGGGCAGCCGCCGTCGAGGCTGTTGGGCCGGTAGGGGGCGACGCCGCGGTGCACGGCGGTCTGGTGCATGCCGTCCCGGAGCATGTCGTTGACCGGGGCGTGGGTGCGGTTGATGGGGAGCTGCCCGAAGTTGGGGCCGCCGAGACGGGTGAGCTGGGTGTCGAGGTAGGAGAAGAGCCGGCCCTGGAGGAGCGGGTCGTCGGTGACGTCGATGCCGGGCACGAGGTGGCCGACGTGGAAGGCGACCTGCTCGGTCTCTGCGAAGTAGTTCGACGGGTTGGCGTTCAGCGTCAGCAACCCGATCGGCTGCACCGGCGCGAGTTCCTCGGGAACGAGCTTCGTCGGGTCGAGGAGGTCGATGCCCGCGAAGGTCTGCTCCGGGGTGTCGGGGAACGTCTGGATGCCCAGTTCCCACTGCGGGAAGGCGCCGGCCTCGATGGCGTCGGCGAGGTCGCGCCGGTGGAAGTCGGGGTCGACCCCTGCAGCGATCTGCGCCTCTTCCCAGACCAGGGAGTGCACGCCGAGCTTGGGCTTCCAGTGGAACTTCACGAGCGTGCCGTCGCCCTCGGCGTTGACCAGGCGGAAGGTGTGGACGCCGAAGCCCTCCATCGTCCGGTAGGAGCGGGGGATGCCGCGGTCGGACATGTTCCACAGGGTGTGGTGGGTGGCCTCGGTGTGCAGGGACACGAAGTCCCAGAACGTGTCGTGCGCGCTCTGCGCCTGCGGGATCTCGCGGTCGGGGTGCGGCTTGCCGGCGTGGATGACGTCGGGGAACTTGATCGCGTCCTGGATGAAGAAGACCGGGATGTTGTTGCCCACCAGGTCGAAGACGCCCTCGTCCGTGTAGAACTTCGTCGCGAAGCCCCGGGTGTCGCGGACAGTGTCCGCGGATCCGCGTGAGCCGAGCACCGTGGAGAACCGGACGAACACGGGCGTCTCGGCGTCCTTGGCCAGGAACGCCGCCTTGGTGACGCCGGTCGCCGTGCCGTACCCCTGGAAGACGCCGTGTGCGGCCGCCCCGCGGGCGTGGACCACGCGCTCCGGGATCCGCTCGTGATCGAAGTGCATGATCTTCTCGCGCAGGTGATGGCCCTCGGGGAGGATCCGACCGGGTTTTGGCGGTAGAACCGCGATCTTGATACCGGTTCGGTGACTGGGGCTGTATCGCCTGGTCAGCAGCCCTACGTTCCGGTTCATGCCAGTTGATTTCCTCTCTGATGACCAGGTCTCGCGCTTCGGCCGGTTCGCCGCCGATCCCACTCCGGGCGAGCTGGAGCAGTTCTTCCGCCTCGATGGCCGGGCCCGTGAACTCGTGGCGGGCAAGCGCCGGGACGCGACGAAGCTGGGGTGGGCGGTCCAGTGGGGCACCGTGCGGATGCTCGGCACGTTCCTCCTGGACGACCCGGTCGCGGTGCCGGCCTCGACGGTGGCGTTCGTCGCCGAGCAGTTACACCTGGACCCGGCCTGCCTGGACGACTACACGGCGCGGCCGAAGACGGCGTACGAGCACACCTGGGAGATCCGGGACGCCTACGGCTACCGGGAGTTCTCGGCGGCCGAGGCGGAGGTGCGTGGCTTCTTGGCGGCGCGGGTGTGGGCGTCGTTGGAGGGGCCGCGGGCGTTGTTCGACCGGGCGGTGGTGTGGCTGGTGGACAATCGGGTGCTGCTGCCGGGGATCACGACGCTGACCCGGCTGGTGGCGGAGGTCCGCGCGACGGAGAACGCGGCGCTGTACCGGACGCTCGACGAAGCGGTGCCCGACGAGCTGCGGCAGTCGATGCGGGATCTGCTGAAAGTCCCGGAGGGCAAGCGGGTCTCGGAGCTGGAGCGGCTGCGCACCGTCCCGATGCGGGTGTCGGGGTCGGCGATGACGGCCGCGCTGGAGCGGGCGAAAGACGTCCGGGGCCTGGGCGCACATCTGGTGCCCACGTCGGTGGTGCCGGGGGCGCGGATGGCCCGGTACGGGATGGGCTCGAAGGCGCCGACCTTGCGGGAGCTGGAGGAGAGCCGGAAGACGGCGACGCTGCTGGCGACGGTGCGGCATCTGGAGTCGGCGAGCGTGGATGACGCCCTGGACCTCCTCGACGTCCTGATGGCCTCCCGCCTGCTGGCGCGGGCGGACAGGGTTGGCAAGGAGGAGAAGCTGAAGGCGTTGCCGAAGCTGAAGCGGGCGGCCGGGCGGGTCGCGAAGGCCGTCGGGGTGCTGCTGGAGACCGCCCCGGCCACCGAGGACGGGGAGCTGGTGTCGGTGGTGGACGCGTGGGCGGCGATCGAGAAGGCCGTCCCGCGCGAGAAGCTCGCCGAGGCCCTCGCGATCATCGCCGAGGTCGTCCCCGACGAGGAGGGCGACGAGGACGAGGAGTGGCGTGCCGCGCTCGCCACCCGCTACGGCACGGTCCGCGGCTTCATCCGGCTCCTGGTCGACGTCGTCGACTTCGGCGCGGTCGAAGCCGGCGCCCCCGTCGTGAAGGCGCTCAAGCAGTTGCCGCACCTGATCCACCGCAAGAAGCTCCCCGCCACCGAGGTCGAGCGGGAGCTGGTGACCGGTTCCTGGCGGCGCTTGGTCTTCGCGGCCCCCGGCGCCGAGCCGGGCCTGGCGGACAAGGCGGCGTACTCGTTCTGCGTGCTGGAACACCTCCACCGGGCCCTGCGCCGGCGCGATGTGTACGCGCGCGGCGGGGACCGGTGGGGCGACCCGCGGGCCAAGCTGCTGGCCGGGGACCGGTGGGAGAGCGCGCAGCCGACCGTGCTGACCGCGCTCGGGCTGGAGGCGGAGCCCGCCGCCCACCTTGCCGAACTTGCCGGAGCGCTGCACGGCGCCTACCACCAGGTGGTGGCCGGGCTCCCGACGAACAGCGCGGTGTCGTTCAAGGACGGCAAGCTGGTCCTGGACCGGCTGGGGCCGGCGGCTGAGCCGAAGCTGATGCCCGCGTTCCGCCAGCTCGCCAACGGCATGCTGCCCAAGGTCGACTTCCCCGAGCTGCTCCTGGAGGTCGCCGACCTGACGGGTATGACCTCGGCGTTCACGCACATCTCCGGCGCCGACCCTTCGATGGAGGAGTTCGAGCTGAGCGTGTGCGCGCTGCTGTTGTCGGAGGCGTGCAACGTGGGGCTGACGCCGGTGGTGAAGCCGAACGTGCCCGCCCTGACCCGTGGCCGCCTGGTCCAGGTCGACCAGGGCTACCTACGGGCCGAGACGATCTCGGCGGCGAACGGGATGCTCATCGAGGCCCAGCGCGGCATCGACGTGGTGCGGGCGTGGGGCGGCGGGCTGATCGCCTCGGCCGACGGGGTCCGCTTCACCGTCCCCGTGCAGTCCCTCCACGCCGGATACAGCCCTAAATAGTTCGGTTTGCGGCATAAGGGGGCAACGTGGCTGAACGTGGTCAACGACCAGGTCATGGGGTTGGGCGGGGTCGTGGTCCCGGGCACGTTGCGGGACTCCCTGTTCATCCTCGACGCCTTGCACAACCGGGACGGCGGCCCGAAGCCGCAGACCGTGATCACGGATACCGCCTCGTACTCGGACATCGTGTTCGGGCTGTTCGCGATCTGCGGCTACCAGTTCTCCCCGCGGATCGCCGACGGACCTTGACCCCGGATTTTGGACACCGGAGAGACTTGGATCTTGATGGTCCAGGAGAACGGAGTCCCCGTGGGGATGAAGCACTACCCCGCCGAGTTCAAGGCGGACGCGGTCGCGCTGTACCGGTCGAGGCCGGGAGCGACGATCAAGTCGGTCGCCGCTGATCTCGGGGTGAACACCGAGACGCTGCGGAACTGGATCCGGGCCGCCGACGGCCGCCGACCTGGCGCCCACTCCGCACCGCCGGCCACTTCGCAGGCCGTCGACGACGGCGTCCAGGCGGAGCTGGCCGCCGCCCGCAAGAGGATCCGCGAGCTCGAGGAAGAACGGGATATTCTCCGCAAGGCGGCCCGGTAACGACGGAGACGCGCTGGTGAACCGCTACCAGTTCGGCCGCGTCCCCGAGCTGCCACTGAACGCGGCTCATCGTCTCGACCCAGTCCCGCCCCAGCTTGACCAGCTCGTCGTAGCGCTGCCGGGTCACACTGCCGACCATCCCGGTCATCCGGACACCCCCACGAGCCCCGGGTGCGACACCCGCATGTGCCGTCAACTCGCCCTGGAAGCCCTTCACTTCGCACCATCCGACCGCCTCGACCGGCAGCCAAGGGCGTACGGACCCGGCGCCCGAAGCAGCTCCGTGTCCATCGAACGCGCAGGCTCACACCCCACGCGGCCGCGCGCGCCGCGAATGCCAGGCCCGTTTGCGGCAGGTGGGAGAGCAGTACACCGCCGAGACCGCGCGGTCGACCCCGACCGTCCACGACACCCCGCACTGCGGGCACCAGGCGCTCACGCCGGCCTTCACCGTCTCGGTCCGAGCCCTCGCCCGCCGCATCCGCCGCCAGTGCCTCGAACGGCACGCGGTCTCACAGAACACCGCCGTCACCTTCGCCTTCGGCATCAACGGCTTCCCGCACCCGCGGCACCGCCGCGGCCCGCCGTCGTCCTTCGCGACGGCGACCAGCCGGAGCCGGACAATCTTTCCCATGCCGCCACCGTACGCTGGGTCTTTTAAGGCAGAAGGACGAACATGACACTGCCCAAGAAGGGCTCACGCCGCATCGTCGTCAACGGCGTCGCCTACAGATGGAGAGTGCGACGACGGCCGACCTACGACCAAGGAATGTCCTGGTCACCCCTGACCTATGCGGTTGAACAAGCGGATGCTCCGGGTACCACGCTCATGGTCCGCACCGATCGCCCCCATCCTGGCAACTGGATGAGCGAACTGACCTTTCCCGTTCTGCCCTCCAGCGTCGCTGCCGCCGTTCAAGCCGCCCGCGAGAAGGGCTGGACTCCTGAAGCTCCCGGATCGCCCTTCCTGCTGGACGAGACCGAAACGACAAGTCCCTGAGCTGCATGGAAACCTAATTCAATTTGTCATGTAAGGACCCAACACAGCTTCTTAGGGGCATGGGGGTGCCGGTATTCATTGCAAGGCTGGACAAGTGCCTTGGTGGCTCAGCATGAACAGAGCTCCGCCGAAGGCGCCTCGCCCACCGCCTACCCCCTGGCCCCCGCAGCGGCGTGGCCTGATTCGACTCCGAGCGGTTGCACGGACGGTGAGGCGCAGCAGCGTCTGCCCCGCATCCCGTCCGCGACGGACCACCGCCGCTCTCAGGCGTACGTCGCTGCGGGTACATCGCTCTCGTGTCCGGACAGCCGGTAGACGATCAGGTACGTCTTCTCGCGGCCGCGCGCGTCCTCGATGACGCTGTACCCCTGGTCGGCGAGGTATCGGGTGAGACGGTCCAGACCCGCACGGTGGTGCGCCTGGTCCGCGGCCGTGTACGTACCGACGGGGCCTTTCATCTTCGCCCGGCCCACTGCGTAGTGGACCCGGACGCACAGCTCGGCACCGTCGAGCTACTCGTCACCGTCCCGCCTCACCGACTCCTCCCAGCAGAAGTCGGGGCCCGATGCTCAGAGGGCGCGGCCGGGTTCGTGGCTGAACCCGCCGGCCCGCAGCATCGGCATGATCATCCATGCACTCCACCCATGGCTCGACGGGTCCGGCACGTACGGACCAGGGCGCTCGGCGGGCGGCTTCGAGCAGGTGGGGCACAGGTGGCCGTAGCCGCTGGGGTGGTCGGTCCAGCCGGCCGCCTCCACCTCGCTCTTGGCGTGCTCGGCCGAGCGGATGGTGAGCTCGACAGCCGTGGGACACCGGCGGCAGGCCACCTTGGCGATGAGATCCATGCCGCTATTGTGTCTGCGGCCGGAGCGCCTCACCGGAGGATCGGGAAGACCCGTGATGCCCGGGCAGCGTCATCGGAAGGCGTGTGTCCACGTCCCCGGGCTCGGGCGCGTGGACATTGAACGAGGGCTCGGGCGTGCGCAGTCCCCAGTGATCTGGAGGCGTCGGGTCTCCTATGTCACGGCTTCGAGGCTGCGCCGGATCACGTGGTCTGCGACGTTCAGGGCTTCAGCGAGGTCGTCTCGCAGGTTGGCCGGTAGCGTTCCGCGGCCGAGGGCGCAGGCCTGTACGAGGTCTCGGCAGTGCTGGGCCTGCTGCGGTGTGGCGAGTTCGGTGAACTGGGGGTGGGAGAGGACTTCACGTGCGGCGTAGCCGTCGTTGGCTGCTGTGGTGCGTCGGAAGAGGTCTTCGGTGATGCGGTGTGCTGCGGGTGTAGGGGTGCCGATGGTGTCCAGGACGGTGAGGCCGAGGCGGATGTCGAAGACCGTCGTGCCGTGGCCGGCCTGGTGGGTGAGGTAGGTGTGCTCCAGCTCGGAGAGGTGATGGGCGACGGGCCGGTGCGCGGCCTGGCGGCACAGGACGGTGAGGGCGCCGGTGACGGCCTGTTCCCACGGCTCTCCGGGTTCTGTCTGCATGAGGAGGGCGGCGGTGCCGTCGGGCGTCCCGGCGGCGAGGGTGGCCAGGATGGCTATCTGCCGGCCGTCGAACATGCGCTTTCCCACGCCGTGGTGCTCCTCGACGTGGGCGAGGGCTTCGGTCCAGCGTCCGGCTGTGGTGAGGGTGCGGGCGCCGTCGGCGAGGATGACGCGCCACAGCCATCTGCGGACCTCCTCGCGGGATCCGGGGGTGGCGACGAGACCGGCCGGGATCGTGATGTTCTCGAACCGGGCTTCGGTGTCCTGCCTGACGGTGTGGTAGAGCCGCAGGAGACGTTCGCGGCCGTCGTCGCCGTTGCCCGCGCGGATCTGGAGGCGGGCGAGGTTGACGACGGGTTCCAGTGCACGGATCGCGGTCATCGAGGGCAGAGGGCAGGCGTGGAGGTAGGCGGCGGCGTGCCGGTGGCACACGGTGCGCGCGAGCTCGGGGAGGCCGGTGTCGGAGGCGATGAGCGCGGCCTGGTTGAAGACGGCGGACGCCGTCCCTTGGGCGCCGGTGCTGTGCGCGGTGTCGGCCAGTGCGACGAGGGCCTGCACGCGTTCGGGCAGGGGCAGGCAGGCCGGGCGGAAGCGGGCGACGAGGGGGAAGCGCCGGGCTGTCGGGCCGTGCGGGTCCATGGGCACTCCCGGGGATGGTGGGCGTGAACCGGGGCGGTGCCCGCCGGCCCGGGGCCGGAGGGCACCGCTGTTGTGCCTGTTGGAGGTCACTGCCAGTCGATGACGATGCGGTTGAGCGGGGTGTCGACTGCGAACCGGCCGGGCCGTTCCTCGATGACGGGGGCGTCGGGGGCCTGGATCTCGAAGGTGGCTTCGCGGCCGCGGTACTCGCGGTCCCAGGTCTGCACGGCTTCGGCGACCTGGGCGGCGAGGGCGTCGCTGCCGGGGCCGTGGCCGATGACGCCGAACTCCCAGAGCTTGCCTCCCTCGGGGGTCTTCTCGTCCGACAGGCGCCGGGCGAGGTAGGTGACGGCGCCCTTGTCGACGGCGGCGGTCGAGGACGGGTAGGGGTCTTCGGTGAGGTGGGTGCCCTTCGCGGTCTGCGGGAACAGCATCCGGACGAGTCCGGACGGCAGGGTGCAGGAGACGAAGAGCTCCATCCACTCCGGTGACTCCATGGCGCGCACGGTGACGCCCGTCCAGTGTTCGACGCGCGGCTGCTCCAGGACCCCGGCGAGGGCGTCGGCGTCGATGTGCTGGCCGGCGGGGGCCTGGAGCCGTACGGTGCCGTCCGTGCTGAGCGCGATCACGCGTCGGTCGTCGTCGGCGATGCCACGCCGCAGCGGCATGAAGGTGTTCATCTGGCTGCCGAGGGAGACCCACCTGCCGTCGTGCTGCTCGTAGGCGATGGAGCGCGAGACGCTGCCCTTGAGACGCTGGGGGACGACGAGGCGGCCGCCGGGGGCGAGTTGGTGGAGCCAGGCGTGGGGGATGCCGTGGGCGCCGACGGTGGCGATGATCCGGTCGTACGGAGCGCCTTCGGCGTGGCCGAGGGCCCCGTCGCGGGTGATCGTCTCCACGTTGGTGATCCCGGCGGCCGCCAGGTGGGTGCGGGCGCCGTCCACGAGGTCCTCGTCGACGTCGATGGTGGTGACGTGTCCGCTCTGGCCGACCAGGTGGGCGATCAGACCGGCGTTGTAGCCGGTGCCGGCGCCCAGTTCCAGCACCTTGTCGCCGGGTTGGGCGCTGAGCTGGTCGAGCATGAGCGCGACGACGCCCGGCTGGGAGGCGCAGGAGATCGCGGTCTTGCCGTCGGTGTCGTACTTGATGTTCACCGGCGCGTCCGCGTACGCGTCGTGGAGGGAGGCGCCGGGCACGAAGACGTGCCGGGGCACCGTCCGCAGGACGGCTTCGACCTCGGGGGTTGTGGCGTGGCCGTTCACGCGGATCTGGTCGACCAGGCGGTTGCGGAGACGTGCGGCTTCGGACGTCGTGTCGGTGTTCACCGCGCTGACGCTATCGGCGTTGGACGCGGCCCCCGTGGGCAACGCGTTGTTGTCACTCGATCCCATGACTACCTCTCGGGCGATGGTGGAGATGGTGTGCTGGTCGCCGAGGGGGAGACCGGCACGGTTGGCGTGGAAGATGACGTGGTGGGCGAGGACGGCGCGCAGTCCGCGGGTCAGCTCGCCCCGGTGCGCGAGCCGCGCCAGGGCCTTCCCGAGGACCTCGAAGGCGGTCACCCAGCCGTGGTGGCCGTCCAGGACAGCCCCGGGTTCGGTGAGCGCCCGGGTGTCGACGGTCATCAGGCGCCGCATGGCCCGGCTGTACCGGGGGGCGGCCGGGGCGGCCGCCGCGGTGGTGGGGTCGGTGCGCAGGTCGGCGACCTTGGCCCAGACGTCGCCCTGTTCGTACCAGTCGAGTCCGGCGGCGCGCATCATCGTGCTGCACAGCACCACGGTGCTCTCGCGTCGGCCCATGTGCCGGGCGGCGGGGCCGGGCGTGTAGGCGAGGAGGTGTCTGCTGTCCTGGTGGAACAGTGCGTGGGCGGCGTCCATGGCCGTGGGGCCGCCGAAGGTGAACGTCTCGGGTTCGTAGGTGGCGGGGAACCAGTGGTCGATCTTCCCGGCGGCCACCAGGGCGTGGAGCGGGGTGGTGACGGCGGGCGGGACCGGTGACGGGCTGAGGATGCGCAGCGGCCAGGGCTGCTTGTTCATGTACCACCAGGCGTGGACGTGGCCGGCGTCTTCGGCTGCGGCGAGGGCGGGTCCGATGGTGTCTTGGATCGCCTGCCGGCCGGTAGCGCGGTCGGCGAAGGTGATGTTGAGCTGCTGCCAGTCCATCCGGATCCTTTCCGGCAGTGGGGTGGGCGGTTCAGGCGGTGGGAGGCAGTTCCCATCGGGGCCCGCGCACGTCGGCGGAGGGCAGCATCCGGAGGTGACCGTGGGCGGCCATGGCGCCCAGGGCAAAGTAGAGGATCATGCCGTCCTTGTGTTCATCGAGGCCCAGCTCCAGGCAGATCTCGATCCAGGTTGGTCGGTAGCCGGCGCTGTTCTTCGCGAAGTGCGCGTGAAGGGTGGGGATGAGGTCCAGCGCTTGGTCGCGTGCGCCGCCTGGGATCAGTGTCTGTGCGATCTCGGGCGGCAGGGGGAGGGAGTGGCGGCCTGCGGCGTCCCGGCGGGCGTCGATGTGGTCGATGCGGCCCAGGGTGTTCGGGATGCCGTACGCGTAGTGGGTGGCGGGCCCTTCCACGAGGTGGCCGGCATCGACCAGAGCGTTGAGGCACATGACGAGTTCCACCGTCCGGCGATCGGGGATGGAACAGGACTCCCCGATCTGTCGGACGGAGATCCACTGGTGGCTGTGTTCCTTCAGGAACCGTAGGACGGGTTCCGCGTAGGCCCTGGACCGGTTCCAGTCGGCCGGTTGGGCGATTCGGGGGGCGAGGGTGCGGACCATGATCGCGGCCTCGTTGACCGGGTTCTCTCCGTGCCAGCGGTCGGCCATGAGGTCGAACAGCGCCATGGGGGAAGGGCTCCTTCGTGCGGTGGTCTGAGTGGGATGGGTCCGCTGTCAGGCGGTGAGCAGGCAGGTGTCCCAGCGGGAGGCGGTGCGGCCGGTGCCGGCGGCGAGTACGGCCAGGGCGACACCGGCCGCGCCGTCGAGGAGGCCCGCTCCGCTGCCGTCCGCTGTCCGCAGGAGGGCGTCGGCCGCCTCCTCTTGCCCTCGGGGGTCGGGTGGGGCCACGGCTTCCAGAAGGTGGGGGATGAGGCTGTCGAGCCGGGCGCGGGTCTCGGCGTGGGCGTCGGCGGCCACGCGTGCGGCGAGGTGGGCCAGGCCCGCGTAGCCGTGGCACAGGGAGATGTCGGTTGTGGCGGCAAGACGGGCGGGGTCGGTGAGGGCGGTGGCGAGGGCGTGCTCGGCGCGGAGCCGGCGGGCGCCGTCTCCGCGCGCGAGGGCGGCCAGTTGCAGGGCGCGGGCCAGCCCGGCGGCCCCGTAGCACCAGGACGGCCGTACGGCCCCGGCCGGGCGGGGGCAGCGGCTGCGGTGTTCTTCGCGGGTGATCCAGTAGGGCCAGGCCGGGCCGCCGCCGGGCGGGCTGGTCCAGTGGTCCAGCCAGCGGCTGATCTCGTCGATGGCGTCGTGCTGCCGGTCGGTCCCGATGCCTTGGAGGGTGGCCAGGGCCAGCAGGCTCAGGGGGCCGGCGATGCCGTGGGCGACGCCGGCGTTGGCGTGTCCCCCGGGGAAGCGTGCGTCGGGCCTGCCGGACGGGCCGGAGAGCGTCCACCAACCGGGCAGTGTCTCGCCGTCGTGGATGATCGGGTGGGTGAGGCGGACGAGGTAGTCGAGGACGCGCCGGAGGGTCGGGCTGTCGGGGCGGCGGCGGAGCAGGTAGGCGCCGTAGCCGGTCAGGCCGCGGATCACGTCGTACTCGGTGATCTCAGGTGGCTGCTTGCGGTCGAGGCGCAGGTGCGCGGCGGCGAGGCGGGCATCGGTGTCGGCGATCATCTGCTCTTCGAGCGCCTGGAGGGCGCTGCGGTAGGAGCCGGGCCGGTGTTCGGCGGCGCAGGCCAGAGCGTGGGCGAGGGCGGGGCCGCCGTGGAAGGGGTGGCTGTCGGGGCCGACGGTCAGCGGGGCGGCGGCCGCGGCGGTGAGCCAGTCGTGCGCGGGCTGCCACGGCGCCCGGCCGGTGGCGGCGAGTTCGATGTGGAGGAGGGCGATACCGGGGATGCCGCGGGCGAGGGACTGCTGCCATCCCGGGTGGTTGCGGACGAGGGCCGGGGCTGTGGCCGGGTGGGCGAGGCGGTTGCCGACCACGTGGATGAGGCGCTCGGTCACTTCAGGCTCCCGGTGGTGCGGGCGATCCAGGCCAGCGCGGCGGCCCGCGCGAGATACGTGCACAGGGCCTCCTCGGCGAAGTCGATCCGGACGGCCCGTACGAAGTGGCAGTGCAGCAGGGAGCCGAGGACCGCGTCCGGGTCGATGCCCGCGGTGTGCGGGCCCGGCAGGTGCAGGCGGTAGGCGGCCAGCGCGAGGTCGCGGCGGGCCCAGGCGTCCGCGATGGCCGGCCCGCCCGGCTCACTGCGCAGCGCCCCCCAGCTCGGACGGGGATCGGCCAGGCGGACGGCTTCGTTGAATTCGTGCCGGGGTATCGGCGCGGGGGCGGCCGCGGGTACGTGGTCGATGAGCCAGCGCATGCCCCGGACCGTGTCGCCTTGGAAGGCGCCGGCGATGGAGATCATGTGGGCGGTGGCCAAGGCCCGCGCCCCGGGCCGGGCGGTCTGCCGGAGCTGGGTGAGCAGGGCGTGGGAGTCGGCGCGGAAGACGTCTTCGGCGGCGTCCCAGGCCGCCTGAGAGCCCCAGCGGCCCGTTTCCGGGTACGAGGTGGGGTAGCGGATCTCCCGCAGCAGTCCGGCCGTGTTCAGCTCGTCTGCCCACGTGCTCACGGTACGGGCGACGGAGCCGAACGCCTCGGGCTCGGGAAGCGCGAATCGCAGGCGCAGGTGCTGCTCCGGGTCGCGGAACCGTACGAACCACCACCGCGGCGAGCCGAGCCGGTCCAGGAGTTCCGGCACGTGCCGCGCGAGGATCGTGTCCTGCCGGCGGATGTCCCCGTACAGCGAGGCCAGGACCACCCGGGAGGCGGCGGGGCTCTGCCCGCGGCCGCGGCCGACCGTCCGGGCCGCGGTCGGGCTGGGGAGGGCCGGCCACCTGACGGGTTCGGCCGCCTTCAGCGGGATGACGACTTCGTGCGCGCGGCCGCCGCACCATCCCGCACCGCCCAGGATTTCGCCGAGCACGGCGGGCCGGCCGCGGTCCAGGTGGAGGCGCAGCAGCACCCGGTGGGCTTCGACGTCCACGTCCAGGGCGAGCCGCCGGTCCCCCTCGGCCAGGTACACATTCCGGGGGAGCCGGCGGCGGCCGCGCCAGGCGTTGAACGCGCTGTCCCATACGGCCCAGAGCGCGGTCGGGCCGGGCAGTTCGTCGCTTTCCAGCCGCCAGCAGGCCGCGGACAGGACGGTGCGCCCGTACCGCAGGCGGGGCAGGAACGGCAGCGTGCGGGCGGCGCCCCAGTCGAAGGCGGTCACCTGCGCGTACTGGGACCGGCTGATCTCGGAGAGGAACCGGGCCATGGGCGGGGCGTGGTGGCCGTGCAGGTTCAGGGCGTGCATGCCGACCGGTTCGACGCGGACCCCGAGAGCGGGAGCGGCGAGGAACATGCGGGTGCCGTCGCAGCCCACCGCCAGGTCGCCGATGCCCAGGTCCCGGTCGCCGGGCCGGTGATGCTCGCCCAGGCTGACCACGGTGGGCAGCACGCGGGGGGTGCGGGTGAGGTGGGCGTTCTCCGGCGCGAGCGGCGGGTAGGAGAGCTGCACCGCGATCGTGTCCCGGTCGCCGGTGGGCAGGTCGGCGAGCTCGGCGGTGAGCGTGGCCGCGTCGGCTGTATCCAGGATGCCGAGGAACCGGCCGGTGCCGACGCCGGCGCCCCGGGAGACGCTGACGACCTCCAGTTGGAACTGCCCGCTCTCCAGCGCGTTGGTGTCGACGGCGTGGATACGCACCCCGACCTCCAGGTGCGGGGGAAGCCGCGGCGCAGCGGGCCCGCTGTCCAGGGAGTCCAACAGGGCGTCGTCCACGACGACCTCGCCGCGACCCTCCACAGCGGCGCGCTGCGCCAGTCGTAAGAGCTCCTCGTCCCGCTCCGACAGCCGCGGCCGTTCGTCGTCCGGGGACGGGTAGCCGATGCCGCTGTCTGCGACGACGTCCGCCACCGGGACCATCGACCCGAGCCCGAACCGCTCGTAGAACGCCATGTGGTACCGCTTCCAGACGGCGGTCCCGTACGGGGCGGCACTCAGTCGGGCCAAGGCCAGCGCCGCGCGCTCCACCTCGACGGCCACCGCGCGGGGCAGCGTCAGCGAGGCGTCCAGCCGCAGATCGACCGCGAGCGGATGCCGGCGCACCGCGGTCACAGCCGTCATGCGCACGGCCGCAGCCTCCCGCGCAGCACGCGCCCGCCGGGGCGCCGTGCTGTTGCAGCGTGCGATGTCCGCCTGCACACGCCGCAGGGCGCGGACCAGACCGGCCACCGGCGCGAGTTCCTCCGCACGGACGGCCTCCAGCTCCGCCACGAGATACCCCAGCGCGTCGGTCTGCGTACTCGGAGCCCGCAGGCTGCTCAGCAGCGCACCGTGGCGGACGAGTTTGACCACCAGGCCCACGACCGTCCCCTCCTCGGCACCCGGAAACCCGGTGCAAAGCTGCGCCACGAGATTGCCCGCGACGACCGGCGCCTGCGCCGCGGCCAGGGCTGCCCGGACCGGCGCCTTGTACGGCAGGCAGGCGTCCACGCCGGCGGTGCCCGCCGCGCGCCGGTCGGGCTGGTGCGGGATGACCAGCTGCTCCCCGCGGATGAAGCCCAGGTTGTTGGCCACGACCGGCAGACGCGCCAGCAGCTCCGGACACCCCTCCAGCCGCAGGACGACATCGTCCAGCCACTGCGCGCCGGCGCGCACCACCGCGTGATGCTCCGTGCCCCACCGTGCGTGTGCGGCCTCCCCGATGCGGGCGGGCGCGACGCCGGAGAAGTGGCCGAAGGGGGTGGCGCGGGCCCGGGCCCGCAGCAGGTAGCGCACGACGGAGATCACCGCCCGCCGCACATCGCGTTCCGCGGGTTCCTCGGCGGCCAGGAGCAGGGCCACCTGTTGGGCGAGGGAGGGGCTGGCGTATCGGAGCCCCTCGGTGAAGTCCTCCGCCTCCCACACGGTGCGCAGCCAGTTGACCTGGTCGACGCGTCCTCGGGCCCCGCGATCTGCGAGCGCCGGCCACGAGGAGAGCGGAGGCACAGGATGGGCGGCGGCGCGGACAAGCGCCACGCCGCCGGAGCGGAACGCGCGGGCCGAAGCGGGCAAACTGCACCTCCGGGTACAGGGGAAGGGTTGCGGCTGGTGCCGCCGCGGAACGGTCCGCGGCGGCACCAGCCGTTGGGCAGGGAAGGGATCAGTGGACGCCGGTGGTGCAGGCGCCACAGGTGGAGCCGCAGCCGTCGTCGGTCAGGTTGATCTGGCTGGCCTCGTCAGCGACCGGCACGAGGGTGACGTCGAGCTCGAAATCGGTCGTTGCGGCGTTGGGCTGGTCCATGGTTCCTCCTGGTGGTGTTGGACAGGTGAGTGGTCAGACGACGCCGGAGGTGCACGAGTGGCCGCCGCAGGTAGCTCCGCAGCCGCCCTCGGAGGTGTCGCGCTTCGAGATGACCGGGGCTGACTCCACGAGAGTGACGTCGAGGTCGAACTCGCCGTCGGCGGGGGCCAGTCCGTTCGTCATGATGGCCATACAGGCTCCTCTGACAGGGGTGGATAGGCACTTTCTGGCCTGGCAGTGGCCGAGACGGCCTGAGCCAGGGACGTGCGCCGCCGGTCCGGAACGAGCATCGGCCGGCGGCCGGCAGGGGGCAGGGGGCAGGGGCTAGTTCGATGAGCGGGGCGTCCGGCTCCGGCGGACCGTGCCGCCGGGCGGGGCGAGCTCGCCCTCGCTGCGTATCAGGGTGCGGATGTCGTTCTGCTGTGGTGCGCACTGCACGAGGTGCCGTGGGCGGCCCGGGGCGGGGGCCTGCTGCACGGACTGCCAACCGCAGTTGCGCAGGTGCTCCGCCACGGCCGACGTCCCCACGGAGCCGCGGACCCACCGGGGCGGTGCGGGCCGCCGTGCCGCGTAGTCGCAGAGCCACGGGGTGATCAACCGGAAGAGCCGTCGATGCCGGGGGTGGGTGTGGGCGTAGGAGACGACCAGGCTCGGTTCCGCGCGCTCCGCGTCGGGCCAGCCGATCAGCGGGTCCTCCATCCGGAGCGCGAACGCGGCCACGAGGGTGTCGTAGTCGCACATTCCGACGGGCACCACGGCCGGGACGGACTCCAGGCGGACCAGGTCGACGAGGGCGGCCCCATCGCCGCTGACGGCGTGCCGACGGGCATTCTGGTGGTCGTGCCGGGCCTGGATCAGCCCATCCAGGCCTCCCGGCCAGTCCGGGGCGGTGAGCGGTCTCATCACGTACACGGGAAGCCCTTCCGGCTGCTGCTGGCGGTTGTGGTCCAGTGGGCGGCCGCCTCGCGTAGGGCGGCGAGGCCGGCGGCGGGGGTGCCCGCGGCGTCACGGGCCCGGTCCAGGAGCCGGCTGCGCCATACCGCGGCCCGTCCGGTCGCGAACGCCGGTACGACGCCTTCCTCGACCCACAGCGTGGCGTTGCGGAGCGCGATCTGGCTCAGGAGGACCGTGCCCGGGGAGAAGGCGACGAGCGGGGGCACGATCCGAACGGTGAGGTCGCCGTCGGCCGCGAGGTTCGCCCAGTGCCGGAGCTGATCCGCCAGCGCGGCCGGGTCGCCGTGCGAGCGCCGCAGGAACGGCTCTTCGAGCAGCAGGGTGGTGGGGCAGCTCGGGCGGGGCCGGGCGTGCAGCCTGATCACGCCGTTGCCCAGGTTGGCGCGTCGGCGGCCGCCGCGCTGTAGAGGGTGGGCGGGCAGATCCACCAGGCGACGACGGTGATGTCCAGGGCGAGGGCCTCGACGGCCTCGACCCGGCGCCCCGCCCTCCCGCCCGCGTCATGGATCTCGTGCTGGTCCGCCCGGCGCCCGATCCGCACGGCGTGCGTGACGGCGCGGGCATCCGCGCCGTACATCCGGAGCAGGTCGCGGAGGTCCCGTTCCTTGATGGGCGACTCGCCCCTCTCGTACAGGAACAGCGTGGACGTGCTCTTGCGGATCGAGCTGGCGGCCGCGGCCTGCGTGATGCCCTTGTCCGTGCGCAGGCGGCGCAGGTAGGCGCCCAGCAGCAGCCGGCCGGCCGGAGGGCCGTCGGCGCGCGGGGAGCGGATCAGCGGGTGGACGGTGGCGGTCACGGTAGCTCCAGCACGTGGGCCATGCGGTGGCCGGCCGCGACGTCCGCGAATGTGATCTTGATGGCGTGCTGGTCGATCTCCGCCGTCGCGTCGACTTCGGCGCCGATCAGCCACATCCGCATCACGGCAACGTCGAAGTCGCCGAACGCGCCGCGCTTGCCGTGCCACCGGAGGTGGGGCAGGGTCTCGTCCGTGGCCCGGATGACGTCGGCGGGGCTGGCCGTCCGCTGGAGAGCCGACATGAGGACTTCGTACATCTGATGGACGTCGCTCACGACTGTTCCTTTTGCAGGTCGGGATGGGAATCGGGGCCGGCCATCGGCGCGCGGGGCGTCATGTGAGCCGCGCGGTGAGGGCGTCGGCCTGGTCCTCGGTGAGTTCGATCGTGAGCCTGCTCGGGTCGTGGTCGCACCCCTGCTTCACCTCGACGTAGACGCCGGCTCCGACGACGCCGGTCAGGAGCCACCGCATCCGGTCCTCGAAGATGTCCTGGCCGTCCGTGAGGTAGAGGTTCAGGCCCTCGACGAGCCCGTCGGCTCCCAGCGCGGCCGCCAGGTTGGCCGCTTCCGGAGAGCCGGCGAGTTCCCAGATCGTCACCGTCACCTTCCCGGCGGGGCTGCCGGACAGCTGGGCCCTCACACGCCGCGGGCGGAGCGCCTTCCCGAGGCGGGTGACGCACGCCCGGGCGCTGTCGGCGCGTGCCGACAGGCAGCGGGCGATGTACTCGCCCGCGGCGATGTCCCCGAGGGTGACCTTCACGCCGCTCTTGCAGGACTCGGCCGTCGCGTTGAGGTCCGCCCCGGTCAGCCACGCCTGGACCGAGGCCGGCTCCAGCGCGCCGAACAGCACATCCGCCTCGTGCCACACGAGGTGCGGTAGGCAGGGCGGCTCCGTCCCGTCGCGCGAGACGGTGACGTGGTCGGTCCAGCGCGCGGCGGCTCCCAGCAGCAGGAGAAGTTCGTGGACGTCGGCTTCGGTCCAACTCATGGCAGGTCCTTTCACAGGTCGGGGTCGGGGCGGGCGCCGCGGAGCCGGAGAACGAGGTAGCGGGCCAGGGTGAAGCGCAGGCGGGCGGGGTCGGTGAAGTAGACGGTCTCCAGGCCGTCGGGGCCGCCGTCCGCGTAGAGGAGGCCTCTCACCCCGACGTACTCGACCTCGTGAACGCGCACGGCGAGGTAGCCGCGGCGCAGGGTCGGGCACCGGTCCAGTGCGAGCTCGGCGTGGGGGCGGCAGATCGGCGGTGACGTCGTCTCGATGTCCGCCGGCCACGTCCGCTCGACGCCGTCCCCGCGCAGCAGCCACAGCATTCCCTCACCGGGGACCTGGGCCGGGTGGCGCATGCCGTGTGCGCACAGCAGCCGGTTGACGGCGTCGCGCTGATTCTGCGGGTCGAACTCCCCGTACAGGGGGGTGCCGGTGAAGGGGCCGGCCCACTTCTCCCACAGCACGTCGACGTCGAAGTCGCGGTCGACCTGGTCCTCGCGGCGGCCGCCCCAGTACCGCACTCCTCCCTTCTCGCTGACGAGGACGAGCGGGTGGCGGGCGTACCGGTCGGAGCGCAGGGTCACGCCCGGGGCCTGGAGCTCTTTCACGATGCGGCCTCCAGGCTGGTGGGGGCCTGGACGTAGAAGCCGGGGCCGTGGGGGCCGTGGTGGTGGATCAGTGTGTCGTCGTGGGTCAGGTACCGGCAGGCCCGGGCCACCTGCGGGGCGTCCAGGCCGAACTCGTCGCCGAGAAGGCCGGTCGGCAGCGCGGAGCCCGCCGGGTAGAAGCCGGCGGCGACACGGTCACGGATCGTGCGCTGGAGGTCGGCGTCGGCGGGGTGCGGCTGCCCGGGGCCGAGGACGAGGACCCCGGCCATGGGCATGGTGGCCACGGCGCCTTCCCGTTCCAAGGCGCTCAGCGCCCTGTGTACCCAGTACGTCGGCGCGTCCAGTCGGCTGGCGAGGTCGGCCACGGTCCGCGCGCGGCCGATTTGCCCCGCGATCAGGGTTCCCGGCGTGCACCGGGTGGCGATGTGGCGCCGGACCGCGTGCGCCACATCGGCCTCCGCGGCTCGCCGGTCTTCGACGGCCCGGTCCCGGTCCGGCCGGCTGGGAGAGTATCTGGACTGCACGGCAGAGCCCTTTCGGGGTGGGTGGGTTGGAGACCGTCTCCCCGCCGCGCTCAGGTACAGCGGCGGGGAGACGGCGGTCGGGTGGGCCCGGACTTCGGCAGGCTCGAAGCGGGCCGGGATGCCCTACGCCGTGGCGAGGGGGCGGTGCGGGGCGATGATGCGGCCGTCGGGCAGCAGCGCACCGGTGTCCTCGAAGAGCAGGACCCCGTTGCACAACAGGCTCCAGGCCTGCTCTGCGTGGTGGGCCAGGGGCTGCGCGGCTTCCCAGTCGGGGGCTGTGGCGGGCGGGCATGCGGGCTGGTGCTGGCACATGAGGAACCTTGGGAAAAGGCCGGGCGCTGGGGGGCGGGGCGGCTGTGCCCGGCGAAGGGGGCGCAGAGGGGTGATGGGGGCCGTCTCCCCGCCGCGGCCACGTTCAGCGGCGGGGAGACGGCGGTCGGATGGGCCGGGTTTGACCGCGATCCCGGCGAAGGCCGCGGAGTTTTCTTCCGGGCTGCGGGCGTGCCGGCTCTCGCTGTGCCATCGACCGACCGCCGCCAGCCCCCGCCTCTGCTGGACGAAGTCGCCGAACAGGGCCGCGATCGCCTCGCGGGAGCGGGGACGGATACGCAGTCCGTGGTCGGCGTAGGCGCGCTCGACGTCCGGCATCGTGGCTCGGTGCCAGTGGTCGGTCAGGTGGGTGATCGACAGGGTGCTGCCGGCGGGCATCCACGCACGCAGGACGGCCAACGCCTGGTGCACGGCCGCGTCGTCGGTGCACCACGGGAGCACGTCGTGCAGGAGCACCGCGACCGGCGCGCCCGGGTCGAACGCAGAGCGCACCGCCTCACAGGCCAGGAGCTGCTCCATGGCGAGCAGGTCGGCGTAAACGGCGGTCTCAGACGGGCTGTCCTCCAGATAGGTTCTCGCGTGCGCGAACACCTCCGGGTCCCGGTCGACGTACACGGTCGTGTACTGCCGCCGGCGGTCCACTTCGTGCACGTTGCGCCACGTCGGCAGGCCGCACCCCAGATCGAGGAACTGCCGCACCCCCAGAGCCAGGGACGTCAGAACCGACCGGACGGCGAAGTCGTGGTTGATGATCGCCGCGCTCCTGATCCAGGGAGCGACCCGGCAGAGGGAGCGGGCGGCTTCACGGTCGCACTCGTAGTTCTGGACCATGCCCAACAGAAAGCTGTAGACGCGGGGCGGTTGAACCGCGTTCCAGTGCGGGCGGAGGTCCCGCGGGAAGAGGAGGGGGTACATGAGGGTCCTCGGGACAGCCCTTCGCCGGGCGCGGGGGGAGGTGAGGCTGCGCCCGGCGAAGGGGGCTCAGGGGGTGGGCACGGGCATGGGTGCGTAGTGGTCCAGGAAGTCGAGGGCGGCGAGCGCCATGCGCCGGAGGTGGACCCTGATGCCCAGGTAGTCGCCGGGCACGTCCACGTCGAGCAGCGCGCGGGCGCGGGTGATGAGGACGTCGACGTCCTGGGGCGGGGGTTCGTGTTCCGGAAGGGCGCCGATCAGCCGCATCAGGTGCCCGCGCATGCGGAGCGTGAGGACCGGCACGTCGTCCTCGTCCGGCACGGAGTCGGGGCCGAGAACCTCTTCGAGGTCCTCGAAGACCGCGTTGAGGACAGGCGTCGGAATCGACTTCCGCAGCTCTTCGAGAACGCGCAGCACCGTCGCCTCGCTCGCATCCCACACGGGGATGCGGACCTCACCCATCGGTCGTCCGCCCGCCCGCATCAGTACGGCGGTACATCCCGGCCAGCGTGTTCCGCGCCCGGGACGCCGGGAGCGTCGTCGGCGCGATGCTCCCGGGGCGCGGCTCGGGGAAGGGGAGGCCGCTCTTCGCGGCCTGCCAGGCTGCGCCGGCCGGGCGGGCCGGGAGCGGGGAGGCCGACGGTTCGGGTAACCCGGCGTGGTCGGGCTCGGACATGGGTGTCTCCAGGATCGGGGCGCGGGCTACGGGCAGGTGTGGGGCAGGGGGAGGGAGCACCAGGCGGTGCGGGTCTCGGGGGCGAAGCCGGCCTGCCCCCCGAGCTCGTCGGCGAGCAGGCCCACGATCCACAGGCCGCGGCCGCCCTCCGCGTCCAGGCCGGGATCGGCCGGCTTCGGCTGGCCGGTCCCGGAGTCCCGTACGAGCAGGCGGAGCTCCCCGCGGGTGACGAGCTGGGACAGCGTGACCGACCCGTTGCCGCCGTGCCGGATCGCGTTGGTGACCAGCTCGCTGACGATCTGGCCCGCGGTCTCCACCAGGGCGTCGAGGCCCAGGTACCGGAGCCGGGCGGCCACGATCATCCGCATGTGGCCGACCCGCCGGGTGTCGACATCCGACAGCGGCTCCCCGAGCACGCCGCCCACGTCGAAGGCGCACTGCATCAGGTCGTCCCGCCGAGTCAGACCGGCCGGTCGCTCAGGTGCCGCTTCAACCCGTAGCGGCGTGATCGTCTGCGTCATGTTCCACACCTGTCCAGGTTGGCGGTGTACGAGGTGTCGCACAGCGTCTACGCAGGGGCTCAGAAGCTGTGCCTGAGGAGAGATGGGGACCGGCCCTTCCTGCATCTCAGGGTCGGTCTGCTCTCGCCTCAACTACGGTGTCCTGAAGACCGGTTAGCTTGCAACGAGAATGCTGCTGAAATTTCAGACGGCATCAGAAGTGGACTATGCAGAGGCATGCACAGGGGGCTGCGGCCACGGCGCAGGGGTGTAAGACTCTGCGCAGGGCGGTAGTCGACCTGCACAACAACAGTGGGATGGTGCACACGTGGCGGCTCGACGAGGGGCGACTGGACGTCGTCTCGAACTCGGAATCCAGCTCCAGCAACTACGGGAGAACTGCCCTCCAGTCGAGGACGGGCGCATCAAGGGAATGACCCGGAAGGCAGCGGTGGCTGCCAAGGGACTCAAAACCCTGTCCGAGGCACAGCTGCTGCGAATCGAGAAGGGAGAGCTGAACTTCCGGCGCAACGTCGGCGACCTCAAGATCCTTCTCAAGCGGTACGGCGTCACCGATGAAGACCTGGTGGAATCCCTGGTCGAGCTCAACCGCGACGCACCTAGCGAAGACTGGCTGACGGGCTATCGCTCCTCAATGCCGACCGGCATGCCGCACTTCGTCGGCCTAGAGGCAGAAGCCGAAGCCCTGCTCGTCTACCACCCGACGATCGTTGCCGGACTCCTCCAGACCCCCGCCTACGCGCGCGCCTTGTTCGAGGTGAACCGGCCCGTGGAGGACACCACGGGCGAGTTCGTCAAAAACGGTGTCGATGTTCGGATGGAACGCAAGAAGCGCGTCCTCGAACGCGAAGACCCGCCGAAGCTGCGCGTCATACTGGGCGAGGCAGCGTTGCTGACGCCCTACGGCGGGCCGGATGTGATGGCGGATCAGTACCAGGAGATCATCAGGCTGGTCCGCGAGAAGCACATCTCGGTGCAGGTGCTGCTCACGGCCAAGCAGGGGTACCGGGCGAGTCACGACTTCACCGTCATGGACCTCGGGAGCGGCCTGCCGCCACGGGTCCAGACGGACAACGCTTGGGGCGCCGTCTCAACGTCGGACAAGCTCCGAGAGGTGAACCGGTTCACACGTCGGTTCGAAACGATGGTGGGTGTGGCCCTCGGCCTCGACGACACCGTCAAGTATCTGGAACAACTAGTGCAAAGGTAGTGCTGTCATCAATACTCACACCCCGTCCTACCGGCTCGCACCCGCAGCCGCCTGGAAGAAGTCGTCATACAGCGACGGCACCGGCAACAACTGCGTCGAGGTGCTCGACCAGAACGGCGCGATTTACGTGCGCGACTCCAAGAACACAGCTGGTCCCGCGCTGCCACTGGGCTCTGCGGCATTCTCAGGGCTGCTGTCCCTTGCACGAACGGACAGCTCGGTCCTGTAGCTCCACAGCGTGGTGGCGGTTGCCCCTCAAGGGTCGTGAGGGGCAACCGCCACCACGCGGTACGCCTCAGTCTAGTTACCCCTATAGCTGGAGAGGCAGGGGCGCGACGTAGACGCCAGCCTCCGCCTCGCCAATCCAGATGTGTTGCCCTTCGGGCGTGACGGTCATGCCGAAGTCCCAGAAGGTCGGGCTTCCGCGTTCTTCCCAGTGCCGTCGGCCGGCTTCGACTTCCGTCAGGAGGTGACGGGGGCCGCCTTCGTGCGCCGTGGTCGTTCCGGTGCTGCTCGTGGTGGTCGTGGCCCAGGAGCCGACGCCGTCGTGAAGTTCGACGGTGAACTGCTGCCCGGTGTCGGTGTCGGTGGTGATGCGGATGTCGGGGTGGGAGACGCGGAGGGCGAACAGCAGGGTCGGGTCGGCCAGCGGGCGCGGGTCCCGTTCGGCGGTGGCCTCGCGGGCGGCCGCGGTGTCGCGGATGGTGTGGTGCTGGCGGCCCTGGTCGGTCCCCCGGCTGGGCATGAACATCCCCAGGCCCTGCACCCAGCCGGTGGCGGACTTCCCGTCGTCGGCGACGGTGAGCGCGAAGTGGCCCAGGCGGCCCCAGGGGAACACGATCCGGCCGCCGGGTCTGGTCTGCTCGATCCACGCCCACGGGACCTCGTCCACGGCGTACGTGGCGATCAGACGGTCGTACGGGGCTGCGGCCGGCCATCCGGCGTTGCCGTCGCCGCTGTGCACGGCGACCCCGAGCCCAGCCGCATCGAGCCGTTCCCGGGCCGCGGCGGCGAGGGACTCGTCCACCTCCACGGCGGTGACCCTCCCGGCGCCGGCGCGGGCGGCGAGGAGTCCGGCGTTCCAGCCCGCGCCGGCGCCGACCTCCAGCACGCGGTGACCGGGCTCCAGGACCAGGGAGTCGAGCATGTCGGCGACGACGGAGACACACGACAGGCTGGAGCTGGGCAGCCCGTCCAGAACCTGCGTGACGGCCGAGTCGTAGGGCCGCGCGTAGACGAGATCCGCCCAGCGCTCCGGGTCCGCGGCCCGGTCGACGGGCCCGTACGAGGTGCCGTCCCACCTCCACAGCCGATCGGGGGCGAACTGATGGCGGGGAACGGTCTCCAGGATGGCGCGGCGAACCCACTCGGAGTCCGCCGGCCACAAGCCCTGGGTGTCCATGGCTTCCGTCAGCGCGAGCCGACGGTCATCGAGATTCATGAAGGTGGACTACTTCCCGCGGGTGCCGGTCGGGGGAGGGGGCGGTGGCACCTTCCCGTCGGTGTTCCCGGGCGGGGGCGTCCCCGTGCTGGGGTCGGGGCTCGGTTTGCTGTGCGTACCCACGGCGTGCTCCTTCTGGAGGTCGGTCGTGCAGACGGCCCGGGAGCTGATATCCGCTCCCGCGGCTGGCACCACTAGACCACCGGCGGACCGCCCGAGGTGAGCGGTTTCCAGCCCCTGCACACCGTTTGCAGATCCTGCAAACGCCCTACACTCCGGGCATCCGACCCGTTACCGTAAGTGGGCTGATCGCCCGGGGGGCCTGATGAGTACCGACCCGCTCTGGAACACCGGCCCGGTCCAGTCCCTGGTGCGGAAACAGGACGCCGGCGGCCTCGTCCGCACAGGACGACACGCCCGCGGCTGGCGCCAAGCCGACCTCGGCGCCCGCCTGCGCTGCTCACCATCCACCGTCTCCCGCCTCGAATCCGGCCGCCTCGCCGACCTCACCCTGCTGCGGCGAGCCGCGGGCGAAATCGGCGTCCCCGTCGAACTGCTGGCCGCCTCCTTAGGGCTGAGGGCTGGCCCCGGCCCTAGAGTTGCTGCTGATCCGTTGCCTGTCCTGGAGGACCCGATGCGCCGCCGCACCGTCATCGCCGCCGTCGGCCTCGCCGCCCCCCTCTCGCTCGTCGGCGGCCTGGAAGCGGCGTTGGCCCTCACCCCCGACCCCACCGGTTCCCCCATCCCGCTCGACGCCCGCCTCACCACCGCCCGGGGCCTCTTCGACGCCGGCCGCCACCCCGAACTCCTGGACACCCTGCCCGCGCTCCTCGGCGACGCCCACCACCAGGCCGCCGCCCACCGCCGCGACCTCGACTACGCCCGCCTGTCCTCCGCCTACACCCTCGCGGCCACCGTCCTGAACAAGCTCGGCGAGTACCGGCAGTCCCGACTGACCGCGGACCGGGCCGCGACCTACGCCGAAGTCTCCGGCTCACCCCTCGCGGCCGCGGCCGCCGCCCGCGAACTCGCCGCCGTCCTGCGCCACCAAGGCCAGGAAACCGCGGCGCAGCGCCACATCCAGGCGGCTGTCGCCCGTGTCGGGGCCACCGGCCTGACCACGGACGCCCAGGCCTCCGCCTATGCGCAGATGCTCGCGTCCACCGCGTACACCGCGGCGATCGCCGACGACCGCGACCAGGCCCTCGCCATGATCCGCGAAGCCGCCCGCGCCGCCCGTGACCTTCCCGACCAGGCGCCGGCCGGCCGTCTGTTCCCCATCACTCCGGCCGCCATCGACCTGTACGCCGTCGGCGTCCACTGGTCCCTCGGCGACGCCGGCGCCGCACTGGAGGCCGGGAAGGGCCTGCACCCGGGCCAGTTCGCCACCGCGGAACGCAAGGGCCGCATGCACACCGACCTCGCACGCGCCTGGCACCTGAGGGACAGGCCCGAGCAGGCCGCCGCCGAACTCCTCAAGGCCGCCCGCGTCTCCCTCTCCGAGGTACGGGACCGGCCCCCCATCCGGCAGATCGCCACCGAACTCCACAGCCGCCACCCCCACACCACCGGGGTCCGCGAACTCGCAGCGATGATCACCCCCGCCCGGTAACACCAGAACACGTGATGGGCCAGGGGTCCTTGCGTGTCCCCCCGTATGGGTGAGCCGTTGCGTCGAATGTGACAGACACACAAGCCCGCTCCCTGACCGCCCCGCACCCCCGCGCGCCCCTCGGGGAGCGGCTCGGCAACCGGCTGCGCCGCCGACGGCGACCGGCCCCCGAACCGCTCCCCGCGTGGACACTCGGCAGCGAACGCCACGAGGACCGTGCCGACGGCCTGCTCACGATGGCCCGCACCCTGCCCCGCCTGATGCGGATCACCCTGTCCTTGGCCTGGCGGGCCGACCGCACCGCCCTGCTGCGCCTGGTCGGCCTCCAACTCGCCGCCGGCGCGCTCACCGCCGCGGCGCTGCACATGACCCGGACCGCCCTCGCCGCGCTGTTCGCCGCCGGCGCGCCCCTGGACCGCCTCGACCGCGCCGAACTCGCCCTGCTGGCCCTGGCCGCCGTCGCCGCCGCCCGCTCCCTGACGTCCGCCGCGACCGTCGCGACGACCGCCCGCCTCGGCCCGCGCGTCGACGGCCGCGCCGAACTCGCCTACCTCGACGCCGCCACCCGCGTCCCCCTCGCCGCCTACGACGACACCGCCTGGTGCGACCACGGCGACGCCGCCAACCGCGCCGCCAAGGACGCCCACACCCTCGTCGAATCCCTCGTCGCCCTCACCGGCGCCGCGCTCGGCATCACCGCCGCCGCCGGAATCCTCGCCGCCCTCGACCCGCTGCTGCTGCCGCTGTTGCTCCTCGCGGTCCTGCCCCGCGCCTGGGCCGCCGCCCGCGCCGCCCAGGCCGCCCACCGCGCCGACCGGCACGCCGTCGGCGACCGCCGCACCCGCCACATCCTCATGTACCTCGCCGCCGGCCGCAGCACCGCCCTCGACGTCCGCGCCGGCACCATGCGGCCCTGGCTCCTCTCCCAGTACCAGACCGTCAGCCGCCGCCTGGAGCAGCACACCGCCCGCATCGGCGCCGACACCGCCCGCCGCCAGCTCGCAGGCGACACCCTCGCCGGCGCCGCCACCCTCGCCGTCTACGGCGCCCTGCTGTGGCTGACCGTCCACGGCCGGATTCCCACCGCGGACGCCGCAACCGCCCTCATCGCCGTCCAGACCAGCCGCGCCCTGCTGACCGGCATGGCCACCGGCCTGACCACCACCTACCGCATGGGCCTCTACCTGGAGGACTGGTCCGCCTTCCTCGCGGACGCCACAGCCCGCACCACGCTCCCGGCCGCCCCCGCGCCGGTTCCCGCGAACCCGGTGGTCATCCGCGCCGACCGCGTCGCCTTCACGTACGCGGGCGCGTCCACGCCCGTCCTCACCGACATCTCCCTGACCGTCCGCCGGGGAGAGATCCTCGCCATCGTCGGCCACAACGGCGCCGGCAAGTCGACCCTGGCCAAACTCCTCGCCGGGCTCTACGCCCCTACCAGCGGGGCCGTCACCTGGGACACCACCGACCTCGCCACCGTCGACCCCGACGAGCTGTACTCCCGCCTCGCGATGCTGCCCCAGGACATCGCCCGCTGGCAGGCCACCCTCCGCGAGAACGTCACCCTCGGCCAAGGCGACCAGAGCGACGCCGCCGTCCTCGCCGCGGCCCGCGCCGGCGGCGCCACCGAGGTCATCGACTCCCTGCCCGACGGCCTCGACACCCCCATCCGCCCTGCCCAGTCCGGCGGCCGCGACCTCTCCGGCGGCCAGTGGCAGCGCATCGCCGCAGCCCGCGCCTACGCCCGCACGAACGCACCCCTGCTGATCTGCGACGAACCCACCAGTGCACTGGACCCCCGAGCCGAGCAGGCCGCCTACGACCGCATCCGCGAACTCGCCGCCGACCGGACCGTCATCCTCATCACCCACCGCCTCGGCTCCACCCAGCACGCGGACCGCATCATCGTCCTCGACCACGGCCGCATTATCGAAGAAGGCAACCACGACAGCCTCCTGGCCGCAGGCGGCGAGTACGCGACCATGTGGACCACCCAGGCCCGCGCATACACTCCAGCAGCAACACGAAGGGCATGAGGATCACGATGAGCCGACGGCCACCAAGGACCCCGCCCTGGAGCCCGTCAACGGCCTGATCCCCGAGACCACCGAAACGGACGGCACCTACGTCCTCACGTACCCGCTATGCGGGCCGGTCGGCAAACCGCACCGGTTCACACTGCTGGCCCGCCGCGCGTTCGAGGCGTACGCCGACGAGGAACACTCCACCGGGCCCGGCCCCCTGGAGCGGGATTCGCAGCCTTGTAGAGCTGGCCGAGGGCGAACCCGGAACCTGGGAGTGCCTGGTCGGCGAACAACGGTACGTGGTGCGCCGGCAGGGCCCGTCGAGGAACTGACCCGCGACGAAAACGTCGCGGCGACCGTCACCACGGGTCTGTTGCGCAGGCCGGCCGTCGCGTTCAAGGCGATGTCGGACGACACAGCCCGCCACCAGGTCAATCACGCCCAGGTCGAACGCGGACGGCAGGCGCGTGAGCACTTCGAGCAGTCCAGCCCTGCCGCTCCAGCCGTGAAGCGGATCGACCGGACGGTGGAGTTCCTGGACCTGATCACCGCCTGCCACGCCTTCGTCGCCGCCTCCGGCCGCGTCGTGCCCGGGCTGCGGGACCGGCAGCTCGACGAGGACGAACGCGTGATCGTCCACGAGAACATCGCCCGCGTCAGGGCGACGCTGGACTGGATCGAAACCGCCGTGGACACCGGAAAGGTCGACGTCGACGGCAAACTCGCCCGCTTGCTCCAGGGCGAGTAGGGGGATGCCGCGCGCCATCCGGCGCCGTTCGGCCGCGGCCGAGCCGCATGCCGACACCGTCCGCATCATCCTCTTCGAGGCCCGCCCGGCCGGTCTGGCCTTCGGTCAACTGGTCCGCTCCTGCGAACTCTCACCCTCCCAGGCCCGCGCGGGACTGGCCTGTCTGTGGGACACCGTCGCCGAGCGGGGATGGCCCCCGCTGATCTGGACCAGGCCGGACGGCTACCGGTTCTGCTCCGACCCGCACGAGCTCCAGGCGTACGAGGTAGCGGTCGTCCGCGAGAAGCTCACCGAGATCCGCCGGTCATCACCGGCGTCGTCGCCCCGCACACCTTCCTGCAGCCCAAGGGCCGGTGGATCCGGCACCTGCACACCCAGCTCAACTCCGTCGAATCCACCCTCGACATCATCGCCGACTACGCCGACGCATGAAAACGGGCAGGTCCGGCCGCGATGCGGCCGGACCTGCCTCACGAAGGGAGGGGAAAACCATTGGCCCGGCGGCGCTGCTACCCCTCGGACACCTTCGATGACGAGTGGGCCCTGATCGAACCTCTGCTGCCCGTTCCCGCCTGTGAGACCCCGCGAGGGGGCCGGCCGGAGAGGCATCCGCGGCGGGAGATCGTGGACGCGATCCGGTACGTCGTGGACACCGGATGCAAGTGGAGGGCCCTGCCGAAGGACTTCCCGCCTTGGCGGACCTGCTACAACTTCATGGCCCGCTGGGCCGCCGCCGGCGTCATCGGACAGATCCGCGACCAGCTCCGCAAACGTGTCCGCCGAGACATGGGCCGGGCACCCGGCGCGGTCGCCACCATCATCGACTCCCAGTCCGTCAAAGCCGCCGAAACCGTCGGCCGCGACTCACGCGGCTACGACGCCGCGAAGAAAATCAACGGCCGCAAGCGCCACCCTTGTCGTCGACACCAAGGGCCTGCCGCTGTTCGTCATGGTCACTCCGGCCGACGTGACCGACCACGACGCCGCGAAAGAGGTGCTGTTCCGGCTACGGTTGATGCACCCGGAGATCACGATCGTCTGGGCCGACTCCGCCTACGCCGGACAGCTGGTGACCTGGCGAAGAAGTACCTCAACCTGACGGTGAAGACGGTGAGTCGGCCCAAGGACGCGGTGGGCTTCGTCGTCCTGCCCCGGCGGTGGGTGGTCGAGAGATCGGCCGCCTGGGTCATGCACGCCCGCCGGCACGCACGCACGCGCTACGAACGCCTCGTCCAGCACTCCGAAACCCTGATCACCTGGGCCGCAATCACGCTGATGACCAGGCGCATCACACGACGCCAGTCCCGCCGGGCGGCCCAGCCTCTCTCACGCGAACACGCCCGGGCCTGACTGCGGTCTCTGCCGCGACCGCAGTGGGAAGCGGTCCCGCCATGACGGGACCGCTGAAACGGAAAAACCTCGGTGCCTGTCGGGCTTCCTCAGACAGTATGGGTCTTGGGGACCGGCCGGACGACGGCGCAGCAGGCGAGTCCGATCAGGAGCATGGCCACGGGGAAGTCCAGCGCCGCTTGGGTGGCGGTAGTGGGGGTGTCGCCGACGTGTGCCTGGAGGAGGACGCCGGTGGCGGCGCTGCCGAGTGCTCCGCCGAGTTGCCGGGTGGTATTGAAGACTCCTGAGGCCGCGCCGACCAGGGATGGCTCCAGGGTCCGGGTGGCGATCCCGGCAAGCGGGGCCGAGACCAGGCCGACCCCGCTACCGGCCACGAGGAGTGACGGCATCAGCACCCAGAGGCTGATTCCGGGGTGCAGCAGCCAGGCGAGAGTGGCGGTGCCCACGATGAGCAGGGCGAAGCCCAGGGCCGCGAGGGCGCGGGGACTTGTGGTGTCGGACCATTTCCCGGCCAGACGCGCGCACAGGGAGGACAGGGCGAACATCGGGACGGTGGCGGCGCCAGCTGCCAGCGGGCTGTAGCCGAGGTCGCTCTGCAGGTAGATCATCAACGGCAGGAACAGTCCGCCCATGGCGGCTCCCATGGCACCGCCCGCGACGGAGGCGGCGGAGAAGTTCCGGTTGTGGAAGAGCCGCAGCGGCAGGAGCGGCTCGCGGGTGTTGTGGTGCTGCCACCACACGAACACCGCCAGACACAGGAAGCCGAAGACCAGGATCAAGGGGATCGCCACCGGTCCGGCAACCGTGCCCCAGTCGTACGCCTCACCGCTCTGCACACCGAAGACCAGCGCAGTCAGCCCCAGGCCGCTGAGCGCGATACCCCACAGGTCGAGACGGTGCTCCTTGGCGGGCCGCCAGTCTGGCAGCAGCCGGGCTGCCGCGATCCAGCCGAGGATCCCGACGGGGATGTTGACCAGGAAGATGCCGCGCCATCCGGTCCACGTGATCAGCAGCCCACCGATCACGGGGCCCGCGGCCATCGCCGCACCGCCGACCGCACCCCACACCCCAAGCGCCTTGCCGCGGCGCTCGGCGGGGAACATGTGCACGATCATCGACATGGTCTGGGGCGCGATCAGCGCGGCGGTCAGACCCTGGAGGGCCCGTGCCGCGATCAGCGCCTCAGGGCTCGGGGCGAGTGCACAGGCCAGCGAGGCCACAGTGAATCCGGCCAGGCCGGTCAGGAAGATCCGCTTGGGGCCGTAGCGGTCGCCGAGCCGGCCCGCGAGGATCAGCGGCACGGCGTAGCAGAGGGCGTAGGCGCTGTTGACCCAGACGGCCTCGCTGAGGGACGCCCCGAGCGAGGCTTGGATGTCGGGGACGGCCACGTTCACGACCGTGGCGTCCAGGCAGATCATGAAGAAGCTGACGCACAGCGCGTACAGCGCTGTCTGAGGGCTCGCGGGCGAGCCGGAAGACGTGAGGTTACGAAGCAGGCGGTGCAATTTCAGTCGTGTCCTTGGCACGCCCGCCCCGGCCGCACCAAACGGCGCCGGAAACCGAAGCGGGGAACGAAAGCCCGTCACGGGCGATGGCGCTCACACACACTTCGATTCGCACAGGAGGGCTCCAAAGACTCGACAACACACCGAACACCTGGATCGGCATCCCTTTGCTCTTCACAGCCGACACCGACACCAGGCATCCCCGATCGGCCGGTCCACCCGGGGAGGCCAGGCACATCCTGCCCTCGCCTCGACCAATCATCACGAGGCAACTCGGTGCCGGCTCCATTGGGATCCCCATGCGCCCGGAGTTGTCATGCAGGCTTCATTGCGAGCCCGAAAACGCACCCAGAGAATCCCCTCAGCTCGGACCGTACAAACTTTGGGCACGCCTAAAAGTCAGTTTCGAAGGGTATTTCCACTTTCCCAATACGTTCTGGACACAGTCGCCAGTAAAACGACGGGCAAATACCGTCAGTCCCTCCGGCCTCAGGCTTCGGGAGCCGGAATCGCCGCCGCGCGAAGGAACGCCTCGGTGAAGGTTTCGATGGCGTCTTCCGGGTTCGGGAGGCTGACCTGGTTGAACCGCTCGTAGATGGGACTCAGCAGGAAGTAGCTGAAGACGGGGCCGATCATCTGCTGGACCAGCGGCAGCAGGGGAAGGTCGCGGAGGCGACCAGCGGCGATCTCTGCCGTGATCCACCTGCCGACGTTCTCGACCATGGTGCTGAGGGCCTTCTGGTAGACGGCCTGAGCCGCCGGATCGCCTGGTCGGGCCAGGGCGTCGGCAATGACGGCCGGCAGGACACGGGGCTCACGCTGGAAGGCATCCGCCACGATGCGGAAGACGCTTCTCACGGTTTCCTCCAGACCTTGCTGGGGGGCCTCAAGGACGGTGTCCACGTCGACATCGGGGCTGTACTGCTCGTAGACGGCGTACAGCAGTGCGTCACGGCCTCCGAACGCAGCGTAGAGGCTGTGAACGGAGCACTGGGCCCCATCGGCCACTCGTTCCAGAGTCACAGCCCTCAGGCCGTCACTTCCGAGCAGCCGCGCGGTGGCCTCGATGGCGCGTTCCCGCACCGACGCCTGCCCCCCGGGGTCGACCCCTGCCGCGCGAACCGCATCGTCGAGGGCCGTGCGGCTCCCCCCGATGCGGCGCAGCAGTGTGCTGCGGGAGATGCCCGCCTCCGCCGCCACGGCGACCAAGGGGACGTCGGCCACGGGAACGCCGCGCATCTGGGCAGCGCGGATAGCTGCCATTACCACATCTTCGGGCACCATCGTGCACCCCCACCTAAACTTGACACATGGTTCAGTGTTCACTGTAATGGAGTACCAAGGTTCTGAAGGGTTCGGGGCGTGCTGGACCCTCGGGTCTTCCCCGTGGCATGGCAGTCGAGCCTGCCTCTCTTCATTCTCCTCGAAAGGTGTGATGGCTGTGTTCCCCCCTGCTTCCGCACGGACAGACAGTCCTTCGATGGTCGGCATCGGCTCCGAAGCCGTGGTGTGCGGCGAGTTCGAGCCCGGATTCGAGCGGGTGCGCGACGCTTTTGAGGCGAACTTCCGCACCCGTGGCGAGATGGGCGCAGCAGTCTGCGTGTACAGCAACGGGCGCAAGGTCGTGGACCTCTGGGGCGGTTTGGCCGACCCCGAGTCCCAGACGCCCTGGCACCGCGACACCATCGTGGGCATGATGTCCGTGGGCAAGGGCATGGCCGCCCTGTGCGTCCTCATGCTCGCCGATCGGGGACAGCTGGATCTGGACGAAGCCGTCGCGTCCTACTGGCCGGAGTTCGCCCAGGCGGGCAAGGCCGAGATCACCGTGCGGACCCTGCTGCAGTCCAAGGCGGCCCTGTTGTTCGCCGACGCGGCGCCGGACGGTTCCGGCTTCGACTGGGACACCATGATCCGCTCTTTCGAGAGCCAGGCTCCCGAATGGGAACCGGGCACCAAGGGTGCCTACCACACGATGAGCGCGGGATTCCTGCTTGGTGAACTCGTCCGCCGCGTCGACGGGCGCCCCCTGGAGACGTTCTTCGACGACGAGGTCGCCGGTCCGCTGGGAGTCGACTACCGCTTCGGTCTTCGCCGCGCGGATTTCCCTCGAACGGCCAAGATAAGCGCCCCCCTCGACCAGACGCTCCTCGATCAGATGGCGACACCGGGCACCCCTCTGCACCGCGCATGGCGCATCCGCCCCCGCCCCGCGGACCTCCGGGCGAACCCGAGCAACGACCCCGACTACCTCATGGCCCGGTTCCCCTCGGCCAACGGGCAGGGCAACGCGCGGGCCGTCGCGCGCGTCTACGCCGCGCTTGCCGAATCGGGCGAACTGGACGGCGTCCGTCTCATCTCTCGCGAACTGATCGACCAGGCCCGTACGCCGAGCTGGGAGGACATCTGCCCGATGACTGGCATGTACACGCGCTACGGTGCGGGCTTCGTCCTTCCGGACGAGACAACGGTTCCCTGGCCCGGCCGGCGGGCCTTCGGCCATCCGGGACTCGGAGGCGCTCTGGGAATCGCCGACCCGGAGGCGCGCCTCGCCTTCGCCTACAGCCCCAACCACCTCGACAACGGCGCGGGGCTCGGAGAGCGCTGCACCGCCCTCATCGACGCGCTCTGGAGCGACCGAGCCCAGTAGATCCGATGGCCCCCGCCCGTGGCGACACAGACCGGCGGCCCCTCGGGCGGGGCAAGCCCGTCGCGGGAAGGGGGGATCGGGGCGTCGTGCGTAGAGATCTCGATGTTCCGTGCTCAACGACAAGTCAGGTCCGGTCATGCCCTCATCCCCTCCGCCGCGGGCGGCCACCTCCCCGTTGGTGACCACGCCACGGATCCGACCGCGTCGGGACCGTGGCACCCCGCAGCCCCCGCGGTCACGAACAGCAAACCTGCTCAGGGCCGTGCTGCTGCCCCTGGTCACCGTAGTGGCCACCGGCACCGTCTTCGTGAGCGTCTATCTCGCCGCCTTCCACGCCCCCACGCCGCGCGACCTGCCGGTTGCCGTGGTCGGCACCCCGCAGCAGGCCCGGCAGATAGCCGACGACCTGGATCGGAGCATGGTCGACGGATTCCAGGTACGGCGCCTCGCCACCGAGGGGGCCGCACGCGGCGCGCTGAAGAACCGCTCGATCTACGCGGCCTACGTCACCGGCACAGGAGGCTCCGCGGAAATGCTCTACGCGGGTGCCAACGGCCCGTCGGTCACTGCGACGGCAGGCGACGCGTTCGCTGATGTCGCCTCGGCACGAGGTGATGCCCTCGGCCGGCAAGACGTAGTGCCCGCGCCCGCCGGAGACACTCGCAGCATGTCGGTCTTCTACGCCTCCTTCGGTGTGGTGCTCTCCGGTTTCCTCTTCGGTACGGCCACCTATCAAACTGCTCCGCGCCTGCGGTTCCACTGGCGCATGGCCAGCCTGGGGCTCTTCGGAGCCGTCGCCGGAACGATGGTCGCCCTGCTGACCGGAAGCCCGGGTTTCGACGCCCTTCCCGGCCCGTTCCTGGGAATCGCGGGGGTCGTGGCCCTTCTCGGGGCCGCCGCCGGCGGCGCGACGATGGCACTCACCCGGCTCCTCGGCCCGGCCATCGGCACACCGGTGGCCTCCGTGCTCCTGCTGACCTTGGGCAACAGCACGAGCGGTGGCAGCATGCCACCGCACTACCTGCCCACATGGCTCAACCCCCTCTCGGACATCCTGCCGGTGGGCGCCGCGGTCCGCGCGGTCCAAGGCATGTCGCACTTCGAGTCCGACGGACTGGTGTCGGGCATCATCAACTTGACCCTGTGGACCGTTGTCAGCGCGGCCGTCGTCTACAAACGTGAGGCACGCTCCCCGCAAGAAGGGCGGTCGCCATCTCCGCGCCGAACACCCTCGGCAGTCTCGCGCTGAGCCGCTCATCGCACAGATTCCCCCATGCGCAGCCGCCGCGGTTCCCCGAGACTCGGCGACCACCGACATACAGCATTTCCCCCAAGACAGCCAGTTGATATTTCACTCTGAGTAGTCGAAGTGAAGTGCGTGCGGGTTGCAAGCAACGCGGGCGGCAGGCGAGGCGCGGGCGAAAACCCGGGCTGACCGGACCGGTAGCAGCAGCACGACTTCAAGCGGCAGGAGCGGCCGCACGGACGAGCGGTGGGCGGGACACAGGCAGCGGCCGGGCATGCGGGCACGGTGCGAACGGAACGGGCCGATGGACGCTCCCCAGCGGCCGTAGCACCACCCGGCCCAGACCAGGCCGCGCGAGCGGGCGGCACGACCGCGGCCTGGTCTGGCAGGGCGGGCGGCAGGCGGAACACGTGCACGCAGCTCGGGCGGAACAAGAGCGACCAGACAGGCCGCAGCACCACGACTGCAGGCTGTGGGGGCGCGGCAGCGCAGCCACACCGGCAACAACGGGCAGACGGTCGTGGCCGCTGGACGCGTAGCGAGGGCTCATCGTAGACGCGCTCGTACGGTGTCCTCGCCGCACCGGCTGGGCATCGCAAGGAACGGCCGGAGCCTCCAATCGCACCGAACTCGGGCCGCCATCTCGACATCATGAGGGTGCTGACGATGTGACGGTGAAAATGACCGTCCCGGGTAACGAGCCACTTGACCGGTCACAGGATTTCGATGCGGCCGACGGGCCTTGACCCCGGATTTTGAACACGTCTATGCGGTTTGGGTCAGGGTAGTTGCTGCTGCTTGGACGGCGTTCTCGTAGGCGATCGGGGACCGGTGGCCGAGGCGGGAGTGCCGACGGCGGGTGTTGTATCGGTTCAGCCAGCGGAACGCGTCGAGCCTGGCCTCGCGCTCGCTCGACCAGCCTTTGCGGCCTTTGAGCGTCTCCCTCTTGAAGGCGGCGTTGAAGCTTTCCGCGGCGGCGTTGTCGGCGCTGGATCCGATCGCGCCCATGCTCTGCCGGACCCCGGCTGACCTGCAGATTTCAGCGAATGCCCTGCTCGAATATTGAGATCCGTGGTCCGTGTGCATGATCGCTCCGGCCAGGTTTCCACGGGTCCGCTCGGGCTGCCGTCAGGGCGTCGATGACGAGCTCGGTTCGCATGTGGTCGGCGATCGCCCACCCGGCCAGCCGGCGTGAGGCGAGGTCGATGACGGTCGCGAGGTAGAGCGGCTTCGCGCCGCTGACCGGCAGGTATGTAATGTCGCCGACGTATTTTCTGTTGACGTCGGATGCGGTGAAGTCACGGCCGATCAGGTCCGGTGCCTTCGCCGCGGCCTGGTCCGCGACGGTGGTGCGGTGCCGGCGGCGCAACCGGACTCCCTCGAGCCCGATGGTCCGCATGATCCTGGCGACCCGCTTGTGGTTGACCATCGGACCCTCCTCGTCGCGGAGTTCCGCGGTGATTCTGGGGGCTCCGTAGGTGCCGTCGGAGTCCTGGTGGATCTTGCGTATCCGGGCCGCGAGCCCGGCCTCGACGTATTGCCTGGCCGCTCTTGCGGCCGCGGTGCGACGCCGGTAGTAGAAGCTCGAGCGGGCCAGGCCGAGGATGGTGCAGAGCCGCTTCACGCCGTGACGGCGCTGGTGATCGTCAACGAACTGGTAGCGGTTCACCAGCGCGTCTCCGTCGTTACCGGGCCGCCTTGCGGAGAATATCCCGTTCTTCCTCGAGCTCGCGGATCCTCTTGCGGGCGGCGGCCAGCTCCGCCCGGACGCCGTCGTCGACGGCCTGCGAAGTGGCCGGCGGTGCGGAGTGGGCGCCAGGTCGGCGGCCGTCGGCGGCCCGGATCCAGTTCCGCAGCGTCTCGGTGTTCACCCCGAGATCAGCGGCGACCGACTTGATCGTCGCTCCCGGCCTCGACCGGTACAGCGCGACCGCGTCCGCCTTGAACTCGGCGGGGTAGTGCTTCATCCCCACGGGGACTCCGTTCTCCTGGACCATCAAGATCCAAGTCTCTCCGGTGTCCAAAATCCGGGGTCAAGGTCCGGTGGACGCGATCCACGACCTGGCCGGCGACGACCAGGTGGCCGCGCGGGTGGTCGCCGATTTCCTGCGCCGCCCGGCTGTCGCCTCGAAGGCGATGGGCGACGACACCGCCAGGCACGCCGTGAACGAGGCGCAGTTCGACCGGTTCCGCCAGCAGGTCCAGTACGGGCAGGAGGAAGCCGCCCCGCAGTTGGACCAGCTACGACACATGGAACACAGCACCCAGTTCATGGACCTGGTCGCGGTCTGTACGCAGTTCACGGTCACCGCCGGCAGGGTCGTGCCGAACCTGCGGGGCGAGCCTTACGACGACGCCGAACGCGAGACGATCCTGCTCGGTCTTGCGCGGGTGCGGGCGTCGGCGGACTGGATCGAGAACGCGGTCACCCGCGGCGAGGTCGACCTGGACGAGCAGCTTCAGAAGCTGCTGAAGGGCTCGGGTGAGTAGCGATGGGGCGGTGCGTTCCCGCTCACGTCCACGCCGAGGCCATCCTTTCCGCGCTGCTGGAGGCCCGTCCCGCCGGCCTGACCGTCCTGCAGCTGATGACGGCCACCGAGCGCACCCGCGCGCAGGTCCACACCGGGCTCGCGCACCTGCGCCAGGTCTCCGCGGCGAAGGGGCTCGCGCCGGTGACCTGGGACAAGAGGTGGGGCTACCGGATGCTGGACGACGCGCCGGAGGTCTGGACTGGCTACGAGCGGGTGTTCTTCGAGTCCGTCCATCACCGGGTCGCCAACTTCATCGCCGGGATCCTCCTGCCCCACCAGAAGAAGAAGCCCGACGACCCCTACATCCGAACGGTCATGGCGCAGATGGGCGCGATCGAGTCCACCCTGCACCTCCTCGCCAACCTGGAGTAGACCCCCGAAGGGCAACGGGCCGCGACCACCCGCAGCTGGCACCCGCTTCACGTCGCGGCCCGGCACCCCGTCATGCCGCTACCGCGCTACCGCTACCCCTCCGACACCAGCGACCTCGAATGGGCCCTCCTGGAACAGCTCCTGCCCACTCCCGCCTGCCAGACTCCCCAAGGCGGTGCCCCGGAGAAGTGGCCCCGCCGACGCGTGATCGACGCGATCCGCTACATCACCGACAACGGAGCCAAATGGCGCGCGCTGCCCGCCGATTTCGGCATCCCCTGGCGCACAGTGTTCGGGTATTTCACACGCTGGGCGAAGGCCGACGTCCTGCGGCACATCCTCGACCAACTCCGGCGCCGGTTGCGGCTGCGCCGCAGGCGGTGTCCCTGGCCGGTCCGGGTGATCGTGGACTCGCAGTCCGTCAAAGGCGCGGAGACCGTGTCCCAGGCAACACGCGGATACGACGCGAACAAACACATCAACGGGCGAAAACGGCATCTCGTCGTTGACCAGGACGGGCTACTCGTCGACCTGCTCGTCACCCCCGCCGACGTCCAAGACCGCGACGCGGCCCGCATCCTACTCACCCGCCTCCACGCCGACCACCCCGAAGTTGTTCTGGTCTGGGCCGACAATGGCTACGGAGGCGAGGAGTTCCACGCCTGGGCCCAGAACACCCTCGGCATCACCATCAAGGTCGTGCCCCGCCCCAAGGACGCCAAAGGCTTCGTCTTGCTCCCGAAGAGGTGGGTAGTCGAGCGGAGTAACTCGTGGACGATGCGGGCCCGCCGCAACGTGAGGGACTACGAGCGACTGATGGCCCACGCGGAAGCCCACATCCAATGGGCGTTCATCACGCTCATGTCGCGCCGTCTGACCCGCCCTCGCCGCCAGACCGAAGCGCTGCCGGCCACCCTCGCCGTTGCCTGAAGGCCAGCCCGTTGCCATTGCCGTTCGGAACGGCGCCCATCGACGCCCAACCGAACGGCGAACTGGATCACGATCACCCCTCATACCCTGTGACCTGCGGAAAGAGGATGTGACACAGCTTCTCATGACGACCGTCTGGCCGAGCAGCTCGCCTCCCGCGCCCAGATTGACAGCCGCCCGCCTCTACTACGATCGCCCTCGACCGCGATCTCCTCCCCGTGGGGGCGCGGCACCGGCCGGTCCGCGCGCCGGGCCCGCTCCCGTGTGGCCACTGACCCGCCCCGTCTCCGCTCGCACCAGGTACCCGCTGAAGCGGGAGTTCCTGCCACGGGCGCCGCATGTGATGCCGATCTCGTATTCACTCGAGCACGCCGTGACCCCGGGACGGGCAGGGGCCCTGCCCTCCCGATGTCACTCGGGAGGGCAGGGCCCCTGTCATGCGCGGTCGGTCGCCGCGGCCCTCACCAAGGGCTGCGCACCGTCACGCCAAGGGCCCGGACGCGGTCCTGGGCCTGCGGCTCGAGCTTCAGCAGCAGGTCCTCGCCGACGACCCCGTCGCGCCGCCAGATGGCGCAGAGGGTCTCCAGGCCCGCCTCGGCGACCTCCGGCTCCGCGTCGGCCGAAGTCTGTACCAGCGCTTCGAGGACCGGCCTGCCGTGCAGACCCGCGACCGCCCGTGCCATCCTGGCCCGCTCCGGCGCGGGGACAGCGGGATCGGTGAGCGAGCGCAGTACGTCCGCCGTGTCGTTGGCGTCCTGGCAGGGCAGTACCCACACCAGGTAGACGAGCTGCGCGCCGAGCACCATCAGGTATTGCAGCGGCGCGAGCAGGGCCACGGGCAGCAACAGGAGCAGGGGCAGCACGATCAGCCAGCCTCCCTGGATCCGCGAGGGACCGCCGGTCGGCGGTTCGAACCGCCGACCGGCCAGCAGGGTGAGCACGAGCATGGTCACGGCCGTCAGGAGCGGCACCACGATCAGCCCTACCCCCAACCCCGCGCCGAGCGCTTCCCAGAAGGGATCGTCGCCCAGGAGGGGCAGCACCAGCGCCGCCGCCACCCAGCCGATGCCGACGGTCAGGACGTAGCGCCGCAAGCAGGCCCACAGCCATTTTCCCGTGCTCATGACGGCCTCCTCATTCAGCAGTCCCTTGTGCAGGTGCCATTAACCCACGTCCGGTGGTCACGGTCCTTGTAGAAGAGACCGTCGAGACCATCGGGAGCGTCATAGCCGCTGGTGTGGGCCATGGAGTCCTTGGCGATCCACTTAGCCCCGTGACCGGGCTGGTACTGCACGACCTCCATGTCCGGATACGCGTTGCCCGTGCGGCTCACGGTGACGGAGTCCTTGGAGGTCTTGACGCTCAGCCAGTTGTCGACCGACCCCACCCACATGACCGGCTGCACACCGTGCACGCTCACGTCGAGTGACTCCGGCTTGGAGCCATGGTCCTGGAGGACGTTCTTGCCGGTCAGAGTCCTGAACGCGCTGTGCTGGAAGAGGATGGGGAGGGCCGGGACCATCTGGGAGGCCACGTCCACCTCCATCGGGGCGCCGCCGGTCGTGTACGAGGAGATGGTGCGCTTGCCCGGCATGGTGTGGGACGGGGCCACGTTGAAGACGACCTCGCCGGTTGCGGTGTCCCACCACAGGACCATCCGGTAGGCGGCCTTCGGGTCGTCGGTCGCGCCACGGTTGTCACCCAGCAGCATGGGGAACTTCGGGATCATCGACATGGCGTCGTAGGTGTGGATGTAGTAGCGGATCATAATGATGCCGCGGTTCGGGCCCGGGTCCATGTACGTCGTGAAGCTCTGCCCTCCGTCCTCCGTGCCGCCGTGCATCTCGTCGTAGGCATCGTCGTAGACGGAGTTCTCGTCGTAGTGCTCCTTGACCTCGTCCTCCGGCATGTCCTCGATGTGCTTGCCGTTGGTCCAGCCGCCGCCCCCGCAGTAGCCGGCGCTGCCGCAGCTCTCGAGACCGGTCGGGTCGCTGGAGGTGACCGGGCTGTTGTTCGCGTATCCGTAGCCGTTGAGGGACTGGTGCTGGTCGAGGCTCAGTACCGGGTCGACGCTGAGGAACTGGCCCAGGGCAGCGTCGTACTCACGCGCCCCGACATGGGTCAGGCTCGTGGCGGTGTCCTCGGACTTGTCGAGGAACCGTTTGTCATCAGGCCAGTTAGCCGCGGCGGAACCGCGTGCCGCGCCGAACGGGGCGGTGTACCGCTTGGCCACCGTCTGAGCGTCGTCCGCGGAGATCACCAGGGAAGTGGTGCTGTGGTGGTCGCCGGCCGTGAACGACAGCCTGGCGGTCCCGGATTCGTTGGTCACGACCGCGACCTTGATGCCCGCGATGGTGTAGGAGCGGGTGGCCCACTTCTTGGTGCCCTTGAGGTGGACCTCGGTGGAGGCGGTGTAGAGGACCGTCTCACCGGCCGCGTCGCGGCGGATGAGGAGCTCGCCGTCCGCGTCGTAGACGTAGTCGGTGGCGGAGGCGCCCTCGGTCACGTTGCCGAGCTTGCCCTCCGTGCCCCACACCAGGGCCTGGGATGGGGCGCTGCCGGGGGTTTCGGCACGCTTGGTGGTGTTGCCGGTGGCGTCGTAGGTGTACTGCGGGGTGACGCCGGCGCAGGTGCCGCCGGTGGTGGTGGCAGCCAGCGCGTGCGGGCGCGCCGGTTCGTAGCAGTACGTGCGGGTGGTCGGGGTACCGGTGTTGGTCTTCTCCGTGGCCCGCTGGCCGGACGCGGTGTAGGTGTAGCTGTTCCAGTACGGTGCCGCGCCGCCCAGGTTGGCGGCGGTGCGCCCGGAGAGGGCGCAGTCCGCGGTCTTCGGGGTCCAGGCCTCGGTCAGGCGGCGCTGGCCGTCGTAGGAGAAGCACTGGTTGTCGGCCTGGGTGAAGCCGCTGAGCGGGGCCGAGTCGAAGATCGACAGGACGTTGCCGGCCTGGTCGTACGTGTAGGTCAGCTCCTGCAGCATTCCCTGGTGCGTCTGGTCGTTGACCGTGGACTTCAGCAAACGGCCGGTGCCCTCCTCGTAGGTGTTCCCGATGAACGTCTTGCGCACGCCGGCGGCAGCCGAACGGGCCAGGGTGAGCTGCTCGATCTGGCTGGTGGGCGAGTACGCCATGTTCTGGACGTAGTCGGTGGTGCCGGAGATGCCCTTCGGGAGACCGGAGTCGTGGTAGCTCACCTGGAGGGTCTCGGCGGGCAAGCCGCCGGCCGCGGGGGAGACGGTGGTGTTGGGCGTGCCGTCGAGGCGGTAGGTCTCCGTGTGGTCGGTGGTGGCGGCTATGGTGCCCGAGGTGACCAGCGGGTCGTCGGACGGGAGGGTGAGGCGGGTCGTCGACGGACGACCGAGGGCGTCATAGGCGGTGACGGACCTGGTGTAGGCCTTGCCGTTTGAACCGCCCACGTAGCGGATGGACTGGGACGGTGAGCCCTTGCGGACGGTGTCGTACGTCCATGCCGCGAGCTTGTTGGCGTCGGACTTCGGGGACGTCCAGAGACCGGTCTTGCGGCCCATCTCGTCGTAGCCGTACTCGAGGGTCGTGTTGCGCGCGTCCTTGGTGGTCGCGATCTGGTCCAGGACGGTGTACGTGGTGGTGTTCTTCCCCTTGTCGGGGTCGGTCGTTGTCACGGTCCGCCCGAAGAGGTCGTAGCCGTACGTCCACTTCGCGCCGTCGGGACCGGTGACCGTGTCCTCCTTGCCGTCCTTGGTGTAGGTGTGGCTCACGCTGGTGTACGGGGTGGCGGGCGTGGTGCCGCCGTAGGCCGGGTCGTTGGGCGTGGTGCCGCCGTAGGTCCGTACCTCCGTCGTCCGGCCGAGCGCGTCGGTGATCGTACGGGTTGCCGTGCCGCCCTGGACCGCCGTCCTGGCTGTCGAGTCACCGGTGTAGCCGGTGGTGGTGGTCTGCTTCTTCGCACCGTAGACCAGCAGGTCCACGACCGTGGGACGGCCGAGGCCGTCGAAGACGGTCTGGGTCTGGGCGGGGGTGCTGCCGTGTTCGGCCCGGACGTACGTACCTTCCGGAGCCTTGTCCTTGTCCCAGATGTCCGCGTACGACTCGTAGACCAGACCGCGCGAGTCGTAGCGGGTGTCCGTCAGGATCCGGCCGCCGTTCGGCGACTGGCTCTGGGTCTGCAGCGGCCGCAGCAGGGCGTCGGCGATCGAGTAGACGGTCGTGTAGCCGCCGTCGGCGGCCAGGGTGCCCTTCGAGGTCCACGGCTGCTTGCCGCGCTCCAGCAGATACCCGTACTTCAGGTTCGGAGTCTGGGACTGGCCGCGGTTGGGCAGCCAGGTGGCCGTGATCCGGCCGAGGGCGTCGTAGGTGTTGTACGTGGAGGCCATGTTGGCCTCGACAGAGCGCACCACGGAACCGCGCAGGTCGGTGTAGGTGTACGACTTGTACTGCTGGCCGTTGGAGGTGAGCTGGGGCGAGGTGACCACGGCGACCTGCAGCGGACCGGCCGCGGCGGGCGTGTACGCGGTGGTCGTCGAGTTGCCGGCCGCGTCGATGGTGGTCAGCGGACGGCCGAGCTTGGCCGCCGCCGTGTCGTACACGGTCCGGGAGGTTGTCCGCCAGCCGGCGGTGCCGGCCGGGTTGCGGTCCGCGGAACCGGACGCCGCCGGGTAGGACTGGGCACGCCCGGTCCAGGTGGGCAGGCCGAGGGTCGGGGTCTGGTTCGCCGTCCAGGCCGTGGCGGCGGTGTCGTCGTACACGGTGGCCGTGTCCGCGAGTACGTCGCCGCGGGTCGCCGAGGCGGCCGGCAGGCTCAGCTTGTCGTCGGTGGCGGAGCACAGGGCGCCGACGGTACGGGTCCGCGAGGTGAGGGACGTGATCCCCTTCGCGTCGTTGCGGGCGTACCAGACGCGCGTGCAGGTCTCGTCGCCCGTCTTGGCCGTGTCACCTTGCGAGGAGGTCTGCGTCTTCATGCCGTAGGCGTCGTCGTACACGGTGTCGGTGCGGGTGGTGCGCCAGGTGTTGGAGGCGGTGAGGAGGGTGTGGGACTGCTCCGTCGCCGTGGCGACGTAGTAGGCCTTGGCGTTCCCGTACGACGCCTGCCGGTTCGCGGTCTCCTTGCTCCAGGGGTCGGAGACGGTGACTGCGAGGGCTTTGGCGCCGTCGTAAGCGATCTGCTGGCGTTGGAAGCCGGCGTACTGGTCGTCGTCGTTGATAGCGGGGATCGTCAGGCCCGCGACCGGGACGGCCACGACCGTGTTGGTGCGGGTGTCGGTCGTGCCCCTGCGCTTGTCCCCGCGCATGCCCTGCATGAAGACCTTGACGGTCGTGGAGCGGGTCTTGCCGACGGCACCACTGAACGCGGTGACCTTGCCGTAGCCACGCCAGTCGGACCAGGTGCGCTCGTCCTCGGGGGTCAGCGGGTCGTCGTTGTGGTGCCAGGCCGGGCTCGCGTACTCGTACGCGTTCTCGACGAGGTCGTTCTGCCCGGCCGGGTCCGCGATGGTGACGGCCGTGACGTTGTACTTGTGGAACCAGTCGAGCTGGGGGTCGCCGCCGTTGACGGGCCAGTACACCGGGTAGCAGGAAAGGGAGTTGTCGTCCTCGGCCGCTGGCATCTTGGTGCCGCGCACGCATTCCGGGTTCGAGAGCGTCACCGTGGTGATCGCACCCGCCTCCGAAGTGATCGTGTTGATGCGCGGGCGGTTCAGCGGAAGGACATTGTCCCCGTCCACGTCCACGCGATTCGGACGCATGTGATAGGTGAAGTCCACCGGCGGCACCTCGACCTTCCCGCCGTTCTTGCCGGTCCGCTTGATGGACTTCAGGACCAGGCTCTGGTCACTGGTGTCGCCGAGGTCGCCCGGGTCAAGGTACTCCTGGGTGAGGTCGTAGACGTCGACGGGCGCGTAGCCGTCGGGTTCGAGCGCAGTGGACCAGGCATACGTGCCGATGCTGCTCATGCGCTTGCGGGTGAAGAAGTCCGGGGCGAGTGCCCGGCAGTCGGTCTCGCTCGCCGAGCAGATTCCCTCGAAGGGGACGTCGGGCCAGTCGTCCGACGAGTCCTTGGTCAGGTCGTCGCAGCTCGTGGCGAAGCAGCGCTCCTTGTAGTCGAGGACGACCTTGTGCGATGCCGTCCCGCTGAAGAGGGTGTCGGCGCGCTGGCCGTAGCGGATCTCGTTGAGGTAGCCACCGCGGGTGTACGACGCGAGCTTGGTCTTGTCGGCGTTCTTGGCATAGTTGTTGGTCTCGGCCGTGTACCAGTAGGTGGAGGCGTTGCCGTGGACGTCCTGGACCAGGTCGAGGTTCCAGCGCCAGGCCTGGACCTCGGAGCGCGCGGAGAAGACGGAGCCCTTGGTGTAGCCGGGAAGTCGACGATCTTCGTCGCGCCCCAGCGGCCCACGGAATCCTTGGCCTTCACGCTGAGCTTCATCGTCCCCGACACCGGCGGAGTGATCGAGACGGTCGGGTTCGAACCGGCGATCTCGGTCCACGCAGTGTCCGTGGACAGCTTGTACTGGAAGGCCGTGACGGTGTCGCCGCTCGCCGGCGTGAACGTGAACTGGCCGGGAGTGCCAGGCTTTCCGGCCGCGACGCAGGCCGTGCTGGTGCAGGCACTGTAGGGGCTGCCGAAGGTGACGGCCGGGGCCTTCGGGGCGCTGGAGTCGACCTTGAAGTAGCAGTCCGCGCTGGGGTTGCTGGTGCGCTCGTTGCCGTTCGCGTACGAGCGGGTCCAGGTCCGGAAGCGGTACTGGGTGCCGTCCGTCAGTGTGGCGGGGGGGTCACTGGTGACCTTGACGTTGTCCCCCACGTATCCCGACGAGGGTCGGCTGATGTAGTCGGTGTCGCCCGCGTTGGCCTTGATCGCGGTCCAGGAGCCGTTGGTCTCCTTCTTCTCGGTCTGCATGAGGATCCGCAGCTGGGCACCGGATTCGCCGCCCCACACGGTTTCGGTGATCGCGGTCATGGCCGGAGTCGGGTCCGAGATGACGGTGGGCTTGGCGGCGTCGTTCGAGCAGATCTCTCCCGTGCCCGTGACCAGTCCCACGTAGATGGGGGTGTTGGGCTTGCCCATGTAGTCGACGGACAGGGCCGCGTCGTTGCGGAAGCGCTTCCACGCGGCGGTGTCCGACTCGTCCTCGGCCCGCAGCTCCAGGTTCAGACGGTTGTAGCGGCCGTTGGCGAAGTCGCGGACGGTGGGAGTGAGGTTCTCGTCCGGCTCGTCAGGAAGGTTGTCCGAGAATTCGACGGTCGCGGCGGGCGAGTTGGGATCGCATGCGGAGCCACGGCCGGCCGACAGCCAGCGGTCGCCCATGAGGTCGGCATAGTTGGGCTTGTTGCCCCAGGTCGTCGAGGGGGAAATCTCCCCGTCCATGCGGACCAGCCAGACATTGCGCAGCTCGCACTGGAAGGCCCACGGCTCGGTGACGCGGAAGCGGGCGGCCAGAACCTCCTTGCCCGCCAGCTTGCTCGGCGAGAACTCGAAGTAGAGGCGCTGCACGTAGCCCGGGCCACAGTAGTATCCGCCCCAAGAGCCGCACTTGCCCATGCCCTTGCCCTGGCCGTCGCTGTCGTTGTCCCAGTTCCAGAAGGACACGCCGTCATTGCGGAGCGCGGTGTGCTCGGTGCCGTCGTCGAGGGCGACGGAGGGGTCGATGTACAGGGGGAAGGCCGCGGGATCGGTCTGCTTCAGCAGCGCGGAGTCCGGTACGACTGCCAGCGAGTCGGCGTCGACCTGGACGGGCATGTTCGCCGCCCCGGAACCGAAGGCTGGACCGTCGGCGGGACGGCCGCCGGACTCCGCGCCGACGGGCGCCTTAGCCGGGTGACCGCCCTCGCTCTTGGCCGCGGCCATCCTATCCTTCGCCGAAATGGCCGGTGCGGCGGACAGGCCCTTCGAGTCCCACATCAGGGCCGGGGGCGCCTTGAACACCGGCTTGCCGTTGGCGTCCGTCGCGGACAGACCGCCGTCCTTGGCAGGGTTGAGCTGGACCTCCTTCGCCGCGAGGTCGAACTCGACGCGCTGGAGCTTCGGGTTCTTCGCGGCCTCCGGAGTCTTGACCACGAGGACCTCTCGGAAGCCCTTCAAGGTTGCCGTCATCCGCAGGTCGACCCCGGGCAGTACCTCTTGGTACACGGCGCTGTCCCCGTCGAGGACCGGCTTGGGCAGCGTGCCGCCCTGCCAGCCCAGCGACATCGACCGTCCGCCGTGCTCGATGGTGACCAGGCTCGAATCCCTGCCGCCGGAGAAGCCGACCCCGGCCACGGCGGCCTTGGGGCCCACTGTGCCGTCCGGACGGACCTCCAGCGTGGCGTCGGGCGTGACCCAGCCGGCGCCGCCCTTCGCCTTGACCCGGACCGGAACGGCCGACTGGTCAAGGCGGAAGGACTTTCCGTCCGGATTCGCGAACGTCGTCGTGGACTCTGTCCGCTCGCCCAGCACTTCGACGGGTTTGCCGGACTCGGCCGCGGCCTTGAGCGCCTCGTCACTCTCGCTCGCCGGCACCTGGGCCGTAGCAGCGGCAGCCGTCGGCGCGTACCCGGGTGTCACACCCATGACGACTACCGCGCCGAGAGCGGCCGCTACGGCGCGACAAAGCCGCCGACCCCTGATTGCAGACATGATCCCCCAGCATCCGCAAAGGCGGGCAGGAATCCCCACTGCCACGCCACCCCTGATCTATTTCCAAGGCGTGAACGTAGTAGCGCGTCAGCGGTGAGACAAAAAATTTATGTTGGCCCATCTCCTGCTGGCGAGAACCCGACAGGTCGTAAAAATGGACAGAGAGTGGTATGCCCATCGATAGCGAATGCCAGAACCAGTCAAGTGGACACCACTCCTTCCGTTTATTCGCGACGACACCGGGCTCCTCGGAGACGACGATGCCCTGGCATGCGTGACGCGGCACAGCCGGGAACGGGCCGCTTCGCACTGCACACCGGCCAGCAGCAACTGCAGATCGCCCGTGTCATCATCACCGGACCCCTCGAACCGACTGCACAGCAGCATCGCCTCGGTGAACACCTCCTACGCCGCGGCTGGCACTACGCCGATTTCCTCGGAGGCGAGCCGCAGACCCGGTCACTGAAACCGTGCCCAGTCGACTCCGAGTTCGGCGAGCGCCCGCAGTTGTCAGAGTGGAGCCGGTCGCGGCGGTTCCGTTGGTTCATGAGCCATACGCCGGTGCGGTGGACGGTGCTGTCAGGCAGGGTCTGCACCACGCTCCGGCTGGGCATCCGGCCCTCGGCCTCCAGGTATGGGGAGAGGGCCTGTAGGCCGGTCTGGAACGCGCCTGCGCCGCGCCCGGTGGTCGCGCGTCCTGGCGGCCGCCGTACGCGACTCCGGAATAACGGTGACGCCGAGGCGGGCCAGCCGCTGCTGCTCGGCGTTCAGCCGGCCGAAGTCCCGCCGCTGGGTCTCCAGCCACCGTCCGATGTCTTCGCCGTGCCGGGTCACCCCCGGCGTGATCGAGGGCACCAGCGCCCCCTCGTCGAGGAGCTGGGCGAGGTAGGGGTGGTGGCGCTGCCAGTCCACCGTGCACTCCAACAGCTCCGGGTTCCAGTCCGGGTCGATCGCGGCGAGTGCCGCGGCCCGCCGCTGGGCGCATACGGGTTCCCTCCCGAGTCCCTCGGGCCGGCGGATGTTGGTGAGCCACTGGCCGATAGCCCGGTCCGTCGAGGTGGCGTGCCGGGGCGCGGCAAGGTCCCGTGCTGCTCGTAGTACGCCCGCGCAGCGGCCAGGTTCTCGGCGAACCCGGCGTCCGCGGTGTCCCACACGATCCCGAGCTCGCGTCCGTGAGGATCTTCTGCGCCTCCGGGGCGGAGAGCCACGCGACGAACTCGGTCGCGGCCGGTCCCTTCTTCGACGCCTTGAGGGTGGCCGCCGGATACGAGGCGACGGCGTTCTGGTCGTCGGGGATCTCGACGGCGTCCACCTTGGCCTTCGCGGAGGCCGCGTCCGTCTTGTAGACCAGAGCGGCGTCCGCCTCGCCCAGCTCCACCTTCGACAGCGCGGCGCGCACGTTCGGCTCCTGCGAGACCGGCTTCACCGTGATGCCCTGCTCGTCCAGGACCTCCTTGCTGTAGCGCCCGGCGGGCACCTCGGGCGCGGCCAGCACCACCTTGATCTTGGTGTCGGCGAGGTCCTTCAGGCTGTCGATCTTGAGCGGGTTGCCCTTGGCGGTGGCGATGACCAGGCGGTTCTTCGCGATGACCTTGGGGTCGTTCACCTGGGCCCGCACCCCGTCCATCGTCGTGGTGTCCGCGGTGACCAGCGCGTCGGCCGGAGCCCCCTGTTTCACCTGCGCGGCCAGCTCCTGCGAGCCGGCGAAGGAGAACTTCAGGCTGGTGCCGGGGTGCTGCTTCTCGTACGCGGCGGCCGCCGTCTTGAACACGTCGGTCAGGGAGGCCGCCGCCAGGACCGTCAGGTCCACCTGCGGGGTGGCGGAGGCGGCGGCCGCCGACGCGGAGCTGCCGGTGCCGCTCACGGCGGATCCGCTGCCGTCACTGCCGCCGCAGCCGGCCAGCGCGGGGACGAGGAGGGCGCCGGCGAGGAGGCCGACGGCGGCGCGGCGCGGGTACAGGGTGGGGGACATGGCGAGGGGGCTCCTTCGAGCGGTTCGGGGGCGTCGGTGGCGACGGCCTTCGGTGCGGTCGCGGGCCCGCATGCTCGGGGCGGGGGGATCCCGCGGCTTCGGCCCGGCGTCGAACGGCTCGCGCAGACGACCGGACGGGAAGCACCGCACATGCGGCCAGTAGAAGAGAAGAAGCCCGCGTCTGCAATTCGGCACCCCGGGTCGGCGCCGGCCGTCCACCCGGCCCTGCGGGGACGAACATCGCAGGTCAGAGGGGTCGGACGGGACGAGGGGCGAAAGACGTCCGAACGGACCCGGCCCGCAACCCGGACAGAGCGGTTCGCCTGGCGCGCGACACGCACCGGAGCGGACGCGTACCCGCCTGGGCCCAGGCCCGGGCACAGGCCCGGTCCCCGGCTTCACCTGCTCGCGGCCATGACCCGCGCGCCGACCCGCCCGCGCCACGCGACCCGCCGGCGCCACGCGGACCGCGCCGCCGCACGGTGGCGTGCGGCGGCGCGGGTGGAGGGTGCCGGGCCCCGCCGCTCCCCTACGCGGCCCAGGTCCCCCGGGCCGCGACGCGGCGTGCCCACGGCTCCAGGTCGGCGGGCTCGCGGCCCAGGACCCGGCGTACGTCGTCGGTCACCTCGGCCATGTGGCCCGCCCGGAGCACCTCGAACAGGTCCCCGATCCCGTCGGCGGCGGCCGGCGGCCATCCCTCGGCGAGGAGCTCGGCCCGGTAGGAGGCCGGCGTGAGCTCCTCGTAGCGGATGGGGCGGCCGGCGGCCTCGGCGATCGTCCGGGTGGCCTCGGCGAAGGTGAGGCCGCGCGGGCCGGAGAGTTCGTAGGCGCGGCCCGCGTGGCCGGGCTCGGTGAGCACCGCCGCCGCGACCGCCGCCACGTCGTCGGCGTCGATGAACGGCTCCGGTACGCCTCCGTCCGGCAGACCCAGGCGGCCCGCCCGCAGCGGGGCCAGCCACAGGTCCTCGTCGAAGTTCTGGAAGAAGTTGTTCGCCCGCAGGAGGGTCCACTCGGCCCCCGATCCACGGACCGCGCCTTCGGCGGCGGCCATGCCCAGGCCGAAGGAGCCGCCGTCCGCCTTCTCGATGCCGTGGCCGGAGAGCACCACGAAACGGTGCACGCCGGATGCGGTGGCCCGCCGCACGAACTCCTCTACGGGAGAGGGGTCTTCGGGGGCGACCAGGTAGACCGACCCGGCCCCGGCGAGCGCGGGCTCCCAGGTGGCGGGGACGGTCCAGTCGAAGGTCACCTCTCCGGAGCGGGAGGCGGCCCGGACGCGGGCGCCGCCCGCGTCGCGCAGGCGGGCGACCAGCCGGCGGCCGGTCTTCCCGGTGGCTCCGAGGACGAGGAGGTCGGACGAGGTGCCGTGCTTGCTCTGCGTTGTCATGGGGCAAGTCCATCGCGGCCCGGCCGCCGGAGCCATGGGCGTCCGTCCGCCGTGCATAGGTGATCGTCCGGGCGTGGCCGCCGCACCGCGCCGGGTCTGCCTATCGTTGGCGCCATGGACGTGTTCGACGAGCTGTTGCGTGGCGTGCGGGGCAAGGGTGCGGTCTTCGGGCGTTCGGTGCTGTGGCCGCCCTGGTCGCTGCGCTTCACCGACGGGGCCTACCTGACCCTGATCCTGCCGCTGCGCGGCGCGGGGTGGATCGTGCCGGAGGCCGGGGAGCCCCGACGGGTGCAGCTCGGCGAGGCCGCGATCGTCCGGGGGCCCGCGCCGTTCTCGTTCACCGACGACCCGGCGAACGCCTCGGGGACGGGCCCGGCCCCCGGCGTTCGGGAGGTGCGGTGGGGCGAGGAACGACCGGACGCCGCCGAGGGGGACGACGAACTCAGCGGCCCCACCGTGCTGCTCGCCGCCGCCTACGACGTCCGGGCACAGGTCCCGCAGCGGCTGCTGCGCGCCCTGCCGCCCGTCCTGGTGGTGCCCGACGAGCCGGACTGCGAGCCGCTGCACGCCTACCTGGAGGGCCAGATCGGCGGCGGCCGGCCGGGGCACCAGATCGTGCTCGACCGGTTGCTGGACTGGCTGTTGGTGTGCACGCTGCGGGACTGGTTCGACCGGCCCGAGGCCCAGCCGCCGGGCTGGTACGGCGCGCTCGGCGACGAGGTGGCGGGCCCGGCGCTGCGTGCGATCCACGAGGATCCGGCGCATCCCTGGACCACGGCCGAGCTGGCGGCGCGGGCGGGGGTGTCGCGGACGACCCTGGCGAAGCGGTTCACGGAGCAGGTCGGCGACGGACCGGTGGCCTACCTCACCGACTGGCGGATGACGCTCGCCGCCGACCTGCTGAGCCGTACCGAGCTGACGGTGGCGGCGGTGGCCCGGCGGGTCGGCTACGCGGACGCGTTCGGCTTCAGTGCGGCGTTCAAACGGCTGCGGGGCGCGAGCCCCAGCGCGTACCGGCGGGAGGCGGCGGCCGCCCCGGGACCGGACCGGGCCGTTCCGGCGGGCTGAGCTGGCCGGTGCCGGCCCGGTCCGACCGGGGCCGGCACCGGTCGGGCGGCTCCCGTGCGGTCGTGGTGCCGTGGGGCGACCGCCGCACCGGGAGCGCCTGTCCGTCCCGTACGGGTCAGGCCCAGGCGCCCGCCGCCGCCGCGTCGCGGACGAAGTCGGCGACGTCGCGCGGCGGGCGGCCGAGCGCGCGGCGGACGCCGTCGGTCAGCGGGGCCTCGCGGCTCGCGAGGATCGGCTCCATCGCCTCCGTCCAGACCGCGGCCTCCTCCTCGGACACGCCCTGCGCCACGAGCCCGGCCCGGAACGCGGACGGCTCGACCGGGACGTAGGCGGTGCGCACGCCGGTCACCTTCGCGATCTCGTCGAGCACGTCGGCGACGCTCAGCGCGCGGGGGCCGGACAGCTCGTACACCTCGCCGTCGTGGCCGTCCCGGGTGAGGGCCGCGACGGCGACCGCCGCGATGTCGTCGGCGTCGACGAACGCCGCGGTGCCGTCTCCGGTCGGCAGTGACAGTTCACCGGCGCGTACGCCGTCGAGGAAGACGCCCTCGCTGAAGTTCTGGGCGAACCAGCCGGGCCGCAGGATCGTCCAGGCGACGCCGGAGGACCGGACGGCCGCCTCGCTCTCCCGGTGCGGGGCGCCGACCTTCTCGGAGAAGTGGCCGGGCGTGTCGGCGCCCCGGGCCGAGAGCAGCACCAGCCGCCGCACGCCGCTCGCGACGGCCTGCTCGATGAAGGGGGGCGTCGGGGAGGGCGAGTCCTCGGTGCCGACGATGTAGACGGCGTCGGCTCCGTCGAGGGCCGGCTGCCAGGTGGCCGGGTCCGCCCAGTCGAAGGGGGTGTCACCGGAGCGGGAGGCCGCGCGGGTCTCCACGCCCAGCTCGCGGAGGAGGGCGACGACCCTGCGGCCGGTCTTGCCGGTGCCGCCGAGGACCAGGACGGTGCCCGGGCCGTTCGTCGTGCCGGTGCGGGTGGTGTCGTTGTGTGTCATGCGTCGAGCCTCGCAGGGGGGGCCGACGGCTGCCATGGGTGATCGTCCGGAGGGCATGTCCGCGCGTCCGGGGCTGCCGCGCCTGGGAAGCGGGGCCGTACGGTGCGGGAGCCACGCCACCGGCGGGTCGGGCCGTCACTCCGATGCCCGCGCGCGGCCGGGCGCGCCGGGGGGACCGGAGCCGCAACGCCCGGGAGGGTGCCCGGCGCCGTACGGTCCGGTCCCCGGCGCGGGATCAGGAGAGCGACTTCTCGGGCACCTCCTTCTCCTCCGGCCGGGGCACCGGATCGGGCGCCGCGCCGGCGCGCAGCCAGGTCAGGGCCGGACCGGTGACGGCCGTGGTCACCAGCGCCATCAGGACCAGCATGGTGAACAGCTCCGGCCCGATGACACCGAGTTCGAGGCCCACGTTCAGGACCACCAGCTCCGTCAGGCCCCGGCAGTTCATCAGCGCCCCGATCGACAGGGACTCCCGCCAGGGTCTGCGGCAGGCGCGGGCGGCGAGGGCCGCGCCGCCCCACTTGCCGAGGATCGCGACGAGCAGGATCGCCCCCGCCCACAGCCAGAGCTCGGGCGTGGCCGCCAGCCCCCCGATGTCCGTGCGCAGCCCCGTGTGGACGAAGAACAGCGGCAGCAGCACCGGCACCGTGAACGCCCGCAGCCGCGCGGCCGAGACCTCGATGCGGTGCCCGGTGCGGGGGGTGATCACGCCGAACAGGAAGGCGCCGAACAGGGCGTGCACCCCGATCCGGTCCGTGGCCAGCGCCGACAGGCACAGCCCGCTGAACAGCGCGACGAGCACCACCCCGTCCTGGTACCGCTCGGCCCGCGCCGCCCAGCGCGCCAGCAGCGGTTTCACCAGGCGGAGCATGACGAGGGTGAAGACCACGGCCAGGACGGCCGTCGTGGCCGCCTCCATCGGGGAGCCGGCCGACGCGAGGGCCACCACGAGGGCGAGCAGGCACCAGGCGACCACGTCGTCCACGGCCGCGCAGGCCATGGCGAGCGCGCCGAGCGGGGTGCCGTAGAGCCCGCGGTCGATGAGGATGCGGGCGAGCACGGGGAACGCGGTGATGCTCATGGCCACCGCGATGAACAGGGTGAACGGCAGTCGGCCCACCCCGTCCGGTGAGAACCGGTCGTAGAGGGAGACCGCCAGGACCGAGCCGAGCACCAGCGGCAGCAGCATGCCGGCCTGGCTGACGGCCACCGCCACGCGCGTGTGGCCGCGCAGGCTCTTCAGGTCCAGCTCCAGTCCGACCAGGAACATGAACGCCAGCAGCCCCAGTTGGCCGAGGACGGAGGTGTACGGCAGGACGGCGGGCGGGAAGAGCCAGTGCTGGGCCTCCGGCCAGATCCAGCCCAGCAGCGAGGGGCCCAGCAGGATGCCCGTGGCGATCTCGCCGACCACCGGGGGCTGGCCGAACCGGCGGAAGAGCGCCGCACCCGCCTGGCAGGCGAGGATCACGACGGGGACGGCGACCAGCAGTGCGGGCAGCGGGTCAGCGGACGACACGGGTGCCTCCTTCGGTGGCGGTGGCGGTGGCGTTCGGGCGTACGAGGGCGGGGGCGGGGCGGCCGGCCGCGGCCGGCGGTGGGGCGGAGGCGGCCTCGGACCACAGGGCGTAGCGCCGCAGGCCGTACAGCAGGGGCTGCGGATCGTCCCGGACGGTCACGCGGTCGACCTCGGCGAACACCGCGGTGTGGTCGCCGAACCCGACGGCGCGGACCACGGTGCAGTCCGCGACGGCGTGGGCGTCGGCGGTCAGGTGGGGGCCGCCCGCGCCCAGGGGCAGGCGCCACTCGGTGCGGTCGAAGCGGTCGGGCGCGCCGGAGGCGAACAGGTCGGAGGCGGCGCGGGCCCGCTCGTGCAGCAGGTTGACGGCGAAGTGCCCCTGCGCGAGCAGGACGGACAGGGTCGGGCTGGCCGCCCGTATGCACACCACGAGCGTGGGCGGCGCGAGTGCGACGCTCGCCACGGAACTGCAGGTCAGGCCGTGGGGTGCGGCGTCGGAGTCCAGCGTGGTGACGATGGACACCCCCGTCGGGAAGGCGGCCATGAACGGGCGGAGGTCGGGCTGCCGGCCCCCGGACGCGACGGCGGCATCGACCGGTGCGCCGCCCGGCGCGGGCGCCGGACGCGGATGCGGCTGGGGCGGGCCGGAACGGGACACGGAGTGGTGGGGCATGTCGGACTCCTGGAGTGGCTGAAACACGGCGGCCCGGCAGCCGGCGGGAGAGCCGTGCTGCCGGACCGTGGGAGCGGGAGGCCGCGGCGCGCCGGGTGCTGCGGCCGCGGGAGCCGGAGAGCCTTACGCGCCGTGCAGTTGACGCAGGTAGTCGTACGCGCTGGGCAGCGTCTCCAGCAGGTTCTGCTGCTGGCGCTTGACGGTGTCGAAGAGGGGCTCGGCGCCGGCGACGGACTCCGGACGGTGGGCGAGCGAGGGCAGCGGGGCGTCCGGCTCCAGGCCGAGGCCCGCGAAGATGCAGTAGTAGCTGCCGTTGGTCCAGAAGTTGCGGAACTCCGCCTCGAAGTTGCCGTAGTACGTGGACTCGTCGGTGATCGGCGAGTTGATGGGCAGGCCGGCCTTGTAGGCGGAGATCTTCTGCTGGATGTTGTCGGGGAGGGTCAGGGTCTTCTGCGCCTGCCAGAACGGGGTGTCGTTGCGCGGCGCGTAGTAGAAGTGCGCCTGGATGAAGTCGCGGGTGTCGTCGAACATCACCTCGATCTCGTGGTTGAAGCTGTCGACCAGACCCTTGTTGAAGGTCTTGTCCGGGAAGTGCTTGGCCAGCTGGTAGATGGCCGCGGTGATGAAGTAGATGCCGGTCGACTCCAGCGGCTCCAGGAAGCAGGAGGACAGGCCGATGCCGACCACGTTCTTCACCCACGCGCGGCGGTTGCGGCCGACGCGGAAGCGGATGTGGTTGAACTTGGTCTCCTCCACGTCCAGGCCCCACATGTCCGCGAACTCGCGGGTGGCCGTCTCCTGGTCGGTGAACTTGCTGGAGTACACGTAGCCGGTGCCGAAACGGCCCAGCATCGGGATCTTCCAGGCCCAGCCGGCCGACATCGCGATCGACGAGGTGTACGGCTCCACGCCGTTGGCTTCGTCGTCGTGCGCGACGGCCGTGGCCACCGCGCTGTCGCACAGCAGGTGGTCGCTCATGTCGATGAACGGCTCCTCCAGCGCCTGGTTGATCAGCAGCCCGCGGAAGCCCGAGCAGTCGACGAACAGGTCCGCGTCCAGAGCCAGTCCGCCCTTGGTGTGCAGGGTGGTCACGTAGCCGCGCCCGTCCTGCTCCACCCGCACCATCTCGTCCTGCACGTGCCGGACGCCCTGCTTCTCGGTGGCGAACCGCCGCAGGAAGTCGGCCACCAGCTGGGCGTCGAAGTGCCAGGCGTACCGGGTGGCCGGCCGCCCGTCGAGCCAGCGCGGGGCCTTCATCGCGTCCATCACGGGGGGCTCGCGGAAGCAGGCGTAGTCGAAGGGCTCGGTGGTCCGGCCCTCGTACTTGCGCTTGAACCAGTAGTGCGACAGCGGGGTGTGGTCGTAGTCCGGCAGCAGGCCGAAAGGGTGGTAGAAGTGGTCGGGACCGCCGCCCGGCAGCTCGCGGGCCGTCGCCTCGCCCTGCCCGCCCGTCCGCCAGTTGACGAAGCGCACGGCCATCTTGAAGCTGGCGTTGCACTCCCGCATCCACTCGTCCTCGGCGATGCCCAGGTAGTCGAAGAACGACCGCTGGAGATTGGGCACGGTGGCCTCGCCGACGCCGATGCGCGGGATGGAGGGCGCCTCCAGGACGGTGATGTCGACCGTGCCCTGGAGCGCCTTCCCGAGATACGCGGCGGTCATCCAGCCGGCCGTGCCGCCGCCCAGGATGACGACCTTCTGAAGCCGGGTGTCGGTGCTGGTCATGAAACAGCCCTCATTTCGCAGTCGGCGGTTCGGGTGGTCGTGCCCATCAGGGTGGAGAACCGGCCTATCACCGCTCTACACGGCTCGAATCCCGCCGGTATAGGGCGTTTGTAGAAGGCCCGAACACACTCGTCGCAGGCAGTGCGGCAGGCGTACAACCACCGGGAGGACGCGATGACCACCGCAGCGATCGAGACAGCGGGGCCCGCGGTGCGGGTCCGCTTCCTCGGCGACTTCGAGCTCACCGTCAACGGCGCGCCCGTCCAGCGCTGGCGGGCCGGAAAGGCCCGCGGCCTCTTCCAGTACCTCGTCGTCCACCGCGGCCAGATGCTCACCCGCGACCGGCTCTACGCCTCCCTGTGGCCCGGCGCCGACAGCACCGCCGGCAGCTCGCTCAAGGTCGCCGCCCACGCCCTGCGCCGCGTGCTCGACGCCCACCCCGACCGCCCCGGCAGCTCGGGGATCCGGCTCGTCTACCGCGACTTCGGCTACGTCCTGCACGTCAGCGGCCTGTGGTCCGACCTCGACCGCTTCCAGGAACTCGTGCACGGCGGCCTGCGCGCCGCCCTGGCCCGGGACACCCCGCTCGCCCGGACCCGGCTGCGCGCGGCGCTCGACCTCTACGGCGGCGAGTTCCTGCGCGGCGAGAACGCCGACTGGGTCGTCGAGCAGCGCGAGTACCTCAGGGCGCTCGCGCTGCGCGCCCTCGGCGTGCTGCGCGCCGACGCCGAGGCCCGCGAGGACTTCGTGGAGCTGATCGGGATCTGCAGACGCACCTTGGAGATCGACCGCCACCACGAGGAGACCTACCGGGCGCTGATGGCCGCCCACGGCCGCCGCGGCGAACTGGCCTGCGTGCGGCGCTGGTACGAGCTCTGTGCCCGCCGGATGCGCGAGGAGCTGTCGGTGGCCCCCGACGCGGAGACCCAGCGGCTGCTGCACACCCTGATCCCGACGCAGGCCCCGGCCGCGCCCAGGGCCGCCGGCGCACCGGCCGGCACCGGCGGCCCGGCGGCCACGGTCCGCGCCCTGCGGTCCGCGCCGCGCCGGCCCGCCGCCGCGGTCTGGAACCCGGACCCCCGCACGGCGGCCCTGGCCCGGCCGGTACGGCGGGCCAGGCCCGACAGCCGCACGGCCGCCGTCCTGGCCCGTACGGCCGACTGAGCCGAAGCCGAAGCCGAAGCCGAAGCCGAAGCCGAAGCCGAAGTCCGCGCCGACGCCCGCGATGTGCCGCCCACTCCGCCCTCCCCGCCCTTCCCGCGATTCCGTGATCGAGTGAGGACTCCACCGTGACCGTGCTGACCGTTCCACAGCACCCCGGCCCGCCCCGGGCCGAGGCGCCCGCGGCCCCCCTGCCACCCCGTTACGACGACCAGTGGATCGACGGCGCGTGGGTCGCCTCCGACGCCGAGGGCCGCCTGGTCGTCACCGATCCCGCGACCGAGCGGGCCCTGGCGACGGTGCCCGCGGGCACCGCACGGGACGCCGACCTGGCGGCGCGCGCCGCCGCCGCGGCCTTCGCCGGCTGGGCCGCGACCCCGCTGAAGGAGCGGGCCGGGCTGCTGCGCCGGGTCGTCGGAGCCATGGAGGCGCGGGCCGACCGGTTCGCCGAGGTGATCACCGCGGAGGTCGGCGCGCCGACCCGGATGGCGCGCCAGACCCACGTCGGGCTCTCCCTGGGCATGGCGGCCCACTGCGTGGAGACCGCCGCCTCCTACGCCTTCGAGGAGCGGATCGGCCACTCCCTGGTCGTCCGCGAGGCCGCCGGGGTGGCCGCCTGCATCACCCCGTGGAACACCCCGCTGCTGCTCACCGTGCAGAAAATCCTCCCGGCCCTCGCGGCCGGCTGCACCGTGGTGCACAAGCCGAGCGAGATCACCCCGCTGCACGCCCGACTGCTCGCGGGGGCCTTCGCCGAGGCCGACCTGCCGCCCGGCGTCTTCAACATGGTGGTCGGCACCGGCCCCACCGTGGGCACCGCGCTGGTCACCCACCCGCTCGTGGACGTGGTCTCGCTCACCGGCTCGACCCGCGCCGGCCGCGAGGTCTCGGCCCTCGGAGCCGACCGGGTCAAGCGCGTCCACCTCGAACTCGGCGGGAAGAACGCCAGCCTCGTCCTCGACGACGCCGACCTGGCCGCCTCCGTCGCCGCGACCGTGGACCAGATGCTCTTCAACACCGGCCAGACCTGCCTCCAGTGGAGCCGGCTGCTGGTGCCCCGCGCCCGGCAGGACGAGGCCGTGCAGCTCGCCGGCGCGGCCATGGACGGCTACGTGACCGGCGACCCGCGCGACCCCGCCACCGACCTCGGACCGCTGGTGTCGGCCGCGGCACACGCCCGCGTCACCGCGTACGTGCGCCGCGGCGCCGAGGAGGGCGGTGCCCGCCTGGTCCGCGGCGGCCCCGGCCGGCCCGACGGACTGGCCACCGGCTACTACGTACGCCCGACCATCTTCGCGGACGTGGACCCGCTGACCACCATCGGCCAGGAGGAGATCTTCGGCCCGGTGCTCTGCGTCATCCCCTACGACGACGAGGAGCAGGCCGTCCGCATCGTCAACGGCACCCGCTACGGGCTGCACGGCGCGGTCTGGTCCGCGGACGACGCCCGCGCCGAGCGCGTCGCGCGCCGCTTCCGCTCGGGCCTCGTCGACGTGAACGGCGGCCAGTTCAACCCGGCCGCCCCGTTCGGCGGGTTCAAGCAGTCCGGCATCGGCCGCGAATGCGGCACGGCCGGACTGGAGTCCTTCCTGGAGACCAAGTCGATGCAACTGCCGCAGGGCCGGGGCGGACAGGTCGTCGGACCGCGGCTGCGGTCCACCGCGGCCGCACGCCCCGCGGACACCGAGAGGAACGAGCGATGACCGAGCGGCACGCCGCGCCCGCGGGGGCCACCGCCCCCGCCGCACCGGCCGACACCCCACCGCCCCCCGCCCACCCGGCGGAGCACACCCCCGCGACCACCCCCGCGACCGGGGCCTGCGCACCCGCCGCGACCGCGCTCCCGCCGCTCTTCGCGCGACTGGAGCGCTGGACCCGGGAACAGCCCGACGAGACCGCCGTCAAGGCCGTCGACGGCACCCTCACCTACGCGGCGCTCACCGCCCGCACCGCCCGCTACGCCGCCGCGCTCGCCGCGGCCGGAGCGGGCCCCGAGACCCCGGTCGGCCTGCTGCTCGGCCGGTCCCGGGAGAGCGTGCCCGCCCTCCTCGCCGTCTGGAGCATCGGCGCGACCGCCGTGCCCATGGACCCCGCCCACCCGGTGGAGCGCCTCGGGCACGTCCTCGCCGACGCCGGGGCCGCCGTGCTGATCGCGCCCGCGGTGCCGGCGGGTCTGGAGGCCGGCACCGCCCGGCTGCTCACCCCCGCGGACATCCGCCGCAGCGCGCCCGGCGCGCTCTCCGTGTCGGTGCCCGCCCCCGACGGCCGCGCCTACCTCATCTACACCTCCGGAACCACCGGCCGCCCCAAGGGGGTCGAAGCCACCTACCGCGGCCTGGACACCTTCGTCTCGGCCCTCGCCGGACTGGGCCTGCCCCCCGGCGGTCTCGGACTCAACGCCGTCTCGCCCGCCTTCGACGGCTGGCTCTGGTGCACCCTGCTCTACCTCGTCCACGGCCAGGGCGTGGCCCTCGTGGACCTCTCCCTCGACGGTCTGCGCGAGGCCGCCGCCGAAGGCCGCGAGCCCCTGCCGGCCGGCCTGCGCACCGTTTCCCTGACCCCGTCCCTGCTCGCCGCGCACGGGGCCGCGCTCGGCGCCGCCGAAGTGGTCGTCGTCGCGGGGGAGGCCTGCCCCGCCGCCCTCGCCGAACGGTTCGCCGCCGGCCGCCGGCTGCTCAACGTGTACGGACCGACCGAGGTGAGCATCGCCGCGACCTGGGCCGACAGCAAACGGGGGGACGACGTGAGCGCCATCGGACGACCGCTGCCCGGCTACCGGGCGTACGTCCTGGACGACGACCTGCACCCCGTGCCCGAGGGGACGGAGGGCGAGCTCTACCTCGGCGGCCCCGCCGTCGCCCGCGGCTACCGCGGCCGCCCCGGCCTCACGGCCGCCCGGTTCCTCCCCGACCCGTTCCAGGGCGGCGGCAGCCGCATGTACCGCACCGGCGACGTCGTGGTCCGCCGGCCCGGCGGCGAACTGGAGTACCGCGGCCGCCGCGACGACCAGGTCAAGGTCCGCGGCCACCGGATCGAACTCGGCGAGGTGGAGCGCGTCGCCGCCGAACTCCCCGAGGTCGTCGCCGCGGCCTGCTGCCCGCTCGCCTCGGGCCAGACCCTCGGCCTCGCCGTGGTCGCCGTGCCCGGAACCGACCCGGCCGGGCTCGCCGCCCGCGTCGTCGAACGCTGCCGCAAGCACCTGCCCGCGGCCGCCGTGCCGAGCACCGTGCGCGTCCTGGAGCGCATCCCGACCCTGACCACCGGCAAGGCCGACCGCGAGGCGCTGGCCCGCGCCCTGGCCGCGCCGGAGGCCGGAGCGGGCGCGGCGGCGCACACCGCCGCGACACCGACCGAGCGGCTGGTCACGGCCGTCTGGGCCGATGTCCTCGCCATCGACGTACCCGGCCCGCAGGCCGACTTCTTCGAGCTGGGCGGCCACTCCCTGGCCGCCGCCCGCGCCGTCTCCGAACTGCGCCGCATCACCGGACTGCGCGTCGGCCTCGGCGCCCTGCTGGCCCGGCCCAGCGCCCGCGACTTCGCCGCCGAACTCGACCGGCTCGCCGCCGCCCGGCAGGACCCGGCCCCCGCCGAGACCGCCGAGGGGGCCTGAACCATGGGCACCTGGATCTCCACCTGGACCACCGACCCGGCGTACGCGGCCCTGCCCGCGCTGCTCTGCCTGCCCCCCGCCGGCGCCGGCTGCCAGCAGTTCCGCTCCTGGCAGGGCGCGCTGTCCGGCACCGCCCAGGTGTACGGCGTACAGCTGCCCGGCCGCGAGAACCGCTGGCGCGAGCCCATGCCCGACAGCTTCGACGAGGCCGTCGCCGCCGTCGCCGCCGAACTGGGCCGCACCGTCGCCGCCGACCGCCCGCTGGTCGTCTTCGGCCACAGCTTCGGCGGGCTCATCGGCTACGAGGTCGCCCGCCGGGTACGGCCGCGGGCCCTGGTGGTCAGCGGCTGCCGGGCCCCCGGCCACTGGGACGGCGCGGGCCGCGGCATCGTCGACGACGCGGACGAGCTCGACAAGCTCTTCGACACCGCCGGGCTCGACCCGGAACTCCTCGACGACGACACCCGCGCCCTGATGGTGGCGATGCTCCGCAAGGACGCCGCGCTGTCGCTCGGCTACGTCCACCAGCCGGCCCCCCGCCTCGACGTGCCCGTCCACGCCTGGGGCGCCGACGGCGACGAGACCGTCAGCGCGGCGGAACTCGACGGCTGGGCCGCGGTCACCACCGCCGGCCTCACCCGGCACACCACCACCGGCGGCCACCACGCCGTCCTGCGCGACCCCCGCCCCGTACTGGACCAGCTGACCGGCCTGCTGCGGGGCGAGCACGCCCCGCTCGCCCCCACTCCCTGACACCCGACCGCACCCGCCCGAGCCCGGAGGCCACCGTGCCCACCACCCATCAGGTCCTCGTGAACCACGAGGGGCAGTACGCGCTGTACCCGGCCGCGCGCGAGACGCCCGACGGCTGGAGGCCGGCCGGCTTCGACGGCACCGAGGACGCGTGCGCCGCCTTCGTGGACGACCACTGGACGGACATCCGTCCGCTCGGCCTGAGAGGGGCCTGAGATGGAGATCGACCTGCTGGACCCGGCGCCGTTCGGCCGCAACGACTTCTGGCCCGCCTTCACCTGGCTGCGGGCGAACTCGCCCGTCCACTGGCACCCCGAGCCCGGCGCCGACGACGGCGGCTTCTGGGTGCTCAGCAAACACCGCGACATCATGAAGGCCTACGCCGACGGCGACACCTTCAGCTCGGCGCGCGGCATGCGGCTGGGCAGCGACCCGGCCGCCGTCGCCGCCGTCGCCAACCGCATGCTGATCGTCTCCGACGTCCCCCACCACACCCGGCTCAAGCGGGCCCTGCACCAGGCCTTCGGACCCCAGCAGATGCCGCGCCTGGAAGCCCTGGTGGAGAAGGTCGTCGGCGAACTGGTCACCGAGGCCGCCGAACGCGACGAGCTGGACTTCATCGACCTCGCCAAGCAGCTCCCCAACCGGGTCGTCTGCGCCATGATGGGCATCCCGCGCGCCGACTGGGCCTGGATCGGGGCCCTGACCACCGACGCCTTCGACTCCCCGGACGACGCGGTGCGCACCAGCGCCCACTCGGAGATCTTCCTCTACGTCATCGAGCTGCTGGCCGAACGCCGGCTGCGCCCCGGCGGTGACCTGGTCAGCCAGATCGCCCACGACACCCTCGTCGACGAGGGCGACGGCAGCGAACGGCCGCTCAGCGACCAGGAGATCGTCTTCAACCTCAACGGCGTCCTGTCCGGGGCCAACGAGACGACCCGCTACTCGGCCGCGGGCGCGGTCCACATGTTCGCCGACCACCCCGACCAGTGGGACCTGCTGCGACGCCTCGGCCCCGACGGCATCGGCCCCGCGGTCGAGGAGATCCTGCGCTGGACCACCCCCGGCGTGCACGCCCTGCGCACCGCCGTCCGCGACACCGAGATCAACGGGACCCCCGTCGCCGCCGGCTCCCGGGTGACGCTGTGGAACGTCTCGGCCAACCGGGACGAGGAGGTCTTCGCCGACCCGCACGCCTTCCGCGTCGACCGCCGCCCCAACCGGCACGTCGCCTTCGGGCACGGCCGCCACCTCTGCCTCGGCGCCCGCCTCGCCCGCTTCGAACTCGGGGCGCTGCTCACCGAGATGCTCGCCGTGCTCGACGGCTTCGAACTCACCGGACCCGTCACCTTCAACTCCTCCAACTTCACCTGGGGGATCAACCGTCTCCCCGTGCGGCTGCTGCGCAGCCGAGCCTTCGCGAAGTAAGAAAGGGCCCGCACTGTGACCACCGCACTCGTCGACTTCAACCGCTCCGACACGCAGTTCCCCGCCACCGGATACCCGGAGCTGCTGGCCGAACAGGCCGCCCGCACCCCCCGGGCCACCGCCCTCGTCCAGGGCGACCGCTCCTGGACGTACGCCGAACTGGACGCGGCCACCAACCGCCTGGCGCACGCACTGATCGAACGGGGCGCCGCCCCCGGCGAACGCGTCGGACTCTGCTACCCGCGCGGCGCCGAGTACGTCCTGGGCTCCCTCGCCGTCCTCAAGACCGGCGCCGCCGTCGTCGCCCTCGACCCGGTCAACCCCGACGACCGGCTCGCCGCGATGATCGCCGACGCCGCTCCGCTGCTCGTCCTCACCCCGGCCGACCTCGCCCCGCGGATACCGGGCGGCGTCCCGCTGGCCGAGGTGCCCACCGCGGGCCGCGGCCGGCCGGACACCGCACCCGCCGTGGTGACCGGTCCGGACACCGTCAGCCACCTCATCTACACCTCCGGCTCGACCGGCACCCCGAAGGCCGTCCTCGAACGCCACGGCGCGCTCACCAACCTGGTCCACTGGACCCGGCGCGCGTACGGCGTACGGCCCGGCGACCGGGCCTCCTGGACGTCCACCCCCGGATTCGCCGTCCAGATCATGGAGTGGCTCGCCTACCTCCCGGCCGGCGCCGCCATCCACATCCCCGAGGCCGGGCAGGCCCAGACGCCGGAGCAGATCCGCGACTGGCTGGTCCGCGAGGGCATCACCCACACCATGCTGGTGGCCGCCCTGGCCGAGCCGGCCTGGCAACTGGAGTGGCCCGCGGACTGCGCGCTGCGCATCCTGGTGACCACGGCCGAGCGGGTGCACAGCTGGCCGCCCGTCGACACCCCCTTCCGGGTCGTGATGACGTACGGCACCACCGAGACCACCAACGTGCTGTCCTGCCTCGACCTCGGCACCGGAACCGACTTCACCAGCCAGGCCACCTCCGACGAGGTGCGCGCCACCCGGCAGGTCCCGGTCGGCGTGCCCATCGCCAACCTCCGCGTCCACCTCCTCGACGACGACGGCCGCCCCGTCGCCGAGGGCGAGGTCGGCCGGCTGCACGTGTCGGGCGCCGGAGTCGCGGCCGGCTACCACGGCCGCCCGGAGCTCACCGCCGCCAGGTTCCATCCCAACTTCCTGCCCGACGACCCGCACCCGGTGCTGTACGAGACCGGGGACCTGGCGCGGCGCCGCGAGGACGGGGCCGTGGAGCTCCTCGGCCGGTCCGACTCCCAGGTCAAGATCCGCGGCTTCCGCGTGGAACTCGGCGAGGTGGAGACGCACATCGCCCGCCTCGACACCATCGCCGAGGCCGTCGTCGTGGTCCAGGAGCGCGGCCCCGGCGACAAGCGCCTCGTCGCCTACGTGTCCCCGGCCGCCGCGGACGGCGCCGCGTCCGCCCTGCCGGACTCGGCCGCCGTGCGCGCCGAGGTCGCCCGCACCCTGCCCTATTACATGGTCCCCGCCTCGGTCGTCGTCCTGCCCGCCCTGCCGCGGCTGCCCAACGGCAAGGTCGACCGGCGCAGCCTGCCCGAGCCGCCGGAGGGCCGCGACGGGGTCGGGGCCGGCTACGAGGCCCCCCGCAACGAGATCGAGGACGGCCTCACCCGGCTGTGGGCGGAGGCGTTCCGCACCGACGGCATCGGCATCCACGACAACTTCTTCGAGCTGGGCGGCCACTCCCTGCTCGCCTTCCAGCTGATCGACGAGATCCGCCGCCGCTACAGCGTCGAGCTGAGCCTCTCCGACCTCTCCACCTGCCCCACCGTCGCCGAACTCGCCGCCCTCGTCACCAGCGGGCGCACCGGCGCGCACGGCTCCTTCGGCGGCCTGCCCGCCATCGTCCCGGACCCCGCCGGACGCTTCGACCCCTTCCCCCTCACCGAGAGCCAGCAGGCCCTGTGGATCGGGCGCGGCGGGCTGGTCGAGCTCGGCAACGTCGGCTGCCACGGCTACTTCGAGTGGGAGAGCGAACAGCTCGACGTCCCCCGCTTCGAGGGCGCCTGGCGCCGGCTCGTCGAACGCCACGACGCCCTGCGCACCCGCGTCCTGCCCGACGGCACCCAGCAGGTGTTCGAGGAGATCCCGGCGTACGAGATCCCCGTCACCGACTTCGGCGCCCTGGCCGAGGACGCCCGTACGGCCGAACTGGCCGCCCTGCGCGAGACGCTGTCCCACCAGGTGCTCGACGGCGACAGCTGGCCGCTGTTCGACGTGCGCGTCAGCCTGCTCGGCGGCGGCCGGGCCCGCATCCACCTCTCCCTCGACTTCCTGGTCGCCGACGCCTGGAGCTACTTCCAGGTCCTCATCCCCGACCTGGTCACCTACTACGTCGAGCCCGGCGCCGAACTCGCCCCGCTGGAACTGACCTTCCGCGACTACGTGCTCGCCGTCGGGGACTCGCTGCGCGACAGCGAGCTCTACCGCCGCTCCGAGTGGTACTGGCGCGACCGCCTCGCCACGCTCCCGCCCGCCCCGGCGCTCCCCGAGCGCCCGGCCGACGCCCCCGAGCTGCCCGTGCGCTTCGAACGCCGCAGCCACGTCGTCGCCCCCGAGCTCTGGACGAGGATCCAGGAACGGGCCCACGCCCGCGAGGTGACCCCGTCCGGGGCCCTCGCCGCCGCCTACGCCGAGATCCTGGGCACCGCCTCCGGCCAGGCCCGCTTCACCATCAACTTCCCGCTCTTCAACCGGCTGCCGCTGCACCCGCAGGTCAACTCCCTGCTCGCCGACACCACCACCACGCTCCTGCTGGCCGTCGAACAGCAGGACGACACCTTCGCCGGACGCGCACAGGCCGTCCAGCGCAGGCTCTGGGCCGACCTCGAACACCGCTACTTCAGCGGCGTGCAGGTCCTGCGCGAGCTGACCCGGATGCGCGGCTCGCTCGCCCCCGCCATGCCCGTCGTGATGACCAGCCTCGCCGGCCACCCGCCGCAGTACGAGGAGACCGAACTCGGCGCACCGGTGTACGGGATCTCCCAGACGCCCCAGGTGTCCCTGGACTTCCAGGTCTTCGAGAAGCCCGACGGCCTCACCTTCAACTGGGACTTCCTGCCCGCCGTCTACCCGGACGGGCTCGTCGACGCGATGTTCGACGAGTTCACCACCCTGCTGGAGTCCCTCGGCGAGGACGAGGCGTGGGAGCGGCACTCCCCGCCGCCCGGCGACGAAGCCGCCGCCCCCGGCCGCACCGAGGCCCGCGACACCGGCGACGCCTGGGAGCGCTACTGGGCCGGCATCCGGCGCACCGGCCGGGGCGGCGACGTCATCTGGGACGCCGACAGCGGAGAGGAGTTCCACTGGCTGCTCGGGCAGGCACAGCGCCACTTCGAGCCGGGCCTGCCGGTCATCGACCTCGGCTGCGGCAACGGCCGCTACAGCCGCGAACTCGCCCCGCACTACCCCTCGGTCATCGGCGTGGACGTCTCCGCCAGCGCCATCGACCACGCCAAGCGCGAGGCGCGCGGCACCGCGAACGTCGACTACCTCGCGATCGACATGACCGACGCCGAACAGGCCGCGGTCCTCGGCGACGGCCCGTACAACATCTTCGTCCGCGGCGTCTTCCACGTCCTGGACCAGGAGGCGCGGGCCCGGCTCGCCGCCGTCGCGGGCCGCCTGCTCGGCAGCGGGGGCACGCTGATCGTCCACGAGCCCGACTACTCCAGCAACTCCTTCGGCTACCTCGGCTTCGTCGGCGGCAAGCGGGGTCGCGCCGAGGACCTCGTCGGACCGCTGGAGGCGGCCGGCGTCCGGCACTCGAACCGCTTCACCCGGCCCGAACTGGCCGAGGCCTTCGGCGCGGACGCCTGGGAGGTCGTCGAGGACGAGGCGATCGAGCTCCACGCCATCGACCCCCAGTCGGACTCCGAGGCGCTGCGGCTGCCCGGCTACTACGCGGTACTGCGCCGCAAGCCCTGATGACGGGCGGCGCACCGGCCGGCGTCGCACTGGCCGGACCGACCGCGGCGGTGCTGGCCCGGGCCGGAGACGTACGGGAGCTGCTGACCCGTACCGAACTGGCCCGGGCCGGCGCCCTGCGCTCGGCGGGCGACCGGGACGACTTCCTGGCCGCCCACGCACTGGTCCGGCTCTGCGCCGGGCGGCTCCTGGGCCGCCCGGCGCACAGCCTCACCGTCGTGCAGAGCTGCGGCCGCTGCCCCCGCCCGCACGGCCGCCCGCGCCTGGCCGAGGCGCCCGGCACCGGGGTGAGCCTCGCGCACACCCCGGGCTGGGTCGCCGCGGCCGCGGCCTCCGGGCCCGTCGGCGTGGACCTGGAGACCGTGGACGGCCGCCCGCCGGACCCGCGGACGACCGCCCTGGCCTGTACGCGGGAGGAACGGGCCGCCCTCGCGGCGGCCGACCACCCGCAGCGCGCGTTCCTGCGCCAGTGGGTGCGCAAGGAGTCCCTGGTGAAGGTCGGGGCCGGCACCCTCGATGAGGCGGCCCGCCTCGACCTTCCGGTGTACGGGCGGGCGCCGGCCCGTTGGCGGGGCTGGCGGCTGCTGGACTGGGACGCGGAAGGAGAACGGGTCGTCGGATGTGTGGCGGCCCGCGAAGAGATGCGGCTGCGGCTGCTCGGCTGAAAGACTGGACCCGTGGAACGACGTACGACCGACCGGCTGCTCAGGGCGCGCGCACAGGCGATCGGGGGCGGGGTCCGGGAGGACACCGTCGCCGCCGTCCTCGACCGGGTGCTGGCCGTGCAGGCCCAGGACCTGCCCGCCGCGGAACTCGGCCTGCGGGTGCGCGCCCGCGGGCTCACCCTCGACGCGGTGCGCCGCGCCACCGACATCGAACGGAGCGCCGTCCGCGGCTGGTTCATGCGCGGCACCCTCCACCTGGTGCCCGCCGCCGACGCCCGCTGGCTGCTCGCCCTGTTCGGGCCGATCTACCTCGCGCTGGCCGCCCGCAGACTGCGCGAACTCGGCCTGGACGAGGCCCTGTGCCGACGTTCCGAGCGGCTGATCACCGACGCGGTCGCCGCCGAGGGACCGCTGACCCGCGCCCGGCTCACCGAGCACCTCACCACCCTCGGGGTCGAGCCGAAGGGCCAGTCCGCCTTCCACCTGATCCGCCGGGCCGCGCTCGCCGGTCGGATCTGCCACGGCCCGCAGCGCGGCGGCGAGGCCACCTTCGTCCTCCTCGACGACTGGCTGCCCCCCGCCGGACCGCTGCCCTTCACCGGCGCCGCGGCCGAGCGGGAGCTCGCCCGCCGTTACCGGCTCGCCCACGGCCCGAGCGACGCCCTCGACTTCGTCCACTGGTCGGGGCTGAAGACCACGGCGGGCAAGAGCGCCTGGGCCGCCGTCCAGGGTCCCGCCGACGCCGGGCCGCCCGTCGATCCCGACCCCGCCGACCCCGACGTCCGGCTGCTGCCGGCCTACGACAACTACCTGGTCGGCTACCGCACCCGGGACCTCGCCGTGCCCGCCGCGCACGAACGCCGGGTGTGGCCCGGCGGCGGCCAGATCCGGGCCACCGTCCTGGTCGACGGCCTGGCCGTCGGCACCTGGTCACGTGCCCGCGGCGGCAAGGAGGTCACCGTCGAACCGTTCCCGGGGACCGAGCCCCCGAGCCCCGCCGCGGCCGCCGCGCTCGCCCGCGAGAGCGCCGACGTCGTGCGCTTCTCCAGCGGATCTCATCGCCTCTCTACGCCCGGCCTATAGTCCGCCGCATTCATAACCGCCCGCTAACCACGGGTCCATAGCGTCACTGCCGTCCCCCCTTCCGTACCCATCAGAAAAGGGCGTCGACATGGCACTCGGTCGGCATTCCGATTTCAATCGCCTGTGGTTCGGGCAGACCGTCAGTAATTTCGGCGACAAGATCTCCCTCCTCGCCCTCCCGACCCTCGCGGTCGTGATCCTCGACGGCGGAGCCTTCGAGGTCGGCGTACTGGGCGCGCTGCGCTTCCTCCCGTTCCTGCTGCTCGCCCCGGTCGCCGGGCTGGTGGCCGACCGGGTCTCGCGGCGCACCGTGATGATCGTCGCCGACCTGGGGCGCTTCCTGGCCCTCGGCACGATTCCGCTGGCCTTCGCGCTCGACTCGGTCAGCATGGTCCACATCTATCTCGTGGCCGCCATCACCGGCTGCCTCACCACCTTCTTCGAGGTCTCCTACCAGTCCTGGCTGCCCCAGCTCATCGGGACCGAGAACCTCATCGAGGGCAATACCAAACTCCAGATCAGCCGCAGCGTCGCCGAAGCGGTCGGAGCGGGCGCCGGCGGCGCCCTGATCCAGTTGCTGGGCGCGGCCCGCGCCATCACCGCGGACGCCTTCACCTTCCTCGTCTCGCTCGTCGCCCTGCTCGTCATCCGCCACCGGGACGTCCGGGAGCGGACGGAGGAGCGCAAGGCCTCGGCGAAGGCCGAGATGAAGGAGGGCATGCGCACGCTGTTCGGCAACCCGGTCCTGCGCGGCCTGTTCACCGCCAACGTCGTGGTCAACCTCGGCGCGGCGATGGGCGACGCCCTGCTGATCGTCTACGCGTACAAGGTGCTCGACCTGAGCCCCGGCCAGGTCGGTGCCGCCTTCGCCGTCATGTCGGTCTTCGTCATCGTCGGCGCGGTCCTCTCCGAGCAGGTCGCCAAGGTCCTCACCGTGGGCCGCGTCCTGGTCCTGACCGCGGTCGTCCTCGGCGTCGGCTACATCCTGGTGCCGACCGGCGGCGCCGTCGGCGGCTTCGTCGGCCTGATCGTGGTCCAGGCCGTGATCGGCTTCGTCTCCCCGATGTTCGACATCCACGTCCTCAGCCTGGTGCAGGGGGTGACGCCCAACGAGCAGATGGGCCGCGTCAGCGGTACCGCCCTCTCCGCGGTGTACGGCGCCCTGTCCCTCGGCTACTTCGCCGGCGGCGCGCTCGGCGAGGCGGTCGGCCTGACGGCCGGTCTCGCGGTGGCCGGCGCGGTCACCATCCTGGGCGGTCTGACGCTGCTGGCCGGACCGGTGGCCAAGATCAAGGAGATGCCCGGCGGCGAGGACGCCGGGCCGGACAGCCCGGCCACGGCTCCGGACGAGGCCAGGATCACCGCCTGAGCGGCGCCCCCGGGACGGTCCGGGGGGCGCGGGAGCGGGTGCCGGTCGAACGGCACCCGCTCCGCACCGCCCGCCGCGTCCCACCCGCCCGAGCGGCGGTCCCCGACGCGACCACGACCACGACCACGACCACGGGCGCGGGCCGGCCCGGTCGCACGCCCCTGCCCGCCCCTTCCGCGCGCCGCACCCGCGGTGCGCGCCCCGGGCACCCGCGGCCGGGGAACGTCCGCCCCGCCGCACCCCGCCGCACCCCGCCCCACCCACCCCGCGCTGCCTTCGCAGCGCCCTCGCCGTATCCCTCTCCCGACTCCCGAAGACGCACGGAGGCTCAAGGTGAGCGAGTCCCTCGCCGAACGCATAGCCGCACTGCCGAAGTCCCGCCGGGCACTGTTCCAGGCCCTCGCTGGCCGCAACGGCGGGCGCTCCGCCGTACGCGAGGACGCCGAGCCGGCCCCCCGTGACCCCGCCGATCCGCCGGTGCTCTCCTTCGCCCAGCGCCGGCTCTGGTTCATCGACCAGCTCCAGCCCGGCAGCCCCGCGTACAACGTGCCGGTCGCCACCCGCATCCGCGGTCCGCTCGACGTCCCCGCCCTGCACGGTGCGCTCCAGGAGGTCGTGGACCGCCACGAGGTCCTGCGGACCGTCTACACCTACCAGGAGGGCGCCGCGGAGGCCGTGCCGCGGGTCGTCGACGGGTTCCGGCTGCCCCTGCCGGTGAGCGAACTGCCCGACGAGGCCGCCGTCCGGCCGTTCTACGACGCGGACGCCGGCGCGCCCTTCGACCTGGCCGGCGCCGTCCCGGTCCGGGCCCGGCTGGGCCGGCTCGCCGACGACGACCACGTCCTGGTCCTCAACCTCCACCACATCGTCACCGACGGCTGGTCGATGCGGCTCCTCTACACCGAACTGGAGCGCGCCTACGCCGCCCGCACCGGCGCCCCCGCCGAGCGCCCCGCCCCGCTCGCCCTCCAGTACGCCGACTTCGCGAGCTGGCAGCGCCGCCGCATCAGCGGCGAGCGCCTGACGCAGCTGACCTCCTTCTGGCAGGAGGAACTGGCCGGCGCCGCGCCCGTGGACCTGCCCACCGACCGCCCCCGGCCGCCCGTCTTCGGGCACGCCGGAGCCTCCCGGTACATCGACCTGCCACCCGAACTCATCCAGCGGCTGAGGCAGTTCGGCAAGTCCGAGGGCGCCACCCTCTACATGACCCTGCTGGCCGGTTTCGCGGCCACCCTGCGCCGTTGGACCGGCCAGGAGGACGTCGTCGTCGGCACCTCCGTCTCCGGCCGCGACCACCCGGCCTTCGGCGAGCTCATCGGCTTCTTCGTCAACACCCTGCCGCTGCGCATCAGAACCGGCGGCGACCCCGGGTTCGCCGAACTGGTCCGCTCCACCCGGCACACCACCCTCCAGGCCTACGCCCACCAGGAGCTGCCCTTCGACCTCATCGTCGACGCCCTCGCCCTGCCCCGCGACCCGAGCCGGCCCCCGCTCACCTCCGTGATGTTCCTGCTCGACGAGACCCCGGACACCGCGCCCGGCCTGGCCGGCGTCGCCACCGAGCCCGTCGACTTCTCCTCGCACGCCACCAAGTACGACCTCATGATCAGCGTGCACGACACCGGGACCGCCGTCCGCGCCCTGGTCGAGTACCCCACCGACCTCTTCGACGCCCCGACCGTGGACCGGCTCCTGGGCCACTTCCTCACCACCCTCGACGGCGCCGTCACCCACCCCGACGCCCCCCTCTCCGCGCTGCCGCTGCTCACGGAGGCCGAGCGCCGGGCCGCCCTGGACGACTGGAACGCCACCCGCGCCCCCTTCCCCCGGGACGCCTGCCTGCACCAGCTCTTCGAGCAGCACGCGGACCGCCGGCCCGACGCCCCCGCCGTGGTCCTCGGCGGCCTCGGCGGCTGGAGCGTCACCTACCGGGAGCTGGAGGAGCGCGCCAACCGACTCGCCCACCGCCTCGTCGAGGCCGGCGCGGGACCCGATCGCACCGTGGCCCTGTGCCTGCGCCGGGGTCCCGCCCTGGTCACCGCGGTCCTCGCGGTCCTCAAGGCCGGCGGCGCCTACGTGCCCCTCGACCCGGACTACCCCGCCGAGCGGCTCGCACTGCTGCTGCGGGACGCGGCCCCGCCGCTCGTCGTCTCCGACTCCGAGCTGATCGGCCGCCTGCCCGTGCCCGCCGGCACGGCCCGCGTCCTGCTCGACGCCGACCGGGCCGCGCTCGCCGAACTGCCCGCGACCCGGCCCGCCGTCCCGGTCACCTCCCGCGACCTCGCCTACGTCATCTTCACCTCGGGTTCGACGGGCACGCCCAAGGGCATCGCCCTGGAGCACCGCGGCGTCGTCAACAACCTCCTCGACCTGAACCGCTCGTACGGCATCGGGCCCGGGGACCGCGTGCTGGCCCTGTCCTCGCCCAGCTTCGACATGAGCGTCTACGAGACGCTCGGCATCCTCGCCGCCGGCGGCGCCCTCGTCCTGCCCGACCCGGCCGCGGCCAAGGACCCGGCCCACTGGGCCGACCTCCTCGACCGGCACGGCGTCACGGTCTGGAACTCCGCCCCCGCCCTCCTCGGCCTCCTCGTCGACCAACTCGAACACGCCGACGGCCCCCGGCTGCCGCGCCTGCGGACCGCGTTCCTCGGCGGCGACTGGATCCCCGTCACCCAGCCCGACCGCATCCGCGCCTTCGCACCGGAGCTCGCCTTCGTGGCGCTCGGCGGAGCCACCGAGGCGTCCATCCACTCGGTGGAGCACCGCGTCGGCCGGGTCGACCCCCGGTGGACCAAACTCCCGTACGGGCGGCCCATGGCCAACCAGCTCGCCTACGTCCTCGACCCGCACGACCGGCTCGTCCCCGTCGGCGTCCCCGGCGAACTGCACCTCGGCGGAGCCGGACTGGCCCGCGGCTACCTCGGCCGGCCCGACCTGACCGCCGAGAAGTTCGTCCACGTCGAACTGGAGCCCGGCCGCACCGAGCGGCTCTACCGCACCGGCGACCTCGCCCGCTACGGCACCGACGGCACCATCGAGCTCCTCGGCCGCACCGACTTCCGGATCAAGCTCAACGGGCTGCGCATCGAACCCGGCGAGGTCGAGAGCGCGCTGCGCGACCTCCCCGGGGTCCGCGAGGCCGTCGTCACCACCCGGCAGTCCGCCGGATCGGCCCGCCTCGTCGCCCACGTCGTCCCCCGGGACGGCGCCGCCCCCGACCCCGCGGCCCTGCGCACCGCCCTGGCCGCCGTCCTGCCCCCGCACTGCGTGCCCGCCGAACTGGTCCTGCTGGACCGGCTGCCGCTCAGCCCCAACGGCAAGGTCGACCGCACGGCCCTGCCCGACCCGCGCGCCACCGCCCCCGCCCCGGCACCGGGCCGGGCCACGGCCGCGGACCCGGACGCCGACCCCGACGCCCTGCGGATCGCCGCCGTCTGGGCCGAGGTGCTCAACCTGCCCGAGGTCGCCCCCGGCGACGACTTCTTCGCCCTCGGCGGCGACTCCTTCGCGGCCGTCCGCGCCGTCCGGGCCGTCGCCGCCGCCCTGCCCGGCAGCGGGGCCGCCGCCCTGCGCGTCGTGGACCTGTTCAGCAACCCCACCCCGGCCGGGCTCGCCGCCCGCAGCGCCGAACTCACCGGCGCCGGCGCCGCGCGGCACCGCCTGCTCCACCGGCTCACCCCCGAACGCCCCGCCGGCACCACCACCCTGACCCTCGTCTGCTTCCCGCACGGAGGCGGCGACGCCATCGCCTACCAGCCGCTGGCCGCACAGCTGCCGCCGCACATCGAACTCGTCGCGGTCTCCCCGCCGGGACACGACCCGCTGCGCCCCGGCCCGATGCTGCCGGTCCCCGAGTTCGCGGAGCTGGCCGCCGCCGAGATCGCCCGCGCCGTCCAGGGCCCGTACGTGGTCTACGGCCACTGCGCCGGCGTCGTCACCGCCCTGGAGACCACCCGCGTACTGGAACGGCTGGGCCGGCGCCCGGTCGCCCTCGACCTCGCCGCGGCCCTCCCCGAGGAGGACCCCGAGTACGCCCTGGAGATGGAACGCGTCTCCGGCGACGACGACCTCGTCGCCTACCTGACCACCATGGACGGCTTCGACGGCGTCCTCGACGACAGCGACCTCACCGCCGTACTGCGCATGGTCCGGCACGACATGACCGAGGCCGCCCGCTTCTTCGCCCGTACCCCCGAAGGCTACGACCGCCCCCTGGAAACCCCCCTCACCTGCATCATCGGCGACGCCGACGACGCGACCGACGGGTACCGGGACGGCTACCGGGCCTGGGGCCGGTACGCGTCCGACCTGCGGCTCGCCGTCATCCCCGGCGGCCGCCACTACTTCGCCAAGCACCTGCCCGACCGGCTCGCCGCCCTGCTGGCCGATCTGCACCGCCACAACGGAGGAACCCATGTCTGACCTCGCCGAGCGGCTCGGCCGCCTGCCCCAGGGACAGCGCTCCCGGCTGCTGGGACGGATGCGCAACCAGATGACGGCCGGAGTAGGCCGCCGCATCGAACTGCGCCGCACCGACCACGGACCCCGCTCCCGCTCCTCCTTCCAGCAGGAGCAGATGTGGTTCGTCGACAAACTCGGCGCCGGCAAGGCCCGCAACAACATAGCCCTCGCGATACAGCTGGGCGGCCCCCTCGACCGGGCCGCCCTGCACGAGGCGCTCAACGCCGTCGTCGCCCGCCACCAGGTCCTGCACAGCAAGCTCGTCGAAATCGACGGCGTGCCCTGGCAGGAGCCCGTCCCCTCCTTCGTCCTCGGCATCCAGAGCACCGACCTGTCGGGCAGCGACGACGCCGAGCGCGAACTCGCCGAGCTCACCGCCTCCTGCGCCGCCGCCCCCTTCGACCTGGCCGCCGCCCCGCCCGTCCGCGCCCACCTGGTGCGCCTCGCCCCCGACCGCCACGTCCTGCTCTGGGTCGTCCACCACGTCGCCTGGGACCCGGGATCCACCCGGATCTTCACCGGCGAACTCACCGCCAGCTACGCCGCGGCCGCCGCCGGTCGCCGCCCCGAAGGCCCCGAACTCGCCGTCGAATACGCCGACTTCGCGGCCTGGCAGCGGGCCAAGCTGGAGAACGACGAGCACGGCCGCGCGCTGGCCGGCAAATGGCGCCAGATCCTGGCCGGCGCCGTCGCCACCGAGGTGATGCCCGACCACCCGCGCGGCCCCGAGACCCGCGGCGACGGCCGCGGCCTCAAGCTGAACCTGGACCAGCACCTGCTGGACCGGCTCACCGCGCTCGCCGACGCCAACAGCACCACCGTCTTCACCACCCTGCTCGCCGCCTTCAACGCGCTGATGCGGCACTGGACCCGCACCGAGGACGTCGTCGTCGGCACCGCGAGCGCCTCCCGGCCGCACCCCGACCTGGAGCAGGTCATCGGCTGCTTCGTCCAGATGATCACCCTGCGCACCGAGGTCACCGACCAGCTCACCTTCCGCGAGCTGGTCACCCGCACCGCCGCCTCGGTCATGGACTCCTTCACCAACAGCGAGCTCCCCTTCGAGCAGGTCGTGGAGGCCGTCCGCCCCGTCCGCGACCCGCTGCGCCACCCCGTCTTCCAGATCGAATTCACCTCGCTGGGACGCTGGGGCACCCACACGGCCGAAGCCGCCGACGTGCGGTTCACCATGGACCAACTACACGACGGCGCGGCCAAGTTCGACATGAGCTTCCTGGTCGGCGAGAACGACGGCCTCGAACTCTCCCTGGAGTACAACACCACCCTCTACCGGCACGGCACCGCCAGCGCCCTGCTCGCCGCCTTCCGCCAGGTCCTGGAACAGGTCGCCGAGAACCCCGACCTCCAGGTCGGCGACATCAGCCTGGTCGAGGAGCCGGCCGCCTCCCGGCACGCCCGCGAGCTCTCCCGCGGCGGCCCCCTCGACGAGGCCGCCTGGACCACCACCCTGGACCGCGCCTTCCGCGAACGCGCCACCATCCACCCCGACGCCGTCGCCGTCCGCCACGGCTCCACCCGCCTCGACTACGCCGCCCTCGACCGCTGGTCGGAGGCGATCGCCCACCGGCTGCGCGACCGCGGCGTCCGGCACGGAGACCCGGTCGCGGTCTGCGTGCCGCGCGGCCCCGCCGCCATCGCCGCCGTGCTCGGCGTGCTCAAGGCCGGCGCCCACTACCTCCCGGTCGACCCCGCCGCACCGGCCGAGCGGACCCGTACCGTCCTGGCCGACGCCAAGGTCCGCCACGCCCTCGTCGACGAGGGGACCCAGCTCCCCGTCCCGCTGGAGCTGGTCAACGCCGGGACGGCCGCCCCCGTACGGGAGGTCCCCTCCCTCGCCCCGAGCTCCGCCCCCGGCGACCTGGCCTACGTCCTCCACACCTCGGGCAGCAGCGGCACCCCCAAGGGCGTCATGATCGAGCACCGCTCGGTCGCCCACTTCTCCCGCACCATCGCCAAGGCGTACGAGATCGGCGCCGAGGACCGGGTCCTGCAGTTCGCCCCGCTCACCTTCGACGTCTCCGTCTTCGAGGTCTTCACCACCCTGCTGGCCGGCGGCTCGCTCGTCATCGCCACCGACGACGAACGCCGCGACCCCGCCCTCCTCCAGACCCGGATGCGCGAGGAGGCCGTCACCGTCGCCGAACTCCCGCCCGCCCTGCTGCCCCTGCTCGACCAGGCGGCCCTGCCCGACCTGCGCCTGGTCTCGGTCGGCGGCGAGGCCTTCCCCGGCCGCCTGGTCGCCGAGTGGACGGCGGGGGAGCGCCGGTTCGTCAACGGCTACGGCCCCACCGAGGCCACCGTCGCCGTCACCCTCATGGACTGCACCGGCAGCTACGACCGCAACCCGCCCATCGGCCGCCCCATGCCCGGCCACCAGGCCTTCGTCCTCGACGAGCGGCTGCGCCCCGTCCCGCCCGGCGTCCCCGGCGAACTGTGCGTCGCCGGCCCCGGCGTGGCCCGCGGCTACCTCGGCCGCCCCGACCTCACCGCCGACCGCTTCGCCGACAACCCGTACGCGGACGGCCCCGAGACCGCTCGCCTCTACCGCACCGGCGACCTGGTCCGCTGGCTGCCCGGCGGCAACCTCGACTTCCTGGGCCGCACCGACCGCCAGCTGAAGGTCCGCGGCCACCGCATCGAACCGGGCGAGGTCGAGGCCGTCCTCACCGGACACCCCTCCGTCCAGCAGGCCGTCGTCGTCGCCCAGCCCGCGGCCGGCGGCGACCGGATGCTCGCCGCGTACGTCACCGTCGAACAGGTCGGCTCCTACGCCTCGGAGGTCGCCGACGCCGAAGGCCTGCGCGCCTACGCGGCCGGCCGGCTGCCCGGATACATGGTGCCGGTGGTCGTCGTCCTGGACGAGCTGCCCCTCACCCCGCACGGCAAGGTCGACACGGCGGCGCTGCCACTGCCCGCCGACCAGTCCTCCACCGGCGGCACCGCGCCCCGCGACGCCGTCGAGGAGCAGATCTGCCGGGACATCCTCACCCCGCTGCTGGAATGGCAGAACCCCGACGTCGAAGGCGACTTCTTCGCCCTGGGCGGCAGCTCCCTCCAGGCCACCATCGTCGTCTCCCGGGTCCGTGCCCTCTTCGGCATCGACATCGCCCTCGCCGACTTCTTCGGCCGCCCCACCGTCTCCGGCCTGGCCGACCTCGTCCGCAACGCGAAGGCCGAGGCCGCCGGCGAGCAGGACCGGCTGCTCGCGGTCTTCGAACAGATCGAGAACATGAGCGACGAGGAAGCCGCCGCCCTCCTCGGCACCCTGCACCACCCGGACGGTCCCTGATGGCCACCGCGGCCGGGTTCGAAGGAGCCCTCGCCGCGCTCCCCGAGGCCAAGCGCGAACTCGCCCGCCTCATGATGGCCGCCCGCCGCCCCGTGCCCGCCCACCCGGCCCCGCGCTCCGGCGCGGGGCCGGTCCCCCCGACCGCCCTCCAGACCCGGCTGCGGCGCCGCGAACGCACCCACCCCGCCGTCGCCACCGGCTCGCACGCCCTCCGGCTGACCGGCCCGCTCGACACCCGCCGCCTGCTGGAGGCCCTCACCGGGGTGCTCGGCCGGCACGAGGCGCTGCGCACCCGGCTGACCGGCGACGCCGACGGCCGGCCGCTGCTCCGGGTCGACGCGGAACCGGTCCTGCGGCTCACCCGGGCCGACCTCACCGGCTTCACCCCGCAGGCCGCGGCCGAGCGGGTCGCCGTACAGGTCGCCGAGAGCGCCTCCACCGTCCTGGACCTGGAGAGCGGCCGCACCAGCGCCTTCCGGCTGCTGCGGCTCGCGCCCGAGGAGCACGTCCTGGTCCTCGCCTCCCACCTCGCCGTCTTCGACGGCTGGTCCTCGGGGGTCTTCCTCGCCGACCTGGCCGCCGGCTACCGCGACGGCCCCGGCCACCTCGCCCCGCCCGAACTCCAGTTCCCCGACTACGCCGACTGGCAGCACCGCTGGCTGGCCGGCCCGGACGGCACCGCCGACCTCGTCCGGCGCCGCGCGGTGTTCGCCGCCGATCCGCCGGCCCCCCGGGCCCCCGGCGGCTTCGAGCGCGGGCACCTGCCCGTCCGGCTCGCCCGGGGCCCCGTCGACGCCGGACTGGAGCTGGGCGCGGCCGAGGGCGCCACCCCGTTCATGACCCTGCTCGCCGCACTGGCCGTGGTGCTGGCCCGCCGGGAGGGGCGCGGCTCGGTCGTCATCGGCACCCCGGCCGCGGGCCGCTTCGCCGGCGCGCTGGAAGGGGCCGTCGGACAGTTCACCACCGTCGTCCCCATCCGGCTCGACCTCACCGGCGGGCCCACCTTCCGGGAGCTGCTGCACCGCACCCGCACGGCCGTCGCCGAGGCACTGGGCCACCAGCGCCTCCCCGTGGACGTGCTCTTCGCGGACGGCGCGCCCCCGCCGTACAGCGTCCTGTTCGCCCTCCACAACTACCCCGCCGTCCCCCTGGACCTGCCGGGCGTCGAAGTCGGTCAGCTGCCCGGGCCGCCCGCCCGGCACCTGGAGCTCTACAGTCCCGACCCGGCGGCCGCCCTCGCCTGCATCGGCCTGGTCGAACGGGACGGCGGGATCGCCGGCACCGCCGAGTACAACCGGCACGCGGCCACGCCCGAGGACGTGCGGGGCCTGCTCACCGGAATCGAGGACGTGCTCGACCGCGCCGTCGCCGCACCCGCATCCCCGCTCACCACCCGGCCCTAGGGAGTTGCCCGTGCTCACCACAGAGTTCTACCGTGCGCCCGCGGACTGCGGGCTCGTACGGAGCGGGGCCGACGTGCCCCGCACCCCCATGCGGGCCCTGCGCGAAGACGTCCACGACATCCTGGTCTCCGCCCCCGTCGCCGAGGCCCGGCGCACCCGCGACCCCCGCCCCGTCCACCGGGCGCTGGGGGAGCGGGGCCTCCTCGCACCCCAGTGGCCCGAGGAGTACGGGGGCCGCGGCGTCAGCCAGGTCGCCGCGGCCGTCCTGGTCGAGGAACTGGCCATGCACGACGTGCCCGACCTGCTGCACACCCTCACCGTGCAGATCGTCGGCTCCACCCTGCTCAACGTGGCGAGCGAGGCCATGAAGGCCCGCCACCTGCCCGGCTTCGCGGCCGGAACGGCCTTCGGGTGCGTGCTCTTCAGCGAACCGCAGGCCGGCTCCGACCTCAACATCCTCTCCACCCGGGCCGTGTCCGACGGCAGGGGCGGCTACAAGCTCTACGGGACCAAGGTCCACTCGCTGTTCGCCCGGCTCGCCGACTACGGCCTGTGCCTGGCCCGCGGCGAGGACGACGCCTTCAGCCTGTTCCTCGTCCCCCTCGCCCAACCGGGCGTCACCATCCGGCAGATCCCCGGCATCGGCGACGACGCCTTCCACGAGGTGACCCTCGACGGCGTCGCGGTGAGCGCCGACGACGTGGTCGGCGAGACGGGCCAGGGCTGGGCCATCGTCGTCAAGACGCTCGCCTTCGAACGCACCGGCCTGGACTACTACGTCAAGGCGCTGCGCTGGTACCGGGCCGCCGTGGAACGGCTGGAGGCCCACACCGACCGGCTGGAGGCCGGCCAGCACGACCAGATCGGCCTGGCCAAGCTCAACGCCCGGCTGCTCGCGGCCGGCACCCTGGTGCGCCGCGTCCTCACCCGCCTCGACCGGGGCGAACTCAACGAGGACGAGGCCGCCGCGGCCAAGTGGTACACCACCGAGCTCGCCGCCGAAGTGGCCTGGTGGGCCGCGGAACTCGACGGCGACCGCAGCATGACCCTCGACGACCCCGAGGTCGACGGGGTGGCACACCCACTCGACGCGGCGATGCGCGAAGCCCCGGGGATGCGCATATCCGGCGGCACCGCCGAAATGATGCTGGAGACGCTGGCCCGGCTGCGTCTCGACTCAGGTGCGGAGGTACGGCCGTGACACGGCAGACGGTCCACGGGAACGGCACGGACGGCGGCGGCACGGGCCGCGGCGGCACGGCGACCCCCGAGCGGTGGCGCGAACGCGAGGACGAGGACTCCCTCTTCCGGCAGCTGCGCCTCACCGTGCGCCAAGGCATGGAGGTCGACGGGACCACCCCCGCCGGCGCCTGGGAGGCCCTGACCCAGGTCGGTGCCTGGGAGTTCGCCCTGCCCATCGAGAAGGACGGCCTCGACCTCGGGCAGGCGGTGCTCGCCATGGTCTGCGAGGAGGCGGGCAACGCCATGCAGCCCGTCCCGCTCCCCGACACCCTGCTCGCCCTCGACCTGATCTCCGGCCTGGGCCCCGTCGGGTCCGACACCGCAGACGGGCTCCTGGACCGGGTGCGGACCGGCGAACTGCCGCTCGCCGTCCCGGGACGGCTGCCCGATCCGCGCGGTACCCTACCGCCCGGCATCACCTGGAAACCGGACGGCGACACCGGCGGCATCGTCCTCACCGGCACCGGCGGCCCCTTCGCGGCGGGCGTCGGTGCGGGCGCGCTGCTGGTCCTGGCCGGCGGCCCCGACGGGCCCTGCGTGGCGCTCGTCGAACTGCCCGCCGCGGACGTGCTCGTACGCCCGCTGCGCGACCACGGCGGCGGCGCCGTCTCCGGCGCCGTCTTCGACGGGACCCGGCTGCCGGCCGGGGCGGTCCTGCTGCGCGGCCTCGCCGCGGAACGGGCCCTGGCCCGCGTCGGACTGCGGGCCGCCGTCCACCAGGCGTCCCTGCTCGCCGGGATCACGGCCGCGGCGCTCACCGCGGTGGTCTCGCGGATCCGCGGCCGGCAGCAGTTCGGCCAGGCGCTGGTCAAGCACCAGGGCCCACGGCTGCGCGTGGCCGGACTCCTGGCCCGGCTGGACGCGGTCCGCTGGGCCGTCGGCGACGCGGCCCGCGACCTCGACGAGGGCAGGCTGACGCCGGGGGAGGCCGCCGGGCTGATCGCCCTCACCGCCGAGACCACCCTCGACGTCACCCGGGACGCCGTCCACCTGCACGGCGCCTCCGGCCTGGTCCGGGACGCCCTGGTCGCCGGCTGCTACCGGCGGGCGGCCTGGGAGGCCCTGCGCTGCGGGCGCCCGGCCCAGCTGTGGGACACCGCGGCGCACACCCCGTAGCAGCGGGGACGGGCGAAGGGGCCCCGCACCGCGGGAGCCCCTTCCCCCGGCCGCCGTCGACGGCCCGCACGGCCCGCCGCGCCCCGACCCCACGGCCGGACCCGGCGGGCCGCACCGCACGTCAGACCAGGTCGCGGCGCATGACCCAGCGGTGCCGCCTGTCGCTCTTGGCCTCCGTGCGCCGCACCCGGCGGAAGCCGGCCCGCTCGAACATGTCCATCGTTCCGACGTACGCGAGCGTCGGATTGACCCGGCCGCCCTCGGGATCCACCGGGTACCCCTCGACGGCGGGCGCGTCGTTCGCCCGGGCGTGCTCGACGGCCCCCTCCAGCAGACCGGAGGCGACCCCCTTGCCGCGGAACTCCTTGCGCACGACGAAGCAGGTCACCGACCACACGGGCACGTCGTCCACCGGTGTGATCGTCTTGGAGGAGGTCAGCCGGTCCAACTGCCGGCGCGGCGCCACGTTGCACCAGCCGGCCACCTCGCCGTCCAGGAAGCCCAGCACCCCGGGCGGCGGATCGGCCTTCTCGGCGAGGGCGCGCAGGTGCTCGCCCCGCTCGTCCGCCGTCATCCGGCCGTAGTCGCCGGTGGACAGCCGCCAGGCCATGCACCAGCACGTGTGGGCGCTCTTCTTCGGCTGGAGCACCTTGCGGACGTCGTCCCACAGATCCGCCGTGGCGGGCCGTACTTCTAAGCTCATGCTGTTACTTCGCTCTCTTCCGCTTCTTACCAGTGTCCTGCGGGCGCGACCAGCCGCGCCTCGCGGACGTGTTCGGTCATCACGTCGACCAGTACCTCGACGGCGCGCCGACAGGCCGCGCCGCCCACGTCCAGATGGGTGACCAGCCGGACCACGTCCGGGCCGGGCGCGGTCACCCGTACTCCTTCCTCAGCGGCTCGTGCGGTGATCGCCTCGGCGCCGGGCACCTCGACGAGGACGATGTTGGTCTCCGGCGGACGGACGGCGAACCCGGCGTCCCGCAGCCCCCGCGCCAGCAGGCCGGCGTGGGCGTGGTCCTCGTGGACCCGCTCCACGTGGTGGTCCAGCGCGTACAGGCCCGCGGCCGCCAGGATGCCCGACTGGCGCATCCCGCCGCCCAGCCCGTGCCGCAGCCTGCGGGCCCGCGGCAGGTGTTCGGCGGCCAGCAGCAGCACGGAGCCGACGGGTGCGCCCAGCCCCTTCGACAGGCACACGGCGAGCGAGTCGACGGTCGCGCCGTAGGCGGCCGCGGACGTCCCCGTCGCGGCCATCGCGTTCCAGATCCGGGCCCCGTCCATGTGCACCGCCAACCCCGCCCGCGCCGTCAGCTCCCTGATGCCGTGCAGGGTCTCCAGCGGATGGACGGTCCCGCCGGCCCGGGTGTGGGTCTGCTCGACCTCCACGGCGCGCGTGCCCAGGGTGTACGGATTGCCGCGCCGCACGACGCCCGCCAGCGCGGCCGCCGTGAGCACCCCCCGCTCGGCCGACACCGTGCGCGTCTGGATGCCCCCGTACCGGGCCGGGGAGGCCTCCTCGTGCGCCAGGACGTGCGCCTCGGCCTCGCACACCAGCTCCTCGCCGGGGCCGACCAGCAGCTGGAGCCCGATCTGGTTGGCCATCACCCCCGACGGGACGAACAGTGCGGCCGGGAAGCCGAAGAGCCCGGCCAGGCGCTCCTCCAGCGCCCGTACCGTCGGATCCTCTCCGAACAGGTCGTCGCCGACCTCCGCGCCGGCCATCGCCGCGCGCATCCCGGGACCCGGGCGGGTCACGGTGTCGCTGCGCAGGTCCACCACGGCCTGCGGGTCGTCCTGGGTCATGACGGTTCGTCCCCTCCTCGTTCGCGTGGCCGCGGAGTCAGTCCCCGGGCGGCCACCCAGTCCAGCAGCGGTCCCACCAGCCGCCAGGTCTCCCGTACGAGCTCCCCGGCGCGCGCCGTGTGCAGCCCGTCCCCGGGCCCGAAGCGGCGCCCCGCGTCGATCGTGCGGTGTCGCAGCAGCTCCAGCCGGGGATGGTCCGCCGGGACCCCCCGAGGCCGCGACGCGAGCCGGTTGCCGCCGAGGGTGAACCCCTGGCCCTCCAGCCGGGCCGCGACCGCCGCCAGGGCCGCGCCGCCGTCCTCCTCCTCGACGGCGGCGCGGTAGCGGGCGACCTCGGCGCCGGCGTACGGGTAGTAGCGCCCGGAGGCGTACAGCCCGTGCCGGTCCAGGTGCACCCACAGGCCCAGGCAGGGCAGCAGGTCCAGGTAGGCGCCCTGGTAGGTCTTGTACGGCGACTTGTCGTGGGACATCCGGGTGTCCCGGACCGGGCCGAGCACCTTCACCCCGCCCGCCCCGGCCACCTCCCCGAACTCCTCGTCCAGCTCGGCGGCCAGCTCCTCCATCGGCGCACGCACGTCCCGCTCGTACCGGTCGCGGAGGTGTCCGTGCCACGCCTTCCTGTCGTTGTCCGCCGCGAGGTCCTCGTACAGGCGCAGTGCCGAGGGCGGGAAGCCGCCGAAGCTCACGCCGGGTACCCCGGCAGGGGGTGGCGCGCGCACAGCTCGGAGACCCGGGCGCGCACCCGGTCGCGGACCGCGTCCGGCAGGACCCCGCCCGGGGTGCGGAGCTCGTCGAGGACGTCCGCCACCAGGTCGGCGCATTCGGCGGCCACCGTACGGTCCATGCCGCGCGCCGCCAGCGTGTTCGTGCCCAGCCGCAACCCGCCGGTCACCCGCACCGGCGTCGTGTCGCCCGGCACCCGGTTGCGGTTGACGACGATCCCGCAGGACTCCAGGGCCTGTTCGGCGACGTCTCCGGTGACCCCGGTGCCGCGCAGGTCGAGCAGCACCATGTGGGTGTCGGTGCCGCCCGTGACCAGCCGCAGGCCCCGGTCCGAGAGCCGCTCGGCGATGGCCTGCGCCCCGTCGGCCAGCCGCTTCGCCAGCTCGGCGAAGTCGGGGCTCGCCACGAAGTCCAGGGCCCGCGCCTTGGCCGCCACCGACGCCAGGTCGGGCGTGCCCTGGGTGAAGGGGAACACCGCCCGGCGCAGCGTCGCGGCCAGGGTGCCGCGCTCCGGCCCGGCCTTGCGGGCGTCGCGCCCGAGCAGGATCAGACCGCCGCGCGGCCCGTACAACTGCTTGTACGTACTGGTGGTGGTCACGTGTGCGTGGTCCACGGGGCTCTGGTGCAGGCCCGCGGCGACCAGGCCGGCGATGTGCGAGATGTCGGCCATCAGGTAGGCGTTGGCCTCGTCCGCGATCTCCCGGAAGCGCGCGAAGTCGATGCTGCGGGGATAGGCGCTGGCGCCGCACACGATGAGCTTGGGGCGGTGCGCCAGGGCCAGTTCGCGGATCTGGTCGTAGTCGAGCAGCCCGTCCGGGGTCACCCGGTAGCCGCGGGCCCGGTAGTAGCGGCCGGTGACCGAGGCGGGGGAGCCGTGGGTGAGGTGGCCGCCGCAGTCCAGGTCGAGACCGAGCAGGGTGTCGCCGGGGCTGAGCAGCGCGGTGATCACGGCGAGGTTCGCGGAGGAGCCGGAGTGCGGCTGCACGATCGCGTCCTGCGCGCCGAAGGCCGCGCACGCCCGCTCGATGGCGAGCCGCTCGATGTCGTCGGCCACCCCGCAGCCCGCGTGGTAGCGGTTGCCAGGGTAGCCCTCGGCGGTCAGGTTGCCCAGCGCGCTGCCCTCGCAGGCCAGCACGGAGGGGTCGGCGACGCTGGAGGCGGCCACCATCATCAGGGTGTCGCGCTGGCGCGCCGACTCCCGTGCCAGCAGCGCGTACAGGGCGGAGTCGCGCTCTCTGAGCCGGGTCGCGGCGTGACCGGCGAAGTCGACCAGATCGGGGTCGGGCGCGGGCCGGGCGGCCGCGGGCGCGGGCAGCGTCCTGTCGTCCGCGGGATCGGTGACGGGCGCGGGCAGGGTGAGGCTCATGACTGTCCCCTCGTGGTTTCGTCCGTGATGACCGTGCTGTGGTGGCCGGACGGGCCGTGGCCCGCCACGGGGCCGGCCGCCCCGTCCGCGTCCTGCTCGTCCTCCTCCATCGCGCCGAACGCCTCGGCGGCCGCGACCGCCTCCGCGCCGTGCCGCTCGTCCGCGGCGATCTTCCCCGCGAGCTCCGAGACCACCGGGTTCTGGAACACCGTCTTGACGGGCACCGGCACCCCGAGCAGGTCCTTCAGCAGCCCGGCCAGCCGGGTTCCGCTGAGCGAATCGCCGCCCAGACTGAAGAAGTTGTCGCCGGGCACCACCCCGTCCAGGCCGAGGATGTCGGCGACCGCCGCGCACAGGACCAGCTCCAGCGCCGTACCCGGCGCGTCCGCGGTCCGTGTGGCGTCCGCGGCGTCGGCGGACTGCTGGCGGCCGGCGGAGGCCGCGAGCTGCAGCCGGTCCACCTTGCCGTTGCGGGTCAGCGGCAGCTCCGCCAGCACGGTGAGCGCCGAGGGCACCATGGAGCCGGGCAACCGCGCGGCGAGCCGCTCCAGCACCGGCCCGGCCGCGTCCGGCGAGCCGGCCACCACGAAGGCGTGCAGGCGCCGCACCCCGTGCGCACTGGCCGGGGCCACCACCACGGCCGCCTCGACCTCGGGGTCCTGGCGCAGCACGGCCTCGATCTCGCCGAGCTCGATCCGGTGCCCCTGGATCTTGACCTGGAAGTCGTCCCGGCCCAGGATCTCGATGCTGCCGTCGGGCAGGTACCGTCCCAGGTCGCCGGTGAGGTAGGCGCGTTCGCCGGTCTCCGGCAGGTGCACGAAGCGCTCGCCGGTGCGCTCCGGGTCGTTCCAGTAGCCGAGCGCGAGGCCGACGTCACTGGCCACGGCCATCTCGCCGACGACCCCGAGGGGCCGTTCGTGCGCGGTGGCGTCCACCACGTAGTACCGCTGGTTGGTGATCGGCTTGCCGTACGGGATGCTCGTCCAGGCCGGGTCCACCTCGCCGATCGGCTGGAACAGCGACCAGCAGATCGTCTCCGTCGGGCCGCCCGAACCCACCACCTCGATGCGCGGGCTCTGCGCCCGCAGCCGGTCGGGCAGCGTCAGCGGGATCCAGTCGCCCGACAGCACCGACAACCGCAGCGACTCCAGCGGCCGGCCCGCGCCGCGCCGCTCGCGCACCTCGGCCTCGCCGACCAGCAGCTCCATCAGGACGGGCACCGAGTTCCACAGGGTGACCCGCTCCGACTCGACCAGATCGGCCCAGACGTCGGGCTCGGCGTGCCGGAACGGCGGTGGGACGACCACGGTGCCGCCCTGTGTCAGCACGCCGAAGACGTCGTAGATCGAGGCGTCGAAGTGCAGGCCGGAGATGGCCAGCAGCCGGTCCCGCGAGCCCACGCCGAAGCGCTCGGCGACGTCGCGGATCAGGTTGACGACACCGATGTGGTCGACCATCACGCCCTTGGGCTCACCGGTCGAACCCGAGGTGAAGATCGTGTACGCCAGGTCGGCCGGGGTCTGCGCGACCTCCGGGCGGGAGGCGTCGCCGGACTCGAAGTCCGTGTCGACGCGGTAGCGGCGGACGTCGGCCGGCCAGTCGATCCGGGACTCCAGCGACGACTGGGTCAGGATCCTGCGTACCCCGCCCTCCGCGAGCAGCCGTGCCAGCCGTTCGGGCGGCACCGACGCGTCCAGCGGCAGGTAGGCCGCACCGGAGGCGAGGATGCCGTACACAGCCGCGTACTGCTCCCAGCCCTTCTCCATCACGACGGCGACCAGCTCGCCGGGGGCCGCACCGTCCGCCCGCAGCGTGCGCCCGATCCGCCAGGCGTAGGCGGCCAGCTCGGCGTAGCTCAGCCGCCGCCCGCCGTCGACCAGGGCCTCGGCCCCGGGCGTCCGCGCGGCCTGCGCCGCGAACAGCTCGTGCAGGGTGGTGTAGGGGATCTGCCCGGAGGTGTCGTTGACCTCGCGGCGCAGCGCGCGCTCGGCCGGCGGGATCAGGTCGAAGCGCCGGGTGTGCAGGGCGTCGGGGTCCTCGGTGAGCCGCTCGACCAGGGACACGTACACGCCGAACGCGGCGTCGACGAAGCCGGGCGCGAACGCGCCGTCCACGAAGTCCCAGATGATCCGCAGTTCACCGGCCAGCTCGCGCAACTGCACGTCCAGCGAGACCTGCGGGGTCTGCGAGATCGAGTAGACCTCCCGGCCCAGGTCGGTGACGGGCCGGCGCACCGGATAGTCGAGCAGGCTGGTGACCACCACGGGCATCCCCGACCGGGCCCCCATGCCGTGCAGCCGGGTCAGTTCGCGCAGCACCCGCACGCCGTTGAAGGCGCCGTGCTCCGCGTCGCGGGCGAGCTGGTCGCGCAGGGCGTGCGCCCGGTCCAGGAACGTCGCGCCCGAACCGTCCGCGGCGAGCATCACGGCGTTGGTGAAGTCGCCGAGCACCCCGGTGATGCCCGGGTGCACGGCCGGCCGCTGGAAGACGGGGTAGTTGAGGGTGAAGTCGGACTCCTCCGCCCAGCAGCGGACCACCTCGGCGAAGGCCGCGGTGAGCAGCACCGACGGGGTCAGCCCCGCCCCGTGCGCCCGGGCCGCGAACCGCTGCCAGTCGGCGGGGGAGAGCCGGTGCTCGCGCCGGTCGAAGCGGACCGGGCCCGCGTCCGCGCCGTCGGCCGCGGCCGGCGAGGGGCCGGTGGGCAGGGAGGGGGCGGGCGGCAGGGTGGGCACCCGCCCGAGCCAGTAGTCGCGGGCGCCGCGGAACGCCTCGGTGTGCGGGAGGGCCTCGGCGCGCCAGCGGGCGTACTCGGGGAAGGAGATGCCGGGCTCGGGCAGTTCGGCGTCCGGGTCCTCGTACAGGTCGACCAGCTCGGGGAAGAGCACCTGGAAGGCGCTGGACGCGTCCAGCACCTGGAGGTCGATCCCGAGGTGGATCCGGCCGGTGTTCCCGGCGCCGGCCAGCCGGATGATCCGCAGGTCGAACAGCGGCCAGCTGCCGACGGGGAAGAGCACGTGGCTCATCTCCTCCCGCAGCGCGGCCAGCCGCTCCCGCGCCGCGTCCTCGGAGAGTTCGCGCAGGTCGATGACCGGTATGTCGAAGGGAAGCGGTTCGGCGGGCACCCACTGGGTGCCGTCGGTCCCGCCGATCGCCCGGAGCATGTCGTGACGGGCGACCACCGTGCGCCAGGCGTTCGCGAAGCGCACGGGGTCGAGGTCGGGACGCTCCCACTCGAAGTATCCGTAGCAGCCGATGCCGCCCAGTTCGACGGCCTCGCCTCGCCCGATCATCAGCGCCTGCTGCGTTTCGGTCATCGGGAAGGACACGGCGCTGTCCGCGCGGGCGGGCAGGAGCTCGGTCATGGTCCAACTCCATTCGGTGGTGCGGGTACGGGTACGGGCCGGGGCCTGGGGGCCCGTGCCGGACGGGCGTCGCGCTGCGGGGCAGGGCGAGGCTAGGGGCGGGGAGTTAGCCGCCGGTTACGCTCGGGGCGGCCGACGGGCTGCTCGGCGGCGGGCGCCGCGGCTTCGCCCAGGGAGAGGGCGAAGAGCCGTACGAGCGGGTGGAAGAGGTAGCAGGGCTGGCCCCGCTCGTCGGCGCCGCTGACCTCCAGCAGCGCCGCGTCGGCGAGCGCCTCCAGCAGCCGTTCGGCCTCGGCCTCGGACAGGTCCAGCCGGGTCGCGGCCGCAGCCGCCGGGAAGGGCGGCGGCCCCAGCGCCGCGAGCACCGGGAACACCTCCCGCACCTGCGGGTCCAGGGTCCGCCAGGACGGCAGCAGCGAGGTGTGGACGTCCAGGTCGCCGAAGTGCAGCTCGCGCAGCCGGGTCGCCGGATCGGACAGCCGGCGGGCGAGCCGGTCAGGGGTGCAGTGCGGCCGTGCGGCGATCCGCGTTCCGGTGATCCGCAGGGCCAGCGGCAGCCCGCCGCAGTGCTCGACGATGCCGGCCGCGGCGCCCGGCGCGCGGGCCAGCCGGTCGGGCCCGGCCGCGGCCGCCAGCAGCTCCAGCGAGTCCCTCGGACCCAGCGGCGCGAGGGCCACGGTGTGGGCCCCGGCCACGGTCGGCAGCGCCGTGCGCCCGGTGACCAGGACGGCGGGCTCGGGGGTGTTGGGCAGCAACGGCTCCAACTGGGCGGCGCCCGAGGCGTTGTCCAGCACGATCAGCAGGTGCCGTCCGGCGGTCCGCTCGCGGTACAGCCGCACCAGGTGGTCCCGGTCGGCGGTGAGGGGCACGTCCCGGGCGGGGCCCAGCGCCCGCAGCAGGTGGAGCAGGACCCGCTCGGGGTGTCGGGGCGTTCCGTCGGGGGAGCGCAGGTCGGCGTACAGCTGGCCGTCGGGGAAGTCCCGCTGGCAGCGGTGCGCCGCGTGCACGGCCAGCGCGGTCTTGCCCAGCCCGGCCATCCCGGTCACCAGGACCCGGCGGGGCCGGTCCGCGCTCCGCCCGTCCGGCGCCAGGGCCCGTCGCAGCAGGTCGAGTTCGCGCTCCCGGCCGACGAAGTCGACGGTGTCCGGGGGCAGGGTCGCGGGGAAGACCGCGCCCTGGCCGGAACCTTTCGCCGGGGCCCCGGCGCGTACGGCCGCCACCGGGCGCGGCTGCCGGTCGAGGGTGCCCTCCAGCAGGGCCCGGTAGGTCGCCTGGAGCTCCTCACCGGGGTTGACGCCCAGCTCCTCGGCCAGCACGGTGCGGCCGTGGTGGTACAGGTGGATCGCGTCCGCCTGCCGCCCGGACCGGCACAGGGCGGTCATCAGCTGGCTGCGGATGCGCTCGCGCAGCGGGAACTCGGCGACCAGGCCGGTCAGCTCCCCGGTGATCTGCTCGTGCCGCCCGAGCGCGAGGTCCGCGGCGATGCGGTGCTCCAGGGTGACCGCGCGGGCCTCCATCAGCCGGGGCGCCTCGGCGTCGGAGAGGTATTCGGTCGCGTTGGCGAAGGGCAGCCCGTTCCAGCGGGCGAGGGCGTCGCGCAGCAGGTTTCCGGCGTTTTCGAAGTCCTGCCGGTGGAGCGCCTCGCGGCCGTTTCGCGCCAGCCCTTCGAATTCGCTCAGGTCCAGCGTGGAATTTCCGATGCACATGGCATATCCAGGCGGCCGGCGGTCGATGAGGACATCGCCGCCGAGTATCTTGCGCAAGCGGGAAACATAGGTGTACAGCTGCGCGCTGACGGTGGCCGGCGGGGCCCAGCCCCACAGGAGCCGGCACAGCCGCTCGTCCGACACCACTTCCTCGCGGGCCACGAGCAGGGCCGCGAGCACGGTGTGCAGCTTCGCCCCGGAGAACGCCGCCCGGTGGCCGTCCCGCCGCACCTCGACTGGCCCGAGCACTCGGAATTCCATCTACCGCCCCATCCGTGATTCATGGGAAGAATCTCTCGAAGGACGCTAGAGGAGGCCGTTGTCGCCTCGATATCGTGGCGATTTCGAGGCCGGTGCGGGCTGCGAAATCGGTGGAACACCGGGGGAAAAGAGGGCGTCCCTAGTGTTCCGTTCATGCCGCAGCGAGCGGCGAAGACGCTCCACCGAGAGGGGTTTCCCGATGCGCAGCACCCGCACCGCGAAGACGGCGAACACGACGGCCGCCTGCCTGGTCGTCCTCGCAGGAATGTTCGCAGGAACGGGGGTCGCGGTGGCCGCGACGGAGGGTGCGCCGGGCACCAGTGCACGGGCCGCGGACATGCCGTGGGGCATCGTCGGCCCGGACGAGACCACGGACATGCCCTGGGGCGCGGTCAAGCCGGGTCCCTCCGGTGACATGCCGTGGGGCATCGTCGGGCCGGGCGAGACCACGGACATGCCGTGGGGCACCGTCAAGCCGGTGGACCCGCACCGCGGCGGCTCCGGCCACCCCGCCGGCCCGCGCCGCCACGGCGACCGCACCCAGGACATGCCCTGGGGCTGACCGCCCCGGCCGCGCCGCACCCCCTCCTGTTCCCTCCCGGCTCCACCCGGCTCCTCCCGCGCGGACCGTGCCGGGCGCCGGGGCGTCCGGCACCGCGGTTCACCCCGCCTGGTGCGCCAGCAGCAGGGTCAGCTCCGCCGGAGTGAAGGACGGCCGCGCCGACCCGTCCCGCATCGCGGCCAGCAGCCGCGCCGCCTGGGCCCGCCAGGGCTGAGCCCCCACCTCGCCGAACGCCGCGCAGGCCCGCCCGAACCGCTCCGCGGCCTCCGTACGCCGGCCCCCGATCGCCTCCACGCACCCGAGGTCGGTCTCCACCCGGGCGTACAGGAAGCGGTCCGCGAGCTCGTCCGTGAGCTCCAGCGCCTGCCGCAGCGTCGACTCCGCCGCCGTCAACAGGCCCTGGCTCCACTGCGCCTGACCGAGCCCGCGCAGCGCGTGCGCCTCCCCGACCCGGTCGCCCTCGCCCCGCGTCAGCCGAAGGACGGCGCGGAACGACGCGGACGCCTCGTCCAGGTCACCCCCGCGCAGCCGCACCTCGGCCAGTCGGTAGACCGACTGCGCCTCCGCCCGGACCGAGCCCGTGCTCCGGCTCAGCGCCACCGCCTGCTCCGCGAGCGGCAGCGCGCCGCCCGTGTTGCCCCGGTCCAGCTCGATCTGCGCCTGGAAACCCAGCAGATGGGCCTCGTTGCCGGTGTCCCCGGACGCGTGGAACCCGTGCAGGGCGGCCTCGCAGTGCTCCAGGGCACGCCCCCAGTCGCCCTGGAACCGGGCGCACATGGCCAGATTTCGCTGTGCCAGCGCGGCGCCGCCGACATCCCCGGCGTTCCGCAGCAGTCGCAGCGCCGCCATGTTCCAGCCCTCGGCCTGCTCGTAGCGCCGCTGGTAGATCGCCAGCGACCCCAGCAGCCGGAGCATCGTGGCCTCGCCCGGCAGGTCGTCGGCGCGCCGGGCCGCGGCGAGCGCCTGCTCCGCGCAGCGCTGCCAGTCCTCCAGGTAGTTCTTCGTCTCGAAGTGAGGCACGGCGCTCTCCGTCAGGTTCCACGCGTACCGCGCCCTGCCCGTCTCCGCGGCGTGCGCCACGAGGTCCGTGACCGCCGTTCGCTCCGACTCGAACCACTCCATCGGCACGGCCAGCAGCTCGTCCGCCTGCGCGGGCAGGAACCCGGGCGCGTCCTGGGGCGGCCGGCCCACCGGGTAGTCCCGCCCGTCCATCCGGCGGTGGGCCTCCTCGGCGAGCCAGAGCCAGGCCGCGAAGGCCCGCTCCAGGGCGGCGTCCGTCTCCCCGGCCGGCTCGTCGGACTCCGCCCGCTCCCGCGCGAACAGCCGCAGCAGGTCCTGGAACCGGTAGCGGGGCGGGCGCCCCGGCTGAGCGTCGGTCACCTCCAGCAGTTGCGCGTCCACCAGGTCCTCGATCAGCTCCTCCGCGTGCCACACGTCGGTGTCCAGCACGGCCGCCCCCGCCCAGGAGGCGAAGTCGGCGGTGCGCAGCAGACCGAGCCGGCGGTACATCCGCGCCGCCTCGGGCGGCAGGTCCCGGTACGTGAGCCGGAAACCGGCGCGCACCCCGCCCTCGCCCGGGCTCAGCACGTCCAGCCTGCACCGCTGGTCGCGCAGCCGCTCGACCAGGTTCCGTACGCTCAGGTTGGGTTTGGCCGCCAGCCGCGCGCCCGCGATCCGAAGCGCGAGCGGGAGGCGGTCGCACAGGGCGCCGAGCTGCTCCACCGCGACCGGGTCGCTGCCGAAGCGTTCGGCGCCGGCGAGCTTGGTCAGCAGGGCGGTGGCCTCGGTCGGCTCCAGCATGCGCAGCCTGATGCTCAGGGCGGTGTAGTCCCCGGTCAGATCGCCCAGGCTCTCCCGGCTGGTGGCCAGCACCACACTGCGCCCGCCTCCGGGGAGCAGGGGTCTGAGCTGGTGGAAGGAGCGCACATTGTCCAGCACGATCAGCGTCCGGCGGGTGCTGAGCAGGCTGCGGAAGAGGGAGGCCCGCTCGTCGCCGTCCACCGGGATCTGGGGCGCACCGATGCCGAGGGCCCGCAGGAACCGGTCGAGCACGGCCGCCGGTGACACCGGGGCGTGCTCCTCGTCGTAACCGCGCAGGTCGGCGAAGAGCTGACCGTCCGGGAACCGGTCGGCGACCTGGCTCGCCCAGTGCACCGCCAGCGCGGTCTTGCCCACGCCACCCACGCCCACGATGGTCGCCAGCGCCGGAGTGTGCGGGTTGTACGGCTCCTTCAGCAGCCGGTCCAGGGCGGCCATCTCCGGCTGCCGACCCGTGAACGCCATGACGTCGGACGGCAGTTGGGCGGGAATGGTGTTCATGGCGGCCGGTGCGGGCGCCGCCGTCGCGGGGGGTCGGGTGAGCTCCGGCGAGTCCCGCAGGATCAGGTCGTGCAACTGCCGCAGACCCGGGCCCGGTTCGATGCCCAGCTCCTCGGTGAGCAGTCGGCGTCCCTGGAGGAACGTATCGAGGGCCTCGGCGCGCTGGCCCGACCGGTAGAGCGCCAGCATCAGGTGTTCGCGGGACTGCTCGCGCAGCGGGTGCCGGGCCACCAGCTCGGCCAGTTCTCCGGTGAGCACCCGGTGCCTGCCCAACTGGAGCATCAGCCCGGCCCGCTCCTCGATCAGGGCGAGCCGCATCTGTTCGAGCCGCACCGCCTCCGACTCCAGGCGCGAACCGGCCGGTTCGTCGAGCGCGGCGCCGCGCCAGATGCTGAGCGCCTCCTCGAACAGCGCGCACGCCTCCTCGGCCCGGCCGTGCCGTGCGGCGTCCCGCCCCTGTTCGGAACGCTCCAGGAACTCCTGTACGTCGATGCGGTGTTCACCCTTGGCCAGCAGGTAGCCCGGCGGTGAGGTGATCAGCAGATCGGTGACCCCGGCCAGCTTGAAGGACTTGCGCAGGGTGGCGACGCAGATGGCGATCTGGTTGCGGGCCGTCGCAGGGGGCGATTCGGGCCACACGGCATCCACGAGCGTGTCCACGGAGACCACGCGGTCGGCGGAGAGCACCAGCATGGACAGGACGGTGCTCTGCCGCCGTCCGTTGACGCGCAAGGGTCCCTCGTCGGTCTGTACGAGCAGCGGTCCCAGCACTCTGAAGACAAAGCGATTCAAAAACTCCCCCGGACATGAAGCCCCCGCCTCAGGCCGGAACGGTACCGCAAAGGGGATTCCCTGGTGCAGTCAACAGTTGGGAAAAAATCGATGGTTTCAGGCCAGGTTGTCGCCGGGGTGTGATCCGGCTCCGACAGGCGTCGCGGCACCCTGCGCGGCGAGCGAGGACAGCGCGCCGGACAGTCCCCACAACGCCTCGGCCGTCCGCCGGACCTCCTCTTCACCCCCCAGCCGCTCGCACAGCCGACGGGTGAGATCGGCCAGGCACGCGTCGATCTCCCGCTTCGCCGCCGCACCCCGCTCGGTGGCCGCCAGGAGCTTCGCGCGCCGGTGGGCCGGGTTGTCCCGGTAGGCCGCGAGCCCCTGGGCGACGAGCACGTCCGCGATGCGCTGGACGCTCTGCCGGGTGGTTCCCACCCGGCGCGCCACCGCGGACACCGACTGGGGCTCCGCGGCGACGGTGCTGAGTATCTGCCAGCGCGCGGCGCTGAGCCCGCTGGGCAGGGCGATCCGGTCGAGCGCCGCCGTGAACCTCCCGTTCAGCCGGAACACCGCCACCGCCGCCCGGCTGAACGCCTGGGCCTCCCCTGGTTCCCCTGTGCGCTCCACGTCGGTTCCCCCTCCGTACGTCCGCCGAGGCGCTGCACCATAACAGCGCCCGGTGACGCGCCACGAGGGCCGTGCCGGAGGGAGCCGGACATCCCGCACCCACCCGTGAACACCGTTGTCCTCAAGCGGAGTCGAGCCGAACGGATCAGATGCGGTGGACGGTGTGGAGCTTCCTGGCGTACGTGCCCGTCCCGTCGAGCAGGGAGGCTCCGCCCAGGTCGGCCATCGTCGGTCCGTTGCCGGTCTTGCGGCTGGAGAGGAAGCGGCGCTTCCCGTCGGCGTCCGGGCCGAGGTAGATCCCGACGTGGTCCACCGTGGCGGTGGCCACCGTGTCGTCGCCCGAGTCGGCGTTGAACAGCACCAGGTCGCCGGGTTGCAGGAGCGGTGCGGCGGGCGGGTTGGTCCCGTCGGTCCGGTCGATCCGGACCCCGGGGGCGAAGTCCGCCATGTGGCGGGACGCGCGCGGCAGGCGGGTCCCGGAGGTGTCCGCACCCGCCGCGACCGGTATGCCCATGTGGTAGCCGTAGACCATGCGCGTGTAGCCCGAGCAGTCCAGGTTGCCCACCTGCCGGGGGGAGGGGCCGGTGGAGGTGCCGTCGGGGAAGGTCCAGCCCAGGTCCATGTACTCGTGGAAGTCCGCGCCCTCGTAGCGGAAGCCGTGCGGGTCCAGGTACCCGTACCCGGCCTCGCCCAGCACCTGGCTGCCCGCGGCCGGGCTGGCGGTCGTCCGCACGGCCGGCGCCCCGGCGAGGAACATGGCCGCGTACGCGAGGACGTCGGGCGCGGGGGAGCCCGCCCAGCCGCGCACGGTCTGCTCCAGGGAGGAGGTCCACGCGCCGTCGAAGGGGGCGGGCAGCACCCGTACCCAGGCGTCGTGCGTGACGGCCGGCGGCTTCTGCCAGGTCGCCGCGTCGACCTGGAACCGGCTCACCGACAAGGTGACCGGCAGGTTCGTGCAGCCCTGGTTGGCGAGTGCGCGCAGCCCCACCCGGCCCTTGGCGAAGGTGGAGTCGGTGACGTCCACCGCCCAGCCGGCCGGTTCGGCGGACTCGGTGCGCCAGGCCTTCACCCGGATGCGGGAGCCCTCCCGGCGCACGCGGACGGTCCATTCGGTGCCCGCCGGCACCTCGGCGGCCAGGGGGGTCGCGGAGGCCAGCTGCGAGACCGCGTCCGCGACCTCCTTCTCCACGCGCAGTTCGACGCCGCCCGACGTCAGGAACGAGAGCCTGGCCCGGTAGTTGTCGTGGGTGCCCTGGTAGCCGAACGACAGGGCGAACGAGCAGGCCTGGCCCGCGGGCACCTTGTCGAACCGGGCGACCGCGCGGACGTCGACGTCGGTGATCTCGTCGTCCCGCAGGGTGGCGTGCCGGCTCGCGTAATCGGTGGTGAGCGCGAGGACCGCGGCGCCCGGGACGACCGAGTAGTCGGTGTCGGCGGGCCCGAGGGTGGACCAGATGCCGCCGCCCGGCGAGGCGCCCCAGTACGTGCGGTCGGCGACCGGCAGCGCCGGATCGGGCAGGGTGCGGCGGAAGTCGTCGACGAACGGCCGCTTGTTCTCCGTGAAGGTGCGCTCCGGTCCGGTCAGGACGACGGTACGGGCCCCCTTCGTCAGCAGCGCCAGCCGCCGGCCGCCGGCGAGGACCTCCGTCCGCTCCGGGCTCCCGGGCAGCACGTTCGTCGTGAGGGCCCCGAGGGAGACCCGCATGTACGAGGACGGGTCGAGCGGGCCGATCGTGACGGAGGAGCGGGGCGAGGTGAGGGAGGCCGCCGGGGCCGCCGGGGCGGCCGCGGGTGCAAAGGCCCCGGTCGGGGCCGTGGATCCGGGCGACGCCGACGCGGGCCGGACACCGAGGGGGATGGCGGCGGCGCCGGCTCCGGCGAGGACCGCGAGGACGTGACGACGGGAGGCATGAGTCATGCGGCCATGATCCACTGCCCCGCCCACCGCCCCGGCCCGCCCCGGACCCACCGGCAGCCGCCGATCCCCGCCCGGCCGGGTTCCGGGCCGCGCGCCGGGCCGCGTGCTAGCTTCCCGTCATGGAGCAGCGCGTCAGCCTCATCACCCTGGGCGTGGCCGACCTCGAACGGGCCCGGTCCTTCTACGGAGCGCTCGGCTGGCGGGGCCAGGAGGTACAGGAGACCGTCTTCTTCCAGGCGGGCGGCCTCGGGCTGGTCCTGTGGAGCCGCGAGGACCTGGCGCGCGACAGCGGTCTCGACGACGGTCGCGGAACCGGCTTCGGAGGCATCGTCCTCGCGCACAACGCGCGCTCCCGCGAAGAGGTCGACGCCCTGCTCGCCTCGGCGCAACAGGCCGGCGCCACCCTCGCCAAGCCCGCCGCGACCACCTTCTACGGCGGGTACGCCGGATGCTTCGCCGACCCCGACGGGCACCTCTGGGAAATCGCGCACAACCCCGGCTTCCCCCTCGCCGAGGACGGCTCGCTGACGATCCCGGACCTCGGCCCCCGCTGAGGGCCGGCCCGGAGCGCCGCCCGTCGGGGAACGCTTCGTGATCCGCCGCCGCACGCGCGTAGATCAATTTCCCGGCACCCCGTAAAAACAGTTCCTTGATCGAGAATTACATTCGAACGCGGGTGTTGTGACGGGTGTCCGCGTTCGATACGATCGCTGCCCTCAACGTCCGTAAGTCCGCGTGTCTCAGGGGGCATTGTGGGTGCGTTCGAGTCGGCCATTCCCGTCGAGCGGAATTCCTGATGGACGAGGCCGAAGAGATATCAAGACCTCTCGGCCCCGACTTATCCAGAGATCCACCGCCGCCTTCGTCGCCACCCCCATCCCCTCCTTTACCCCCGTCGCCCTCCCCGTTCCGCAGACGGGATTTCGCCCTCTTCTGGACCGCGGGCGCGGTCGACGGCCTCGGCACCTGCGCGTCCTCCCTCTTCCTCCCGCTGATCCTGCTCGGCGCCGGATACGCGCCCGGACTCGCCGGACTCGTCGCGTCGGTGGCCCTGGTCAGCGGCCTGGTGGTCTCGCCGGTCGCGGGCGTGTTCGCCGACCGCCGGCCGCGCCGGCCGATGATGTACGGATCGGCCCTGGTCGCGGCGGCCGCCATGGGATCGGTGTTCGCGGCCGTGGCCCTCGGCCACGTCGTCCTCGTGCACGTACTCGTCGCGGCCGCGGTCGAACAGGCCGCCAGCGCCACCTACGGGGCGGCGGCCTCCGGGACCATCCGGCGCCTGGTGCCGCCCGAGGGGTACCCCCGGGCGATCGGCTACCTGCAGGCGCGCGACCAAGCGGTGCAGATCATCGGCCCGACGCTGGGCGGCGTGCTGTACCAGCTGGCGCGCTGGGTGCCGCTGCTCGCGGACGCGGTGTCGTTCCTGCTGGTGGCCTTGTTGAGCAAGGCGATCCGCACGGACCTGACGCCCGGACGCGACGGCCCGCCGCCCGCGTTCGCCCGCGACCTCGCCGAAGGGCTGCGCTTCGTGTGCGCCGAACCCTTCCTGCGCTTCGTGGTGGTGTGGACCGCCGGGATCAACGCACTGCTCGGCGCGCTCTACTTCCACGCCGTGTTCGCCTCCCACGCCCAGGGCGCCAGCCCCTCCTCGATCGGGCTCATCCTCACCCTGGCGGGCGTCGGGGGGCTGCTGGGCGCACTCGCCGCACCGTGGCTGGTGGCGCGGGTTCCGGCCGCACGGATCGTGACGGGAGCGTCCTGGGCCATGGTGCCGACGGCGGCCGGGCTGGCGTTCGCCTCCCGGACCTGGGCCTACGGGCTGCTGCTGAGCGGGGTGTCGCTCATCGTGCCGGCCGTGGCGGTCGTCCTGCAGACCCGGGCGGTGCTGGTCACCCCCGACCGGCTGCTGGCCCGGATGGGGACGGTGCTGGGCACCGCCGGCCAGGGGGTCGCCGTGCTCGCGCCCGTGGCGGCGGGCGTCCTGGTGGCCGCGTACGGGGGCCGGGCGGTGGCGCTGGGCTGCGCGGGAGCGTTCGCCGGCCTCGCGCTGTACGCGACCGCCAGGGCCGGGCTCGTGGTCCGGGAGGCGTCGTGACGCCGGCCCCGCCGAAGGCGGCCGCGCGCGCCTACGGCGTCTACCGGCCCGTGCTGCCGGTGACCGGCCCCCGCCGTCCGGACCGCATGGTCTACACCGGGGACGCCGACGGCCGGTGCGAGATCTTCACGTGGGACCGCTCCACGGGCACGGGACGGCAGGTGACGGACCGTCCGCACGGCACACTGCTGTGCGCGATCGACGCCGACGAGGCCGTGTGGTGGTTCGACGAGGACCGCGGCGGCAGCGGCCGCTGGCGCACCCAGCCCTTCGACGGCGGCCCGGACCGTCCGGCGCTGACCGGCGTCCCGTACGGCCGGCCGGCAGGGCTGGCGCTGGGGGCATCGGGCACCGTGGCCGTCGGCATCAGGAGCCCCGAGGGGTTCGGCGTCCACCTGGGACGGCCCGGCGGCGCGGGCGCCACCGTCCTGCGCACGACGGACTCCGCCACCCTGTGCGACCTGGCGCCGGACGGCCGGCTGCTGGCGGTGTCCGGACCCGCGCACTCGGCCCGCGCCGTGACGCTCCTGGCGCCGGACGGGACCACCGTCGCCGTGCTCTCCGGCACCGTGGAACGCACCTGGGCGCTCGGCTTCGCGCCCGCGCCCGCCCCGACGCCGGCCCGCGGCCCCCTGCCCGTGCCCGGCCGCGCCCTGCTGCTGGTCATGCGCGAGCGGGCCGGCCGCTACCACCTCGGCACCTGGGCCCCAGGGCGCGGTCTGGAACTGCTGCCCTGGTGCTCGTTCGCCACCGAGACGACCGCCCGCTGGTACCCCGGCCCGGGCGGCCCGCGGGTCCTGCTCCGGCAGGACCGGCACGGCCGCAGCCGGCTGTTCACCGCCGACCTGGACCGCCGCGAACTCACCCCGGTGCCCACCCCGGAGGGCAGCATCCTGGACGCGGCGCCGGCCGCGGACGGCGACGTGCACGTCATCTGGACCGACGCGGTGAACGTGCCGCGCGCGCTGTCCCTCTCCGGTGCGCCTCTGCCCGGCCAGAGCCGATGGCGCCTTCCCCGGTTCGGCCACCGCCAGGACCTCTGGACGCCCGGGCCCGACGGCCCCGTGCACACCTTCGTCACCACCCCCGCCGACCGATCCGCGCCGCACCCGCTGGTCTTCCTCGTCCACGGCGGCCCGGCCGACCACGACCGCGACGCCTACGACCCCATGGTGCAGGCCCTCGTCGGCTCGGGCTGCGCCGTGGCCCGCACCAACTACCGGGGCTCGACCGGCTACGGACCCCGCTGGCGCGCCGCCTACTCCGAAGGCGTCGGCCACACCCAGGTCGCCGACCTGGTGCGGGCCCGGGCCGACCTGCTGGAGCGGGGCATCGGCCGCGAGGGCGCCGTCGGCCTGTGCGGCACGTCGTGGGGCGGCTACCTGACGCTGCTGGCCATGGGAACGCGGCCGGACCTGTGGGACGTCGGGGTGGCCGTCAAGCCGCTCGCCGACTGCGTCACGGCGTTCCGGCACTCCACGCCGGCCCTCCAGGCCCTGGACACCGCGCTGTTCGGCGGCACCCCGGACGAGGTGCCCGACGCCTACGCGCACGCCTCGCCGTCCACGTACGCGGCCGCGATCCGCTCCCCGCTGCTGGTGGTCGCCGCGCGCCGGGACGCCAAGTGCCCGCCGGAGCAGGTCGAGGCGTACCTGGCCGTGCTGCGCGCCGGCGGTGTGGCCCACGAGCTGATGTGGCTGGACTCGGGCCACGACGGCTACGACGGCGCCGACCACCTGGCCGTGATCCGGCGGTCCCTCAGATTTCTCGGCCGCGGGCTGCCCGCGGCGCCCGTGCCGGCCGAGCCGTCCCCGCACGCGGAGAGGAGGTGAACATCATGCAGAAGGACATCATCCACGGAGACCCGCTCGAGGGCGACGAGGAGAGCCGCAAGCCGGGCGTGGGCGTCGTCGTCTACCTCCGCTCCGCCGAGGAGATGGAGGACGAGGACAAGTAGCACCGAGGGGCCGGTCCGCACCCCGTGTGCGACCGGCCCCGATCCGCCCCGATCCTCCCCGCCCCGATCCTCCCTCGACCGTTCCGTGCACCGATCACACGAGAAGAGGCCAGCCATGCGCGTACTCCTGGTGAACATGCCCTGGGCCCCGATCGACCTCCCGTCGCTGGCCCTCGGAATTCTCAAGCGCAGTGTCGACGAGCGCGTCCCGAACGGATCGGCGGACGTCCTGCACGCCAATATCGAATACGTGGACTGGATCACCAGGAACACGGAATTCACCCTGGAGGACTATTCCTACTACGCGCTCGGCTCCTATTTCCTGGGCTGCGGCGACTGGGTGTTCTCCTCCGCCCTCTACGACGACCCCCAGTGGCGGGTTCCCGAGTTCACCGAGGCGATGGGCAGCCGGTTGCGCGGCGCCCGGATGGAGATGACCAAGGCGCTGCACGCGACCGCGCCCGATTTCGTCCGCCACATCGCCGAGCGCATCGTCGAACTCGCCCCCGACGTGGTCGGCTTCACCTCGACGTTCCAGCAGAACACGGCCGCCCTGGCGGCCGCGCAGCAGGTCAAGCGGCTCGCCCCGCACATCGCGACGGCCATGGGCGGCGCCAACTGCGACGGCCGGCAGGGCGAGAGCGTCCACCGCAACTTCCCCTTCGTCGACTACGTCCTGCGCGGCGAGGGCGAGGTGTCGTTCCCCGCGCTGCTCACGGCGCTGGACGCCGGCGAGCCGCTGTCGGAGGTGCCCGGACTGTGCTGGCGCGACGCGGACGGCACTTCCGTGGCCAACGCGTTGAACACCAGGCCGCTGCCGCCCGCTTCGATCCTGCCGCCGGACTACGCCGGGTACTTCGAGCGGCTCGCCTCCTCCCGCGCCCGGCACTGGGTCGAGCCCAAGCTGGTGGTCGAGGGCGCCCGGGGCTGCTGGTGGGGCGAGAAGCACCACTGCACCTTCTGCGGGCTGAACGGCTCGTTCATGCAGTTCCGCAGCAAGAGCCCCGACGTGTTCTACGAGGAGATCGTCGAACTGGCCCGCAGGCACCGGGTCCTGGACATGTACGTCGTCGACAACATCCTGGACATGGGGTACGTCAACACGGTGCTGCCGCGCATCATCGACAGCGGGTTCGACCTGCGCATGCACATCGAGATCAAGTCCAACATGCGGCGGGGCCAGCTCCAGACCCTCGCCGACGCGGGCCTGATCTTCGTCCAGCCGGGCATCGAGAGCCTCAACAGCCGGGTGCTGACGCTGATGGACAAGGGTGTGACGGGCGGCCAGAACGTCCGGATGCTCCGCGACGCCGCCACCGTCGGCCTCTCGGTGGCCTGGAACTACCTGCACGGCTTCCCCGGCGAGGACGCCGACGACTACGACGACGTGGTGGACCAGCTGGCCGCGCTGGAGCACCTCAACCCGCCCGTCGGACCGTCCTCCCGGATCGCGATCGAGCGGTTCAGCCCCTACTTCGACAACCCCGGGCTGGGCTTCTCCGAACTGCGCCCCGCCGAACCGTACCGGCTGACGTACGACCTCCCCGACGCCGAGATGTTCGACCTGGCGTACGTCTTCGACGTGCCGCCTCGCGGGATCGCCGAGGACGTCGTCGTCCGCCTCGACGAGGGCATCGCGCACTGGAAGCGGAACTACGCGGGCAGTCGTCTCACCCACTGCGACATGGAGGACCGGATCGTCCTGGTCAGCAGGCGGCGGGCCTTCGACTGGACGCACCTGGAGCTGACCGACCCGTTCGAGCTGGCCCTGTTCCGGCTGCTCGACCAGCCGCACACGGTGAAGGCCGCCGCCCGCAAGCTGCACGGGGACCACCCGGTGGGCGAGGACGCCCTGCGGGAGGTGCTGAAGCGCTGGCGGGCGCTCGGAGTGGTCTTCGAGGACAGCGGGCAGTTCGTCCAGATCGCGCCGCCCGCGCTCAACGAGGAGTTCCTGCGGATCGACTTCATGCGGCACGCCTCCGCCCGCGAGGCCGAACTCGCCGCGACCACCGCCTGACGACCGCGGGCCTCCGCCCACCACCGCCCGACGTCCCACGGCCTCCGCCGACGTCCGCCCCGGGGAGAGACGACGATGACTCCAGCACCCACCGGCACCGCACCCTTCACCGTGACCGCCTCGCGCGACTACGACCCCGCGCTGCGCGAGCTGCCGCACATGTCCCTGGGCCGCTACGAGATCGACATGGGCGGCGGCGAGGCAGCCCGCCGGCTCTTCGCCGCGGGGGCCCGGCACGTCACGCTCCCGCGCCCGGTCGACGTGACGGACGCCGCCGACGCGGCCTGGTCGGTCCGGGCGCTCAGCTTCGTGGGCGACCTGTCCAGCCTGGCCGTCTCGGTCGACTGGCAACTGCACACCGGTCCGGACCCCGACGCCTGGCGGCACTACGGCCACCTCCACCCGCCGACGGCGGTCCTCGGCACGGCCGACCCGCTCGCGACGGCCCGCGCGTGGCGCGCCGCGTACTACATCTGCAAGTGCGTCTTCCGGTACGGCCCGGGATTCATCCAGGTGCGCGACCGGCGCTACGGCGAACTGCGCCGCTTCACCATCGACGAGCCGGACTACCACCGGGCCGTCGAGGCCCTGGCCGACGGCGCCCCCGTCGACGCGATCCCGAAGCCGATCCTGGACGACCTCGTGGGCGAGTCCCTCGTGCTGCGGTTCGGCGACCGTCTCTGGTGGGCCCCGTACCGGGTCCGCCGCTGGTCCGAGGCGCCGCTGGTGATCTGACGCCCCGGCCCGGCCCGAGCCCGCGCCCCCGGACGCCGCCGCGTCCGGGGGCGCGCCCGCGCCGGGCTCCGCCCGAACGCCCGCGCGTTGCGCAGGGTGCTTCGTCCGGTCACAGAGTGGTTGAGACCACTTGTCCCCGTGTTTAAGTCGTTCTAGCCTCCTCCCAGTTGTGCAGTACGGAACAGGCGTTGCGCATGTCGCAACGCGCTCGCCCTCGACTCCTGGGACCGCCCATGAAGCTCCGCTCCCGCATAGCCGTACCCCTCGCCGCGATGGTGCTGGCCGGGCTCACGGCCACCGCCTGCGCCCCCCAGACCTCCGTCAACGGCTCCACGAAGGACGAGAAGTCCGGCACCCTGCGCGTGTGGCTCTTCCAGGAGGTCAACAACGACCCGAAGAAGAAGGTCGTCGAGCAGGCCGTGACCGCGTTCACCCAGCGGAACAAGGACGCCGAGGTCGAGATCGAGTACATCCCGGTCGAAACCCGCGCCCAGCGCATCAAGGCCGCCTTCAACGACCCGAAGAGCGCCCCCGACCTGATCGAGTACGGGAACACCGACACCGCCGGGTACGTCAAGGACGGCGGCCTCGCCGACATCAGCGCGGAGTTCGGCGACTGGCCCGAGGCCAAGGACACCGACCCGACCGCCACGCGGTCGGTCACCGTCGGCGGGAAGGTCTACGGCGCGCCCTTCTTCGTCGGTGTCCGCGCCCTGTACTACCGCACCGACGTCTTCACCGAGCTCGGGCTCCAGCCGCCCCGCACCCAGGACGAACTGGTCGCGACGGCCAAGGCCGTCCGCAAGGCCCGCCCCGAGCTGTACGGGCTGGCCGTCGGCGGCGCCTACACCTACGGCGCGATGCCGTTCATCTGGGCCAACGGCGGAGAACTGGCCGTGGAGAGCGGGGGTGCCCACAAGGCCGCGATCGACAGCCCCGCCGCCCGCAAGGGCATCGAGACCTACACCTCGCTCTTCGGCGACGACAACTGTCCCGCCGCCAAGTGCGCCGCCATGGGGGGCAACGCGACCGTGACCGCCTTCGCCGCGGGCAACGCCGCCATGGCCATCGGCGGCGACTTCAGCCACCAGGCCGTCGAGGCGGGCGCGGTCAAGGGCAAGTACGCCGTCGTCCCGCTGCCCGGCCTCAAGGACGGCGAGATCGCCCCGGCCTTCGCCGGCGGCAACAACATCGGCGTCCTGAAGAGCACCTCCCACCGCACCCTCGCCGTCGACCTGATGAAGCAGCTCGCGGGCAAGGACACCCAGCGGGGCCTCTTCGACGCGATGGGCTTCCTGCCCACCTACACCGACGTCCGCGCCGAGGCCGCCAAGAAGGACCCCTTCGTCGAACCGTTCGTCAGGACCCTCGCGGCCGGCGCCAAGTTCGTCCCGGCCTCCCCGGGCTGGGGCCAGATCGACGCCTCCACCGTCCTGCCCACGATGTTCCAGGAGATCGTCAGCGGCAAGAAGGACGTGGCCGCCGCCTCCGGCGACGCGGCGAAGAAGATGGACGCCGCCTTCTCCAGCGCGGGCTGACCGGGCCCGTCGACATGGCGCACGAAGCGACGGCCACCCGTCCGGAGCAGGTCACCGCGAAGACCGCTCCGGCCCCGGCCCCCCAGCCCGAGCGGGCCCCCGGCGGACGCCACGGCAGCCGCTGGACACCCTGGCTCTACCTCGCACCCGCACTCGTCGTACTCGCCGCCCTGCTGGTCTACCCGATCTACCAGCTCGGCCTGATCTCCTTCCTCGAATACACCCAGGCCCAGGTCAGCGGCGGTGAGCCCACCACCTTCAAGGGACTGGGCAACTACCGGACGCTGTTCTCCGACAGCCAGTTCTGGCAGGTCCTGCTGGCGACGGTCGTCTTCGCCGCCGCCTGCGTGGTCACCACGCTCGCCGCCGGCTGCGCGCTCGCCGTCCTGCTCACCCGCGTCCGCGCGCTGCCCCGCCTCGCCCTGATGCTGGCCGCGCTCGGCGCGTGGGCCACTCCCGCCGTCACCGGATCCACCGTGTGGGTGTTCCTCTTCGACCCCGACTACGGACCGGTCAACCGGCTGCTCGGCCTCGGCGACTTCTCCTGGACCTACGGCCGCTACAGCGCCTTCGCCCTCGTCCTGCTCGAAGTCGTCTGGTGCTCCTTCCCGTTCGTCATGGTGACCGTGTACGCGGGCATCAAGGCGATCCCCTCCGAGGTGCTGGAGGCCGCCGCGCTCGACGGCGCCTCGCAGTGGCGCATCTGGCGCTCGGTCATCGCGCCCATGCTGCGCCCCATCCTGATCGTCGTCACCATCCAGTCGATCATCTGGGACTTCAAGGTCTTCACCCAGATCTACGTGATGACCTCCGGCGGAGGCATCGCCGGGCAGAACCTCGTCCTCAACGTGTACGCGTACCAGAAGGCCTTCGCGTCCTCGCAGTACAGCCTGGGCTCGGCCATCGGCATCGTCATGCTGCTGATCCTGCTGGCCGTCACCCTCGTCTATCTGCGCCTCATGCGACGCCAGGGAGAAGAACTGTGAGCCGCACCGCCACCCTCCCCGCCGCCCCGGCCCGCACCTCCCGGCTCCGTCCGCGCCGTCCCGGGCGGCTGGCGGCCGAGGCCGCCGCGCTCCTCGTCGCGGTGGCCGTGGCGTTCCCGCTGTACTGGATGGTGCTCTCCGCCTTCAAGCCGGCCGGCGAGATCCAGTCCACCGACGCCCGGCCCTGGACGCTGGCCCCGTCGCTCGACTCGTTCCGCCGCGTGTTCGAGCAGCAGGAATTCGGTCGCTACTTCCTCAACAGCCTCTTCGTCGCGGGATCGGTCGTGCTGGCCTCCGCGCTGATCGCCTTCCTCGCGGCCACGGCGGTCACCCGCTTCCGGTTCCGGTTCCGCACCACCCTGCTCATCATGTTCCTGGTGGCGCAGATGGTGCCGATCGAGGCCCTGACGATCCCGCTGTTCTTCCTGATGCGCGACACGGGCCAGCTCAACACCCTCTGGTCGCTGGTCCTGCCCCACATCGCCTTCTCCCTCCCGTTCGCCATCTGGATGCTGCGCGGCTTCGTGAAGGCGGTCCCCGAGGCGCTGGAGGAGGCCGCGTACATCGACGGCGCGAGCCGGACCAGGTTCCTGTGGCAGATCCTCTTCCCGCTCGTCTTTCCCGGGCTGGTGGCGACGAGCGTCTTCTCCTTCATCTCGACCTGGAACGACTTCCTCTTCGCCAAGTCGTTCATCATCAGCGACACCTCCCAGTCCACCCTCCCGATGGCGCTCCTGGTCTTCTTCAAGCCGGACGAGAACGACTGGGGCGGGATCATGGCCGGCTCCACGGTCATGACGCTGCCGGTGCTCGTCTTCTTCGTGCTCGTGCAGCGCCGCCTGGTCTCCGGGCTCGGCGGTGCGGTCAAGGACTGAGGGACGCGGGGACGGTACGGGACCCGCGTGCGGGAGCACGTGCGCGGTTCCCGTACGGGCGTCCGTACCGGCGTCCGCGCGCGGCTTCCCCGGCGCGGCCGGATCCGCGCGCCGTGCCTTGCCCGGGCGGGGGCGCGGACGCATGCTCGGGACCGTTCCCCACCGCCGGGGCGGACCTCCCGCGGACCGCAGGGGACCTCAGACCGGAGCCGCCATGCCCCCGCCCGCCGTCACGCCCCCGCCCCCGCCCGCCGCCCCGCCCCCCTCGCGGGACGAGCGCGGGGCCCGTCGGCTCGCCCTCGTGGGCGGGTCGCTCGGCAACCTCGTCGAGTGGTACGACTGGTTCGTCTACGCCAGCTTCGCGATCTACTTCGCCGACTCCTTCTTCCCCGGCGACAACCCCACCACCCAGCTGATGAACACGGCCGGGATCTTCGCCGTCGGCTTCCTGATGCGCCCGGTCGGCGGCTGGGTCCTCGGCCGCGCGGCCGACCGGCACGGACGCAAGAGCGCCCTCACCCTCACCGTCACCATGATGTCGGCGGCCGCCCTGCTGATCGCCGTCGCCCCGACCTACGACCGGGCCGGGTACCTCGGCGCCCTCGTCCTGCTGCTCGCCCGCCTGCTCCAAGGGCTGAGCATCGGCGGGGAGTACGCGGCCAGCGCCACCTACCTGACCGAGGCCTCGGCCCCCGGCCGGCGCGGGCTCGGCTCGTCCTTCCAGTACGTCTCGATGACCTGCGGCCAACTGCTCGGCCTGGGCATCCTCATCACCCTGCAACACACCCTCACCACGGATCAGTTGGAGGACTGGGGGTGGCGCATCCCGTTCCTGGTCGGCGCGCTCTTCGCGGTCGTCGTCTTCTGGCTGCGGCGCCGGCTCCGGGAGACGGACGCGTTCGAGGAGGAGGTGGCGGCGGCGGGCGAGGCACGCGACGCCCGTGCGCGCGGCTCGCTGAAAGCCCTGTGGGAGCACCGGCGGCAGGCCGGGCTGGTCATGGCGCTCACCCTCGGAGGCACCGTGGCCTACTACACGTACACCACCTACCTCACCAAGTACCTCGTCGGCAGCGCCGGCCTGCCCAAGACCACGGCCACGCTGGTCAGCTTCACCGCGCTCGCCCTCTTCGCGGTGCTCCAGCCGTTCGCCGGGATGCTCTCCGACCGGATCGGCCGTCGCCCGCTGCTGGTCACCTTCGCGGTCGGCTGCACGGTCGGCACCTACCCGATCATGACCGCCCTCGGCTCGGTCTCGTCCTACTGGTCCGCGCTCGGACTGTCCCTGACGGCCCTGGTCATTGTCACCGGCTACACCTCCATCAACGCGGCCGTCAAGGCCGAGCTGTTCCCGACGCGCGTGCGCGCCCTCGGCGTGGCGCTCCCGTACGCCGTCGCGAACGCGTTGTTCGGCGGTACGGCGGAGTACGTGGCGCTGTGGTTCAAGAGCCGCGGGCACGAGACGACGTTCTTCTGGTACGTCTCGGGATGCGCCCTGATCTCGCTGGTGACCTACGTCCTCATGCCCGACACCCGCACCGTCGCCCTCGGCCGCGCCGAGGCCGGGGCGGACCCCTCGGACGACCGGGACCGCCCGGCACGGGCCGCCGCGGACGCCGCGCGCTGAACGGGCCCCGGCCGGGCCGGGGCGTCCGTGGCCGGATCCTTTCGGCACCTTCAGGACGCATCACGCGTGCTCCGCCGCCCCACGCCACCCGTGGCTTACGATCACGAGCGGACGGTCCCGTCCCGCGACCGCGCCGCTCGCCCCCACCCGTGGAGGTCCACCGTGTTCCGGACGGCCAGAGCAGACCGCACCCGCCGCAGCAGCTTCCGCCTCCGGGCCGCCGCCGGCGCCGCCGCGGGAGCCTTCGTCCTGGCGGGCTGTTCGTCCGGCGGCGACGGTCCGGGCGAGGCGGCCGGAGGCGTACCGGTCGTGGAGAAGGGCAAGCTGACCACCTGCACCCACCTGCCCTACCCGCCGTTCCAGTTCGAACGGGACGGCAAGGTCGTCGGCTTCGACGTGGCCCTGGTCGACCTGGTCGCGGCCCGCCTCAAGGTGCAGCAGAAGATCCTCGACACGCCCTTCGAGAACTTCAAGACCGGCGCCTTCCTGAACTCGGGCGAGTGCGACCTCGCGGCCGCCGGCATGACGATCACCGAAGAACGCCTGAAGAACGTCGATTTCTCCGTTCCCTACTTCGACGCCACCCAGGCGGTCCTCGCGACCAGGAAGAGCGGCGTCACCTCCCTCGCCGACCTCAAGGCCAAGGGCAAGAAGCTGGGCGCGCAGTCCGGAACCACCGGCGAGAGCTACGCCGAGGCCCAGGGCTTCGACCCGGTCGCCTTCGAGAGCTCGGACGCGGTGCTCAACGGGCTGCGCACCGGGCAGGTCGACGCGGTCGTCATCGACTACCCCGTCGTCCAGGGATGGCTCAAGGACCCGAAGAACGCTGCCGAGTTCGCCGTCGGGCAGAACATCGAGACCGGTGAGCAGTACGGCTTCTCGGTGAAGAAGGGCAATGGCAAACTGCTCGCCGCCATCGACAAGGCCATCACGGACGCCAAGGCCGACGGCACCTACAAGAAGCTCTACGAGCAGTGGATCGGCCCGCTGCCCCAGGCCGCTCGGTGACCTCCCGGCTGACCCGGCGCCAGCGGCGCCGGGTCGCGCAGGGCGTCCAGTACGCCCTCTTCGCGGCGGTGCTGATCGCGGTCGGCCTGCTCGCGGACTGGGGCCGGCTGCAGAACCAGTTCGCGCAGAAGGACCTCGCGCTGCGCCTCTTCCCGGAGATCATCACCACCGCGCTGCGCAACACGGTGGTGTACACGCTCTCGGGATTCGTCCTCGGCCTGGTCCTCGGCCTGGTCATCGCGATGATGAGGCTCTCGTCGGTGGCGCCCTACCGGTGGGTGGCGAGCGTCTACATCGAGCTGTTCCGCGGCCTTCCCGCCCTGCTGATCTTCATCTTCGTGGGCGTGGCGGTGCCGCTGGCGTTCCCCGGCACCGAGATTCTCGGCGGCACGTACGGCAAGGTCGCGATCGGACTCGGCCTGGTGGCCGCGGCCTACATGGCGGAGACGATCAGGGCCGGCATCCAGGCGGTGCCCAAGGGGCAGATGGAGGCGGCCCGTTCGCTCGGCTTCTCGCACGCCCGCGCCATGGTGTCCGTGATCATCCCGCAGGCGTTCCGGATCGTCATCCCCCCGCTCACCAACGAACTGGTCCTGTTGTTCAAGGACTCCTCGCTGGTGCTGTTCCTGGGCGTGACCCTGGAGGAGCGGGAGCTCACGAAGTTCGGCCGCGACCTCGCCAGCCAGACGGCGAACTCCACCCCGATCCTCGTCGCCGGCCTGTGCTACCTCCTGGTGACCGTGCCGCTCGGTTTCGTGGTCCGGCGCCTGGAGGCCCGTGCGGACAAGGCCGCGTGAGGACGAGATGCCCCAGCAGACGGAAGCGGTGCCCACGATGGCCACGGACCGGCCGGAGATCGAGATCCGGGGACTGCACAAGTCCTTCGGCGACAACCACGTCCTGCGCGGCATCGATCTGGAGGTGGCCCGCGGCGAGGTGGTGTGCGTGATCGGCCCGTCGGGCTCGGGCAAGTCCACGCTGCTGCGCTGCGTGAACCTGCTGGAGGAGCCGAGCGCGGGACGGGTCTTCGTCGGCGGGACGGAGGTCACCGACCCGGACGTGGACATCGACGCGGTCCGCCGGCGCATCGGCATGGTGTTCCAGCAGTTCAACCTGTTCCCGCACGTGGACGTCGCCGGGAACCTGACGCTGCCGCAGCGCCGGGTGCTCGGCACGGACACGGCGCGGGCCGCCGCCGTCGCCCGGGAGAACCTGGCGCGCGTCGGTCTCGCCGACAAGACGGACGCGTACCCGGCCCAGTTGTCCGGCGGCCAGCAGCAGCGGGTGGCCATCGCCCGCGCCCTGTCGATGGGGCCGGAGGTGATGCTCTTCGACGAGCCGACCTCGGCGCTCGACCCGGAGCTGGTCGGCGAGGTGCTGTCGGTGATGCGGGTGCTGGCCGGCGAGGGCATGACGATGATGGTCGTCACCCACGAGATCGGCTTCGCGCGCGAGGTCGCGGACCGGGTCGTGTTCATGGACGGCGGGGTGATCGTGGAGCAGGGGCCGGCGGCGCGGGTGGTGGGCCGCCCGCAGCAGGAGCGCACCAGGAACTTCCTCGACCGCATCCTGAACCCGGCGGGGCCCGGCCCGGACGGGGACTGACGGCGCGGGGGCCCGGCCCCGGACGGACACCGGGCCCGGACCGGGCCCGTACGCCGTCCCTCCGGTGCCGGACGCCCGGACGGGGCCGGCCGGGGTCGGGCACCCCGGCCGGCCCCGCCCGCAGCGCGTCAGCCGGTGAAGCCGGCCGTGATGGAGGTGAACTGCCAGTCGCTCTGCGCGATGCCGGAGCAGTTCTCCTGCAGTCCGCCGCCGGCGCAGCCGCGGTCGCGGTTGACCGACCAGAAGGCCAGGCGCGCGATGTGGTGGGAGTTGGCCCAGTCCCGGATGCCCGTCCAGTTCTGGATGCTGGTGGTCTCCCCGGTGTCGCTGAGGCCGTTCATGCCGGAGATCCCGATGTGGGAGTAGGCGGTGGCGTCGTCCCAGCCGAAGGTGGACTTGAGCTTGGTCTTCAGGCCCTCGGTGGCGCTGATGGTGCTCGCGTACATGTCGGTGGAGGCGTTGCCGAAGTCGAACGGCATGATCGTGAAGACGTCGATCCCGGCGTTCTGCGCCTTGGCCTGCTCGATCAGCCGGTTGCCCCAGGAGGTGGGTCCGGAGGTGCTCGTGCCGAAGGTCAGGATGGTGCGCAGCCCCGGGTTGTTCTGCTTGACGATCTTGAGCGCGCCGAGGATGCGGTCCTGGACCACGGCGTTCTCGAACTCGTCGGTGTTCTCGATGTCGACGTCGACGGCCTTGAGGCCGTAGGCGTCGATCACCTTCTGGTAGGCACCGGCCAGGGCTTCGGGCGTGGCGCAGTTGGGGCCGAGCTTGTTGCCCTGCCAGCCGCCGATGGACGGGACGATGTCGCCGCCCGCCGCGCGGATCGCGTTGATGGTGCTCTGGTCCACGCCGCCGGTCAGCGGGCGCTGGCCGTCCCAGGACGGGTTGCACCCGCCGGAGGACAGGATGAAGGCCATGGTGAACCACTTCGCCCCGGTCGCGTTCATCACCGTGGTCGGGTTCGGCGGGTCGCCCCAGCCGTTGTAGAGGTAGGGCGCGGCCTGTTTGAAGCCGGCCGGCACGGTGCCGTTGTCGGTGGTGACCGTGACGGGGCCCGAGGCGGGGGAGGTGTTGCCGGCCAGGTCGCGGGCGCGGACGGTGAAGGTGTAGGCGGTGTTCGGGTTGAGGCCGGTGACGGTCGCCCCGGGCGTGGCCGAGGTGGCGACCTTGGAGGCGCCCTGGTAGACGTCGTAGCCGGTGACCCCCACGTTGTCGGTGGAGGCGGTCCACGCGAGCGACACGCTGGAGGAGGTCTTGCCGGTACTGGTGGGGGTCCCGGGCGCGGTGGGGGCCACGGTGTCGGCGCTGCCGCCGGGGCCGTCGAGGGAGACGTCGTCCGCGTAGTACGTGCCCTGTCCGTACCAACCGTTGAGGTAGACCTCGGCGCTGGTCTGTGCGGCCCCGGTGGTGAAGGTGACGCTGAGCTTGGTGTAGGCGCCTGCGGACGGGGTCCAGGTGGAGGCGCCGCCGGTCACGCCCAGGTAGACGTAGCTGCCGCGCACCCAGGCGGAGAGGGTGTAGCTGGTGTTCGGCTGCACGGCCACGGTCTGGGCGCACTTGGCGGTGTTCGCGCCGGAGACCGCTCCGGCCAGGGCCTTGCCGCCTCCGTGGACGGGCGAGGCCACCACGGAGCCGAGGCCTCCGGAACAGGACCAGCCGGCCGTGCCGCCGGTTTCGAAGTCGCCGTTCGCCAGGAGGTTGGCGCCGAAGGCGGAACCGGGCGCGGTCAGCACCGCGGCCGCGCCGAGCAGGGTGGCGCCCAGGCCGCAGGCCAGGCGGGTACGGGTGCGGTGGGGGCCGGGGGACCCGGTGCGCGTGCGGGTGCGGATTCGCAAGGAAGTGCCTCCGTGGGGGGAAAGGGCGGCACGGAACGCGGCGTACGGCCGCTGTGGGGGAGGTGCGGGGCGGGGCCCGCGTGCGGCCGTACGGCGGTTCCGGCGTGGAGCGGCGGATGGATTGACCCTTCGGGCCGGGAACCTATTGCGCCGGGCGGGCCCCGGTCAACTGGTCTGGACCAACTTCCCTGGATTGTCCGGAGTGCGCGGACGGCAATGGGAAGGTTTCCCAACTGTGCGGGTTGACGGAGGCGTTGCCGGTCCGGGAACCTGTCATGGACACGGATCGCCGTCGCGGCCCCCGGCAACCCCGCGCGCTCGCCCACCTGGCCGCCGCCACCCGTCCCGGAGCGCCGTGCCCGTACTCGTGATGTGATCAGTGGACGGTCGAAATACGATGAATCGGGGTTTTCGTGCCAGGGCCCTGAAGCGGACGTACTCGGAGCGCTCCATGATCCCCCATAGGTCCTCGCGGTCGGCGACCGCGGACGACTTGCTGACCAGGCTCGGGCGGCTCACCGCCCAGGCCAGGGAAGGCGCCGAGCTGCACCAGGCCCGGGTGGAACTGGCCGAGGCGCTCCAGCGCGAGATCCTGCCCGCCTCCCTGCCCGCCCTGCCCGGACTGCGCACGGCGGCCCGCTACGCCCCCGCCCGGCACGGCCTGAGCGTGGGCGGAGACTGGTACGACGGCTTCGCGCTCCCCTCCGGCGCCCTGGGCTTCTCCATCGGCGACGTGGAGGGCCACGACGTGGAGGCCGCCGCGTTCATGGGGCAGGTCCGCATCGCCGTGCGCGCCGTGGCCGCCTCGGCCGCGGACCCGGGCGAGGTCCTCAGACGGGCCAACGAACTGCTGCTCTCCGTCGACTGCGACCTCTTCGCGACCTGTACGTTCGTACGGTTCGACCCGGTCGCGTGGGAGATCCAGAGCGCCCGCGCCGGCCACGTACCCGGACTGTGGGCCACGGCGGACGGTGCGTACGGCGTCGTGGAGGACGAGGGCGGGCTGCCCCTGGGCATGCTCCCCGGGTCCGAGTACCCCGTGACCCGCCGTCCCCTCACCGCCGCCGGCTCCTTCGTCCTGGTGACCGACGGCGTGGTCGAGGGCCCCTCCTTCCCCATCGAGGGCGGTCTCGCGCGCGTGGCCGAGGTGATCCGCGCCGGCGTGGACACCGAGCCGGGCGCGCTGGCGGCCGAGGTGATGAAAGTGGCCGATTCCACCGGCCACGAGGACGACGCGGCCGTCCTGGTCCTGCGGCACGACGCCGCCCCGCCCCGCACCTGACGCCCCCGTCGGCCGCGGAGGACACCTCCGAGCGCGTGTCACGCTCCGTATCCGGGCGCTGACTGTTGTCTGATGCAGTGATGCGATCCGAGGGCTTGCGACGTCTGTACCCGGCCGTGCTCCGGATCCTCGCCGTGGCCGCCGCCTACTTCGCGGGCGGCCGCATCGGGCTGCTCCAGCACGTGGTGATCGAGGGCGCCACCGTCACACCGCTCTGGCCGCCCACCGGCATCGCCGTCACCTGCCTGCTGGTGCTGGGGATGCGGGTGTGGCCCGGCATCGGGCTGGGAGCCCTGCTCGTGATCCAGTCGCTCAGCCCCCTCGACGTCGTGGGCATCGGCATCGCCGCCGGCAACACCCTCGCGCCCGTGTGCGCCTGCCTGCTGCTCCGGCGGGTCGGCTTCCGCCTCGAACTCGACCGGTTCCGGGACGGCGCCGCCCTGGTCTTCCTCGGCGGCCTCGCACCGATGCTGATCAGCGCCACCGTGGGCGCCTGGATGCTGGAGAGCAGTGACAGCCTGCCCGACGGCGGCTTCTGGACCGTGTGGTGGACCTGGTGGGCCGGCGACGCCATGGGCGTCCTGGTGATCACACCCCTGCTGCTGGTCCTGCGCAGGGCGCGCCTGCCCGTGGACACCTACCGCTGGGCCGAGGCGAGCGCCCTGGCGGTGGCGGCCGTGGGGGTCACCCTGCTGGCGACGCGGAGCGGGCTGGCACTGCTCTTCCTCGTCTTCCCGCTGCTGGTGTGGGCCGCCCTGCGCTTCCAGCTGGCCGGCAGCGCGCCCTGCATGCTCCTGGTGTCCGTACTGGCGATCTCGGCCGCCATCCGCCAGGAGGGGCCGTTCGCCCACCACACGCTCATCGAGGGGATGGCGAACCTCCAGGCGCTCAACGGCTCCGCGGCCCTGACCTCGCTGCTGCTGTCGGCGCTCGTGACCGAGCAGAACACCATCCGGTCGCGGATCGAGCAGGCGTGCCTGGACCTCGCCGAGGTCGTCGACCAGCTCTCGTCCGGGAGGGCGACGCCCCGCTGGCCCGTCGACGACCAGGACCGGCCCCGGACGAACGGCGGGTAGCCGCTCCGCGGGCGGGTAGGCGGTGGGGGCCGGCAACCGTCCATCGAAGGAGCGCGACATGACCGAGACCAGCAAGAACGGCCCGAACGACAAGAACGACAAGAGCGGCAAGAGCGGCAAGAACGGCGGCGGGGAGCACGGACACCCGCGGACCACTCCCTCCGAGGCGGTCGGCGAGAGCGGGGACCAGGAGGCCAGGCGCCAGGCGGACGAGGCCGTCGTCGCAGATCAGTCCGAAGGCGCACGCGCCGGACGCGGCGGGACGCCGGGCCGTTCCGCCAAGGAGCAGAGCCCCGGCATCGGCCGGGAGGAGCAGGTGCGCCCGTACCCGGCGGAGGGCGGGGAGGGCAAGGGCGGAAAGGGCCGCTGAGGCGCGGCGGCCCGGCCCGCGGCCGTGCGGCGGCCGCGCCGGGCCCGGGGACGCGGCGGGAGCCCGCCCGCGGTACGGGAATCCCCGCGGGGCCAGGCGGGTGTCGGGGTGCGGCCCCGTCGCGGCCCTGATGGCCAGGCCGCACCCCGTACGAAGAACCTACCCGCCCGGGCCCGGTCGATGTACCACAGGCCCGTCGGGCCCGTCCCGTCGCCCAGGTCACGGGTGCCGGCACGGCCCCGCGTGCGGGCGGCCGCCGTCAGTCACCGATGCGTACGGGACGGCGCAGCAGGTAGGCGCCCGCGGCGGAGACCAGCACGGCCATGCACGCGATGAACACCAGCCCCGCGCCCTCCAGGCCCATCGGCCCCACCAACACCCCCACGCCGATCACCGGCACCGAGATGCCCGTGTAGGCCACCACGAACAGCGCCGAGATCACCGCCGCGCGCCGGTCCGCCGGCGAGGCCCCGGCCACCGCGGACAGGGCGCCGCGGAACGACAGCCCCTGACCGATCCCGGCGACCAGCGCGCTCGCCACCACCAGCGACAGCAGGTCCCGGTACAGGGCGCCCGCCAGCAGCGCGAGCGCGAGGAAGAGCACCGCGCAGCCCAGCGGCAGCGACCGGCCCACCCCGACCCGGCCGACCAGCAGCTGCCCGGCGGTCGACGCGAAGAAGGCCAGGGCGACGACCAGTCCGCTCACGGCGTGGTTGCCCACGTGCAGGGACTGCGCCAGGAAGCTCGGGCTGACCGAGGTGAACACCCCGAACAGCGCGAACCCCACGAACGAGGCGATCGCCGACGGCCCGAACACCGGCCGCACCTGCCGGGGCAGCGACGGCGGCTGCGGCCGCGCGGTGCGCAGCGGACGCAGATCCCGTACGGTCTCGGGCAGCCGCAGCAGGACCGTGGCCGAGGCCGCCACCAGGGCGAGGTGCACGGCGAACGGCAGGTACAGCGGCCAGACGGCGTACTGGGCGAGCAGGCCCGCGAGCAGCGGACCGCAGCCGAGGCCGCCCATGTTGACGGCGGTCGCCACGAACGTGGCCCGCGACGAGCCGCCGGGCGGCGCCAGCTCCAGCACGAACACCGTGGCCGCCCCCGTGAACAGCCCGGCGGACAGGCCCGACAGCAGCCGGCCGGCGTAGAGCCAGCCCACCGAGTCGGCGCACAGGAAGCAGACGGCGCTCGCCGCCGCGAAACCGAGGCCCGCCAGCAGCACCGGCCGCCGGCCCACGGCGTCCGAGACGTTGCCGGCCAGCAGCAGCACGCCGATGACCCCGAACGCGTACACGGCGTACACGACGGTGATGGTCAGCTCGGAGAAGCCGAACTTGTCCTGGTAGAGCCCGTAGAGCGGGGTCGGCAGCGTGGTGCCCGCCATGCACACGGCGAACACCGCCCCGGCGAGCAGGCACGGGCGCCATCCGGAGCGATCACCGTCCATGGCCGCGACCGTAACCCGGCGCCCGCCCGGAAGCCCGCAGGGCCGGGAGGCGTCGGGAACGGTTCGCCCGCCCGGCGGCAGCGGACGGCCCGGCGGGCCCGCTCGCCGTCCGGGCTACAGGTAGCGGCGGATCGGGAGCACGGCCGCCTCCCGGGCGCGCTGCAGCACGGAGCGCCGCTTCCAGCGGGCCGGGCTGATCGGCTCGCTGTGCTTCAGGTCCTCGTCGTAGTGCCCGTCGAGCGTCGCCGTGAACTCCGCGTCCATCACGGCGAGCATGACCTCTTCGTCGTGGTCGAGCGAGCGCCGGTTGAAGTTCGTCGACCCGATCAGGGAGACGACCCCGTCCATGGTCATGATCTTGGCGTGCATCATGGTCGGCTGGTAGTGGAAGATGCGGACGCCGCACGCCGTGAGCGCCTCGTAGTGGTGCTGGCCGGCCAGTTGGCACACCCGCTTGTCCGTGTGCGGGCCGGGCAGCAGGATCTCGACCGCGACGCCACGGCGGGCCGTCGCGCAGAGCAGGTCGATGAAGTACGTGTCCGGGGCGAAGTACGCCGTCGCCAGGCGCACCCGCTCCTCGGCCGACTCCAGGATCACCCGCATCAGCGTCTGCATGTCCTGCCAGCCGAAACTGGCCGAACCGCGGACCACCTGTACGACGGCGCTCCCGCTCGGCTCGTGGCCGTTGAAGCGGTCCCGCTCGTCGAAGAGCTCGTCGTGGCACTCGGCCCAGTTCTGCGCGAAGGCCGCGGCGATGCCGTCGACGGCGGGGCCGCGCACCTCCACGTGCGTGTCGCGCCACTCGCCGGGATTGCGCGCGTCACCGCACCACTCCTCCGCGATGCCCACGCCGCCGGTGAAGGCGACCTCCTCGTCGATCACGAGCACCTTGCGGTGGCAGCGGTGGTTCTGCTTGAGGGGCGAGAGGTAGAGCGGCTTGCGGAACCAGGCCACCTCGACTCCCGCGTCGCGCATCCGGTCCAGCAGCTCCTGCTCTATGAGGCGGCTGCCGAAACCGTCCAGCAGGAGCCGCACCCGCACCCCCGACCGGGACCGGTCGGCCAGGGTCTCGGCGAACTTCCGCGCGATGTCGCCCCGCCAGTACACGAAGGTCATCATGTCCACGGTGTGGCGGGCGGAGCCGATGGCGTCCAGCATCGCGGCGAAGATCGCGTCTCCGTTGCGCAGCGGACGTACGGAATTGCCCTCGGTCGCCGCGATGCCGATGAGCCGCTCCAGACGCCGGCGTATGCGGTGGATGCGCTCGTCGGGGGTGCCGGGGCCGGTGGTCGTCTTCGTTTCGTGCGTGCCGCCGCTGAGCGGCAGCTCTCGGTCCGTCATGCCGTCGCTCCTCGGGTTTGGCCGATCAACGACGAGGACCCTATACGACGACGGGCCACCGCCTTTACCCGAGCCCTACGCGACGGGGTACGGGGCGGGCGCCGCCCCGACGCCTTGTGCCGCCGTGCGCGCGCGGACCAGCGTGAGCGGGGGAAGCGCTTTCTGTCGGCGTGGTGCGCGGCCGGGCCGCGTTCCGGTGGGGGGTCGGTCATCGAGGTGTCGGGCGCGGAGGCACACCACGCATCCCGGGGTCCCGGTGGACGGCTGCTCTTCGGCGGTGCGCGGCCCCGCACCCGCCGGGAGTTCCAGGAGGCCCTGCTCGACCTGTGCCGCCCCTTCACCGCCGCCGCCGCCCTGGAGGGCCGGCTGGAGGCGGTCGGCCATCCCGGCACCGTCTACCCGCGGCGCACCGCCCGCCTGGAACTGCTCGCCCGGCTGCTCTGGGGACTGGCGTCGCTCGCCGCGGGCGGCCCCGGTTTCGCGGGCTGGGCGGGCGTCCGGGAGCAGATCGCCGCCGGCACCGACCCGGGCTCCGCGGCCCACTGGGGCCTGCCCGGACCGCACGACCAGCGGCTGGTGGAGGCGGCGGCGCTGGGCTTCGCCCTCGCCCTGGCGCCCCACGAGGCGTGGCAGCCGCTGGCCCCCGCCGAACGCCGCCGGCCGGCCGACTGGCTGGGGCAGGCGGCCGCGGCCGCACCGGTGGACAACAACTGGCACCTCGTCCCGACGCTCGTACGGCTCGGTCTCGCGGCCGTGGGCGAGAGCGCTGCGAAACCCCGGCGCCCGGGGACGGCCCGGGGAGAGGCGGCCACCGAGGCGGCCTTCCGCCGGATCGACGACTTCCACCTCGGAGACGGCTGGTACGCCGACGGCCCCGACGGCAGCCCGCCGGACCACTACGGCCCCTGGGCCATCCACTACTACGGCCTCCTGCACGCCGGCCTCGGCGCGATCGACGGTGCGCGCGCCGCGACGGTGCGCGCACGGGCCGCGGCCTTCGCCCCCGAGCACGTCCACTGGTTCGCCGACGACGGAGCGGCCCTCGCCATCGGCCGCAGCCTCACCTACCGCTTCGCGCAGGGAGCCTTCCTCGGCGCCCTGGCGTTCGCGGGCACCCCCGCCATGCCGTGGGGCGTCCTGCGCGGGCTGTGGGCACGGCACCTGCGCTGGTGGGGCGGGCAGCCCGTGCGCGACGGGGACGGCACCCTCTCCGTGGGCCACGCCTATCCGAACCTCCTGATGAGCGAGTCGTACAACGGCCCCGGTTCCCCGTACGGGGCCTTCAAGGCCTTCCTGCCGCTGGCCCTGCCCGAGACCCACCCCTTCTGGTCCCACCCCGAGGAACCCCCGCCCGCACCCGCCAGTGGCGAGTGCGGGAGGAGAACGAGCGCGGGACGGTGGCGGGGACGGCCGTCACCGCCACCTGGAGCCCGTACCCGGACGTACGCGTCTACACCTGGCTGGTGCCGGCGGGGGAGTGGCACGTACGGATCCACCGGCTGACCACCGGGCGGCCGCTGCACACGGCCGAGGCGGGCTTCTGCGTGCCGGCCGAGCCGGGCGGGTCGCCCGCGCGGGAGGCGGCCGCCGGGGCGCGCGCGACGGCCTCGGCGGGCAACCTGGTCGCCGGCGTACGGGACCTCGCGGGCGGGCGGCGGGGCGAGGTGATCCGACCGGACCCCAACAGCCACCTGATGTGGCCCCGCACCCTGCTGCCCACCCTGCGCGGCACGCTCGACCCCGGTGAACACTGGCTGGTCACGGCCTGCTTCGCCGGGACGGAGGCGGGCGGTGAGCAGCGGTTCGCGCAAGGACCGGCCGCGGCGGCCGTCGCGCGGGCGGCCGAACTCGCCTCCCTGCCCGGTCCCGTGCGCGCCCGGCTGGCCGGGGCCCGGTCCGCCCCGTAGCGGGACCCGGACCGGCGGGCGCGAAACGGCGCGCGGCCCCGGCCGCCGCGCCGGTAGGGTGCTGCCCCTGCCCGGCCGCGCCGGGACCGCGTACGGGAACAGGAAGGCACCGCGAACCGTGAGCACGCCCACCCCCTGGGACACCATCAGCGCCCTGGCCGACCGCTTCGACGCCTCCGACACGGCGAAGGGCCTCGCGCCGGAGGAGAGCCACATCCTCCAAGTGCTCAAGATCGGCGAGGAGTTCGGCGAGGCGGCCCAGGCCGTCATCGGAGCCAAGGGCACCAACCCCCGCAAGGGCCACTCGCACAGCTGGGAGGACGTCCACGACGAGGTGTGCGACGTCATCATCACCGGCATGGTCGCCCTGGCCCGCATGCGCCCCGACGCGGCGTCGTACTTCACCGGTCAACTGGCCCTCAAATCGGCCAAGTTCCTGCCCGCCCCGGAACGGGATGCGGTCGCGGAGGGGAACTGACGGAGCCGCGGGGCTACGGGGCCGAGGGCCCCGCTGCGCCGGCTTCCGCCCGCAGCGTGCGGGCCCGCTCGGCCGGGTCGTAGTCCGGCCCGACGCCCTCGATCAGCAGCAGGTCGCCCTCGATGTGCTCGGTCCGCAGGCGCAGGATGGCCCGGTAGGCCGGAGAGCCGTACCAGGCACGGGCCTCGGCCAGACCGGGGAACTCGATCAGCACCATGCTCCCGGGCCACTCGCCCTCCACGACCTCGGCCGGCGGACCGTGGATGACGAAGCGGCCGGCGAAGGGGTCGAGGGTCGCCTGGATGCTCTCCAGGTACTCGATGACCTCCAAGTGGTTCCGTCGGCTGCGGAGATGGGCGAATCCGTAGGCGGGCATCACGGGGCTCCTTCGTTCCGGGGGCGGGTGACGACCGCGAAGGTAGCCGGGGGAGCCGGGCCGGTGCGATGACCCCGGAGGTAATTGCCGCACCCTCGGGTACCGTGCCGCGAACCCTAGAGGGAGCGGGCGGCGCCGCCGTCGATGCGGACGGACTCGCCGTTGATGTACGCGGCGTCCGGCGAGACGAGGAAGCGGGCGAGACGGCCGATCTCCGCGGTGGTGGCGTAGCGCCCGGCGGGGATCTTCGCCAGGAAGGCGGGGTCCTCGGGCCAGCTGTCGACGTAGCCCGGCATCAGGTTGTTCATGCGGATGCCGCGGGCCGCGTGCTGGTCGGCGTACAGCTTGGTGAACGAGGTCAGGGCCGCGCGCAGGGCGGAGTTGACGGGTATCAGGCCCATCGGCTCGAAGGCCGTGTAGGAGGAGAGGTTCACGAAGGCCCCACCGCCGGCCGCTTCCATGTGCGGGGTCACCAGCCGCACCATCCGGACCACGCTGAGCAGCAGCATGTCCAGGCCGTCGTGCCAGTCCTGGTCGCTGACCTTGAGCAGGTCGTCGTTGCGGGCGTGCCCCGCGCCGTTGACCACCGCGTCGATGCGCCCGTACCGCGCCAAGGTGTCGTCGACGAGGCGGGCCAGGTCGTCCGGGGCGGTGAGGGAACCCACGGTGGCCGTCCCGCCGAGCTCCGCGGCGAGCCCCCCGATGCCGGGGTCGATGTCGAGCAGCGACACGCGGTGTCCCGCGGCGGCGAGCTCGGTGGCGATGCCGCGGCCGATACCGGATCCGGCGGCGGTGACGATGGCGACGGGCCCCTCGGCGGGGAGGGCCGGGGCGCTGGTGGGGGTGTTCACGGTGACGCCTGTGCTTTCGTTCGCCAGTCAGTACGACATTTACCGTACAGTCGTACCGGCATCCGAGCAAACCACCTGCAGCCTGCACGGGCGATGACGGAAAGCCCGGGACGGGCGAGGGGGGCGGGGACACGGCGGGGTGTCCCCGCAGGACGAGCGCGCAACCGCGCCCGGGGTGCGTGACCCCGCTCCGTGCGCGAGCCGAGGAGGCACCCCGGCGGGTCCCCGCGGACCGCCCCCGGCCCTCGCCCACCCCAGGCCTCCGCACACCGCCCCGCCAGGCCTCCGCACACCGCGGACCCCTCGGGCGACCAGCCCGCCCGGCCTACGCGCCCGTGTAGAAGGCGATCGTGGCCGCCGTCGTGGCCGCCGCCACTTCCGGGGCCGCGCCCGACGCCGCGTACGCCGCCCCCCACGCCTCGCCCGACCGGGTGATGAACTGCCTGGCCTCGGGCGTGACCTGCCACGCCTCGGCCTCCTCCCTGCTCATCCCGCCCCCCGCCAGATGCATGCCGAGTCCCAGCAGCCCCAAGTCCCAGCCGATCCCGACCGCACCCGGCCCGAACTTCGCCCGGAACTCCTCCGGGACCACGGCCGCGTGCTCCAGCTCCAGCACCGTCCGCCCCGGCCCCTCCGGCGTCACCCGCACCTCGACCTCGCCGAACCCGGGATCCGGGCCGAACAGCCAGGACACCCGCAGTCGCTCCGGCGCGACGCATTCGAGGATCTCGCCCCCGGCGTTGCCCTCCAGCTGGTAGTGGCCGCCGACCTTGAAGTCGCCGGTCACCGGCATGAACCAGCGCCCGATCCGCTCGGGCGAGGTGACCGCGTCCCACACGTCGGCGGCCTCCGCTTCGAACGTGCGCCGCAGCACCACCGTGCCGGCCTCGCCCGCCGGGACCCGGCGCAGGCCCACCTCCCGGTGCACCCGGTTGATCTCGTCCACGATCTCACTCATCGCCGCTCGCTTCCTCTCTCCGTCTGCGCTCCCGCTTTCCCCGCGCGAGCTCCGTCCCGAGCGCGTCCAGCCGCTGCTCCCAGAACCCCCGGAACCTCTCCAGCCATGCGTCCACCTCGCGCAGCGGGCCTGACTCGACGGCGTACAGCCGCCGGGTGCCCTCCGCCCGTACGGACGTGAACCCGCTCTCCCGCAGCACCCGCAGATGCTGCGACACGGCCGGCTGGGAGATCCCGAATTCCTCCCGGATCACGGCACTGACCTCGCCCGATGCCTGCTCGCCCGGGGCGAGCAGCTCCAATATCCGGCGTCTGACCGGGTCCCCGAGGACATCGAAGGCGTGCACGCGGCCGAGTATGCCACCACCCACTTATATAAGCCAAGGCTTATATAAGTGGGTGGCGCGTGTCCCGCGCGGAGTGCTGCACAATCGGCGCATGAACGACGTGGACGCCCACCTGTGGCTGGAAGACGTGTCGGGCGAGGAGTCCCTCGCCTGGGTGCGGGAGCGCAATGCGGAGACCGTGGACGAACTGGGCGCGGCGCCCGAATTCGAGGCCATCGAGCACGAGGTGCGCGAGGTGCTGGACGACGACGGCCGGATCCCGTACGTCACCCGCCGCGGCCGGCACCTCTACAACTTCTGGCAGGACGCCGAGCGGGTGCGCGGGGTGTGGCGGCGCACCACCCTGGAGGAGTTCCGCACGGACCGGCCGGCCTGGGAGACGGTCCTCGACCTCGACGCGCTGTCCGAGGCGGAGGGCGAGGAGTGGGCGTGGGCGGGCAGTGACGTCCTCGCCGCCCACGACCACCGGCACGCCCTGGTGATGCTCTCGCGCGGCGGTGCGGACGCCTGCGTCGTGCGCGAGTTCGACCTCTCGGCGCTGCGGTTCGTCGAGGACGGGTACGGCGTTCCCGAGGCGAAGACCCGGATCGGCTGGATCGACCGCGACCACGTGTGGATCGGCACCGACTCCGGCCCCGGTTCCCTGTCCGCGTCCGGATACCCGCTCCAGGTGCGGCGCTGGCGTCGCGGCACACCGCTGGAGCAGGCCGAGCTCGTCTACCAGGGCGAACCGGCGGACCTGTCCGCCGACGGCTGGCGCGACCACACCCCGGGCTTCGCCAGGGACTTCGTCTCCCGCCAGCTGGACTTCTGGAACAGCCGCCTCTTCCTCCTGCCCGCAGCCGGCGACGCCGATGCGGCAGAAGCCGAGGCAGAGGCAGAGCCCGCGTCCGCGGCCCCCGGAGCGCAGGCCCCCGGAGCGCAGCCCGCCGGAGCGTCGTCCGCCCGGCCGCGGATGGTGCCGATCGACGTCCCGGACGACGCCGTCAAGTACGTGCACCGCCAGTGGCTGATCGTCACCACCAAATCGAACTGGCTCGGTCACGCCCCCGGCACCCTCCTCGCCTTCGACTTCGCGGCGTACCAGGCCGGCGCGCGCGAGCCGGAGGTCCTCTTCGCACCCGACGGGCGCACCGCGCTCGCCGGCCACCAGTGGACCCGCCACCACCTGATCCTCGCCACCCGCGCCGACGTCTCCTCCCGACTGGAGATCCTCACCCCCGGCCCCGAGGGGGCGGGGTGGAGCCGGGCGCCGCTGGCCGACGTGCCGCCGCTGTCCACGGCCTCCGTGGTGGGTACCGACCCGGACGACAGCGACGAGTACTTCCTGAACGTCTCCGGGTTCCTCCAGCCCGCCACCCTGTACCGGGGCGTGGCCGGTGGCCCGCCCGGCGACGGCGAGGCCCTCAAGCGGGCGCCCGCCCTCTTCGACACGGCCGGCCTCACCGTCCGGCAGCACTTCGCCACCTCCGCCGACGGCACGCGCGTCCCGTACTTCGTGATCGGCCCCGAGGACCGTCCCGGTCCCGGCCCCGCGCTGCTCTACGGCTACGGGGGCTTCGAGGTCTCCCAGGTCCCGCAGTACAGCCCGGTCGTCGGGCGGGCCTGGCTCGCGCGCGGCGGGACGTACGCGGTGGCCGGCATCCGCGGCGGGCGCGAGTACGGACCGTCCTGGCACCAGGCCGCCCTCGGAGCCAACCGGGTGCGCGCCTTCGAGGACTTCGCCGCCGTCGCCCGGGACCTCGTCGACCGCGGCATCACCACCGTGGCCCGGCTCGGCATCGAGGGCGGCAGCAACGGCGGCCTGCTGATGGGCGCCATGCTCACCCGCTACCCGGAGCTCTTCGGGGCTGTCGTCGCGCACGTCCCGCTCCTGGACATGCTGCGCTTCCACCGACTGCTCGCCGGAGCCAGCTGGATCGCCGAGTACGGGGACCCCGACGCCCCCGCCGACCGCACGCACCTCGCGGACATCTCCCCGTACCACCGGGCCCGGGGCGACGTCCCGTACCCGCCGCTGCTGCTGCTGACCTCGACGCGCGACGACCGGGTGCACCCCGGGCACGCCCGCAAGATGGCCGCCCGGCTCAGGGAGCTCGGCCAGCACGTGCTGTTCCACGAGCACCTGGGCGGCGGCCATGCCGGTGCCACCGACCACCGGCAGACCGCCTTCAACAAGGCGCTCGTGCACTCCTTCCTGTGGGGGAGGCTCGCCGAAGGGGCCGCCGAGCGCGGCTGACGGACGGGCGCGGCCGACGGGCGGTCGGGGCGGGTGGGTGGACGCGGGCGGGCCTTGCGCCCGCCCCGACCGGGGACCGGGGACCGGCGCCGGGGAGCGGGCTCAGCCGGCCGCGTGCGCCGAGTCCAGCGAGGCCAGCTCCGCAGGGGAGAGGCGCAGCGCGCCCGCGGCCACGTTGGCGACCAGGTGGTCCGGGTCGCCCGTGCCGGGGATCGCCAGGACGTGCGGCCCGCGCGCCAGGGTCCACGCCAGCCTGATCTGGGCGGGGGAGGCCCCGCGGGCCCGGGCGACGGCCCGTACCTCCGCGCTCTCGCCGCCGGTCAGCCCGGCCTGGCCCCCCGCGCCGGCGATGGCGTAGAACGGGACGAAGGCGATGCCCTGGTCCCCGCAGGCGCGCAGGAGGGTGTCCTGTTCGGGGTCGGCTCCGATGCCGTACCGGTTCTGCACGCAGACCACGGGCGCGATGGCCTGCGCCTCGGCCAGGTGTCCGGGCCGTACGTTGGAGAGGCCCAGGTGGCGGATGAGGCCGGCCGTGCGCAGGTCCGCCAGTGCGCCGAACCGCTCCGCGATCGAATCCTCGCCGACGACGCGCAGGTTCACCACGTCGAGGTGGTCGCGTCCCAACTGGCGGAGGTTCTCCTCGACCTGGCCGCGCAACCGGTCGGGAGAGGCGTGCGGGATCCAGTCTCCGGCCGGGCCCCGGCCGGGGCCGACCTTGGTGGTGATGACCAGGTCGTCCGGGTAGGGGGCCAGCGCGCTGTTGATCAACTCGTTGGCGGAGCGCAGCGGGGAGAAGTAGAAGGCGGCGGTGTCGATGTGGTTCACGCCGAGTTCCAGCGCCCGGCGCAGGACGCCGATCGCCTGCTCCCGGTCGCGCGGCACGGCGTCGGTCGCGAACGCCTCACCGGTCTGGGGCAGGCGCATCGCGCCGAACCCGAGCCGGTTGACCGTCAGATCGCCGAGCGTCCAGGTGCCGGAGGCGGCTGCTGTGATGGTGTGCGGGGTCATGTGCGAATGATCGCCGCCCGGTGCGCGGACGGCCAGGGACCAGCTCCGTGCGCCGTCGCGGCGTCCCGCTCACGCGTCGCGCGCACGGCCGGGTGCGGTGGCCGGGACCAGGAACAGCTCGTCCTCGTAGCACCATGCCCACTCCTCGCCCGCCTCGGCCGAGCGGGCCAGGGGATGGCCGGTGCGCACGGCGTGGGACCAGGCGTGCTGACCGCGCGAGCTGTCGCAGCAGCCCACGCTGCCGCAGGTCAGGCAGATCCGCAGGTGGACCCAGGACTGGCCGGCGGCGAGGCACCGGTCGCAGCCGGCGGCGGGTGCGGGCCCGCCGTCCGACGGCCCGCGTGCCGGGCTCGCCGCCGTCGCGCGGGCCTCGGCCGGCGGCTCACCGGCCGTGGCCTCCGCCTGGTCGGCATGGCCGCACGACCGGCCCTCGGGGCGTCCGGCGTCGTACGCGACCGTCCAGCGCGGCATCGGTTCTCCTCCGGGGTTGGGTCGCTCTCGCGGCGGGTGCCCGTACAGTGTGCGCCCCGCAAGCCCGTGCCGCGCGGGCCGAGGGCGGGGGCGGTGCGCAGGACGGGTGCATCCGGGGCGGGTCCCGCTCCGGAAGAGAGGGTGTGCCCCGCCCCGGGGCGGTCCGTTTTCCGTGAAGGGAGCCCAGCGTGGTGTCCGTCGAGCGTTCGTTCACCGTCGACCGGCCGCTGCCGGTGCTGGTCGACTACCTGAAGGACTTCGCCCGGGCGGAGGACTGGGACCCCGGCACGACGTCGTGCGTCCGGCTCGACGACGGGCCCGTACGGGTCGGCTCCTCGTGGCGCAACGTGTCGGTGTTCCGCGGCCGGGAGACGAGCCTGGTCTACCGGCTCGTCCGCTGGGACGCGGACCACCTGACCTTCGTGGGCGAGAACTCCAGCGTCACGACGACCGACGACCTGTCCCTGCGGTCCACCGGAACCGGGGTTACGGAGGTCGTCTACCGGGCCAGGCTCGATTTCAAAGGTCTGATCAAGCTGGCGGAACCCTTCCTGAGGAAGGACGTCGAGCGGCTGGCCGACGGGGTCGAAGCGGTGATGCCCGGGGTGCTCGCGCGGGCCTGACTCCCCGGGACGTGGGCCGTCGGCGCCATCGGTCGGGCGCCCGCGGTGCGTGAACCCCCGGCCGCGGGCGGCCGCCCGCATGCCGCACGGATGGCGCGAGCGCGGCCCTGATGCGGACCGGGAGCCCGCCCAACGGGCTTGCCCGCCCAGCCGATTGTCACGATGTGGCCGAAACCCATCCCGCGCGGGCTGGTATTCATATGATGTGCCTCCTTTCGGACCGTCCCGGGTGGGGGTACCCATGAACAGCGCCATCGGCAACGTCACGACCGGCAAGAGAACGCGCGGCCCCGTACGGCGGGCCCTGGTGGCCCTGTTGGTCGCGGGGGTGGCCGTCGCCTGCGGGCCCGCGGGAGGCGGCGGCCCCGCCGTCTCGGCGCCGCCCGCCCCCACCGCGTCGGCGGCCCCCTCGGCCACGACCGCCCCGCCCGAGCAGTCCCCGACGCCCACCCCCACGGCATCGCCCACGGCCGTCCCGACCCTCGCACCCACCCCCACCGCGGCGCGCAGTGCCGCACCGGTCGCCGCCGACCCGAAGCCGGCCGCCACGGCCGAGGCGCCCCGGCCGACGCCGAAGCCCGCGACCGAGCCGGCGCCGCGCCCCAGCACGAAGGCGCCCGCGGAACCGGCCGACACCGCGTGCGAGATCGTCTCCAACGCCGGCAACTGCTACAACGCGGGGCAGTTCTGCCGCCAAGCGGACCTCGGCCGCTCCACCCGCGCCGGCAACGGCCGCACGATCCACTGCCGCCCGGACGGCTCCCGTCCCCGCTGGCAGTACTGACGCGGGGCCGCCCCCTTCGCGACGTGCCGGGTCCGCGGCGCCGCGCCGCGCGACCCGGCCGTCAGCGGTGACCCAGCACATTGACCACCCGGCCGTTGGGATCGCGGACGAAGAACCGCCGCACGCCCCACTCCTCGTCCTGCAACGGGTACACGATCTCCGCCCCGCTCTCCCGCATGACCGCGTGGGCCGCATCCACGTCGTCCACCTCGACGCTCATGTCGGGGGTGACGGGCGCGGTCTCGTCGCGGGTCATGACACTGATCTGTGCGGCCGGGACGGACGAGGAGGCGAGCGTCATGATCCACCCGTGGTTCATGACCTCCTCGAAGCCCAGCAGCCCGTAGAAGTCCCGGCTCTCCTGCGTCGCCTGCGACTGGATGTTGGGCACCACACGACGAACGGCCATCGACGCCTCCATGTGAGAACAAGCGTGTCCCTGTGACCCTCCAGGAGTACTACGCCGCGTCCACCGCCGCACGGACCACGGCAAGGCGGCCGGTGGCGGGGGGCCGGTGGCCGGTGGCCGGTGGCGTCCGTCCTGCTAGAATTGGGTGTTTCTGTACAAAACGGATGATCGGGCCCGGTAGTCGAGCTGCAACGGTCGTGATGCGTGCATGAATGCCTCCCGTGCGGTCGACCGCACCCTCCGCACGAGCCGCCGCCGCGCGCGGCTCGCGGCGCCCTGTGCCCTCCTCCTCGCCCTCGGCTGCCTCCCCCTCGCCCCCACCGCCGTGGCCGCCGCCGCCCCCTCGCCCACCCCGTCGGCCTCCGCGCCCCTCTCCCCGACCCTGAAGCGGATCGATCCGGCCGTCTTCCGGGCCGCCGTGGAGCGGGCGGCCAAGGCGCTGGGGGTGCCCGGCGCCGTCGTCCTGCTCCAGACCCCGCAGGGCACGTACCGGGCGCTGGTCGGCACGAGCGACCTGGGGAGGGCCGAACCGCCCGACCCCGGTGACCACTTCCGTATCGCCTCCAACACCAAGACGATGACCTCGGCCCTGATCATGCTCCTCGTCCAGGACGGATCGGTCCGCCTGACCGACCCGGTGTCCCGGTACGTCGCCGGGGTGCCGAACGGTGGGAAGATCACCATCGCCGACCTGCTGACGATGCGCAGCGGCCTCTACAACTACACCGACGCACCCGAACTCGCCGCGACGCTGGACGCAGACCCGGGCAGGGCCTGGACCCCGCAGGACGTGCTGGACATCGCCTACCGGCGGCCGCCCGACGCGGCCCCCGGCACGTCCTACGCGTACGACAACACCAACTACGTCCTGCTCGGGCTGGTCGCCGAGAAGGCCGGCGGCCGGCCCCTGGCCGAGCAGTTCCGGGACCGGCTGTTCGCCCCGCTCGGCATCGACGACACGTTCCTGCCCGACATCCACGACCGGTCGCTGCCGGCGCCCTTCGCCCACGGCTACATGTACGGCGGATCGTCCTACGCCCTGGTCGACAAGCCCTACCCGCCCGCGATCGTCGAAGGGGCGCGGACGGGCACGCTCCGGCCCGTCGACTACACCCGGCAGAACCCCTCCTACGCCACCGCCGCCGGCGGAGTCGTCTCCACCGCCCGGTCCATGACCACCTGGATCGAGGCGCTGGTCACGGGCAAGGTGCTGAACGCGGCGACCCAGCAGCAGTGGCTCCACAGCCCGCGCCCGGAGGACCCGGCCGCGCCCGACGGGCAGAAGTACGGGTACGGCATCGCCTACCAGCGCTTCGCGCCGAACGCCGCCATGTACTACCACGGCGGCGAACTCCCGGGCTTCAACTCCTTCATCGGCCACGACCCGGACAGCGACGTCACCCTCGTCGTCTGGACGAACCTGACCGTGTCGCCCGACGGCCGGGCCACCGCCATCGCCCTGCTGCCCACCGTCCTCAACCAGGTCTACACCGGTCTCGCCCTGCCCACCGGGCACTCCGGCTAGGATGATCACCGGGTCCGGACACCGCTTCCCCCGTCGGTGTCCGGGCCCTTCCACGTCTCCACGTCCTCGCACCACATCGTGCTGCACGGCGCGGAGGGGCCCCGGGATCGCCCCGGGGCCCCTCCGCCGTACGGGCCCGCCCCGCCCCACCCCCGTGGAGGCAGAACGGGCCCGGTTCACGGGCGCCCGCTCACTCGGCGGACGCGGGCGGTCGCACGGGCTCGGGGAGCCGTTGTGCGAGGTGTTCGGCCACGGCGACGACCGTGCGGTCGTCCAGGTACGGGCCGATGATCTGGACGGCCAGCGGCAGGCCCCCGGCGGTCCTGCCGGCCGGCATGACGACGGCGGGGAGCCGGACGTGACCGGCCAGGTTCAGCCACGCCGTCTGGTCGAAGTACGGGCGCCGCTCGCCGTCCACCGTGATGTACCGCTCGGGCACCGGGACCGCGGTCTGGTCCGCGACGGCCGCCGTCGGGGTGGCCGGCGTGACGAGGACGTCATGGGTGGCGAAGTAGGCGGCCCAGCGGCCGCGCAGCTCCTCGCGCTCCTCGTTCGCGCGCAGCCAGTCCCGGTGCCGCATGGTCCGCGCGTGCAGGAAGAGGCCGCCCGGGGCATCCGCCGGGACCTTCTCGGCCGCCGCGACGTCCTCGGCGAATCCCGCGTCCGTGGCCGTGGCGCTGGCCGTGGCGTACATGAGGCGCTGGAACAGCCGGTCGCTGCCGGCCAGGTCCACGGGCCGGGCGGTCTCGTCCACGCCCGCTCCGGCGGACCGCAGCAGCCGGACGACCTCGTCCAGCACCCGCCGGGTGTCCCCGTCGACGTGGCAGTAGGGGTCGTCGCGCCAGACGCCGACCCGGAAGTCGGCCAGCCGCTTGCGGCGCGGTGCGGGCAGCTCGACGCGCCAGGCGGCGGCGTCCGCCGGGGCCGGCGCGGCCAGGACGTCGAGGAGCAGGCCGAGGTCGTCGGCGGTACGGGCGAGGGGGCCCAGCGTGAGCATGTCGGAGCTGGTGAGCCAGCCGGGCGGCCGGGGGATGTGTCCGCGGGTCGGGACGATCCCGCCGCTGGGCCGCAGGGCGTACACCCCGCAGTAGGCGGCGGGGAGGCGCAGCGAGCCCGCGAGGTCGGAGCCGACGTCGAGACTGGTGAGCCCCGCGGCGACGGCGGCGGCCGGGCCGCCCGAGGAACCGCCCGCGGTCCGGGTGGCGTCGTACGGGTTCTTCGTCGTGCCGAAGAGCGGGTTCGAGGTCTGGAGGTCCTGGCACATGACCGGGACGTTCGTCTTGCCGACGATGACGGCTCCGGCGGCGCGCAGCCGCGCCACCGCGTCCGCGTCCCGTTCGGGCACGTGCGCCGTGAGGTCGGGGGAGCCGCAGGTGGTGCGCAGCCCCTTCGTCTCCAGGGCGTCCTTCACGGTGAGGGGCAGGCCGTGGAGCGCGCCCAGCGGCTTGCCGGTGGCGGCGAGGTGGCGGTCCGCGGCGTCGGCGGCCGCGCGGGCGCCGGCCGCGTCGAGGGTGACGACGGCGTTGAGGGCGGGGTTGGCCTTGGCGATGTGCAGCAGGTACTGCTCCAGCAGCTCGCGGCTGGTGATCGTACGGCGGCGCAGGGCGGCGAGCTGCTCGCGGGCCGGCGCCAGGTGCAGGTCGGCGCGCGCGCCCCGGCCGCCGGCCCGCGAGTGGGCCGCCGCGGGTGTGGCGGCCATGGCGGCGGCCGCGGCGACGGCGGTACAGGCGACGAGCAGGGTGCGGCGGAGGATCACGAGCGGGCTCCTGAGGTGGCGCCGAGGGAGTCGGAGGCGTCGCGGCTCTCGGGCGTGGGCACGGGCGGGGTGAAGTAGGAGGCGACGCGCTGGAGGTGGACCAGCTCGTCGTCGGTGGTGGCGAGGGACAGGTCGGCGTCGGCGTACTCGGCGGGCGCGTCGACGGGCTCGTCCGCGGTGTGGCGGGCGAGGGCGGCCCGGAGCTGGTCGGCGGTGACGGCCGCGGCCAGTTCGGCGCCGGTGAGCCCTTCGGCCCGGCGGGCCGCCTCGGCGCGCTCTCGGGCGACGGGGTCGAGGTAGCGGCGCATGAGCTTCTGGCCCTGGCGGATCTCGACGCGGCGGCGCAACAGCGGGAAGTGGGCGCTGCGGCCCCGCAGGACGTCGGGGAGCTGGCGGGCCGGTCGGCGCAGCGTGATGCCGGGGTCGGCCCGGTCGAGCGCGAACCACAGCGGACCGAGGCGCCGCAGGGCCAGGTGCGCGGCGGCCCAGTCGCGGCCGCTCGCCGCCCGCCGGGCGACGGTCGGGATGAGGTAGCCGATCTGGGTGAGGGTGGCGCCGATGTCGCCGCAGGCCCAGGCGAAGCCGTTGAGGTGGTCGACGCCGAAGCCGACCTCGGCTCCGACGACGGCGCCGATCCGGATGCCGCTGTAGCCGAGGGTGATGACGGCGCCGACGGTGACCAGGCGCAGGCTGAAGGCGATGGACCGGTTGCTGGCGGTGCGGGCGTACTTCCAGCAGGACCGGGCCAGGTAGACCTCGGCGACGGTGTACGTGCCGAAGTACAGCAGTACGTACGCCTGGAAGACCGGGTCGTGGGCGTAGTACAGCGAGAAGTCGGTCGGTCTGGTCGTGGCCGGGGTCAGCAGGGCGAAGAGCAGTGCCATCGCGGCGATGACCACGGCGGCCGCGACCAGCAGGTGCCGGCTGCGCCGGCGCGCCTCGGCCGGCGGCTTCGACCAGTGCGCGAGGACGGTGGCCTGCAGGGCGAAGACCACGATCACGCAGCCCTGGGCGATCGGCACGACGATGTTGGGCACGCCGAGCACGCCGTCCACGCGCACCCACACCCAGGTCAGGGAGACGGCGTAGCTGAGCGCGGAGAAGCCGTATGTGAAGGCGAGGGCGACCAGCGCGGGATCGCGGCGGCTGCGCCCGAGGTCGCGGACCAGGACGAGGAAGCCGGTGCCGGCGATGGCCAGGCACAGGGGGTGAAGGATGTCTTTCACGGGTCCCTATCCGGTCAGCGCAGCAGGGTGCGGGTGATGGGGTCGGCCTCCGCGGACACCTGGGCGCGCGACGCGCCCAGGTGTTCCTGGAGGAGCGAGCCGACGAGTTCGGCCTCGAACTCCTCGGGCTCGTTGTACCGGGTCCGGCCGAGGACGAGTTGCACCGTCGCGGGATCGATGTCGGTGATGAGGCCGCCCAGGTCGCCGGTGGTCTGCGGGGTGCTGCCGCGGTGCCGCTTGAGCATGTGGCCGAACTCGTGGCCGACGATGATCTCGGCGTGCGCGCGGCTGATGGCGGTGTCGTAGAAGACGTAGTCCGTGTCGCCGGTGGCGAGCCACAGCCCGCAGGGGGCGGACGCGTCGAGCGAGTCGGGATCGGACGGGTCCGAGGCGAACGGCATGAGCCGGATGGTGCGGTCGAAACGTTCCTCCATGAACGGCACCAGGTCCAGGACGCTGTCGACCCCGGGCAGGTCGAGCCCTTCCACGAACTCGCGGTTCCGGCGCTCGACCTCGTCGGCCTCGCGGTCGCTGCCGCGGCTACGACGGCTGAGCCACATGGAGCTTCCTCTCGTCGGCGGGACGCCGGACTCCGGTCACGGCCCGTCCCTCTCGGGCTCGTCGGACAGGCCTTCCTCTCTGCGGACGGCTTCGAGCGCGGCCAGCACCTTGCGCTGGCCGGCCGCGGACACCCCCATCGCCCGCAGGGCGATCTGCTCGACCCCGTTCTCCTTCAGCTTGCGCAGGATCTCGAACTGGGTCGCGATCTTGCGCGTGACCTCGTCCTCGATGAAGTACGCGGCCTCGACGCCGAAGAACCGGGCGAGCAGCGGCACCATGGTGATGGTCGGGGTCCGCTTGCCGGCGCGGAGGTAGCTGATGTGGGAGCGCGTGTAGCTGTCCCCTCCGTACGAGGAGATGGTGCGGGCCACGTGAGCGTTGGAGTACTCCTCCGCGCCCGGCGGACGCACCCGGTCGAAGAGGAAGTTGAGGCGGTCACTGAAGGGAGCACCGGGTCCGGGGACCGGAACCGGGGACGGCGCCGGCCGGGGTGCGTCCGGTCCGTCGGTCCGGTCTGCTGAATCCGTCACGCGCGCTGCTCCCTCTCTTCGGCCGTAACTATAGTTGACGCCCGTGCTGCGTAACTATAGTTGACGAAATCCGGGTGGGAAGGCCGCGGCAACCCGTCCTGTATACGCGGAGGATGGCCGCCGCAGCCAGGTGCGTGCGGGCAGCGGAGCGGGACGGCGCGGGCAGCGTCCGCCCGCGCCGGGGGAGGGGAGCGCGCCGCGCTACAGCCAGCCGTTGCGTCGGAAGGCGCGGTACAGGGCGCCCGAGGCGGCCAGCATCAGGCCGACGGCGAAGGGGTAGCCGTAGCTCCAGCCCAGCTCGGGCATGTGCTCGAAGTTCATGCCGTAGACGCCCGCGACCATGGTGGGGATGGCGAAGATCGCGGCCCAGGCCGAGATGCGGCGCATGTCGTCGTTCTGCCAGGTGCCCACCCGGGCCTGCTGGGCGTCGAGCACCGCGTTCAGCAGCTCGTCCAGGGTCCGCACCTCGATGTCCGTGCGGTGCAGGTGGTCCGTCACGTCGCGGAAGTACGGCAGGAGCCCGGGCGAGTCCGTCACGGGACCGCCCAGCAGCCCCTGGGCCACCGGGGCGAGCGGCTGCACCGCGTCGCGGAACTCGCGCACCTCCCGCTTGAGCGAGTAGATGCGTTCGGTGACGTCCACCCGGTCCGACGAGAAGACGAGGTCCTCCAGCCGGGTGAGCGCGGCCCTGACCATCGCGGCGGCGTCGCTGTACGCGTCGACGACCACGTCGAGCACGGCGTGCAGGACCGACCAGGGGCCGAAGCGCAGCATGTCCGGGTCGGCGTCGAGCCGGCGCGCGGCCTCCGCGCAGGGGTCGACCGTCCCGTGCCGGACGGTGAGCACGTACCGGGGCCCGACGAAGAGCATCATCTCGCCGGTCTCGACGGCCGCTTCCTCCTCCACGTACCAGAGCGTCTTCAGCGCGACCGCCAACACGTCCCCGAACCGTTCGGACTTCGGGCGCTGCCGCGCCTGGACAGCGTCCTCCACCGCGAGCGGGTGCAGGCCCAGTTCGTCGGCCAGCTGCACCAGCTCGTCCTCCGAGGGGTCGACCAGGCGCACCCAGCCGAACTCGCCCTCGCCCAGGCCCCGGAGCCGCTTGAGCACCGACTGGCAGGCCGCGTCCTCCAGGTCGCACTCCACCGTCTCCGGCCGTCCGGGCCCGTCTCCGTACACCACGCATTCCATCCCCCGCACTTGCTTCAACCCGCGCGATTCATGCACCCCGCCGGCGCCCGGACCGGGCGCGGCAGCCGCCCGGACCGGGGGGAATGAAGCGCCGGCGGCAGGGCAGGCGGAGTCCGGGCGGCACACGAACACCGCCCGGCACGACGTACGGAACAGGAGGGCGGGACGGAATCCCGCGCCGCCCTCTGCCCACCGGAGGAGTTGTTTTCGCGTGACTGAGCATGTGTGGAGCTACAAGTCGACCGCCGGCCACCTGGCCGGTACCGATCTGACCGGCTACAAGGTCGAGGCGACCGACGGCGGCATCGGCAAGGTGGACAAGCACTCCGACGAGGTCGGTGACGCCTACCTGGTCGTGGACACCGGGGTCTGGATCTTCGGCAAGGAGGTCCTGCTCCCGGCGAGCACCGTGACCCTGGTCGACCCGGCCGAGCGGAAGGTCTACGTCGACCGCACCAAGGACGAGATCAAGGACGCGCCCGAGTTCCACCAGAACAAGCACCTCGGTGACGCCGGCTACCGCGAGGAGCTGGGCACCTACTACGGCACCGGCGCCCCCTTCGGCGGCCGCCCGGCCTGACCCGTCCGCGCGAAGGGGCCCGCACTCGCCGAGTGCGGGCCCCTTCGCGCGTCCGTGACCGCGCGTGCCGTCAGGCCGGGCCGCCGGCGACCCTGAGCAGCATCAGGGCGGTGTCGTCCACGGCGTGGCCCCCGGAGTGCTCCCGGACCGCCCGCCGCAGGTGGTCCACCGTGCGCGCCGCGTCCCAGCCGCGGGTGGCCGCCAGGGTCCGGGCCAGTCGCGCGTCGCCGAAGAGCGGGCCCCGCTCACGGTCGCGGGCCTCCGTGATGCCGTCCGTGTACAGCAGCAGGGCGTCCCCGGGGAACAGGCGGAAGGTCGTGTCCTTCAGCGCGTCCTGGGCCGGCGGCAGGTCGGGGTGCAGGAGCGTCCCCGGTGCGTCCAGCTCCTCCACGGAGCCGTCGGCGCGCCGGATCAGGGCGGGCGGGTGGCCGGCGCTCGCGTAGCGGCCGACGACCCCGACGCCGTCGGCGGCCGGGCGGAAGGAGGCCAGGGCCGCGGTCAGGTACCGGTCGCTGACCCTCTGGGCGGCCAGGGCTTGGTGCAGGCGGTGCAGGACGACGCTGGGGTGGGTGTGCTGGCCGGCCTCGGCGCGCACGGTGTAGCGGGCCAGGGCGGTCACCTTGGCCGCGTCGACGCCCTTGCCGCACACGTCGCCCATCACCGCCGCCCAGTTCTTGCCGCGGGTGTGGAACAGGTCGTAGAAGTCCCCCACCACGTTCGAGCCCGCCTCGCCGGTCGCGTCGGCGGCCAGGTGCGCGGCCGCCGCGTCCATCCCGGGGGCCTCGGCGAGCCGGGGCGGGAGCAGGCTGTCCTGCAACGTACGGGCCAGCGCGGCGGAGGCGTCGCCGGCCGCGCGGGCCTGGCGCAGGGCCTGGCGCAGGGCGATCTCCGAGGACACCGAACGGGCCAGCGTCTGCAGTGCCCGGGTCTGCCCGGGCGTGAAGGGGCGGGCGTCCTGGTCGACCACGCAGAACCCGCCCAGCACGTGGCCCTCGGGCGAGACCACCGGATAGCCGGCCCACGCCCCGATGCCCAGGGCGCCGACGGCGGCCAGGTCCCGGATCCGGGGGTCGTTCACGGCGTCCTCGGCGATCAGCGGCAGCCCGGTGCCGATCAGGATGTGGCACGGACTGTCCCGTATGTCGTTCTCCCGCACCGCCCCCGCGTCGAGGCCGATCGCCGCCTTCCAGAACGAGCGCCGGCCGTCCGCGACCGTGAAGAACGCCTTCTGCGCACCGGTGATCGCGAGCGCCAGCTCCGCGAGGTCGTCGAAGGTGCCCTCCGCCGGGGTGTCGAGCAGCCCGCTCGCGGCGACCGCCGCCAGCCGCTCCGGATCGAACACCGCTTCCGGCAGGCCCCCGGCCGGCGCCGTGGCCGTCTCCGTCATCATCACGCTGTCTCCTGACCGTCCCGCCGGCCTGGCCGGCCGTCGGCATCCGGCGGGTCCGGAGCATTGCGCGACCCGCCCACCATAGGGCCCCTGCCGTGCCCCGCCGCCCGGTGGCCCCCGTCGGACGCGCGGGCGCGTGGCCCGGGGGCCTGCGCCGTCCGGATGCGCCGGGATGCGTCCGCGACGAGGTCGCGGCAGCCTGGCTGCATGCCCGACCGCACGCACGTCACCGTCCACCCGCCGCTGTCCAAGGGCGGCCGGCCCGTCACCGCGCACGCGCACGGCGTCGACGAGCGCCTCGGCGTGGCCACCGGGGTCGGCGACGTGGTCGAGTTCCTCCGCCGCATCGGCCTGGAGGACGGCGCCGAGCTCATCGACCGCGAGGACTCCCGCATCACCTGGATCGGCGGCGGACCCGCAGACTGGGCGTGACGGCGCCGGTGCGGTCCGTGTCCGGGAGGGCGCGCCCGACGGGCTGACCGGCCGGTCGGTCGTACCGTCCCGGCCCCGGCGCAAACCGCCGGAGTCTTCGCTGGTCGAAGCGGTTTCCGCTGGCGCCTTCCGGGGCTCTGCGCACCGCCCGCACGGCTGTGCGGCCCGTTCCGGGGGACGATGGGAACGGCCGCTCGTCGCGGCCCGCACCGGGCCGGGCCGGCCGGCCCCGGAGCGGCGGCCGGAAGGGAGATCCCGTGATGGCTGACACCGACGCCTTCGAGGCCGGCGGAAGCGGGGCCGTCGCGGACGCCGACACCACCCGGCCCGCCCCCGACGCTCCCGGAGCCGCCGCCCGTACCGACGAGGACGCGGGGGCGGCGGGCATCCGGGTCTCGCCGCCGAGCGGGCTGCTCGACGTACTGAACGTGGCCGCGATCGTCCTGGACGCGCAGGGACGGATCGCGTTGTGGAGCCCCCAGGCCGAACAGCTCTTCGGCTGGACGGCGGGCGAGGCCCTCGGCCGCCCCGCCGCCCGGCTGCTCGCCGCCCCCGAGCACCTGGACCTGGTCCTGGAGCTCTTCGCCCGGGTCATGGGCGGCGCGGGGGACTGGGCGGGCGCCTTCCCGGTGCTGCACAAGGACGGCACCAACCACCTGGTGGAGTTCCGCAACATGCGGCTCCTGGACGAGCACGGCGACCTCTACGCCCTCGGGATCGCCACCGACCGCGCCCGGCTCCGGCACCTGGAGCGCGACCTCGCCCTCTGCGCCCGGCTGGTCGCCCAGTCGCCCATCGGCCTCGCCGTCCTGGACACCGACCTGCGCTACGTCCTGGTCAACCCCATGCTGGAGCGGATCAACGGCCTCCCCGCCGCCCAGCACATCGGCCGCCACGTCGGCGACGCCCTCTCCTTCCTCGACGACGCCGGAGCCGTCGAGTCGGCCATGCGCCAGGTCCTGGCCACCGGCACGCCCCTGGTCGAGCAGTTCACGGCGGGCAGCACCCACGGGGACCGGCACCACGAGCACGCCTGGTCCGTGTCGTACTACCGGCTGGAGGACACGGGCGGGCGGGTCCTCGGCCTCGCCACCTCGATCGTCGACGTCACCCAGAGCCACCTGGCGGCCAAGGAGATCGCCCGCAGCCGCCGCCGGCTCGCCCAGATAGCCGACGCCACCGTCCGCATCGGCACCACCCTCGACCTCGACCAGACCGCCCGCGAACTCGCCGACGTCGTGGTGCCCGAGCTCGCCGACATCGCCGCGGTCGACATCCTCGACTCCGTCCTCGACGGCCGCCCCAGCCCGACCTCCTCCGCCCACGAGCCCGCCGTGTTCCGCGCCCTGGCCGTCGCGGCCGCCTACCCCAGCGAGGCGGTGCGCGCCGCCGACCCTCCCGGCGACATCGCGCGGTACGCCGCGGACCGGCTCGTCACCCGGTCCGTCACCACCGGCCACCCCGTCCTCGTCGCCCACGTCCACGCCCGCGACATCTCCCGCATCGCCCGCGACGACGACGCCGCCGCGCTGCTGGCCCGCGCCGGACTGCGCTCCTACCTGGCCGTACCGCTCATCGCCCGCGGCGAGGTCCTCGGCGCCCTCGACCTCAAGCGCACCCGCAACCCGCTGCCCTTCGACGACGACGACATCGTGCTGGCCGGCGAGCTCGCCGCCCGGGCCGCCGTGTGCATCGACAACGCCCGCTGGTACCGCAACGCCCACCACACCGCGCTGGCCCTCCAGCGCCACCTGCTCCCGCACCACCCGCCGCAGACCGCGGGCCTGGAGGTCGCCTACCGCTACCAGCCCGCCGCGGCCACCAGCGAGATCGGCGGCGACTGGTTCGACGCCATCCCGCAGCCCGGCGGCACCACCGCGCTCGTCGTCGGCGACGTGATGGGCAGCGGCATCAACGCCGCCGCCAGCATGGGCCAACTGCGCACCGTCACCCGCACCCTCGCCGAGCTGGGGCTGGACCCCACCCAGGTGCTGCGGCAGCTCGACCGGACCACCGCCGCGCTGGAGGAGACCATCGCCACCTGCGTGTACGCCGTCTACGACCCGTACCGCGCCGAGTGCCGCATCTCCGTCGCCGGCCACCTCCCCCCGGTGTTCATCCGCCCCGGCGAGCGGCCCCGGCTGCTCGAACTGCCCACCGGCGCACCCCTGGGCGTGGGCGGCATCCCCTTCGAGGCGACCACCGTGAGCATGCGCGCCCAGGACCAGCTCGTGCTCTACACCGACGGACTCGTCGAAACGCGCGACCAGCCGATCGACCAGCGGCTCGGGCTGATGCTGGACCTGCTCACCGACACGGACCTCCCGCTGGAGGAGACCTGCGACCTGCTGCTGAAGTCGCTGCGCCGCCCGGGCGACCACGACGACGTCGCGCTGGTCATCGCCCGCGCGAAGCGCCGCCCGACCCCCGCGCCCTGACGGGACGGCCGCAACGAGCCCCCGCCCGTGTGCGATTCTCGGCGCATGCCATACGAGACCGGGCCCGACCGGGCCGAGGGAATCGAACTCAACCGCGCGCTGTGGGACGTGCGCGCCCGGGTCCACGGGTCGACGCCCACCGACCGCTTCTACGACGTCGCGTCCTTCCTCGCGGGCCGGCAGACGCTGCACGCGCTCGAACGCGAGCTGGCCGGCGACGTCGGCGGGAGGGACCTCCTGCACCTCCAGTGCCACTTCGGCATGGACACGTTGAACTGGGCCCGTCTCGGCGCCCGCGTCACCGGCGTCGACTTCTCCGCCGTGGCCGTGGAACGGGCGCGCCTGCTGGCGGCCAGGGCCGGCCTCGACGCCGCCTTCGTCGAGGCCGACGCCCAGCGGCTGCCCGACCGGCTGGCGGGAGGTTTCGACCTCGTCGTCGCGACCTACGGCGTACTGTGCTGGATCGCCGACGTGGACGCCTGGATGCACGGCGCGGCGAGGGCCCTGAGGCCCGGGGGCAGCCTGGTCCTGGTGGACCTGCACCCGGCGTACCAGACCGTCGCCACCCTCGACCCCTTCGTGGCCGACTGGCCGTACGGGGGCGGCGCGCCGCACCGCGAGACCACGACGGGCACGTACGCCGAGCCCGGACTGCCGCTGCCCGCCCTCGACACCCTCCAGTACCCGCACTCGCTCGGCGAGATCGTCACCGCGGCCGCCGGCGCCGGACTGGTGCTGCGGCACCTGGGGGAGCACACCGCCGTCGAAGTGGACCCCCGTGGCCTGCTGCCGCAGGGTCCGGACGGCCTCCACCGGCTGCCCTTCGGGGACTCCCACCTGCCCGTCCTGTACTCCCTGCGCGCGGTCGCACCCGGGCGCGAGCGCTCGGACTGACTCCGAATGGTCACGGCGCGGATGCGGTACGTGACACATGGGGGATATTTTGGTATGTATGCCGATCATTTCGGCACGTCCGCTCCCCACCCGCTCCGCCCCGTTGAGGAAGGTCCCCATGAATCGTTTCCCGGTGATCGGCGTGCTCTGCGCCGCCGCGGTGTTCGGTCTCAGCGCGTGCTCCGACGACAGCACGCCGGCCGAGGACGCGACCAAGGCGGCCGCCGACGCCTGCACCGACCTGTCGTCCCTCAAGGGCGACACCGCCAAGCTGAAGGCCCTCAGCCCGGCCAACGCGACCAAGGACCAGGTGAAGGACGCCTACGACGCCGTCCAGCAGGACTGGCAGAACCTCAAGGGCAACCTGCAGAAGCTGAAGTCCTCGGAGCAGGACGCGGTGAAGTCCGCCGCGGACGACCTGAAGAAGGCCTACGAGAGCCTGCCGGGCGACACGACCGGCAAGGACGCCCTCACCTCGGTGCAGCCCCAGGTCCAGAAGCTGGACGAGTCGGTCGCCGCAGCATCCACCAGCCTGAAGTGCTGACCGGCTGACCCGCCGGCCCTCACGAAGGACCGCCCCCGGCCGCCTCCGCCACGGACGCGTCCCGGGGCGGTCGTGCGCCGTGCCCGGGAGGCAGCAGTTCGGTGACGACGAAGGACACCACGGCCGCCAGGATCACCACGGGCATCATGGCGGAGCTGCCCAGCAGCAGGACCACCAGCAGCACGCTGCTCACCGGGAGGCGCAGCGCGGCCGCCGTGGCGGCCGCCATGCCCGCGGCCATCGCCGGCACGACGCCCAGGCCCGGCAGCGGCGCGAGCAGGACCCCCGCGGCGGCGCCGAGGAACAGCGCCGGGAACACCGCGCCACCGCGCAGCGAGCCCAGGGACAGGGTGTACGCGGCGCCCTTCAGCAGCAGGACCGCCAGCAGGGCCCCGACGCCCCACGCGTGCGGATCCGCGGCCAGCCCCGCGAGGGCGGCCTGCCCCGACAGGGCTACCTCGGCGGGAGAGCGCCCGGTGGCCAGCGCGTAGCCGGCCGCGCAGGCGGCGGCGCCCAGCGCGCACAGCACCGTACGGACGGCGGGCCGCCCGGCGACGTACGCCGAGGTCGCCCGGGCCCCGGCCATCACCGGATGCAGGACCAGGGCGAGGACGGCGGCGATCAGCACCGACCACAGCACGTCCGGCACGTCCAGCCGGGGCGGCGGGACGGCCAGGTGCAGCCCGAGGTCCCCGGTCGTCAGCCCCGTCCACCGGCCGAGGCCGGTGAAGACCAGGGCCCCGATCCCGCTGGACAGGAGCGCGGGCAGCATCACCGCGAACAGCTGCGGCCCGCCCACGCCGGCCACCTCGATCAGCAGGACCGCGGCGACGAGCGGGTTGCCGAAGATCGCGGCGATGGCGGCGGCGGCTCCGGCGGCGCCGACCAGCGCGGTGCCCCGCGGGGTCGCGGGTGCCTGGGCGAGGTCCCGGAAGAGCAGGGCCAGCCCGCCGCCGAGGGCGATGAGCGGTGCCTCCGGACCCAGCACGGCACCGAACGGCAGACTGGCCGCGGCGGCCAGCAGCACGCCGGGCAGCGCGGCCGAGGCGGTGCCTCCCGTGTGCAGGCCGGAGGACGGGTCGTGGCCGCCCCGGCCCGGAAGGCGCGCGACGATCAGCCCGACGGCCGTACCGCCGACGAGCAGCAGGGGCACCGGCCACCACCAGGGTGGGGCGTCCCGTCCCAGCGCGTGCGGGAGGTCGGCCCAGAGCCCGTGCTCCAGCTCGTGCAGGACGACGAGGAACCAGAAGGCGGCGAGGGACACCGGGATGCCGATGAGGCCGCAGAAGACGAGCGCCTTGAGGTATCCGGGGCTGCGGAGGATGTGCCGCAGTACGTCCGCTTCCTGTGGCTGGGTCGAACCGGCGTCCGGATCGGCCGGATCGGCCGGTCGCCCGGCCGGGCCGCCCGGCGGCGGTGGCGGCCCGGTGGGCGGTTCGGATCCGGGACGGGGCTCCGGCTCCGGCATGGCTCACTTCCTTTCCGATCCCACCCCCGATGGTCCCCCCGCGTGCGGCCGGCCGCCGGTCACGGATCGCCGTCACCGGGCGGGTGGGCTTCGGGGGGAGGAAGGGCGGCCCTCCTGCGCCGCATCCCGGCCTCCGCCGCGCCGAAGAGGGCCTTGGCGACCACGCCCACCACGATCAGGTTCCCGGCCATCTGCCCGGTGGTCAGGGCTCGGGCGTCGCCGGTGAGGGGCACGATGTCGCCGAAGCCCACGGTCGCGAAGACCGTCATCGTGAAGTACAGCGCGTCGGTCCGGCTCAGCGGCTCCGAGAACGACTGCGGTAGCGCCTTCGCGTAGAGGTAGTACGTCGTCGAGAACAGCAGCAGGTAGAGCGGCACGGCCGTCGCGACCGCCTGCAGTGCGCGCAACCGGGGGTGTTCGGCCCGGGTGATGGCCGTGACCTGCCGCACCACCAGCAAGCCGAAGACGGCCAGGCCGAGCGCCAGCAGCGCGATGTCGCGCAGGCCGAATCCGCCGTCCAGGGGCGCCACGTAGTAGAGCGCGGTCAGCAGGGCGGCCACGATGGCGGAACGCAGCAGGTACCCGGCCAGCAGGCGCCGGTCCTGCCGGGTCACCCTGCCGGCCCGGTCCCACGGTCCGGATGCCCCGGGCGGTTCGCGATCCATGGGTTCAGGAGAACGGGCCGGGGCGGATCCCGCGACCGGAGCGGGCCGGGCGGCCCGCTCCGGTCGCGGAGCGAAGGGGGTACTCGGGCCGGGGACCCTTCGCGCTCTTGAGGTGCGTCGGCGGCAGCCGCGGGAGCCGTCAGGCCCCTTCTCCCGGCGGCCGGGAGAAGGAGAAGGGGCCGTCCGCGACGAAGCGCCGGAGGTGGTGCGCGAAGGCCGCGGCCTCGCCGGGGGCCCAGGAGGCGAGGCTCGTCTCGATGTGGGCGGACAGGCGCGCGCGCAGCTCGGCCACCGCGCGTTCGCCGTCGGGGGTGAGGGCCAGCAGCGTGGCGCGCCGGTCCGCGGGGTCCGGTGCGCGCCGGACGAGGCCCGCCTCCTCCAGGCGGGAGGCGCGGCGGGTGACGCCGGAGCGGTCGAGCCCGATCTCGGGGGCCAGGTCGGCCGCGCTGCGGGGCCCCGACCTGGCCAGGCCGCTGAGGACGGGGTAGGTCAACTCGTCGACGGCCTCGCCCATGCCGGCCGTCAGGGCCCGGTGCAGGTCGACGCGCGTGCCGCGTCTGAGCAGTATCCCCAGGGCGTCGGCGATCAGATCTCCCGGGCCGGGTCCGGAGCTCGGGTGCGGGCCGGGGCCCGGGCGGCGCTGCGCGTCATGGTCCATGCCTCCACATTAGCGTGCGCGCCGCACGCATATGGGTTAGGGTTCCGTTGGAAGCGTGCGCAGCGCACGCACTTCTCCGTGGGCACCCCTGGACAGAGGACATCGCCGTGACCATCCGCACCGGTATCGCCGCCGCACTCACCGACCTGCTCTTCGATCCGTCCCTCGACCTCCACGCGGCGGCCGACCGGCACTTCGCACCGGACTACCGCCAGCGCACCGACGGCCGCTGGGACGACCGCGGCGCGTTCCTCGCCCACATCGCCCACCTCCGCACCGTCGTGGCCGGCGGCTCGGTCGAGGTGCACGACGAGCTGTACGACGGCCCGCGCTACGCCGACCGGCACACGGTCCGCGTCACCAAGGCGGACGGCTCCACCGTGCGCACGGAGGTCTACCTGTTCGGCGAGTTCGCGGCCGACGGCCGCTTCCGCCGCATCGAGGAGGTGACCCTCATGCTCGAAGGCTCCCCCGCCGACCGCACCCTCGGCAGCGCCCGCTGACCAGCGTCCCCACCGGGGCCCGCGTCGGCGGGAGGCCGCGGGGGGAGGTGACGGCAGGCGCGGGGCGGTGCGGCGTCAGGTCGTGCGGCGTCAGGTCGTGGGGCGGTCGCCGGCGGGAGCGGCGAGGCGGTCGGCCACGGCGGTCAGGGTCGTACCGAGGGGGAGCGCGATCCGGGCGGCGGCGAGGGCGTCGCCCCGGGTCGGGTCCCGGTTGACGATCAGCACGGGCTTCCCCGCCCGGGCGGCCTGGCGGACGAACCGGAGCCCGGACATCACGGTCAGGGAGGAGCCCAGGACCAGCAGCGAGGTGGCCGCGCCGACGAGTTCGCGGCAGTGCTCGACGCGCTGCGGTGGTACGGCCTCGCCGAAGAACACCACGTCGGGCTTGAGCACGCCCCCGCACTGCGAGCAGGGCATCACGCGGAAGTCGCCGACCTGTTCGTCGGTGAGGTCGGCGTCGCCGTCCGGGTTGAGTCCGGCGGCCACCGGCTCGAAGTCCGCGTTGGCCTCCTCCAGTCGCCGGGCGAGCGCGTGCCGCGCGGTGCGGTCACCGCAGGAGAGGCAGACGACCCGGTCCAGGCTCCCGTGGAGTTCCACGACGGCCTCGCTGCCGGCCGCCTGGTGCAGGCCGTCGACGTTCTGGGTAATCACGCCCGCGAGCAGGCCGCGCCGCTCGAACGCCGCCACGGCCCGGTGGCCGGCGTTGGGCCGGGCGCGACCGAAGGTGCGCCAGCCGAGGTGGCTGCGCGCCCAGTACCGGCGCCGGGCCTGCGGGCCGGCGGTGAACTGCTGGTAGGTCATCGGGGTGTGCCGGCGCAGGCTCCCGCCCTCACCCCGGTAGTCGGGGATGCCCGACTCCGTGGACAGGCCCGCCCCGCTGAGCACGAGCACGCCGCCCGCCCGCAGCGCCTCGGCGACCGGCTCCGGATCGGTGGTGCCGGGCCGGAGGTCCTCCGTGGGCGTCCAGCTCAGTGTGGGGCGCATGCGCATGCCACCAGCGTACGGAACCGCCTGCCCTGTCGGCAGGGTTGCCGAACCGCCACCGCCACCGCCACCGTCGCGACCTTCGGCTATGCCTTGGAGCAGACCCGCCCGAAGGCGTCGGGGCCGGTGGTCAGCGCGTCCTGCGCCGTCCGCCACGAGGGGTCGCCGGGGTGGAAGGCGGTGCGGAGGTGGGCCGCGGTGAGCTCGGCGTGCCAGTCCGGTCCCGTGGTCGTCCAGTGCCGGGAGTCGTCCTTGTCACCGGCGACGACCAGGGCGGGGGTGGCCATCGCGGTGAGGTCGGTGGTCCGGAAGAGCGGCACGTCGGCGGACCGGAACCCGTCGAAGGGGTCGCCGCCCCGGCCGATGGCGCCGAGCAGCACGCCCTGGGTGGTCCGGGGGTCGAGGGCGTCCACCTCTTCGCCGGTGTCGGGGTCGGTGACCCGTATCGCAAGCGGACCGTGCCGGTGCGCCCGGCCGAAGCGGCGCGCACCGGCGGGAGATCACCGCGTGCGCGCCGCCGCCAAGGCGTCCGCCAGTGCCTGCGGGGTGCGGGTCGACAGGTAGACGTAGGGGGTGGGGTCGGCGGGGTCGGTGTTCTCGATGCGCACCGCTCCGGTGACGAATCCGCGCATCATCATGTGGGCCCGCAGGTCCGCCTTGTACGTCCGCCAGGCACGGGCCTCCTCGCCCTCCAGGACGTGCACCTCGCCCAGCGCGCCGAGCGGGATCCTTGCGTCGTCGGCGACCAGCAGGCCGCTGGTGACGCGGATGCGCGACGAGCCCTGGGCGCTGACCCACAGGCAGGTGACCAGGGTGCCGGCGGCGAAACCGCCGAGGGCGGCGAGAGCGCCGTACGGCATGACGATGAGCGCCATGGAGAAGCCGACCGCCACGGCGATCAGCCACCAGGTGCGGGGCGCGGTGAGCCGCTCGTCGTAGGTGGGCGGTGCGGGCGGGGTCATGGCGGCGGGTCCTCGTTCGTGCGGGTCGGGTGCGACGGTGCGGGCGTCCGGTCGGGCGTCCTCCCTCATCGGGCGAGCTCCCCGTCGATCAGCGCCTTGAACGCCTCGTAGGTGGGGGGCGTCCGGATCGGCCGGCCGTCGAGGAAGAAGGTGGGGGTGCCCTGCACGTTCAGGCCCATGCCGTCCCGCTGGTCGGCCTTGACCCGCTCCTCCGTGGCCGGGTCCGCGACGGAGGCGTCGTACGCGGCCATGTCGAGGCCCAGCTGCTCGGCGTGGGCCCGGAACACGTCCGCCTTCGAGTCCTGCGACTCGCCCCACTCCTTCTGGGTGGCGAACAACTTCTTGTACATGTCCTCGAACCTGCCCTGCCGGGCGGCGGCCTCGACGGCGACGGCCGCCGTGCGGCTGTTGCGGTGACCGGGCAGGGGGAAGTAGCGGACGACGAAGGTGACCCGGTCGCCGTACTCCTGGCGGAGCTTCTCGACCGTCGGGTGGACCGCTCCGCAGGACTCGCACTCGAAGTCGAGGAACTCGACGAGGGTCAGCTCGCTGCGCTGCGGGTCGGTCAGCCGGTGGCTGTCCTCCCGTACGGCCCGGGCCTCGCCCGCCGCGGGCGGGCTCGGAGCGGCCGCGGCCGGGTCCTCCGGCTTGACGAGCAGGAACGTGGCGAAGGCGGCTCCCAGTACGGCCAGGACGGCGGCGAGCGCCAACAGGTTCTTCCGGAGTGTGGTCATGATTCCTCGGGGTGGTGTGGTCTTCGTTCGGGCCGCCCCCGCCCTCGGGCGCGCCGACCCGTGGAGGGGCGGCGGCGGGCGGCCCGCCGGGTGCGGTGCGAGGTCGGCCGGTGCGCCGCGCCGTGCGGTGGCGCACGGCGCACCCGACCGTCCGGTCACGGTCACGGCCGCGGCCCGACCGGTGCCGGCCGGCACGGGCCGACGCCGCTCAGGAGGGGGGCAGGGCTGGACGCGGGCGTGCGCCGCCGTGCGGGCGGCCCGCCCGGGAAGAGCGGTGCACCGGATCGGAGCGGGGAGACGGCGAAGCCCGCCGCCGGACCCCTCGCCCGGCCGTCAGGCCAGGCGGAGGGCGCCGCCGGGCGACAGCCCGGTCGTCGAGCGGGGGCCGCGCGGCATCGGGCCGCGCCCGGGCCGGGGCGGCGCCCGCCCGGGGTGCAGCCGGACGACGAGGGCGGACGGCCGCATCGCGTCGGCCGCGAGGTCGCGCAGGGCCGCCTTCGGCCCGTTGCCGGCGTGCAGGTGCGGCCAGACGAACACGAGCAGGGCGCGCAGCGCCTCCAGGACGGGCCTGCCGTGCCACAGCAGCCGTTCGGTCAGCCCGAACAGCCGCGCACCGACCACCAGCATGACCAGGTGCCCGGCGACGAACACTTCCGGCGGCACGCCGGCCGCCGAGGCGTGCTCGACCAGGCCCGCAGGTGCGCGCGCGCCCGTCACGGCGGCGCAGGCGCCCGGCAGCGCGTACGCCGCGTGGTAGGCCAGTTGGGCACCGGCCAGCGCCGCCACGAGCTGGCCGTCGGAGAGCCTGCGCCGCGTCAGCAGCACCGCACCGGGCGCCGCGACCGCGGCCATCCCCAGCAGTACGGCCCAGCGCGGCAGGTGGCCCCGCGCGAGCAGGTGGCCCAGCAGGGGCACCAGCACGCACAGGGCGGCCAGTACTCCGGCGCGCAGGCCGCGCACCACTCCGCGGGCCGGCGAGGGCGGCCGCGACGAGAGGATGGCGGGCATGGGCTGCTGCGCTTTCGGGGAGACCGGTCGGGGTCGGCCCTGGGACCCGTACCGGGCCCCATCGGCACCCGCAGGGTATCCCGGCACCCCCGGGGGGCTCGCACCCGGACCCCCTGTCGCGGCCGCCGGGCCGGGCGCGGGCCCACGGCGCGCGGCAGGGGTCCACCGGCCCGCGCCGGTGGACCCCCGCTTTCCGTTCCGCTCGGGCTCAGTGGCCGCGAGCGATCCATTCGTCCAGGTGCGGTGCCTCGTCGCCGATGGTGCTGCTGTCGCCGTGCCCGGTACGGACCACGGTCCGCGGCGGCAGGGCGAGCAGCTTGTCCCGGATCGAGTCCACGATCGTCGGGAAGTCGGAGAACGACCGCCCCGTGGCCCCGGGGCCGCCCTGGAAGAGGGTGTCCCCGGTGAAGACCACGCCCAGGTCCGGTGCGTGGAGGCAGACCGCGCCCGGTGCGTGGCCGGGCGTGTGGAGCACGGTCAGGGCGGTGCCCGCGACGGTCAGGACCTGACCGTCGGCGAGGTCGCCGTCGGGCTTCCGGTCCGGGTGGGTCCGGTCCCACAGCACCCGGTCGTCCGGGTGCAGCAGGATCGGGGCGCCGGTCCGGTCGGCCAGCGCGGGCGCGGCGTTGACGTGGTCGTCGTGGGCGTGGGTGCACACCACGGCGAGCACCGTGCGGTCGCCCACGGCCGCGGCGATCGCGTCGGCGTCGTGGGCCGCGTCGATGACGAGGACCTCGCGGTCGTCGCCGACGATCCACACGTTGTTGTCGACGTCCCAGGTGCCGCCGTCCAGCGAGAAGGTCCCGGAGGTGACCAGGTGTTCGACGCGCACACCGCTCACAGCAGCACCACCGAACGGAGCACGTCGCCCTCGTGCATGCGGGCGAAGGCCTCCTCGACACCGTCCAGCTCGATGGTCTCGGTGACGAAGGCGTCCAGGTCCAGTCGCCCCTGGAGGTACAGGTCGATCAGCATCGGGAAGTCCCGGGACGGCAGGCAGTCGCCGTACCAGGAGGACTTCAGGGCGCCGCCCCGGCCGAACACGTCCAGGAGCGGCAGGTCGATGCGCATCTCGGGAGTCGGCACGCCGACCAGGACGACGGTGCCGGCCAGGTCGCGCGCGTAGAAGGCCTGCTCGTACGTCTCCGGGCGGCCCACCGCCTCGATGACGACGTCGGCGCCGTGTCCGCCGGTGAGGGCGCGGATCGCCTCCACCGCCTCCTGCGAACGGGAGTTGACGGTGTGCGTGGCACCCAGCCTGCGCGCGGTCTCCAGCTTGCGGTCGTCGATGTCGACGGCGATGACGCGCGACGCACCGGCGAGCGCCGAGCCCGCCACCGCCGCCGCGCCGACGCCGCCGCAGCCGATCACGGCGACCGAGTCGCCGCGGCCGACACCGCCGGTGTTGATCGCGGCGCCGATGCCGGCCATCACGCCGCAGCCGAGCAGGCCGGCCGCGGCCGGCGACGCGGCCGGGTCGACCTTGGTGCACTGGCCGGCCGCTACCAGGGTCTTCTCGGCGAAGGCGCCGATGCCGAGGGCCGGGGACAGCTCGGTGCCGTCCGTCAGGGTCATCCGCTGCTTCGCGTTGTGGGTGTTGAAGCAGTACCAGGGGCGGCCGCGGCGACACGCACGGCAATCACCGCACACCGCGCGCCAGTTGAGCACCACGTAGTCGCCGGGTGCCACCTCGGTCACGCCCTCGCCCACGGACTCGACCGTGCCGGCCGCCTCGTGACCGAGGAGGAAGGGGAACTCGTCGTTGATTCCGCCCTCCCGGTAGTGCAGGTCGGTGTGGCACACGCCGCACGACTTGATCTTCACCACGGCCTCGCCCGGACCGGGGTCCGGCACCACGATGGTCTCCAACCGGACGGGTTCGCCCTTCGCCCGGGCGACCACGCCTCGTACCTGCTGTGCCATGTGCACGGCCTTTCTCGTTGTCGGTTCGGTGTCAGGGCAGGTGACGCGAGATCACGATGCGCATGATGTCCGAGGTGCCTTCTTCTCTCTCTTCGAGTTTGGCATCCCGCATCCACTGTTCCACCGGGTACTCGCGCGAGTAGCCCCATCCGTCGAGCCGAGCGTGCCGAGGCCCGTCGGTAGAGGCAACGAGCGAGCACCCGGGCGAGGGCCCCGGTGAGACCGAGGTGGTGAGCTCCCTCGGCGCGTGCCTGGGCGGCGAACGCGGTACGGGCGGCGGCGTCGGCGACGGCGACGTACGCCCCCGCGACGGCCATCCGGGGGCCCCGAGCACGGAGCCGTTGTCGATGGCGTCGCGCAGGGCCGTGCCGGTGCGCCACGGGTACCCCGTCCCCGGGCGGTGGCCGCGCCGGGGACGGGAGGGGAGGACGCCGGCCCACCTCGGGGGCGGTGGGCCGGCGTCCTCGGCTCGTGGCCTCCCGCGGGACGCGGGCGGGCTACCGCTCCAGTACGGCCATGGCCGCGTTGTGGCCGGGGATGCCGCTGACTCCGCCGCCGCGGACCGCGCCCGCCCCGCAGAGCAGCACGTTCTCGTGCGCCGTCTCGACGCCCCAGCGGCCGGTCGGCCTGGACTCGTCGGCGAACGGCAGGGCCAGCGACCGGTGGAAGATGTTGCCCCCGGGCAGCCGGAGGTCGTGCTCCAGGTCGACGGGGGTCTTGGCCTCGACGCACGGCCTGCCGTCCCGGTCGACCGCCAGGCAGTCCGCGATGGGCTCGGCCAGGACGGAGTCGAGCTCGGCGAGGGCCGACTTGAGCAGGGCCTCGCGCTTCGCCTCGTTGTCGGCGGCGAACAGCCGGGCGGGCGCGTGGAGTCCGAACATCGTCAGCGTCTGGTAGCCGCGCCCGGCCAGTTCGGGGGAAAGGACGGTGGGGTCGGTGATCGAGTGGCAGTAGATCTCGGAGGGCGGCGCCGACGGCAGCGAACCCGCCGCGGCCTCCCGGTAGGCCGTCTCCAGCTGACCGTAGCCCTCGGAGATGTGGAAGGTGCCGGCGAACGCCTCGCGCGGGTCGACGGAGGTGTCGCGCAGGCGCGGCAGCCGGCGCAGCAGCATGTTGACCTTGAGCTGGGCGCCCTCGGCCCGTTCGGCCGGCGCCCCGTCGCCGATGAGCTCGGCGAGGGCCTCGGGGGAGGCGTTGACCAGGACCTTGCGGGCGGCGACGCTGCCCTCGCCCGATCCGGTGCGGTAGGTGACCACGGAGTGCGGATGGCCGGGCTCGATGCCGAGCACCTCGTGCCCGGTGACGATCTCGCTCCCGGCCCCCCGGGCCGCCCCGAGGAGGGCGTCGGTGAAGGCGCCCATGCCGCCGACGGGCACGTCCCAGTCTCCCGTGCCCCCGCCGATGATGTGGTAGAGGAAGCAGATGTTCTGGGCGAGGGACGCGTCGTGTGCGTTGCTGAAGGTGCCGATGAGGGCGTCGGTGAGCACGACGCCGCGCACCAGGTCGTCCCGGAAGCGCTCTTCGAGCGTGATGCCCAGCGGCTGCTCGAAGAGCATGTGCCACGCGGCGTCGTCGCCGATCCGGGCCCGCAGCGCCTCCCGGGTGGGCAGCGGCTCGGTCAGCGTGGGGAAGACGCTGCGGGCGACGTTGCCGGTGGTCGCGTAGAAGTCCCGCCACGCCGCGTACTCGGTGTCGGAACCGGTGAGGGCACGGAAGGAGGCGCGGGTCCGCTCCTCGCCGCCCCCGACGAACAGGCCGGTGGCGCGGCCGCCGCGGACCGTGGGCGTGTAGGAGGAGACCGAGCGCTTGCGCACGGCGAACTCCAGCCCGAGGTCGTCGACGATCTTCGACGGCAGGAGGGAGACGAGGTAGGAGTAGCGGGACAGGCGCGCGTCCACGCCCGCGAACGCCCGGGTCGAGACGGCGGCGCCGCCCGTGACGTCGAGCCGTTCGAGGACGAGCACGGAGCGACCGGCCCGAGCGAGGTAGGTGGCGGCGACGAGCCCGTTGTGGCCACCACCGACGATGACGACGTCGTAGACGTCCCTGGAGACTTCGGCTTGTGCAGGCATGGCTCTTGGTAGCACGCTCCCGTCCCACTCGGCGTGGTCGCCGTCGCCGAGCGGTCCTGACCCCGTGTCATTCATCGGAGCTTGCTGACTGACGCACCAGTCGGTGAGAGGGTTCGCGAGCGCGGGACGCACCCCCGCACGCACCGCTTCGTGCGGGAGCCCGCTCCTCGCCCGCCGGACCGGCCGGGTCGGTGGCCGCCGGCGGAGCGCCGACGCGCTGCTCCCGGGGCGAGGCGGCCGGTACGCGCGGAGCAGCCGACGGGTACGTCGAGGCGTCCGAGGCCGCCGCGGGGGTCATCCCGTAGCGGACGCGCCCGGGGCGTCGTCCGGGCCGACCGGGGGGCCGGGGGAGGGGTGGGCGTGGGTGGGCGGGTAGCAGGCGTCGCGGACGGAGGCGAACAGGTCGGTCACCTCGTGCGCCGTCAGGCCCTGGTCCCGTACGTCGGCCATCCACTCCGCGAGGCGGCGGCGGACGGGCGATTCCGGCGCGGTCTGCGGGGCGGCCAGGGAGCGGGTGATGTAGGTGCCCGAACCCTGCCGCACCTCCACCAGGCCTTCCCGTTCCAGCTCCCGGTAGGCCTTCAGGGTGGTGTTGGGGTTGACTTTGGTGGTCGCGGCGACCTGCGCCGCGGTGGGCAGCTTGTCGCCCTCGGTCAGGGCCCCCATGCGCAGCGCCTGCTCCACCTGCCGGACGATCTGGAGGTAGGCCGGCATGCCGCCGCGCCGTTCAATGCGGAACAGGACCACGGTGCACGCCTCCTCGCTGCTCGCTGGTGTCCTTCACCTCATTGTCCCGCCGAATCCCGCTAGAGCGCACCGCGCCGGGTGCGCAGCAGGAACGCGGTCACGAAGACGGCGGCTAGGGCCAGGAACACCCCCGCGGTGGCCCACTGCATGCCCGCCATCTGATCGTGACCGAAATAGTCCTGCACGGAGTTGACGATGCCGAGCCGGGCGCGGCAGCCCTCGGGCTCGGCGTCGTGGACGCAGGTGCTCCAGCCGTAGAGCTCTCCGGACGCGGTGGAGATCCACCGGTCGACCTCGACGGACCCGTCGTACCCGCCCGGACGGTCGGCGCCGAAGGGGTAGACGAGCCGGCGCGGGGTGGCCAGGCCGGGCCTCAGGTAGGCGATGGCCGTCATCAGGGCGCCGGAGGCCACGAAGGTCAGCATCGTGGCGATCACGGCCCTGCGGGCCAGCGCTCCGACGGCGATGCCGAGGGCGGTCGTGCACAGCGCCGAGGCCACCAGCATCGGACCGGTGACGTCGAAGACCGGGCTGTCCAGCCAGTTGTCGAGGGCGGCCGGGCCGGCGGCCCGCGACCACCGGGCGTAGAGCAGGCTCAGGGGCAGTGTCGTGGCGACGACCACGACCACGGCGAAGCCGAGCTTCCAGAGCAGCCAGCGGGTCCGGGTGAACGACTGGGTGGTGACCAGCCGGGCCGTTCCCTGCTCCCGGTCGGAGGCGATGAGCGGCGCGCCGAGGAACGCGCCGAGCAGGACCGGCAGGCCGCCCAGCATCCCGCCGGCGGAGTTCAGTTGCTCGCCGATCCGGTGGAAGAGGTTCGGGTCGGCCTCGAAGACGGGACGGCCGTCCCGGCCCGCGGCGCGCAGGTCGTCGAGCATCGCGGACCGCTGGTAGACCAGCCAGGCGGCCGCGGCCACCGTGGCCGCCGTCCAGAAGAGGAGCGTGAAGCGGTGCTGGCGCACCATGAGCCAGGCCATGCCGCGCGGTCCGCCGGGGCGGGCGGCCGGGGCGGGGCGGGTGGCGGTCTCCCGGGTCGGGGCGCTCACGCGGCGGACTCCTCTTGGTGGCCGGGGACCGCGGTGGGGGAGAGCAGGGCGGGCGCCCGCGGGGAGCGGAGGTAGGCGAGCAGCACCTCTTCCAGGCTCGGTTCGGACAGCTGCCACTGCAGCTCCAGCGGTCCTTGGCGCCGGACCATGGCGCTGAACTGGCGGCCGAGGGTGCGGGCCTCGACGACGATGTGGGTGCCGAGCGCGGCGGGCAGCTCGCCCCGCTCCGTCAGCATCCCGGTGACGAGGGTGTGCATGGGCACCAGCTCTTCGGTGTCACCGGCCATCCGAACCAGGCCCCCGTCCAGCACGAGCACGAAGTCGCACATCTGCTCCATGTCGGCGAGGAGGTGGGAGGACATGAGCACGGTGGTCCCGTGCTCGGCGGCCTCGGCCAGCAGCAGCGCTCCCATCTCGTCCCGCGCGACCGGGTCGAGGTCGGCCATCGGCTCGTCCAGGAGGAGGAGTTCGGGCCGCGCGGCGAAGGCGAGCGCGAAGGCGACGCGGGTCCGCTGGCCGGCCGACAGCTCCCGGATCCGGGCGCCCGGCGCGAGCCGGCCGCCTTCGACGATCCGCAGGGCCGTCGCCTGGTCCCAGGACGGGTTGAGTTCGCGCCCCATCCGGAGCGTGTCCGCCACCGTGAAGTACGTGAACATCGGCTTGTCCTGGGCGATGTAGGCCCAGCGCGCCATCGATCCCGGGCGGCCCACGGGCACGCCCAGGATCCGCAGCTCGCCCGTCGTCGGCTCGACGAGTTGCGTGGCGAGGCCCAGCAGGGTGCTCTTGCCGGCGCCGTTGGGTCCGACGAGGGCGGCGACGCGGCCGACCGGCACCCGGAAGGTGCAGTCCCACAGGGCCCAGCCCCGCCGGTACTTCTTGCCCAGCCCCTCGGCCTCCAGGGCCCACCGGGCGGTGGCCGCGTCGGAAGTGGTCACTGGCACGGCTCCCCCTTCTCATAAATCCACTAGACAACTAATGGAATCATGGACTCGCGGCGAAACCCTGTCAATCGACGCGTGGCGCCCGCCGGAGCCGAGAGGGGGGGGTGGGGCACCCCGGTCCGCTGCGTGTGCGGAGTCCGGGGCGGCCCCTGGGGGTCACCTGAACATGCGGTCCCCGCTGGTGGCCATGCGGTGGGTGGAGCCGTGCCGGTTCACCCAGTCGCGGATCATGGTGATGGAGTTGGCGCACTGCCAGCTGTCGTCGTACTCGCGCACGCCGGTGAAGGCTCCGTATCCGGCGATGATGCCGTCCACGCGCGCGTCGCCCAGCAGCTTGTCGACGTACCAGGGGTCGTTGTACGTGGTCGTCCACGACAGCGTGGCCGCGAGCCGTCCGGCGGCGCGGTCCCCGGCGCCCTTCTTCAACTCCGCGCACGTGTTCCAGGTGGCTTCGGTGCAGTTGCCGAATCCCCTGGTGATGTCGGAGTCGCCGTAGTCCATGACCCGGCGGCCGTTCGGGATTCCGGAACCGGAGCGGTTGAAGGCGCCCACGACCTGGTCGCGGGTCCCCGTGGTGGTCATGCCCTCCAGAGCGCCGAGCCTGCCCTCCAGGCTCTTCCAGCCCCGGCCGCCGACGTCGGGGGTGCTGCCGCCGTGGTACTCGTAGAAGCCGTACAGCACCTGGATCCCGGCACCCGTCAGCCGCTGCGCCTTGTCGCGCAGCCCGGCGACGCTGCACGTGCGGTTCGGCTCCTCGCCGCAGTAGTTGGGGTCCTTGATGTCCAGCCAGACCAGTGCCAGCCGGCGCCCGGCGTTGGCGTGGGAGAGGATGCGGTCGATCATGCTGTCGAAGCTGGGGCCCAGCCGGTTCTCACCGGCCGAGGAACAGTCGTGGTAGGCGCGCCATTCGTTCGGGTTCCACCAGGCGCACACGTCGATCTCGATGCTGTTGGCGCCGTGCTTGAGCGCGGCGTCCACGCCGGCCAGGGTGTCGACCCGGTGCGCGATGGCGTAGACCGCCTGGCGCTGATCGGCCGCGGCCGCCGGGGTCGTGCCGAACGCGGTGGCGCCGATGAAGCCCAGCAGCGCCGTGACCAGGGCCATGACCATCCGGGGCCGGGTGTTTCGGCGTAAGTGTGCGGTCAAGGGACGACTCCTTCGTCTCGTGTACCGGGGCCGCGTCCCGGAGTGGACGTGCTCCGCGCGGCGGGCCCGGCGGTGATCAGTTTCACCGACGCACCCCGCAGCGGGGCAAGCGCCCCCTGCGGGATCGCGCCACGGGCAGCGCCCGGAGCGGTCGGCCTCCGGAGCGGGCCCGGTGCGACCGCCGCGGCCCCGTGCCTCGTCTCTCGGCGGCCCCGCTGCGGCACGTGCGGCGGGCTCTTCGGGGTGCGGCTCGGCCGGCAGCGCCACCGCGGTGGCGCTGCCGCGGGCGCGCGCGGCGGATGCCGGGCGCCCGGTGCGTCAGCGGACGTGCACGGCCACCGGGTCGGAGGTCCTCTCGCGCACGGGGTGGCGGTCGTGCGGGCCGGTCAGGCCGTACACCACCGCCCGGTACTCCGGCACGCCGGCGTGCGTGGCCCTGACGCGTACGTGGACCCGTGCGTCGGCGCCCGTCTCGGTCACGGCGCCGCAGTTCAGTCCGTGCCACGCGGCGCCGTCTTCGCGGCCCTCCAGACACACCCGCAGGTAGCGGGCCGCGTCGTCGCCGCCGTGCGCCGCGACGGTGAAGGCCGTGCCGACGTGCGCCGTCCGGGGCGCCGTGATGTCGACGTTGCCCTTGGCGGACGCCGGTACGGCCGCGAGCGCCACCGAGGCCAGACCCGTCGCACCGATCACGGCCGCCCGGCCCACCCGTGCCACGGCGGTCTTCTTCGTCCTGCTCATGAACTCTCCTCCCGTGGATCCCCCGTACGGCGAGATCCGCGCCTGCGCGCAGGCGCCGGGTGCGCCTCGCTGACCCGGCAGACGGGCCGGCCGCTCCGCCCGTTGCCCGGCTCCCCTCACCGTTACAGTTCCACGACAAAAAGGGCGTATCGAAGGGGAGTTCGACGATGTCGGTGGAGTCGCGGGCCCGCGGCCGCTCAGGCCGGCGTGCACAGGCGCGTGCCGCCGCGGGCGCGCAGGCGGCGGACGAAGGACAGGACGCCCGCGCCGCCGGTGGCCCAGGCGACCCCGGTGCCCGCGAGGGTGTGATCGGGGAACAGCGGACGGCGCGCCGTGCCGCCGCTCCGGGCGAGTATCAGCCCGGCAACCTCCTCGGCCGCGTCCCACAGGCGGTCGTCGCCGGTGGCGTACGCGGCGTCGACCAGCAGTTCACCGACGCCGGACAGGCCGCAGCACTGGGACACCAGGCTCATCCCCGGCGCGAGCCGGTGGCAGGCGCGGGCGCACCGTACGCCCAGGGCGAGCAGGTCCGCGTCCTCCTCCCGGACCCCCGTCTCGACCAGGACCGTCCCGACCCCCGCCAGGCCGCGGCACCACGAGCCGTAGCGCCGGCTGGCCTCGGGCCGGCCCGCCGCGGCCAACAGCCCCGGGGTGCGGGCCGCGAGGCGGGCGAGGGCGCCGCGGGCGGCGGCGCCGACCGCGGGATCGCCCGAGAGGCGGTGGTGGGCGTGCAGGAAGTGGACGATGCCCGCGGCGCCGTGGGCGAAGCCGTCCTCGTACGCCGCGTCCGAGGAGGACGCGGGCCGGCCGGACCGCGGATCCGCCGCGTCGGCGGGGGCGGGGGCGGGCAGGGCGTCGGCGCAGGCGCCCGCCACGCTCAGATGGTGCCGGGCCTCCTCCGTCCGCCCGGCCTCGTACGCCTGCCGGGCCATCACCAGGTGGCCCGTGCCGACGCCGGCCGCTCCGCCGATCTGATCGCCCGTGGTGTCGTACGCCGGGGGAGCGCAGGGCCGGGGCGCGGGCGCCCCGAGCAGTGCGGCGGCGGAACGCAGGAACACGTCGACACCGGTGCGGCCGGTGTACAAACCCGCGCCCAGGATCGGCAGTTCGGGATGGTCCAGGGTGCGCCGGGCCAGCTCCGTGACGGCCCGTGGCACACCCGGCCGGTCCAGGTGCCGGAGCAGTTCCAGGCCGACGCCGGCCGCGCCCGCGTACAGGGTCAACGACGAACCGGGAGGGTGGGGGCCCGGTGCGGCGAGGAGGCCGGGGACGGCGCGGACGCAGGTGGCGACCGTGTGGGCGATCACCTCGTCCAGCAGGCCGGCGGAGATCCGCGGCGGCGACGGGACGCGGCCCCCGCCGGACCGCGCCGCCGGGCCGGGCAGCGCGGGGCCGCCGGACCGGAACCGGTGCGCGGCCGCGGTCCGCTCGCCGGGGTCGGGGAGCAGGAGCGCGGCGACCAGCCGGCGCAACGGGCGACGGGCGGCGCCGGGCAGGGCCGCGGCCAGGCAGGCGAGCGTGCGGGCGCGGTTGACGGCGGGATCCGGGTCGACGACGACCGGGTCCATGCCCGTCAGCGCGTAGTGCAGGGTCGCGCCCAGCGCGTAGAGGTCGTCGGCGGGCTCGGGCGCGCGGCCCGCGCGGTACACGGGCAGCGAGTAGCCGCGCGTCGCACCGGCCGGCCGGGAGCCGCCGAGGGCGCTGATCCCGAAGTCGACCACGTGGCCGGCGCCGTCGGCGTCGAGGACCACGTTGCCGGGCTTGAGGTCGCACACCACGACCCCGCGCGCGTGCACCGCGTCGAGGACGGTCAGCAGCCGGTGGGCGAGCGCGGTGACGTCGCGGCCGCTCCGCCACCGGTAGGGACCGCGCTCCAGCACCTCGCGGCGCAGGTCGGCGGGGCCGCAGTCGGTCATGACCAGGAACTCGTCCTCGCCGTGGCGCAGGTGGTCCAAGAGCCGGGGCACGCCGTGCACCCCGTCCAGGGCCGCCAGCACGCCGTGCTCGTGGCGCAGCCTGCCGCACGCGTCCACGCCGTCGTCGTCCGCACCGGTGTGCGCCCTGGCCTGTTTGACCACCACGCGGTCGCCGGTCGTCTCGTCGACGCCGCGGTAGACGTCTCCGTGCGGGGAACGGGCGATGCCCGCGGTGAGCCGGAACCGGCCGCCGACCTGGTGCGAGGCCCGGCCGGCGCCGGGGGCGGGCCGTCCGAAGGGATCCGCCGCCCAGGGCGGCTGGCGGTAGCGGGCGCTCGCGCGGCCGGCGAAGCCCTGGCCGTCCGGACCGGTCATGACGAGGGCGGCCGCGCCGGGGCCCGAGACCCGGAAGGGGCCGTACCGGTAGTAGACGGGGGAGTCCTGCCGCACCCGGCGGTCGCTGAGCACCCGCGGGCCGGGGCGGCCGGCCAGAACCTCCGCCAGTTCGCCCGCGAGCGCCACGAGGTCCCGGGCGCGCGGGTAGACCGTGACGGCCTTGCCCACGACGTGGGGATCGCCCGCCCCGCTGTTCACCTCCCGCAGCACCGCGGCGCTCACGGCGAACTTGGCGTCGCAGGTGTACCGCAGCAGGACCGGCACGACCAGCTCCACCGTCGCCGCGAGGTCCTCGGGCCTGGCCGAGAGGTGAAGTTTCCAGCCGTGCTCGTACGCGGGCATCGCGGCGTCGAACAGGTAGAGCCAGACCCCGTCCGCACGGCAGCGCCTGCCGTGGCCGCCGACGAGCGCGCCGAGCCGTTCCCGCAGGTCCCGCGCGGACACGTCGTCGCGGCCGTCGCGGTTGTCGCGGTTGTCGTCGCGCCCGGCGCGTCCGCCGTGCGCGCGTCCCGCCCCGACCGGCTCCACCACTCCCCGACCGCCCCTCCTCGTTCCCGCCGCTCACCGATGCCGGGTACGCCGCGAGAGGGGCCGGTCGTACCCGTGGACCGCGGACGGCTCCGTGCGCGGGCCCTTGCCCGCGCACGGAGCCGCCCGTCCGCGGTCAGTCGCAGGCGAACCGGGTCGTCGCCGTGACCCACGGGTCGGCCAGACACGCCTCGACGCGGCGGCCCGGGTCCACATCGTCCTCGAACGCGATCGGCTCGTCCTCCAGGTCGAGCGGACCCGCGTCACGGATCTGAAGTTCCAGGGAGCTCATAGCCATCCTTCCTCAGCAGAGCGGACAGACAGTCGGCACGGACCACTAGAACGGAAATGTCACCGAAGAGGAAGACCGGTGAAAGGGGGAAGCGGAGGAAACGGGCGGAGGAGGGAAGTCGGCCGCGCGGAGCGTGGTGCGCGGCGCGGGCCGGGCGGAGGGCAGGGCCGGTACGGCCGCCCGCGGGCCGCAGTTCACCGGTCGCGGGGGTCTCGGGCACCGCTGCCGTCCGGAACCGACGGCGGGGCCGCCGGCGCCCCTCGGCATGCGGACCGAGCCTTGACAGAGCAATTGGTTAGCTGCCATATTAATTGCATGACGAGGGACGGCATCGACGGCGAGGCGCCCACGCTGGACCAGGCCAGGCGGCAGGTCGAGCACTACGGGCTGGAGGTCGATCCGCAGGCGGTTCTGGTCGCCGTGCGGCTGATTTCGGCGGGGGCGAGGGTCGGCCGGGCGGCCGAGGCGCACTTCGCCCGGTTCGGTCTGTCGACGGGGCGCTACCGGCTGCTCGCCGACCTCGAAGACCACGGCGGGGAGAAGTCCCCGTCGCGCCTGGCGCTCGACCTCGACGTCTCCCGGGCCACGGTCACCGGCCTGCTGGACGGTCTTGAGCGGGACGGCCTGATCGCCCGCCGCCCGTCCGCGGAGGACGGCCGGGGGACGGTGGCCGTCCTCACCGCGCGCGGTGCGCAGCGCCTCCGGGACATGGCGTCCGATCATTTCGGGCGGCTGGAGGCGATGGTGGGAGGCCTTTCCGCCGACGAACGGGCGGTGTTCCTGGACCTGCTCGCCCGCGTCGTGCGCGGCAGTGCGGCCCTGACCGCCGACTGACCCGGCTGCCGGCCGCCCGCTGGTCCCATCCGGCCCCGTCGCCAGGCGGGGTCCTTTTCACGGGCCAATGGTTAGCTCCCTAATTATATTGTCCTTCGCTTCCCCTTCCCCTTTCCCCCACCCTCACCTGAACGAGAAGGAAGTCGGCATGCCCGCAACGAGGCGCAGACCCCACCGGAACCGGGCGGCCCCCCGGCCCGCACGACCGTTCGTCCTCTGGCGCGAGGTGCTCACCGCCTACGCCGCCCCCGCCCTGACGGCCGGCACCGCCGGGGTCGTCACCGGCCGGCACGACCTCGCCGTCGCCGCCTGCACCACCATCGCCGGCACCTCCGCCGTCGTGGCCCTCCTGGTCGGCGCCTGGCTGCGGCACGGCGGGCGGCCGCGACGCTGGACCGCCGTCACACCGCGCGCCGTGCTGACCGCCGCACTCGTCGTCGCCACCGCCGGCGCGGCAGCCCTGCTGGGGTGGTTCGCCGTCCCGTGGCTGCCCGTCCACACCCCGCTGCCCGCGACGCCGTGGCTGGAGCGCCTGCGCGTCGACCTGCCCGTCTCCGCGGCCCTCGCGACCACCATCGTCACCCTGCGCTGGCGCGGCACCGTCACCGCGCCACTGGCGTAGCTCGCCGGCGCGGGGCCACCCGGCCCGAAATCCCGGCCTCCACCCCGACCACGTCCACCCCGGCGGCGCCCGCCGTCGGGACGCCGCCCAGGAATGAGCACCCGATGATCGTTGTCATGGGAGCGACCGGAGCAACCGGAAACGCCCTGCTCCACAGCCTCCTCGCCCTCGGCACACCCGTCCGCGCGCTGACCCGTACCCCGCACAGGCCCATCCCCGGCATCGCCGCCGCACACCGGCCGCTCGTCGAGGTCCGGTACGCCGACGCCACCGAACCCCAGACGCTGCACACCGCCTTCCGGGGCGCCGGCCGGCTCTTCCTGGCCCTGGCCAACAGCCCCGCGCAGGTCCGACTCGAAACCCGCGTCATCGACATCGCAGCCCGCAGCGGCATCGGCCACATCGTGAAGATATCCGCGCCCGCCGCCGAACCCGACTCCCCGGTCGCCGTCTCCCGCGGACACCACGCCGTCGAGGAACACCTGCGCGCCAGCGGACTCACCCACACCGTCCTGCGCCCCTACGCGTTCATGCAGAACCTCCTGCGCCTGGCCCCCACCGTCGCCCGAGGCGTCATCCTCGGCGCGATGGGCGCCGCGCCCTGCAACCACATCGACTCCCGCGACATCGGCGACTTCGCCGCGGCCGCCCTCACCCGGCCCGACGTCGCGGGCGGCACCTACACCCTGACCGGACCGGAAGCCGTCTCGTACCCCGAACTCGCCGCACGTCTGACCATCCTGACGGGCCGCCAGGTCCGCTACGTCGACCTCACCCCGGACGACCTGCGCGAGCACCTCGTCCGCCGCGCCCACATGCCCACCTGGCTCGCCGACCACGTGACGGAGATCCAGCAACTCGCGCTCGCCCGGCCCGAGACCCCCACCACCACGGTCACGGACGTCCTCGGCCGCCCACCCCGCACCCTCGACGCCTTCCTGCACGAACACCGGGCCCACTTCAGCGGATAGCCCGCCCGCCGCACATCGCGGACGCGATCCCTCGCGCGGCTCTTCGGTGCCGGGATGCGCGGGGGGTGCCCAACGAGACGGAGCGGGGGGCGGAGGTGTGCGTGGTCCCAAGCGGGCGGAACCGGCCGGATTCGAACCGGCGTCCTCGCGGTTTTGGAGACCGCGCGCGTCGACCTCTGCGCTACGGTCCCGCCCCGCCCATCCTAGCCCGGTCCCGGTCCCGGCCCCCGTCCCGTCACGGGCGGCCAGGCTTGAACACCGGCATCCCGGCGGCGCGGCCCATCGGCTACGGTCCTTGGCTGTGAACCGTACCGAGCGTCTGTACGCCCTCGTGGAGGAGTTGCGCGCGGTCTCGCCCCGGCCGCGCAGCGCCCGGTGGCTCGCCGAGCGCTTCGGCGTCAGCACCCGCACGATCGAGCGGGACCTCGGCGCCCTGCAGCAGTCCGGCGTCCCGCTCTACGCCGAACCGGGGCGCAGCGGCGGGTACGTGGTGGACAAGGACCACACCCTGCCGCCCCTGACCATCACCCCGGCCGAGGCCGCGGCCCTGGCCGTCGCCCTGCACGCACTGGCCGGGACGCCGTTCGCCGCGGACGCCCGCTCGGCGCTGTACAAGGTGTTCGCCGTCATGCCGCAGCGCGACCGTCAGGCCGCGCGCGAACTCGCCTCCCTGGTACGGCTCCCCGCGGACCCCGTTCGGCCGACCCCGCTCCCGCCCACCCTGCGCGAGGCCCTCTCGGGCCACCGGCTGCTGCACCTGCGCTACGCCGACGCGCGGGGTGAGACCAGCGACCTCACCGTCGAACCCCTGGGCTTCCTCGGCGGCGACCCCTGGTGCCTCGTCGGCTGGTGCCGGCTGTGCTCCGCCGCGCACGGTTTCCGCCTCGACCGCATCCGCGAGGCGCGGGCACTGGAGGAGACGGTGGAGCCGCGGCCGGTGGACCTGTCCCGACTGGGCGGCCTCGGGGAGGATTTCGTCACGCTCGACACGCTCTACAGTTTCGCTTGAGCCGCCGTCCGGAGGGCCAAACACCGACAGGACGTTGTCGCGTCCGGCGCGGAGGCTGGGTGACCACGAACCGACCCCGGAAGGCACCCATGTCTGTGACGACGACCACCACGACCGACTGCGCACCGCTCACCCGGGAGGCCGGCTCCCGGCTGGTGGAGGGGTGGACGGCGCTCTGGAACGGAGACGTCACCCTCGCCGAGCGGATCCTCGCCCCCGGCTTCCGGCTGTACTTCGCGGACGACTTCGACGGCACCGGCTCCGCCAAGGCGTTCGGCCAGGCCGAGTTGACGTCGTTCATCACGGCCAACAGCCAGGCCCTCACCAGCCTGACGTTCGCCGCCGACGCCGCACCGCTGGTCGACTCCGAGCGCGGCGAGATGGCCTGCCGCTGGATCGAGAGCCTCGCCGACGGCGCCGGAGACGTCGTCGTCAAGAGCGGGATCGACATGTTCGCGGTCACGGACGGCCGGATCTCCGCGGTGTGGTCGCTCACCGGCAACCACCGCTTCGCCGCCTGACGGCACGGCCCCGTCCCGGCACCGGGGTCGGGGCTCGGGCCGGCATCGGAGTCAGCGGCGCAGGGCCGTACGGAGCGTCAGCCCGTGGTGGCGCCGCAGCCGGTGCAGCTCCCAGCAGGACAGGGCCGTCACCGTGACGGGGGCGCCGAGCACGAAGACCGCCCGGGCGCCCGCCGGGACCTGGCCGTAGGCTCCGGTGACCACGTCCAGCAGGGCCATCTCCCACACCAGGACGCCGGCGAGGATCGGCGGCAGCACTTCGTGGATGTCGGCGGTGCGGAAGACGTGCACCAGCGACAGCCCGATGCCGTAGAGCGCGAAGACGACCGACCACAGGCACATCACGACGATGACGATCCTCCCCGGCAGCCCCACGGCGTCCCGCAGACCCGCCAGTTCCGGTGCCATGGCGAGTGCGGCCGTGCCCATCGACACCATGATGGCCACCACCGAGCCGAACGGGCGCAGTGCCCGGCGCAGGTACACCCGGCGCAGCCCGTCCCGAGCCGCTGCCACGAAGGCGCCGACGACCACGGGAAAGGTGCAGACGAGCACCAGGACGCTGGACCAGCTCTGGTCGAGGCGTTCGCTCGCCACGCCCTGGACGTCGGCGGCGCTCGCGACGGCGTCGTAGGTGACCATCAGGCCCACCCAGGCGACGAGTCCCAGCCCGGTGCGCCACAGCTGGAGCTTGCGGACCTCCCGGTCGTCGACGATCCCGGGGCGCGCGGGACGGAAGGTCCGCCGGGCGGCGTACAGGGGGTTGTAGAGGCCCCGCAGGATCATCCGGGCCCGGGACGGTTCCCGGCGTGGAGGCGTGAACGGCGGACGGGCCGGCGGGTAGGGGTGTCCCTGCGGCGGCCCGGGCGGGGCGTACGGCCCGGGCGGGGCGTACGGGTATCCCTGTGGAGGCACCGGGGGCGCGTAGGGGCGCCGCGAGGGAGGGTTGCCCGCCCCGCCCGCCGGATCGCCGTAACCGCCGCCGCCGTACCCGCTCATGCCCTGCCCCCGAATTGCCGCCGGTCGAACCCGGGCATCCTAGGCCCTGCCCGCCGCGGGGCGGGTCCGCCGCCGGGCGGAGGGGCTCCCGCCCGGTACGGACGGCCGGGCGGGAGCGGCACGTACCCTCCGGTGGTTCTTCAGCACGAGGGGACGGTGCGGCCTTCCAGACGGGAAGGTTGCGACGCCAGTGGTGGGCGCCGGGCCCATGGTGCGGGGTGGCGGCGGCGGCACGAAGCCGGTGAAGGCCTTTGTCGCCCGTACGGCTCGTTGTTCGCCGAATCGGCCGCCGGTGCGGCGTGTCTGGCGTATGGGGCGCGGGATGCGGCCGTCGCGCAGGAACGCATTGTTCCGCAAACCCATGATCGCTTTTGGTCGGCCGGGGGAGACGCACCATGCTGTCGCTCACCCTTTCGTGGCGCTTCAGCACCGCCGTGCAAGGGCCTTCCAGACACTGCGAGTTCAGGGAACTGGTGCGATGCCCAGAATGCAGGGATGGATCGTCGCCTTACTGGCGGTGGTCCTCGCGTGGAGCACGGTGATGACCGTGCTGGGACAGCTCACGGCGGCGGCCGCGCTGCTGCCCTCGCTCGGACTGCTCGTGCAGCAGGTAGCCGCCGCCACCGGCGGTCCGCGGACGCGGCGGCCCCCGGGCGCCGAGGGTGCGCCGAAGCCGGCCGGGACCGAGGGGCCGCTGCGATGACGCCGCTGGATGTGCCGCAGCCCGAGGACGACCCGCCGGGCCTTCCCGGCGCCGAGCCGGAGCAGGCCGTCCTGCCGCCACCGGTCCCCGTCCGGCCCGGGGGAGGGGAGCCCGCCCGGCGCGGCCGCAAGGCCGACCCCGTCTCGGAGCAGGCCGGCCCCTGCCACCAGGCCTGGCTGGGACCGCTGCGCGGCGGGGTCAGCGCGGCCGGCTACACCCTCGATCAGCTGGCCAGCCTCACCGGCTTCTCCAAGACCCGCCTCTCCACCCTCCTGCGCGGAGCTGAGAACTACCCGGGCTGGGAGATCACCTACAGCGTCGTCCACGTGCTCGGCCTGCCCGCGTGGCCGCTGCGCCGGTTGTGGACCGCCGGCGCCCGCGAAGCGGACAAGAACCAGACGTGGATCGCGAAGCACATAGGCGAGGTCCCGTTCCTGAAACCCGAACAGCCCCCGCTCGCCTACGAGGTCCTCACCGCGACCATGCGCGAGCCCTACACCGACTACGCGGGCGCCCTGCTGCAGAGCGAGCGCGCCGGCTGGATCGTCGCGGAGACCTTCGACCTCCTGTGGTTCGGCTGGGACGCCGCCCTCCGCAGCCCCGACGTACGCCGCCACGCCTGGCTCCTGCTGCGCGACCGCGTCCTGCGGCGCGCGCACCGCCACCGCGACGGCCGCCCGGACCTGCGCCCGGCGGCGTTCCACACCGTCGCCCAGAGCCTCATCGAGGATCCCGAGGCCCGCTTCGCGGAGATCAGCGCACTCGCCGGCTTCTTCGACCTGCTCGGTCAACTGCCCCTGGACCAGTTGGACATCGTCGTGCTGCGCTACCTGTGCGGCCTGGGCACCGCCGCCCTCCCCGAGGTCGTCGGCCTGCCCCCGGCCCGCGTCCGCACCCTCGACCACCACGCCCGAGGGGCACTGGAGCACCTCCACCCCCGCCATGACGACCCGGGAGTGATCACCCCGTGACCACGATCGACACCTTCCTCGCCCGTTCCCTCCTGCTCAAGAACCCGCAGATCCCGCCGGACGTCGTCGCCTACGACGACACCGCCCGGCCCGCCCCCACGTGGCAGGACGCCCTGCCGGGGGCGACCCGGGGCCACGGGACGGCCGACCACACCGCGGCGTCGCACCTGCGCTCCCTGTGCGACGTGGTCGTCGCCCGGTCCACTCCCGAACAGATCACCGACTTCATCACCGAGCAGCTCCCCGCCCCCCACGGAGCCTGGATCCTGGGCTGCCTGCTCCACCTCGCCGACGCCGAGGACGGCGCGCGCTTCTGGTGGCAGTACGCGGCCGGGGCCGGAGTCGCCGCGGCCTCCTACTGCCTCGCCCTGCACCACCGGGCCGGGGGCGACCGCCACGCGGCCGCCTTCTGGCACGACCAGGCCGACGCCGACCGCTCGGGCATCGGCACCTGCCTGCGCATCCTCGACCGCCTCGCGGCCGGCGGCAGATCGCGTCGCACCGAGGCCGCCATCGCCGTCATGAGCTACATCGCCGAGGCCGTCACCGACGGCTACCTCCGGTACCCGGAGTACGAGATCCCGCTGCCGGGGCCGTACTTCGCCGAATGCATCCAGATCATCCTCAACGTGAAGACGACCGGGCACCGCACCGCGCACCCGGCGGAACCGGCCATCGGCCTGCCGGCCCGCCCGCCGTCCGACGCGGGCGCCCCGGCCGCCACCGGATCCGGGCGGCCGTGCGGCGAGGGGGCGGAACGCCCGAACCGCGTCCTGGTCGAGCTCGCGGCCACCGACGAGGAAGCGGCCCTGGCGTTCCCGGAGGCGGTCGCCGCCTGCTGGCAGAGCGTCACCGTCGACCGCGCCACCGCGAACCGCGGGGAGGAGCAGTCGGAGGGGCGGTGGCTCTACTACCTCGACCGGGTACCCGCGGCCTGACGCCCCACCGCCGGGTCGGGACGCCGGCCGCATCCGACAGCCGCATCCGGCAGCCGCGTCCCGACCCGCTCCGACCACGGGGCCCGGCCGACCGCGGCCCGGCGGCCGGGGCCCGCGGGTGCGCGCGGAGGCACGGTCAGGAGTCGCGATCGGGGTCGGCCCGGTCGGCGAAGTGCTCCCGGAACACCTGCGCGGAGCGCGGGTTGCGGCCGCACTGCCACACGCCGTGCGGGCAGTAGTCGGTGATGCTGTGGTAGAGCGGCGCGTGGGCCGAGATCCAGGCCAGCATCCGGCGCATGTACTCCGGGTTGTCGCCGTTGCGGAACAGCCCCCATTCGGGGTACGAGATCCGCTTGCCGTGCGCCTTCGCGAAGTCGACCTGCTGCTGGAGACCGTAGGGCTGGGTGACCTGTTCGTCGAAGTCACGGCCGGGTGGCTGGTCGTAGGTGTCCATGCCGATGAGGTCGACCACGTCGTCGCCGGGATAGCACGCGGGCCAGGCGACCGCGTCACGGCCGCGGTTGGGGGCGAAGTCGAACCGGAACCGCTGGCCCTCCACGGAGCGCATGGCGGCCACGATGCGCCGCCAGTACCGCTTCCAGTTCGCGGGGTCCGGCCGGCAGCGGTGGGAGTAGTTGAAGCCGTTCATCTCCCAGCCGAGGACGATCACCGTGTCCGGCAGCCCGAGCGCGACCAGGCGGCCGGCCAGCCTTCGGTAGTGGTGGTCGTGCCCACCGCGCGCGCCGGAGCGGATCAGCTCGGCGACCGGGCCGTCGGCGAGGCCCGCCTCGTTGCGCTCCTGCATGGGCACGTTCAGGACGAACAGCCGGTCGGCCTTCGCCCTGCGCCACCGCGCCCAACTGCGCAGCGAATCGGGTGCTCCCTCGATGTTGGCCCAGGTGTCACCGGGCAGATAGGTGTGCCCGGCCCGCAGCTCGGTGCCCCCGAGCCAGCGCGAGAGCTCCTCCATCCTCGTGACGCCGGGCGAGCCGTAGTGCAGGTAGGCGCCGACGGCGACCTCGGTCCCGGCGGCGCTGCCGGGACCGCTCGAACCCCCGGGCGGTGCGCCGAGACCGCATCCGGCGAGCAGGCAGACGGCGACCGCACCCGCGCACGCGCTCACCAGCCGGCGGCTCCATCGGGACATGACGCCTCCATACGCTGTGCGAACTGACGGGTCGTGGCACCGACGCTAGCCATCCCGGTGGTCCGGGGCCTCTCCGGTGCGCCGGCACTGCGCCGTACGAGGCCCAGGCTGCCTCGTACGGCCCCGCATCAGGCCCCGATCCCGCCCCGGAGGCTTCCCGTGCACCCGTGCGCCCGTGTCCCCACCGCCCCTGCGGCGCTCCCCGGCCGCCACCGCCGTCGGGCTCCTCCTCCCGGCCCGAGGCGTTCGGCCGCCGTGCCGCGCAGCCCGCGTCGACCGTGCGCGCATGGAACGGGCCGAGCCGGATACACGTACGTCAACTGGCCCGCACACAGGCGCAGTCGGGTCGTCCGTCCCTACGCGCACCGAGGAAGTGAGACGTCATGCCGCTGACATTCCGCAAGAGCTTCAGGATCCTGCCCGGCGTCCGGCTCAACATCAACCGCAAGTCGTGGTCGATCACCACCGGCGGCGGCAAGCACGGCCCCCGCCACACCCACAGCAGCACCGGCCGCCGCACCACCTCGGTGGACCTGCCCGGGCCCTTCGGCTGGCGCAAGACCACCCGCGGCTGACGCACGAGGTGCGCGCCACGCCACGAACCCCCGGCCGAACGGGCCGGGGGTTCGTCGTGCCGCACCTGGTCCGCTGCACGCGTCTGCACACGTCGTCCGCCGCGCACCTCCGCGGGTGCGGGGGGTTCGGGTTCCGGCATCGCCCTGTCGGTAGCCGCGTGTTCCTGACAGCATCGGCACGACCGAACACAGGGGGGTTCCATGCGTTCTCCGGTCCGCTCACTCGCCGTCCCCACCGCTGCCGTCGCCGCAGCGGTGCTGCTCGCCGGGTGCGCTTCGACCCCGGCCGAGGAACTGGAGGACTGGTGGTCCTCGGGCGGCTCGACCAGTATGAAGGCGCTCTCGGACACCTCGGGCCGCGTGAGCGAGGTGTCCGGCCGCCCGGCGGACATCTGGGGCCCCGCCTGCCAGGAGCTGCTCACGGCGGTGGCGAAGGCCAAGAAGCTCGACACCATCCCGAGCGAGAACGCCCGCGGGTTCTGGACGGAAGCCCTGACCGCCTTCGAGGACGGGGGCAAAGAGTGCGTCGCCGGAACCGGCACGAAGGACGAGGCGCGGGCCGGGGCGGGCATCCGCGAGGTACAGACCGGGCTCAGCCGACTGGCCGCCGCGATGAGCCTGATCAGGAAGGATCTGGAGGCCAAGTGACCCGGCCGGACGCCTGACCGCGGGCCGCGACGCACGGCCCGCGGCCGGAACTGGCCCGGGGCCCCGGCCGCGGTGTCGCGGTGCGCACGACCGCGCGGTGCGCACGACCGCGTGCGCCGGTCGTGGTCGGGGACGGGCCGTCATCCGACGGAGGCGTCCTCCGTGGAGCACGGGTCGCAGCAGGCGGGGGCGCGTTCGACGCACACGGTGACCGCGTCCGCGTTGTTCGCGGGGTCGGGGTCCTTCTCGGCGCCGGTGGCGGTCGCGGTGTTGGTGATCCGGCCGGGCGCGGTCGCCTTGGCCCGCAGGACGAGGGTGGCGTCGGCCCCGTCGGCCAGGTCGCCGACGGTCCACCGTCCGGTCGCCGGATCGTAGGCGCCGGGGGAGGCCACCGCGGACAGGAAGGCCAGGCCGTCGGGGAGCGGGTCGCCGACGGTGACCCCGGTCGCCCGGTTCGGACCGGAGTTGTGCACGGTGATCCGGTAGGTGACGGTCTGGCCGACCGTGACCGTCGTCGCGTCCGCCGCCTTCACCACGGCCAGGTCGGCGGCCGGACGCACCTCCGTGGCCGTCTCGTCGGACGTGGCGGTCAGCGCCTCGGGGGTCGGCCCGAGCCGGTTCTCGTAGGTCGCGGTGGCGCGGTTGGTGATCCTCCGGCCCCCGGCGGCCCGATCGATGGTGACCCGGTACTCGACCGTGGTCCCGCCCGGGAGGTCCGCGGTGTTGGCCAGGCTGCCTCCCCGGTCGGCGGAAGCGCCGTCGCCCAGGTGGAAGACCACCGTGTCGCCCTGGGCGTCGAAGTACGCCTGGTCGTCGCCGGGCCGGTCCGTCTTCGGCCCGGTCTGGGGGCCGTCGATGATGCGCAGCGACCCGGGCAGGTAGGTCGTGCCCGCCGGGATCGCATCGGTCAGGGTCAGGGCTTCGGCCGCGCCCCCGCCCTCGTTGGCGGCCCGGATGCGGTAGGTGATGACGTCCCCCACCTCCAGCGGTCCCGTGGGGGCGGCCGTCTTGGTGAGCACGACGAGGGGGGCGGTGCCGAAGAAGATGCCGTCCAGGAAGTTGCCCACCGCCTGGCTTCCTCCGGCGGCCGAGACGGAACGGAAGGCGAAGCGGGTCACCGTCTGGCCCGCCGGGACGGTGTAGGTGCCCGTGTAGGCGCCCCATGCGGTGTTGCCGTCCGTGAAGCGCCGCTGCTCGACCACGGCGCCCGGTGCACCGATGTCCAGGGCCATGGTGTCCTGGCCGGCCCTGCCCCGGTGGTCCAGCCGCCAGTACAGCTTGGAGCCGGGCGTCGTCGGCACGTCCTGGTAGAGCGTGGCGACCTGATTGGCGTTCAGCTCGGCGAACTGGGAGCCGTGTGCGGCCGGGACGCCGTTGAAGCCGGAGCGCCACAGCTCGATCATGTGGTCGGTGGCGGTGGTGCGCCAGCCCGGGACCCGCTTGGCCGCCTGCGTCTGGGACGCGTCCGGCAGGACCTCGTAGGCGGTGACGACGGGCTCTTCGAAACTTCCGTTGGCCAGGGCGACCCTGAGCGGGGCAGGAGATGGGGTGGTCACTGGTGTCCCCTTCGTTCGGCGCGGCTGAGCGGGATCCCCGCCGACCGGACGGCGACTGCGGGCCGCGGTGGCGCTGGATCCGCCGAAAGCACAACGCAGAACGGGAAGGACGGACAGCGCACGGGCACCGGACTTGGCCAATCCGGGGCGGCGGGTTTGCGGGGAGCGGCTACGGAAAGTGACGGCGGCCGCGCCCGACCCCGCATCCGCGCCCAGATGCCTTCCGGCGCACAGACCACACCGCGTCCCGCCTTCATCCCCACGAACGGCCGAAAAGCCCAGGTCGTCAACCGTGTTCGGCCCACGTGAGAGTGAGTCGCCGGGCGCCCGGTTGACGTGTGGCGACTGCCCGTGCTGCGCGGGCGCACCAGCGCACCGGGTGCGGGGGGTACGGGGCTGCTCTAGCGTCGAAGGAGGGAGGGAGACCCTGCCGAGCGGGTCCGGTACGGGGGCCGGGCCCCGTGGCCGTACGGCGGCCCCGTGCGCTCGGTGCCGTTCCGCACGGTTTTCGGCACGTCCAGATACCGGGCCGGGCCGCGCGGCGATCCCGGAGAGCAGGTGGGCATCCCCATGCGCACATCGAGACGTATCGCAAGTGTCCTCACCGGCCTGACCCTCGCGCTCGGAGGGGCGGCCTTCGCGGCCCCCGCCGCCCACGCGGACGTCACGGCCTGCATCAACCAGGTCGAGCGGGAGGTGAAGGGCGGCGAGGCCCCGGACAGCGTCCGGATGGCGTGCTACGTCGGCCTGACCGGCGACCACGCGCGCTGCCTGACCGGCCTCGTCGACAGCGGGGTGACCAACGGGACCGCGGTGACCGCCTGCCGCGTGGCCGCCGACTAGCTCCTACCGTGCGCCTTGCGTCTCGCACCGTGCGAACGGGGCACCCGGCGTCAGCAGACTCCTGACGCCGGGTACCCCGTACTCGGGGCCGGCCCCCACGGGCGCGGCCCCCACGGGCGCCGGTCAGTTGGTGAAGACCTGGACGATCCTGTCCCCTGCCACCGCGACGCCCGTCTTCGAGAAGCCGCAGTTCTTGATGTTGCCCGCATGGCCGGAACTCTTGAGCCAGCCGTCCACGTGCGTCTTCGCGTCACCCGAGCCCCAGGCGATGTTCTCCGCGGAGGCGCTGAAGGTGGCCCCGGCCTTCTTCAGCCGGTCGGGCACGGTGGAGCCGTCCGATCCCACGTGGTTGGTGGTCGTGTCGTTCGCGTACTCCTGCGCCGCCTTGGTGACGGCCGGGTCCACCGCGAGGGGCTGACAACCGGCCTCCGTGCGGGCCTGGTTGACCAGGCTGACGATCTGGCCGGGGTCGACCTGCGCGGGGAGCACGGCACGCGCGCCCACACCCGACGGGGAGGTCGCCGTCGTCGCCGCGGCGCCGCCGACGGATCCCGCGAGCACCAGCAGTGAGGACGCGCAGGCGAAGGTGCACCTGCGCCGCATTCGGGCTGATCGGAGGGACATGGGGTTACCTTCCTTCTGTCGCCGAGGTGCGGCGGACACGGCCGCGCCGCCGCTCTGCCCCCATCACCCCGATTCTGCGCCGCACCTTCCCCCACCGCATCTCCCGGCATCGAACCCGCAGGTGAACGCGGTCGCGGAACGCCCGACCTGGAGGTCCACGCGCCCCCGGCTTGACAGGTCCGTCACCAAGGTGAGTTGCCCCGGCGTCGACGGCGCGGGGATCGGGCCGGCCGCGCCCCTGTGCGCTCCCCGGCGGCGGACCGCGCCCGTGCGAGGTTCGCGCCCGCGGCGGGTTTGTACAGGTGGAGCCGTGGCAGAAGCGCCGAACGACGCTCCCGTGCAACGGAGTTGTCCCCTGGCCGCTCGATGAAGGGACCCGCACATGTCTGACCCGTACCGCTCCCCGGAGGGCTCCGGCACCCACACCGCCCCCGCTCCCGCGCGTCCCGGCCGCCGCAACGGCCTCGCCGTGGCCGCGCTCGTCACCGGCGTCGCGTCCTTGCTGCTGCTGTGGCTGTGGTTCGTGGGCATTCCGTTGGCCTTGGTGGCCATCGGACTGGGCATAGCCGCCCTGCGCCGCGCCCGCGGTGGCGCCGGTGGCCGCGGCATGGCCATCAGCGGTCTGGTCCTGGGCTCCGTCACCGTGGTCATCGCCGGGATCCTCGTCGCGGTCGGCGTCTCCATCCTGAACTCGGACGAGGGCAAGGACCTGCGGTCCTGCGTGAACAACGCGCGGACGGAGCAGGACCGGCAGGACTGTTCGAACCGCTTCAACCAGGACGTCGGCAACTGACTTGCGTCCCGGGGCGGTTGCGCTGTGCGGGTCGGGGTCCGGCGCCGACGGCGCCGGACCACCTCACGCGCCGGGATCGGCCGCTCCGGTCGCCGTGACCATGCGGACGAGGGTGGCGACGAGCCCGTCGGAGGCGGCGTGCAGCCGGGTCGGTCCGCAGCGCGTGGACCCGGTCGGCGATCCGTTCCCAGCCCTCGGTCGCCCGGCCGTGCCGGGTGGCTCCGAGCGGCGGTCGGCCGGGTCAGGGCAGGATCTCGACGTAGCCGTCGCTTCCGTGGACGCGGATCCGCTGGCCGTCCCGGATCCGCCCGGTGGCCCGCTCCACGCCCACGACGGCCGGCAGGCCGTACTCCCGGGCGATCACCGCGCCGTGGGTCATCAGCCCGCCGACCTCCGTCACCAGGCCCGCGACGGCCACGAACAGCGGCGACCAGCTGGGGTCCGTGAAGGCCGTGACCAGGATGTCGCCCGCTTCGAGATCGGCGTCCGCGATGTCGAGGACGACGCGGGCCCTCCCCTCGACGGTCCCGGCGGAGACGGCGAGGCCGACCAGGGCGCCGGCCGGCACGTCCTCGCGCCGCCAGGCGCCGCTGAGGGCCTCCCCGTCCGAGGTGAGCACCCGGGGCGGCGTGAGCGCGTGGTACCACCGGAACGCCTCCCTGCGCTGCCGGACCAGCCGGTCGTCCACCCGGTTCGCGCGCACGGCCTCGCGGAGCTCCTGGAACGTGAGGTAGAAGACGTCCTCCGCCTCGGCGAGCACACCCGCCCGCACCAGGCGCTCGGCCTCCTTCGTCAGCGCCCGCTTGTAGACGAAATAGCGGCTGATGATGCCGTACTTCGGGTACTCCCGGTACCCGATGAAGGTGCGCACCCGGTCGATCATCCGCTGGGTCTCCTCGGCCTTGCGGTCCCCGTCCGGCAGCCCCCGCAAGCGGGACAGCACGTCCTGTTCCTTCTGCCGAGCCTTCTGCCGGCCCTCCTCGAAGCGCCGCGCCGCGGCGCCCGGCCCGAAGTTGCGGACGTTGTCGAGGATCAGGGGCACGAGCGTGGCGGGGCGCTCGCGCCAGCGCGGCCTGGTGATGTCGATCTCGCCGACGCACCGCATCCCGTACCGGTCCAAGTAGGCCTCGATGGCGTCGCGCGCTTCGCTCCCGCCCGCGAGCTTCGCCAGCTCGTCCAGGAAGCCGTCGTCCTCGACGCCCTGGAGGAACGCGACCACCTCCGGCCGGGGGCGGATCACGTCCGCGACGTCCAGCAGCGCCAGCCCCATCTCCGACGTGATGTTGCCGGGGGCGGAGAGCGTGAGCGTGTCGGCCGCGTTCTTCTCGCCCAGCCACTCCCGCAGCGTGTCGTTGAGCCACCACGTGGCTTCCATCCCCGCCATGATCACCTGCATGCTCAGCGGATCGGCGAGGACCCGCTTGTGCTCCTCGAAGGCCTCCAGCAGGAAGTCGAACAGCGCCGGTCCGCTCTTCGTCCGGATGTCGCGCTCCACGGCGGCGACGGACACCCGGCTGCGCTCGATCAGCTCGGCGACGAGCGCCGGATCGGTCGCGATCGGGGCGGGGGCGCCACCGGCCGGCGGCCCGCCGGGGCCCGTGTCCGGAAGGGTCGGGACGAAGTCCCCACGGTCGAGCACGGTCTCCAGCGCATCCCTGACCAGCGGATCGCCCTTCCCCATGACGTCCAGCAGGGCGGCGCGGCCCGCGGTCGAGGCCAGGCGCCCGGTGACGTCGACGAAGAGCCTGCCACCGGCCGTGAGCATCGGCGCCATGGCGGTCAGCTGCCACATCGAGAGGCCCAGGGGCCGCATCGGGTCGGTCATCATCTGCTGGTGGCCGACGGAGACGTAGACGTGGTTCTCCCCGTCGTCGGTCTCGGGGACGGGGAACAGCGTCGTGATCGGCCGGCTCTGCACGATCTGGAAGCCGTCGTCGACCAGGCACCATTCGATGTCCTGCGGGCGGCCGAAACGCGCTTCGATCCGCCGGCCGAGCCGCACGAGCCGTACGGCCTGCGCATCCGTCAGCGCCGGCTGCTCCCGCAGCCGCGGATCGACCGCCACCTCCCGGGTCCCGCCCTCCGGCAGGGCGTGCAGGGCCCGCCGTTTCGCGGCGATCACCCGGCCGACGACCTCGTCGTCCCGCACCGTGAAGACGTCCGGATCCACCAGGCCGGAGACCAGTGCCTCGCCGAGGCCGAAGCCCGCGTCCACGGTGGCGACCTTCCGGTTGCCGGTGACGGGGTCGGCCGTGAACAGGATGCCGGAGGCGTGCGGGAAGACCATCCGCTGCACGACCACGGCCATCCGCACCGCACGGTGGTCGATGCCGTTGCGCCGGCGGTAGATCACGGCCCGTTCGGTGAACAGCGAGGCCCAGCACCGGCTGACGTGCCGCAGGACCGCCGCCGGCCCCACGACGTTCAGATACGTGTCCTGCTGGCCGGCGAAGGAGGCCGTCGGAAGGTCCTCGGCCGTCGCGCTGGACCGGACGGCGTACGCGGCTCCTCCGCCGAACCGCGTCAGCGCGCCGGTGATCGCCGCCGCCGGCTCGTCCGGGACGGAGATCCCTTCGATGGTGCGGCGGATCTCCGCGCTGAGCGTGCGGATCGCCTGCCGGCCCCCGCGGTCCTCCGGGTCCAGGCCCGCCAGCGCGTCGATCCGCTCACCGATCGACGGCGCTTGCGCCATGACCCGCCCGAAGGCCTCCGTCGTCACGCAGAAGCCGACCGGCACGCGGACGCCCTCGATCCGTGACAGGGCGCCGAGGTGGGCGCCCTTGCCGCCGACGAGCGCGACGTGCGTCTCGTCGACCTGTCGCAGATCACGTACGTACTGCTCCGACGACAACAGCCCAGACACGTCGTGGCCCCATTTCCGCAGGTAGTGGCGTAGACCGACGATTCTGCGCCGTCCCCCCGGCCTTGTGGCAAGCCCCCCTGTGCGCTATATGTTGACAGTGGCGGGGAGAGTGCTCTCACCGCCCTTTCTTCTGTCGCCGTCCCGCACTCCTCGCGGCGGCCTCCGGCGTCGCCCCGGGTCAGCCCACGAGGTCCGGCGCCCGCAGCACGGCCGACGGGATGCCCCACGCGTCGACGAGGTCGACCGCGAGGGGGCGCACCTTGCGGCAGAGGTCGTTCACCTCGCGGCTGATCGCCTTGGACCGCTGCACGGTCAGCCGCCCGTGCTCCATGAACCAGGCCCGGTCCGCCTCGATCGTCGAGAGGGCGAACAGGTCGCAGAGCAGGCCGAGCGCCTCCTTCTCGCCGCCTTCGGGCAGCGCGCGCACCTTGTCCACGAAGGACTCCGTCACCAGCCGCTCGACGTGCGCGCGCGCGAGCGCGATCACATGGTCCTGAACCTGCGAGAAGACGGCGCCCGGGTCGCGCTTCTGGTCGATCCCGCGTTTGATCCGGCGCGCCAGACCGGCGAGCATGTGCTCCTCGCGGAAACGGACCATGGCGAGCTGGTACTCGGAGTCGAGCAGGCCGGCCTCGCGGTCCCATTCGTCGCCGCCGGGCAGCAGGTCGCGGACCCGTTCGAGCAGTTTGTGGGCCGAGGTCCGCTCGATGACCGTCTCGACCGCGAGGCCGGTGACGTAGCGGACCATGCCGAGCTGGTCGAGGTCCTCGAACTCGCTCGCGTGATCGGTGAGCAGCCCCTTCGCCACGAGTTGCAGCAGGACGTGGTTGTCGCCCTCGAAGGTGGTGAAGACGTCGCTGTCGCCCTTGAGGGCGGCGAACCGGTTGACGGCCAGGTAGCCCGCGCCGCCGCACGCCTCGCGGCACTCCTGCACGACCCGGGTGGCGTGCCAGGTGGCGAGCGCCTTGAGGCCCGCGGCCCGCGATTCCAGCCGGCGCCGCGCCTGCGCGTCGTCGTCGATGCCGGAGAAGACCTCGTGCAGCTGGGTGCGCACGCCGTCCTGTGCGAGGTGCAGGGCGTACGTCCGGGCGATGAGCGGCAGCAGGCGCCGCTGGTGCAGGCCGTAGTCGAGGAGGACCTGTTCCCCGGTGTCCGCGGCCGCCTCGAACTGCCTTCGCCGCACGGCGTACTTGGTGGCGATCGCCAAGGCGACCTTGGCGACCCCGACACCGGCGCCGGCGATGCTCACCCGTCCCTGCACCAGGGTGCCGAGCATGGTGAAGAAGCGTCGGTTCGGGTTGTCGATCGCGCTCTCGTAGACGCCCTCGGCGCTGACGTCGGCGAACCGGTTGAGCAGGGCCTCGCGGGGCACGCGCACGCCGTCGAACCAGATGCGGCCGTTGTCCACGCCGTTGAGCCCCATCTTGCGGCCGTCGTCCTCGATGCGGACACCGGGCGCCGTCGCGCCGTCGATCCGTAGCGGGACGACGAAGGCGTGCACGCCCCGGGACCGGCCGCCCACCTCCAACTGGGCGAAGACCACGGCCAGTTCGGCATGGCGCGCCGCATTGCCGATGTAGTCCTTGCGCGCCTGGTCGTCGGGGGTGGTGATGACGAACTCCCGGCTCGCGACGTCGTACGCCGCGACGGTGCCGAGCGCCTGGACGTTGGAGCCGTGGCCGGTCTCGGTCATCGCGAAGCAGCCCATGAGCCTTCCGCCGACGATGTCCGCGAGGTAGGCCTCGTGGTGGCGTCCGGTGCCGAGCTGCAGCACGGCACCGCCGAAGAGTCCGAACTGCACGCCGACCTTCACCAGGACCGACAGATCGCCGAAGGCGAGCGTCTCGAACGCGGCGATCGAGGCCCCGACGTCCCCGCCCCCGCCGTACGCGGCGGGGAACCCCATGCCGGTCTGGCCGGTCGAGGCCATGTCCACGACGACCTCGCGCACGCGCTCGCGGAACGCGTCGATGCCGAGTTCGTCGGCCTCTTCGAGGACGGAGGCGTGCTTCGCCAGATTGGTGCGGACGAGGTCGCGGATGCCCGCGTACTCGCCGTCGAGCACCTCGGTCAGCGTCGAGACGTCGATCTCGGGCCGGAGGTAACCGGTGGCAGGGGTGGAAGCGTTCTCGGAGGCCATGGCGCTCCGCTACCCCGCCGCGGGACGATCAACCGCGGACGAACGGCGGCGCGTCCCCGACCGGTGCGGCGACGGGGCACCGGGGGTCCCGGTGGGCGCCGCGCGTCACTAGGGTGGGCCGATGGCAACGATCAGGCAGTTCCAAGTCACCTTCGACTGCGCGGACCCCGAGCGCGTCGCCCATTTCTGGTGCGAGGTGCTGGGGTACGTCCTACCGCCGCCTCCGGCCGGGTTCGCCACGTGGGAGGAGTTCCGCGGTTCGCTGCCGCCCGCGGACCGGGGAGCGTGGTCGGCGTGCACGGACCCCACGGGTGCGGGTCCGCGCCTGTTCTTCCAGCGCGTTCCCGAGGGCAAGGCCGTCAAGAACCGGCTGCACCTCGACGTGCGGGTCGGCACCGGGCTGGTGGGCGAGGAGCGCGTCGCCGTGCTGGAGGCCGAATGCGCGCGCCTGGTCGCGCTCGGCGGGGCGCGCGTGCGCCTGCTGCTCGCCGACGACGACAACGAGTCGTGCCTCGTGATGCGGGACGTCGAGGGCAACGAGTTCTGCCTCGACTGAACGGCGCCGACGCGTCCGCCCCGGCCCGCGTCGACGGGCCGCCGGTCCCTCGGCCGCCGCCGTGTGCGGCGGCGGCCGTGCGGGCCCTATCCGTCCGGCGGCGGCGTCCAGACGAGCGGGAACGCCCCGCCGCCCGCCCGCTCGACCCACCGCAGCCGCTCCTCCAGGACGGCCCGCCGGCTCGCGGGCGCGTACCGGGCCAGCCGGAGCAGCAGGTCGCGCAGCCTGCGCAGGACCATCGCGGAACCGGCGGCGGCGTAGCCGACGTCGTCGACCGCGGTACGGACGTACCGCTCCCAGTCCGGCACGGGCACCGTCACCCGCAGCCGGCCCGCGTCGTCCCGGAAGCCGCCCACGTCCAGCTCGCGGCCCACCAGACGGGCCAACAGGTCCTCGACGCGGTCCAGGGCCTCCACCGCCGTGGCCGGATCGTTCACCGCCGGCGACAGCGCCCGCAGGGCGATGTCGGCCAACAGCCGCAACGGCAGTTCGGGGTCCTGGTCGAAGGTCCGCTCCACCCCGGTCACCAGAGCCCTCCCCAAGGCCGTGCGCAGGGCGGCCTCCGCCGCTCCGCCGGCCGTCACCTCGGCGATGGCCGCGCCGCGGGTCAGCGTCACGCCCGGGGCGACGCGGAAGGCGACCGAGCCGCCGTGGTCCGCGGCCGCGCGCACGAGCGCGGTGACCTCGATCCGCTGCAGTACGGCCGCCGCTCCGGTCCAGTGGACCGTGATGGCGGGGGCCGTCGCCGTGGGGGCGCGCGGCCCGGGACCGGGTGGCGCGCCCCCGCCGTACGGCCGTTCGTACAGGGCGTCGAAGACGTGGTGCGCGCGGTCGACGATGGCGCTCAGCACGTGGCCGAGCTGGATCGAGGCGAAGGCCCTCATCTGGAGCGTGCGCATGAGGGCGAGCGCCACCAGGGTGAGGATCATGGCGGCGCACGGGACGGCGGCGGAGACCTCCGGCCGGGCGCCGACGGCGAGGGCCGAGGTGATGCAGAAGACGAAGACGCCCACGGTGAAGGCGAACGCGCGCCAGACGATCGGCTCGTCCCGGAAGAGCCCCAGGCGGGGCGTGAACGTGCTCGCGGAGAACTGCACGACCAGGAACAGCATCGAGTAGATGATGCTCGCCAGGCTGATCACGCCGAAGCCGATGGTGAAGAGCATGCTCACCACCCGGTCCGAGGCCACCTGCGGTCCCGCGTCGACCAGCGGGGTCAGCAGCCCCAGCAGCAGACCGGCGACCGCGCAGACCAGCTGGGACAGGTCCCGTCGCAGCGCACGTCCCGGCAGCCCGAGCGGCGCGCGGGACCGCCGCCGTACGCGGGGCCCGTGCGGCTCGGACGGCTCACCCATGGCACTCCCGGGGACGGTTGGGGCGCGAAGCCGCGTGCGTCCATTGCAGGGGGCCCGGGCCCGCGGCGCATCCCGGGGTGGGCCCATCGGGTGCGTCGGCCGCGCTTTCGCGGGTCCGTCACCCGCGGGCCCGCCGGATGGTTGACTGGCCCCATGCCGCTCGATGCCTACGGGGTCCTGTCAGGGACGCTGCACCGTCACTTCCGCGACCAGCCCGACGCCCGGGGACACTGGCACCACGTCAACCTGGAGGTGGACGCGCCCGGCGGGCGCCACCGGTGCGCCGTCGACGTGGACGGCAGTCGGCCCGGCACCGCCGTCCAGTGGAAGGCGTTCCGGCTCGCCCCGTCGATCCTGGAGCCGGTGCCCGCCCTCGGCGAGGGGTACCACGAGCTGTCGACGAGCTCCGGTTCCGGTGCCCTCGACCACCTGCGCCACCCGGCCCTCGTGGACCGCCCCGGCTTTCTCTTCGTCCGCCGGCCGCCCGCCCCGGTGCGGCGCTTCCTGGACCGGATCAAGCCGCCCCGCCCCTGGGTCTCGGGCTCGCACCTCGACGCCACCGCCGCGCTGGAGTCCCTGCTCGTACCCGGCCGGCAGGCGATGGTCTTCGGGGAGCCCTCCGCCGAGGGTCCCGGCATGCGCAACGTCCACCAGAACCAGGGCGACCCGGTCGACTCGCCCTGGTGGCCGGAGAACGGCGTCTGGCAGGACGGCGCGGTCCTCACGCGCCGGCCCGACGGCTGGTACGACGTGTTCCTGAGCAGGTTCACCGGCCAGGCGGAGCACACGGACGAGGCCGGACACCCCTGAACCGCACCCGGCAACGGGCCGGGGGCCCCGCCGGTGACGGGGCCCCCGGAGGCAACCGGTCGAGCGGCCGGCCGGGTATCCGGCCGGCAGGGGTCAGCGGCCGGCGGAGAGGCGCGCGAACTCGGCCCACTCGCGCTCGCCCTCGGCGGCACACGAGCTGGTGTACGCGGGGCCGAAGCGCGCCGGAACCGCGGCGGCCGAAGAGCAGGTGGAGGCGAAGCGCGACGCGCCTCCGTCGAAGTACTCGCCCTCGACGCCACCGTTCGCCAGGGCCGCGCCGGCGCCCCCGAGGAGGATGCCGGCGGCGAGAACGGACGCGGTCAGGGCGGAACGCATGCGCATGATGACTCCTATGGATCTCGGAACGACGCGTCATGAAGCAGCCGCGTCAGACCGGAGAACGCCCTCCGTCCCGGCCAGGACATGCCGGATCACCCCAATGGCCCGTCGTCGGACGTGAAGTATCGGTACTCCTTTACGCCGGACGGGCCATCCCGCAGCGCCCGGGCGCCCCGCGCACCACGCCACGCGCCGGGTCGGCGCCCCGGCCCGGCGGGCCGCGGTGGCTGCGGCCCCGTGCGTGACGGCCGTGCCGGATGCGTCCGTCAGGCCTGGTGCGACTCGCGCACCCGGCTGAGCACGGCCTCGCGCTGCCGCGCCCGCAGCGTCCCGGGACAGGCGTGCGCGCCCCACGCCGCACCGCCCATGGCATGGGTGCCCAGGCCGCGCCCGGTGGGGGAGTCCGTCACCTCCAGCGGCCAGCCGTGGGCCCGGGCGCCCCAGGCGTAGACGCGGGCGACGGCGTCGACCTGGGCCGCGGTGAGGGGGCGGCCGGTGAAGCCCGAGGTCTCCACCGACACCCAGTCGACATTGCCCGCGCTCTGCGTCCAGGCGCGGTCGTGCACGGAGACGTACTGCTCGATCTCACCCGCCTGTGACACCCAGAAGTGCGCCGAACTGCGTGTCCTCGGATCGGAGAACCGCTCGAACAGCGACCCCTCACCCTCCTGAACGTGCAGGACCAGGCCCCGTTGCCCGGCTCGACCGCCCTGCCCGAAGTTCGCGCCGATCGGCTTCCGGGTGGCGCCAGGCATCCACCCGGGCGGCGGGGGAGCGGGGGAGGCGGCCGCGAGACGGGGCGGCTGGACGTCCTCGGCCTCCGGACCCGCCGCCGGCTGCCGCCGGGGCCGCTCGTTGCCGAGCAGCACGACCACCGGCAGCGGAGCGAGGAGCAGGCCGCCCACGAGGACGAGCACGCGGCGCCGGGGCGGTCGCCGGTGGGCCGCCGCCGTCACGGGCAGCACCGGGTCGGCGGGCCGGAGGGGAGGGGGGTGTCGCGGGGGGTGGGCATGCGGTCCAACGTGACCCGCGCATGTGATCGCCACTGCACCGAGATGTGATGAAACGGCAACAGCGGCTGCGCAGGCGGCACTCGACCGGCGGCGCGGTCCGGCGCCCGGCCCTCTGCCGGGCGACCGCGCCCGGCGAGGGGTACCGGTTCACGCTTTGGTGAGAGGGTGTCACGAAACCTCTTGACGATGGCCACTCGCAACCGTTACAACTTCTCACTAACGGCACTGCCGCTCACGTCGCCTATCCGCGCCGGTCCCTGCCCGGCCCGTACGAGGGGGAACCCATGTCAGCCTCGTCGAACCCGCCCGCCCGCGCGGACCGGCCCGTCCCGCGGGCGGTGGCCGTCTCCGCCTGGGCCGTTCCCGTCATGGTCCTCGCCCGGTTCGCGCTGCTCGCGGTGGTGCCGGTCGCCGTGGCCCTCGTCGGTGCCCTCACCCGGGTGCGCGACCGGGCGGTCCGCGGGTCGGCCGCGCTCGTCGCCGTCGCCGTCGCCTTCGCCGTGCCGCTCGTGGTCTGGCCGGCGCGGCCCGACGGTGCGCCCAGCCTGTCCGAGGACATCCACCCCGGTTTCGTCGGCCTGATCGTCCTCGCGTCCTGCGCGCTCGTCCTCACCGTGCACCGGGCGCGCCGGGGCTGACGCGACCCGCTCCTCCCGGCAGCCGGCGTCCTTTCCGGCGCCCGGCGCCACCGCACTCACGATTCCGAAGCGAAGGGAACACCATGTCCTCCAACCACCCGCAGGTCCCGCCGAACGGCCGCACCTCCCGCCGCCCCCGTCAAGGCGGCCGTCTCGCCGCCCTGGCGCTCCCGTTCGCCGTGGCCGGCGTCCTGGCGGCGTCCGTGTCGACCGCCCACGCCGCCCCCGCCCCGGCGCGGGAGGACCGCCACGGCGGCTCCGCCACCTGCCGGGGAGAGGGCGTCGACCCCGGGGCCCGGGTCCGCTACGCCGCCGACATCGTGATCGACGCGCCCCTGAGCACCGTCTGGACGCTGCAGACCGACGTGGCGCGCTGGCCGTCCTGGCAGCCGCCCGTCCTCACGGCGAAGCGCCTCGACCCCGGCCCCCTGCGGAAGGGTTCGCGGTTCCGGTGGACCACCCCCGCGCCGCCCACCGTCCCCGCCGACGCCATGACGATCACCTCCACCGTCGGGCAGCTCAGGCCCGGCAGCTGCCTCCTGTGGCGCGGGCCCGCCGTGGGCGAAGGGGCGCGCATCGACGAGGGCGTCCACCTGTGGACCTTCACGAAGGTCGGGGGCGGCGTCCGGGTGCACACCGAGGAGACCTGGACCGGTGCGCAGGTCGACGCGGACGTACCGAACTCCACCCGGCTCCTCGGGGAGGGGCTCGAAGCGTGGCTGCGTGATCTCAAGGCCACCGCCGAGGCCCGCTCCGGCCACCCGCGCGGCTGACCCGTACCGGCCCCGGGGCGCCGCTCGGCGGGCGGGGCCGGTCAGGCCCGGCGTGCGGCCCAGACGGTGCGCTCGGTGCGCAGGGCCAGGTCGGACCGGTGCGGGAGGCCGTGCGCGGCCGTGGTGTCCAGGAGCCGGTCGAGCGCGTCGAGGTCCTCGGGCGCCAGGCCGTCGGAAGCGCTGTCGCGCAGGCGCTGCAAGCTGCGCAGGGCGTAGTGGCCGACGGCCTCGGAGTCGGCAGCCGCGATCTCCACCGTGATCGTCCGCTCGGCCTCGACGCCGAAGCCGGCGGCGTCGAGCATCGGCCCCCAGTCGGCGCCGCGGTGCGGTACCAGGCCCTCGTGGCGGCGCTCGCTCGCGGCGTGGAGGCGGTCCTCCAGCCCGGGCCGGTCCTCCGGCGCGGTAGCGGGCAGGAAGCGGGGGTAGCCGGCCAGTTCGACGACGGCGAGGAGGCCGCCGGGCGCCAGCGCGCCGTGGGTCTCGCGCAGGGCGCGCCGGGGGTCGGCCATGTGGTGCAGGGACGCCGACGCCCACACCAGGTCGGGGCGGCCCAGGTCGGGCCAGGCGGCGTCGAGGTCGGCCTGGACGGTGCGGACGCGGTCGTCGACCCGCTCGGCGCAGGCCTTCTCCTGCAGGCGCCGGAGATGCGCGGCCGAGGAGTCGACCGCGGTCACCCGCGCCTCGGGGAAGCGGGCCAGGAGGGCGAAGGTGCCCGCGCCCGTGCCGCACCCCAGGTCGACGATGTGCCGGGGCGGGGCCGCGACCGGCAGCCAAGCGGTGACGGAGGTGAGGTGCTCGGCGAGGACGGTCGCGTCGAGGTCCAGGATCTCCGAATGATCGACCTGATCGTGGGTGTGGTCGTGGTCGTGGGCATGGGTCGGAGCGGGGTGCGCGTGCGATGTCATGCGGCCAACGTAGGCGGACCATGCCGTTTCGGCACAACGTGTTGCCGAAAACGCAAGACGCGGTCCCGCTGCGGTGCCGCACGCGCAACCGCCCTCAGGCCGGGGGAGCGCCCCGGTCGTGCGGCGCGCCCGCGTCGGGGCCGTCACCGCGCTGATGGCCGCGCCGGGCGTCGCGGTCGAAGATGCCCATGATCTCGCACGGGCCGCCGGCGGTGCCGATGGCGTGCGGCAGCATGGTGGGGAACTCGGCCGCCTGGTGCGTCTCGATCCGGATGCGCCGGTTTCCCAGCAGCAGGACCGCCGTACCGGAGAGGACCACGAGCCACTCGCGGCCGGGGTGCGCCCGCAGACGGGCGGGGCTGTCCGGCGGTGGTTCGGTCATCCGCTGGCGCACCACGGACAGGCCGGGGTCGGCCTTCACGGCCCAGCGCATCAGCCCGTGGGCGGCGTCGATCACCGGGCTGGAGATCACGTCGTCCGTGGCGTTCTCGACCAGCTGGTCCAGCGAGGTGTCCAGGGCGCGGGCGAGGGTCACCAGCTGGTCGAGCGCCAGGCGGCGCTGCCCGTTCTCGATGCGGCTGAGGGTGGACTGGCTGACGTTGGCCCGGCCCGCGAGCTCCTCCAGGGACCAGCCCTGGGCCACGCGCAGGGCGCGGATGCGTTTGCGGACCAGGCCGTCCAGCTCGTCCTTCTCCTGCGTCATGGGCAACAGCGTATGCCCCTGCCGCAAGACAGGCGGAGGGCGCGACGGCCGCCGGGTCACACGGGCGTCGGGCGGGAGCCCGGGAGGTCCTCCGGGAGCAGGAGGCGCAGGTCGTCGAGGCCGGGGGAGGACACCGCGCCCAGGCGTCGCGCCTGCTGGGTCATCATCTGCTCCACCAGGATGCGGCCCGTGCGGGCGTTGCCGAACGAGCGGTCGCGCGGCAGGGCCGTCACGTACGCGCGCAGCGCCTCCACCGTCGGGGCCGGACAGTCGTACCCCGAGTCGGCCGCCTGCGCCGTGATGATCCCCACCAGTTCCTCGGAGGTGTAGTCCTCGAACTCGACCGTGCGGGTGAAGCGCGAGGTCAGCCCGGGGTTGGAGTCGAGGAACCGGCGCATCTCGGCGGTGTAGCCGGCGGCGATGACCACCACCTCGTCGCGGTGGTCCTCCATGAGCTTGAGCAGCGTCTCCACCGCCTCGCGGCCGAAGTCCGACGGCGAGCCCTCCGGGGTCAGCGTGTACGCCTCGTCGATGAACAGCACACCGCCCAGGGCGCGTTCGAAGACCTCCTTGGTGAGCTGCGCGGTGTGGCCGACGTAGCGGCCGACGAGGTCGGTGCGCGCCACCTCCACCAGCTGGCCCTTGGGCAGGACCCCGAGGGAGTGCAGGATGCCCGCGTACAGCCGGGCCACCGTCGTCTTGCCGGTCCCGGGCGGCCCGGAGAACACCAGGTGCTGGCTGATCCTCGGCGCGGGCAGCCCGGCCGCCCGGCGCTGCCGTGCGGTGGCGAGCAGGTGGACCTGGTCGGTGACCGCCCGCTTCACCGCGGACAGGCCGATCATCCCCTCCAGCCGGGTGAGCAGTTCCTCGGAGCTGGCCGCCGTCCGCTCGCCCGCGTCCTGCTCGGCCGCCACGTCCTCCGGCAGCAGCAGCGACAGGTCGCTCTCCGCCGGATCCCGCATCGCGCCCAGCCGGAAGGCCTGCCGGTCCACCATCTCCTCGAACACCCGGCGCGCCGCACGGCCGTTGCCGAAGGCGGCGCCGCGCTCCATCCGCCCGTAGTGGCCGGCGAGCGCGTCGAGGGTGCCGGGGTCCAGCGTGTAGTGGTGCGCCTCGCACATCCGCCGGGTGATGGTGACCAGCTCGTCCACCGCGTAGTTCGCGAAGTCGATGGTGCGGGTGAACCGGGAGGCCAGGCCGGGGTTGGAGTCCAGGAAGGCGGCCATCTCGTCGGTGTAGCCGGCGGCGATGACCACCACCTCGTCGCGGTGGTCCTCCATGAGCTTCAGCAGGGTGTCGATGGCCTCCCGGCCGAAGTCGGCGCCGCCGCCCTTGCCGTCGGACAGCAGCGTGTACGCCTCGTCCAGGAACAGCACCCCGCCGAGCGCCTCCTTGAACGCCTCGGTGGTCTTGATCGCCGTACCGCCGATGACCTGCGCGACCAGATCGGCCCGCGACACCTCGACCAGATGGCCCGAGCGCAGCACCCCCAGCTCGGTGAGAATGCCCCCGTACAACCGGGCGACGGTGGTCTTGCCGGTCCCGGGCGGGCCGGAGAACACCAGGTGACGGCTCATCGGGGGCATCGGCATGCCGAGCCGGGCCCGGCGCTGGGCGAGCTGGTTGAGGTTGACCAGGGTCCGCACCTGGTGCTTCACGTCCGCGAGGCCGATCAGCGACTCCAGCTCCTCCAGCGGGCCCCGCGGAGCGGCACGGGAAGGGCCGTGCGCGTCGCCGGCGCCTACGGCTGCGGCACCCCACGCGTCGGGGGCGCCGTTGCCCGAACTGGTCAGGTCCTCGACGGTGAGCCGGTCACCGGCCCGGGTCTGCTTCAGGCCGGCGCCCCGGTTGTCCCGGACCGCGCAGCCGGTCGCGCTGACCGCCTCGGCGCTGTCCACCCGGATGCCGTCGCCGAGACTGCCACTGACCAGACAGGCCTCCAGGGCGAGCCGGGCCCCGTCGGACGCCATCACGCCGTGCGCCCCCGACCCGGTGATATCGGTGCGCACCAGCGACAGTTCGCCGCCCTTGTCCACACCGATGCCGGCGGCCCCGGAGCCGTGCACGCGGCAGTCCCGCACGGTGCCCAGCCCGTCCGCCCCCACCCGTACGCCCGTGTCCGCGGCGCCGAGCACGGAGGTGTCCCGCAGGTGCGGGTTGCCGCCGGTGGCCACCCGTACGCCGCACCCCCCGGCTCCGTCGATCTCGCAGTGCTCCAGCCGGCCGCGCCCCTCGTCCACGACCTCCACGCCGTGGCCGCGCGCGGACGTCACGCGGGCACGGCGCAGCAGCGGGTTCCCGCCGCCGCGGACCAGGATGCCGGTACCGGCCGCGTCCGAGACGTGCAGCCGGTCGAACTCGGCCACGGAATGGTCGTCCAGCACCACGGCGCCCAGCGGATCGGCGCAGTCCCGCACGGTGGTGTCGGTCAGCGAGGGCGCGCTGGAACCGATGACGCGGATGGCCGCGCCCCCGGCCGAGTCGAACTCGCACTCCCGGAACGCGCCCCGGGACCGCTCGGTGACGGCCAGTCCGTTGCCCTTGGTCCGCGAGGTGCGGCAGCGCACCAGCTCGGGAGCGGCACCCGAGGCGATCACGATGCCGGGGCCGCCGGTGTCGGTGACCGTGACCTCCTCCAGCAGCGGGCGGGAATCGCTGGTCACGTAGACGCCCACCGCCGCGCCGTGGATCCGGGTGCGCAGCACGCGGGTGGCGCTGCTGCCCTCCAGGGCCAGGGCGGGCTTCTCCGTGCCGGTGATCTCGCAGTCCTCCACCACGCCCTGTGCCTCGCCGTTGGCGAGCACCCCGTTGCCCCGGGCGTCGCGGATGCGGCAGTCGCGGACGGTGGTGCGGGCCTGCTCGCCGATGACGACGCCGGAAGTGCCCAGGTTCTCGATGACGCACCCGGAGACCACCGTGCCGGTCGGCGCCGTGTCGACCACGCCCGCCCCGGCCGGGTTGCTGATCCGGCAGTCCCGCATGGCGAGCGAACCGGACTCGCGGGCCAGCAGGGCCGTCCACCCCGAACCGACCACCGTGCAGCCGTCCATGGCGACCTGGCCGCGCGCCGCGTCCACCACCGGTACGTCCTCCGTGCCCCCGCGCAGCGTGAGGTCGCTCAGCATCACGGCGTCGGCGATCAAGGAGACGGCGCTGCCGCGGCGCGGGCAGATCTCGACGCTGCCGCGCTCGCCGTCGGCGACGATGGTGACCCGGTTGCGGACCGTCAGGTTCTCCGGGTATCGGCCGGGCCGCACGCGGATCACTGCTCCGGTGCGGGCCTGCGCCAAGGCCTCACCGATGGTCCGGAACCCCTGCGGCTCCTCCGGGCTGACGGTGAGCAACTGCCGTGACACGCTGGTCCTCCTCGCTCCGACGCCGTCTCCGCCCCCCACGGGAACGGCGCGGCGCACCGCTTGCAGGCTACGTGAGGGGAACCGTGATCTACCAGGTGGAGCAGGCCAGTTCACGACTTCGCGCCGATTCGGGCCGAATGCGCACGGCCGGCGGACGCGCCGTCCCACCGGGCCCGCCCACCCGCCCCGGACAACGCGGGCGCGAGCGGCACGATCCGAAGCGGACGGCCTAGGATGCGCGCCATGAGACACGCGCTGACCCGTGCACCCGCCCCGGCGGCGGCGGTGGCCGCGGTGGTGCTCTCCGCGCTGTGGCCGGTGCCCGCCGCCGCCGACTCCGATCCCATCAGCCTGCCCGTGGTCCGCTCCTCGCTGGACGCCGGCGAACCCTGCGCGGCGGCCTCCGGCCAGGTCGCCAAGGTCGAGCCCTGGTCGGTACGGGCGCTCGGACTGGCCCGCGCCCGGAGCCTCTCCGAGGGCGCCGGGGTGACCGTCGCGGTGGTCGGCACCGGTGTGGGGGACGGGGTGCCCGCACTGGCCGGGCGGGTCCGCCACATCGGCCCGGCGGCCCTGGACTGCGTGGGCCACGGCAGCTTCGCCGCCGGACTGATCGCCGGCGCGCCGCTGCCCGGAGTCGGCGTCGTCGGCGTGGCGCCCGCGGCGCGCCTGCTGGCCGTACGGGGCACGGACGAGCGCGGCGCCGCGACCCCGGAGTCGCTGGCCGCCGCGATCCGCGCCGCCGCGGACGAGGGCGCCGGGGTGGTGTACGTGGCCTCGGCGCTGCCGACCGGCGGCACGGTGCTCACCGAGGCCGTCGCCCACGCGGCGCAGCGGGACGCCCTGGTCGTCGCGCCCTTCGCCCCCGACGCGCTGCCGGACGCGTCGGGCGGCGCGAGCCCGGCGCAGCAGCCCTGGTACTGGCCGGCTGCGGCCCCGCAGGCGCTCTCCGTCATGGACTACGGGCCCGGCGGGGGCCGTCCGGAGCGTGCGCCGACGGCCGTCGGCGCCGACCTGGCCGCGCCCGGTGACTCGGTGGTCGGGCCCGGGCCGCGGGGCGAGGGCCACTTCCTCGGCTCGGGCTCCTCGCTCGCCGCCGCCCATGCCGCCGGGGTGGCGGCCCTGGTCCGCTCGCGCCATCCCGAGCTGACCGCGCAGCAGGTCCACGACCGGCTCGTCGTGTCCGGGTACCCGGACACGACGCCCCGGCTGGACCCGTACGCCGCGCTGACCGCCGTACTGACCGACAGCGCCGCACCGGCCCCGCCGCCCCCGCCCGCCCGGGTGCCCGACCCGGCCCCCTCCGCGCCCCGGCAGCGGGCCCTGGTCGTCGCCGCCGCCGGAGGCGGGCTGGTCCTGCTGGTGGCCGCCGCCGCGGCGGTCGTGCCCCGCGGCCGCGCCCGCCGCTGGCGGCCCCCCACCCGCGATCCGCAGGCCCCGGCCGGCCCGGCCCCGGGCTGACCGCGGCCCCGGTCAGGATTCCGGGTCCCCCAGGAACGCGGTCTGCACCTGCACCGTGCGCCGCCGGGCGATGCGGGTGGCGCGTCCGGGCGGCAGGAGGCGGCCCTTGGTGTTCCCGAGCACGTACCCCTCGGACGGGGGGCACGAGAACAGCAGGGACGGGGTGTTGACCTCCTGCAACCGGCGCATCAGCGGGTCGCTCATCCCGCGTCCGGCGCCGCTGGCGGAGCGGGCCACGATCAGGTGCAGGCCCACCTCCCAGCCCAGCGACAGGTGCGGCAGCAGCGCCTCGAACGGCGGGTGCGCGGGACTGCTGCCCACCATGTCGTAGTCGTCCACCAGGACGAACAGCCGCGGGCCGGTCCACCAGTCGGCGAGCCGCATGCGGCCCGGCGCGATGTCGGGCCCCGGCACCCGGGTCCGCACCGCGCGGGCGGCGCCGTCCACCAGGTCCTTCAGCGCGTCGATGGAGACCGCGTGCCCGAGCCGATAGTCGTCCGGGACCGCCTCGACCAGTTCGCGCCGGTAGTCCACGACCATGATCCTGGCCTCGGCCGGGGTGTATCGGTCCATGATCGCCCGTGCGACCAGCCGCAGCAGGTTGGTCTTGCCGCTCTCCGTGTCCCCGACCGCGATCATGTGCGGGCTCTCGCTGAAGTCGTGCCACACGGTGGACAGCTCGTCCTCCTCCAGCCCGATCGGGATCCGGAAATCACCCTCGGGAGCGGGGAGCCGCGCCAGGGCGAGCTCGGTCGGGAGCATCCGGACCTGCGGGGCCGACGGGCCGTTCCAGCTCTCCCGGACCGCCGAGACCAGACCCGCCACGCCCTCCGTGAGGTCGTCGGTCCGCTCGCCGCCGTCGATGCGGGGCAGTGCGGTCAGGTAGTGCAGCTTGCCCTCCCGGGTCAGACCCCGGCCCGGGACCCGGGGCACGGTCGCGGCCCGCCGGATGTCGATCTCGGAATCCATCGCGTCGCCCATCCGCAGCTCCAGATGGGTGCCCGCCTGGTCACGCACCGCCGACGGCAGCTCCACCCACCGCGCCGTGGTGACGACGAGGTGGACGCCGTAGTTGAGGCCCCGGGCCGCGATGGCGCCGAAGGTGGAGACGTGGCGGTCGTAGTCCTGCCGCACCGTCGACCAGCCGTCGATCACCAGGAACACGTCGCCGTGCTCCTCCGCGGGGAACTCGCCGGCGGCCCGTCGCCGCCGGAAGGTGGCCATGGAGTCGATGCCGTGCTCCAGGAAGAACTTCTCCCGGGCGGCCAGCAGCGTGGTCACCTCGGCGATCGTCCGGCCCACCCGCTCGCCGTCCATGCGCGCCGCGACGCCCGACATGTGCGGCAGCCCCGACAGCCCGGCCAGGGTGCCACCGCCGAAGTCCAGGCAGTAGAACTGCACTTCGCGCGGGGTGTGGGTGAGCGCGAGGGAGGCCAGGATGGTGCGCACCATGGTGCTCTTGCCGCTCTGCGGGCCGCCGGCGATGGCGATGTGCCCGCCGACCCCGGACAGGTCGACCGTCAGCAGGTCGCGCAGCTGGTCGAACGGCCGGTCCACGATCCCGATCGGCACCCTCAGCCGCCCCCGGTCCGGGGAGTCGGCCGTGGTCAGACCGCGCTCCGGGTCGGGCGTCAGCGGCGGCAGGATCTGGTCGAGCGTCGCGGGCAGGTCCAGCGGCGGGAGCCACACCTCGTGCGCCGGCGGGCCCGCCGCCCGCAGCCGCTCGACGGCCACGGACAGCAGCGAGTCGCCGCCCTCCTCGGCCTCGGGCTCGGGCACCGGCAGGTCCGGCGCGGCGCGCGGCACCACGTACCCGGTGCTCCAGGGCACCGTCTGGCCGGCGGCCCGCGCCTGGCCCGCTCCGCCCCGCCGGTGCCGGTAGGGCCCGGACACGTACGCCGCCCGGAAGCGGGTGAGCGCGTCCACACCGGACTTGAGGAAGCCGCCGCCCGGCGCGGAGGGCAGCTCGTAGGCGTCCGGTACCCCCAGGACCCCGCGGCTCTCCATGGCCGAGAACGTGCGCAGACCGATGCGGTACGAGAGATGGCTCTCCAGCTGGTGCATCCGGCCCTCGTCCAGGCGCTGCGAGGCGAGCAGCAGGTGCACGCCGAGGCTGCGGCCCAGCCGTCCGATCATCACGAACAGCTCCATGAACTCACGGTGGGCGGAGAGCAGTTCGCTGAACTCGTCGACGATCACGAAGAGGCTCGGCAGGGGCGCCAGCGGGGTGCCGGCCGCCCGTGCCTTCTCGTACTCCAGCGCCGAGGTGTAGTTGCCGGCGGCCCGCAGCAGCTCCTGGCGCCGGATCAGCTCGCCGTGCAGCGCGTCCTGCATGCGGGTGACCAGGGCCGCCTCGTCGGCCAGGTTGGTGATCACCGCCGAGGTGTGGGGCAGCTCGTCCAGGCCGAGGAAGGTGGCGCCTCCCTTGAAGTCCACCAGGACGAAGTTCAGCGTCTCGGAGGAGTTCGTCAGCGCGAGGGCCAGCACCAGCGTGCGCAGGAGCTCGCTCTTGCCCGAGCCGGTGGCGCCGATCAGCATGCCGTGCGGCCCCGTGCCGCCCTGTGCGGACTCCTTGATGTCCAGCTCGACCGGCACCCCGTCCGCACCCACGCCGACCGGTACCCGCAGCCGGCTCGGTCCCGTGCCGCGCCGCCACAGCGTGTCCGGCTCGTGCCCGTACAGGTCCGTGATGCCCAGCAGCGTCGTCAACTCGACGTCGGTGGAGAGCGGTTCGGCGCTGTCCGTGCCGATGCCCATCCGGTACGGCGCCAACCGCTTCGCCAGCGCGGTCGCACCGCGGGTGCCGAAGGCGTCGGGGCGGCCCAGGGGCGCCACCTGCTCCTTGCGGTCGCGGTCGGTACGCACCAGGCGGAAGTCGCCCCCGGCCACCTCGAAGCGCAGCGTCACCCGCCCCGGACGCCAGCTCAGCGCACCGGACAGGTCGAGCACCACGGTGTTGCGCAGCCCTGGCCCGTCCAGCCGGTGCCCGCCGGGCACCGTGCCGCCGTCCACCACGATCACCGTGTACGGCTCCTCGCGCCCGGCCGGCGCGTCCGGGTCGAAGGGCGGACGCTCCAGGAACTCCGCGCCCAGCAGGTCCTCCAGCTCGCCCAGCGTCGAACCGGTCATCCGGGCCGGCCCCGCCCCGTCGGTCTCCTGCGGGTGGAGGTGGTGGGGGAGCCACTTGGCCCACTCCCAGTCCGCCCGCCGCTCGTCTGACACGCACAGGGCGATCCACAGGTCGTCGGGGGAGTGGAAAGCGGCCAACTGTGCGACGAGCGCCCGGGCCAGCGCGCGGATCTGCTCCCCGTCCCCCCGGAACAGCACCCGCGCCCAGGCCCGCATGCTGATGGCGATCGGCTGGTCGGGCACGGTCGCGTACGCCCGGATGAAGCTGCGCAGCGCGTGGGCGGCGAGCGGCTCCAGGTCCTCGACCGGGCTGGTGGCCATCGGATTGAGCCGCAGCCCCAGCTTCTGGTCGCCGACGGCCACCCGCACCTCGCCGAAGTCCTCGTCCTGCGGGCGCCGTTCCCACAACCGCGTGGTGCCGACCATCGACCACAGGGCACCCGGGGCCGGGTGCCGCCAGGCCAGGGCCCGCTGCTGGTCGATCACGGCGGTCCGCACCTTGCGCCGGGTCTGGGTGAGGTAACGCAGGTAGTCGCGCCGCTCGCCCTTCACCCGCTGCTTGCGCTCGCTGTTGCGCCGCATGACCTGGCCCAGCATCATCGCGGCCGACGCGATCACCATCATCCCCAGCGCGAGGTAGATGAAGCCGCTGCCGCCGGCCGCCCCCGGCCGGATGAACATCAGCATCATCGACACCGACATCAGCGCCATCGGCAGGTACGTCCACACGGCCGAGGAGTCGGGCACCACCTCCGGGAGCACGGGCGGCTCCTGCAGGGTCAGTTCCCCGTCCGGCATCTCCGGGCCGCGCCTGCGGGCCGGCCTTCGGAACAGCACCACACTCACCGAACGGACTCCTCGCGCCAGGGTCGCGGGCCCCGCCGCACGCGGGAGCGGCCGGTACCTCGGACAGGTGAGTGATACTACGATCGTTCGTGCTGACCGCCCAAGGCCCCAAACGGCGTCCCGCCGATGCCTGTTGGCCTGCCGACCGAACCCGGAGAGGCGTGAGCCAGACCGATGAGTGACAACCAGGTGGCCGGACTGTGCCGCCTGACCGTACGCGCCCCCGCCCGCACCGTCGACCTCGCCGTCCCCGCCGACGTCCCGGTGGCCGACCTGCTGCCCGCCGTCCTCGGCTACGCCGGGGACGACCTGGCCGAGGCCGGCATCGACCACGGCGGCTGGGTGCTCCAACGCCTCGGCGGCGAGCCGCTGGACGAAGAGCGCACCCTCGACTCCCTCGACCTGCGCGACGGCGAGACCCTCTACCTGCGCCCGCGCACCGAGGCCCTGCCCGAAGTGCACCTGGACGACCTGGTCGACGGCATCGCCACCGCGCTCCAGCGCCGGCCGCACGGCTGGACCCCCGCCGCCGCCCGCGTGACCCTGCGCGCCCTCGCGGTCACCGTGCTGCTCACCGGCCTGGCCGTCCTCGCCCTCCCGGGCGGCTCCGGGACCGTCCGCGCGGTGTGCGCGGTGGTGGCCGCGCTGCTGCTGCTCGCCGGGGCCGCGGCGGCCGCGCGCGCGGTGGGGGACGGCGGCGCGGGAGCCGCCCTCGGCCTGCTGGCCGGCCCCTACCTCGCCCTGGCCGGCTGGCTGCTGCCCGGCGGGGCCGTCACCGGCCCGCACGGCCAGGAGGGCCTGGGCGCTCGGCTGCTCGCCGCCTCCGCGGCCGGAGCCGGCGGCACGGTCCTGGCGCTGGCCGCGGTGGGCGCCTACGCCGCCTGCTTCCTGGCCCCCGCCGTGCTCGCCGCGTTCGGTGCGCTGACCGGCGCCGTGATGCTCACCGCCGGACTGCCGCTGCGGGAGACGGTCGCCGTGACGGCGCTGCTCGCCGTCCTCCTCGGTGCGTTCGTCCCCTCGTTCTCCTTCCGCATGGCGGGCCTGCGGATGCCACCGCTGCCCACCAACGCCCAACAGCTCCAAGAGGGCATCGAACCCCACCCGACGGGCGTGGTCGCCGCCCGCGCGGTCCTCGCCGACGGCTGGATGAGCTCGCTGTACGGGGCGGTCGGACTGGTCTGCGCGGGCTGCCTCACCGTCCTCGCCCGCGAACCGGGACTCGCCGAGGTGATCACCTCGGCCGTGCTGTCGCTGCTGCTCCTGCTCCACTCGCGCGGGCTCGGCAACGTCTGGCAGCGGCTGTCCCTGGTGGTGCCGGGCGTCTGGGGGCCGGTGCTGCTGGTGTGGACCGCGGCCGGATCGTACGCGCCCTCCGGGCGACTGCTGCTCGTGGTGGCCCTGCTCGCCGGAGCCGCCGCGGCCGCCATCGCCTCGTGGACCGTGCCCGGCCGCAGGCTGGTGCCCTACTGGGGACGCGCGGCGGAGCTGTTCCACTCGGCGGCCGCCATCGCCCTGCTGCCCCTGGTCCTGTGGGTGCTCGGTGTCTACGGGGCCCTGCGGTCCCTCAACGGCTGATCCGGGGGGAGCGCCACAGTGCAGTCGAAACGCGACCAGGTCCAGGCCCACATGTTCGTCATGGGCCGTCTCACCTCCGCCATGCTCCGCAGCGACCCGGACGCCCCGGAGAGCCCGCAGGGACGCACCAACCGCGGCATCGCCATCGGCGTCGTCATCGCCGTCCTGCTGTCGGCCGGAGCCTTCGTGTTCGGCCTGTTCAAACCCGGCACCAAGGACTCCTGGCGCCGGCCCGGCACCCTGGTCGTCGCCAAGGAGACCGGCTCGCGCTACCTCTTCCTGGACGGCCGGCTGCGGCCGGTGCGCAACTACGCCTCCGCGCGCCTGCTCGCCGGCGCCGACCTCAAGGTCGCCTCGGTGGGCAGCCGTTCGCTCGCCCAGACCCCGCGCGGCGCGCCCGCCGGCATCGCCGGCGCACCGGACACCCTGCCCGCCGCGGGCAGCCTGGACACCGGACCCTGGCAGGTGTGCTCCGGAACGCCCGGTGGCCCCGCGAGCACCGTCCTGGCGCTCGGCGCGCCCACCGAGGGCCGCGGACTGGGCACCGACGAGGCCCTGCTGGTGAGCGGCCCGGACCAGGCGGAGTACCTGGTGTGGCGCGGCAGCAGGCTGCGCCTGGACGCCGGTGCCCGGGCGGCCCAGGCCCTGGGCTACGACGCCCAGCCCCGCACCCGCGTCTCCGCCGCCTTCCTCAACGCCCTGCCCGAAGGCCCCGACCTGACCCCGCCGGCGGTCCCCGGCGGCGGCGCGGCCGGCCCCGAACTCGGCGGCCGCGAGACCCGGGTCGGCCAGGTCTTCCGCATCACCGTGCCCGGCTCGACCGCCCGCTACTACCTGTTGCGCCAGGACGGCCTCGCCCCGCTCACCGCGACCGCCGCCGCCCTCGTCCTGGGCGACCCGCGGACCCGCGGCACGGCGTACGCGGGCACCGCCCCGGCCGCGGCCGACCTGGGAGCGGACGCCCTGAACGGACGTACGGCCCCGCTGCCGGACGGCGGCGGCCCGGCCGCAGACCTGCCCGAGGCGCCGCCGCGGGCGGTGGCCCCCGCGGCCGGCACCACGGCCTGCGCCCGCATCGAATCGGGCGGCTCCGGCAGCCGGGTGAGCGTCGCGCTCTCCCCGGTGTCCGGTCTCGGCCCGGCCGCGCAGCCCGCCCCGGAGGGACTGACACCGGCCTGCACGGCAGTCGAGCGGATCACGGTCCGGCCGGGCGGCGGCGCCCTGGTGCGGGCGCTCGGCGCCGGCGGGGGCGAACTGGGCTCCACGCTCTACCTGGTGACCGACAGCGGCATGAAGTACCGGGTCGTCGGCGCCGACGCGCTCACCGCGCTCGGATACGCCCCGGGGCAGGCACGGGGCCTGCCCTCACCGCTGCTGGCGATGCTGCCGACCGGACCCGACCTCAGCCCGCAGGCCGCGGCCGCCGGCCGGGGGACCGCCACCGCGGCGCCCTGCACGGCCGGCGGCGGCGACCGGCCGGTCGACCCCGGGTCGCGACCTTGACCGGAAATCGGCGAACCGCGCGGGGAAATAAGACGTCTTCCCCGTGTAGTCGACGCAAAATGCGGTGCCCAAGGCCTGCCGAGGTGGATTCTCGTCCAGTCATCACAGAGAATCCTGAGGGCGGCCAGGGTCCGGCAGGCTGCAACCGGGCCGTACGGCGGCCCAGTTGTGCGCACGGTCCGCGGACGACGGCTGTCCCACCGGCGCCCATCCGGCGCCACCGCGGGACTCGGTGACAACCACCAGGAGGTGCGGCACATGGCAGGCTTCCAGCAGTCACAGGAACAGGCCACCCGGAACGGCATCATGGCACTGGAGCAGGCGTTCACCGGTGTGCAGAACTGCCGGCAGGACGTGGAGAACATGAAGTTCAACCTGTCCTCCGGTCTCAAGGGCTCCGACGGCAAGGCCTTCCAGGACCTGCTCAAGCTCTGGGACGACCAGGCGGAGATCATCTCGCGCAACGTGCGGGACATGGTCGACACCCTCAACGAGACGCTGCGCACGCAGGGACTCACCCAGGGGTCGAACAACGAGAGCATCACCACCGCGTACAACCAGTCGCAGTCGGTCTTCGACACGCTGAGCGGCTGATCAGGCCCTCCTCCCGGACCGGACCGCCGTCCCGGAGGGCCGGGCCCGGCGAGGACCGACTTCCGTTCCGTCCCCTCCAGTTGTGAGACGAGGCACCACGATGAGCGACTTCACCGACGGTCACATCTACGTCGACTACCGGCACATGTCGAACGCGGCGGACGACATGGTCACCCAGACCAAGGCCATCGCCGGCGTCCTGGCCAACCTGGAAGCCGAGCTCCAGGAGCTCAAGCAGACCTGGGAAGGCGAGGACCGGCAGGTCTACAACACCAAGCAGCAGGCCTGGGACAACGCTGTCGAGGCCATGAAGAACCTGCTGGCGAACCACTCCCGTCTGCTGACCGACGTGTCCGACAACTACCAGTACAGCGAGAAGTCCCTCACCCAGATGTGGGGGGACGTGCGCATCGGCCGCTGACCCGGCCCTCGGAACACCCACGTCGGTACGGGCCTTCCGGGCTCCGCGGGGCGCGCCGCGAGCGCTCCCCGCGACCCGGTGGCCGGCCGGGCGAAGGACGGCAGCGACGGCCGGAACGCCGGCGGGCGCACGAGCGGGATAGGAGCGGGACATGGCGGAGAACGCCCCGGTCAACCTGGACAAGGCCTGGCTGGAGAAATTCCTCAACGAGGACGTCAAGGAGTTCATGGCCGCGATCAAGAAGATCATGGGCGACGGCGTCGGGGCGGACGGCGTGGTCATCCCGTCCCTGGACTCCCTCCTGTCCACGGGAGACCACGGCGACTGGGTGCTGCCCGGTGCCGAACTGCCCCTCACCATCGGCGGGATGACCAAGGACGGCGCCACCAACGGCCAACACCTCAAGCAGGCCGTGGAAGAGATCATCGGCGCCGTCACCACCATCCTGGAAGACCAGAAGCGCCTCTTCGACGACATCGACGACAACCTGCGCACGAGCATCGAGAGCCTCTTCACCACACAGGGCGAGAACCTGGGCAAGATCGACGGGGCCAAGTTCAAGGACATCTTCTCGGACGTCGACGAGTCCCTCGGCGGCAGCAAGAAGAAGGACGACTAGCCGCCGCCCGGCCCGCCCGCCCCGCCGCCCCCGACCGAGTCCCCGGAGCCCGACCGTGCGCGAAGAGAACATCAAGCCGCTCACCTCCGACAACGATGCCTGGCATCAGGCCATCAAGCTCTTCACCGGCTACGACGCGCCCCAGCGGCACACCCTCTTCGACAAACTGGTCGGCAACGGTGGCATCCCGCAGATGAAGGTGGAGGTCACCAAGCAGTCGAGGGTGGACTACGCCGACCCCAACGACTTCAACTGGCGCGTGGAGAACGCGGGTTGGCGGATCGAGAACACCGACTTCGTCATCCCCTTCTACCTCACCGGTGGCGACAACCCGTCCAGCGGCGACCAGGTCTCCATGTACAAGGCGCGGATCACCCTGCTGGGCAACCAGGGCGACGGCCCGCCGGCCGGCGGCGTCGTGGAGGGCGGCGAGTTCAAGAGCCAGTACGACAACCACCTCGGCCTGACGGGCGACGCGGCCGTCTGGACCACCCAGCCCCTCACCCAGTACAGCTACGGAACCGGCCGCGCGCTGGAAGCGCTGCTGTTCGACAAGGACGGCACGCACGGCTTCCACTGGAACGGGAAGAACGTCAACAACGACCAGGCCGTCACCCTCGCGTCCTTCGACACCGCGGCCGCCGCCTTCGACCGGGTGGCCCAGTTCTTCGTCGACCGGCGCACGGAGGTCGAGGAGTGGGAGCGCCGCGTCGGCACCGAGAAGAACGAGGCCTGGCTCGGCCAGGCCGCCGCCGTCTTCTGGAACCTCGTGCACATCATCGGCAAGCAGTACGACGGCTACGCGAAGGACATGCGGCCCGCCGGTGTGACCGGGTCCAAGCAGGGCAACGAACTGCGCCAGGCCAAGACCGACTTCCGCAACGCGGCCTCCACCCTCCAGCGCAGCTGGGCCCGGTGGGAGTACATGGAGGGCAACCCGCTGCGCTGGCTGCACGACCTGCTCGTGGAGATCACCGACCACGTGTGGGAGCGCAACATCAAGATGATCACGTACAAGGTGCACGCCAACCGGTACGGGTCCAGCGTCACCTACCACACCACGTCCGGCTTCGACCAGACGGCCACCCGGTTCGGCAAGAGCGACAACTTCGGACAGCTCGACGACCTCGACACCTGGAAGAAGGTGGGGGAGCGGGCGATCCAGCTCTGGCAGGCCTCGGTCATCGAAAGCCTGGAGGGGCCCGCCAACGAGGCGCTGCGGCTGGTCCACAACAGCTGGAGCACCAAGAACTTCGACCTCGGATCCGTCCGCACCCGCGGCAACGCCGACCTCACCAGCACGTACAACGAGGACAAGGCCAAGAAGGACGCGAACCAGGCGAAGAAGGACGCGGACCAGGCCAAGAAGGACGCGGCGGAGCTCAAGGCGAAGCAGGACGCCTTCCTGGCCTGGCAGAAGGAGCAGGCCGCCAAGGCGGAGGCGGAGGCCAAGCGCAAGGAGTTGGAGGCCAAGGCGGAGCAGGAGCGGCGCGACAGGGAAGCCGCGGAGAAGGAGGCCAAGGCCAAGGCGGAACAGGAGCGCAAGGAGAAGGAGGCCGAGGCCAAGCAGCGCGAACTGGAGGCCAAGCAGGAGGCCAAGGAGCAGGAGGCCAAGGCCGAACAGGAGCGCAAGGAACAGGAGGCCAAGGCAGAGCAGGAACGCAAGGAGAAGGAAGCCGGCGCGAAGGAGGCCCAGGCCAAGGCCGAACAGGAGCGCAAGGAAGCCGAGGCGGAGGCGAAGGCCGGCCAGAAGGAGGCCGAGGCCGAGCGCAAACAGGCCGAGGCGGAGGCCAAGGCGGAGCAGAAGGAAGCGGAGCAGGAGCAGAAGCAGGCCGAGGCGGAGGCCAAGGCCGAGGAGAAGCAGCGCGAGCAGGAGGCCAAGCAGGAGGAGGCCCAGCGCAAGCAGGACGAGGCCCAGCAGCGTCAGGAGCAGCTGCAGATCGGCCAGGTCAACCAGGCCCGTGTCGACCAGGAGCGGGCCCGCAAGGAGCAGGCGCAGAAGGAGGCCGAGGCGGAGGCCAAGGCCGAGCAGAAGGAGAAGGAAGCCGAGGCCAAGCAGGCGGAGGCGGAGAAGGAGGCCGAGGCCAAACAGGCCGAGGCGGAGGCCAAGGCCGAGCAGAAGGAGGCCGAGCAGGAGCGCAAGCAGGCCGAAGCCGAGGAGAAGGCCCGGCAGAAGGAGGCCGAGGCCGAGGCCGAGCAGGCCGAGAAGGAGAAGGAGGTCCAGGCCAAACAGGCCGAGGCGGAGGCCAAGGCCGAGCAGCGGCAGCAGGAGCAGGAACGCAAACAGGCCGAGGCCCAGGAGAAGGCCGAAACCGTCCAGAGGCAGCGGGAAGAGGAGCAGGGACGGCTCCAGACCGAGCAGGAGCTGCGGCAGGAGCAACTGCTCACCGAGCAGGAGAAGCGCGAGGCCGAGCAGCGCGCCGAGGCCGAGGCCCGGCAGGCGGAGGCCCAGGCCCGCCAGCAGGCCGCCGTCGAACAGGCGCAGGCCGCCCACGAGAACGCCCGCGGCGACCAACTGCCCGGCGCAGAGCGTCCCGGCGGTGAACGCCCCGGCTCCGTGGACCTTCCGGGCGGGCAGCTGAACCCAGGTGACCTGCCCTCGCACATGCCCGGCCCCACCGGTGGGCCCGTCTACGCGGACAGCGGCCTCACCATGCCGGACGGCAGCGCGACGACCATCGACGACCACGGCCGGATCGTGACGCACCACCCCGACGGCAGTACCGTCACCATCGACCCCGACCTCCACACCGCGACCGTCACCCGCCCCGACGGCACCTCGGTCACCGGCCCCCTCAACACCGGCGACCTCCTCCCACGGCCCGACGGCAGCGTGTCCCACATCGGCGGTGACGGCCGCGTCGTGACCGACTACCCGGACGGCACGACCACCACCATCGACCCGCACACGGGCATCGGCATCACCACCCGCCCCGACGGCACGGTGATCAGCGGAGACCTGAACGGCGACGGCACGCTGCCCGGCGGCCCCGGCTCCCACTCCTCGCTCCCCGGACCCCACCGGTCGCCCTCCCCCGACGGCTCCCTGGGCTCGTACGAGGAGGAGCTGTACGACCACACACCGTACGAGCCGTCGTTCGCCGGCAGTTCCTCCGGCTCCGGCCCCGTGTACGGCGCCCCGGGCGACATGGGTACCCAGCTCAACACCGGCTCCCTGCCCGGTGCCGGCTCCGGTGCGGGCTCGGCGTCCGGCGCGGGCGGCGCCCCGGGGCCCATGGGCTCGCCGATGGGCGGGATGGGCGGCCCGATGGGCGGGATGGGCGGCGGTGGCGGGGCCGGCGGCTCCGGCACCTCCGAACGCGTCCGCAACGTCATCGACGACGGCCGGACCAACGGCGGCCAGCGCGGCGGACGGCCCCGCCCGGGCGGCCCCCGGGGCGGACAGGAGGAGAACGACGTCCGGGTCTCCGCTCCCCGGACGGCCACCACCGGCGCCACTCCCTTCACCCCGATGGGCGGCGGCGCCGCGCCCGGCGGCCAGCAGACGCAGAGCGGAGACCGCACCCGGGACGCGTGGGTGCATGAGGAGGAGGACGTCTGGGGCACCGACGAGGGCGGCGCCCCCGCGGTGATCGGCCGATGACCCCCGCGCCCGCCCCGACCACGCCCCCGACCCGGCCCTCGACCACCCGCCCGGGCACCGGCCCGGCAGACCGGAGGTACCACCGGTGACCGAACCGATCGAACAGCGCATCGCCCAGGCCATGGCCGAACTGGAATCCGTCAAGGCGGCCGTGGCGCGGGCCGAGGAGCAGCTGACCGACGCCAGCGCGACCGTACGCTCGCGCGACCGGTCCGTGGAAGTGACGGTCGGCCCGCAGGGCGAGCTCGCGGGGCTCACCTTCCTGGACGGCAAGTACCGTTCGATGAACGCGCCCCAACTGGCCGCGTCGGTGATGGAGGCCGTCGGCCGCGGACGGGCCCAGATGGCCCGCCAGGTCATGGACCTCTTCGACCCGCTGACCCGGCCCAGCACCACGGTGCCCGAACTGCGCGGCGTCGACATCGACTGGGAGCGCATCTACGGCTCCGATCTGCTCGACGAGGCCGGTGCCGGGCGTACGCGCCGTCCCGGGGACCGGCTGCGGGACGAGATCCACGAGGACGCGGACGACGCACACGGAGAGAGGGGCCGGTCATGAGCGGTGTGTACGAGGCGGACCCGCAGGCGCTGCGCAGGGCCGTCGAACGGATGCGGCGGCTGCCCGAGCTGGCACAGGGCCTCGGCCGCAGCTTCATCTCCGACGAGCGCAACTACACGCCGTGGCCGGGCTGGACGGACGACTTCGCCGGCCAGGTCCGCCCGGTCTACGAACGGAACAACGAGTACTGCCTGAACACCGGGGAGGTGCTGTACGAAGCCCTGGACGGGCTCGTGCGGGCCACGCTGGCGAACCTGTCGAGCATCGAGCGCACGCAGTCGGACTCCTCCGAACGGATCGCGGACCACCGGCGCAGGACCCCCGAATCGGTCTTCGACGACCAGGGCACCGGCGGTCGCCACTGAGGCGGCGCGGCACGGGGCAGACCGGCCCAGGGCGGCCGGGACACGGGTGAGCGGAGGTTCGGGTGCAGGAGATCAACTTCCCGGAAGACGTCCGGAGGATGCTCTGGATCCTCATCGGCGAAATGCCGTTGGAGGCACGGGAGAACCTCGCGTACAACAGCCGTGAGCTTTATCTGAGGTTCGGCCGCGGCATCCGCGAACTGCAGGACGAGATCCAGCTCTCCATCAGCGAGGCCGCCACCGCGCTGCCGAAGGACGTGGCCGACCCGTACGTCCGGGCGCTGTCGCTGCTCACCAACGACGGCGGGGTGAACCACCTCAACTCGATGGTCGACAAGCTGGACGAGATCGCCATGGGCCAGATCGACCACTCGATGCGCATCCAGCAGGCGAAGTGGGAGATCATCGCCGAGATCATCGCCCTCCTCATCGAACTGGCGCTGCTGGCAGCGCTGTCCGTGATCACCGGCGGCACCTCCGTCTCCCAGATGATGCTGGCGCGCGCGAGGAGCCGGCTGGCCGTGCTGTTCGTCGTGGACCGGCTGCTGCGCATGTCCCACTTCGCGCCCACCCTCACCGGCGCCATCGAGGAGGCGCTACAGGTCCTCGCCGTCCGGCTCGCCCAGATCGCCCTGAACCCGGGCGACCGCAAGCCCCACGGGATCGACTGGCAGGACGTGGGCAAGGGGGCCGCCTTCGGCGCCCTCGCCGGCGCGTTCGGAAGCCTCCTCGGCGGAGCCTTCGACTTCGCCGGCAAGTGGTTCAAGAAGAACGTCGACATCTTCGACGACTTCACCAAGAAGAACCCGTTCACGACGAAACTCTTCGACGGCTTCAACGACCTGGGCAAGGCCTTCGTCGTGGGCGCGGTCAGCGAGTCCGCGGCCGAGGTCCTGATCCGGGGCGCCTTCGACGGCGTCTGGGAGTTCAAGTGGGAGACCTTCGTCGGCTCCGGCACCAGCTCGATGTTCGAGGTGACGGCCGACGGGGCGCTCGGCGGCGGCGGTCTGTGGCTGCACAAGTGGCTTTTCGACCCCGAGGACTTCACCGATCTCAACCGGGTGGACCCGCCCGACGGTCCGGGCCCCCGCGGCCCCGGTGACTTCGAGGGCCCGCCGCGCTCCGGGCCGGTCCCCGTCCCCGTGCCGCCCCCCGCCCCGGTGCCCGTCCCCGTGCCGCCCGCGCTGCGGTCGGTGAGCGTGGGCGAGGACGGCCCGTTCACCGGCCCGCCGCCCCTCCCGACACCGCCGCCGCTCCGGCCCCCGTACCCGGTGGCGCCCGCGCCGCTGCTCACCAACGGTGCGCTCCCGCCCCCCGCCGCCACCGGGCCCACCGGCCCCGACCCGCGTCCCTCCGGCCCCAACCCGTTGCTCCGCACGCCGGACCCGCTGCCGCGCGTCGGAGCCCCCGACCCGACGGGGGCCGTTCCCGGGCCGCCGCTCGGCCTCCCGCCGTCCTCGGACCCGTCCCGCGTCCCGCCCCCGGACCTCTCCACGAACCTCCCGTCCGGCCTCACCCCCGACGTGCCGGTGGGCCCGTCGACCGCGCCCCCGTCGCCGTCCCCGGTGACGGGCGGCCGGGCGGGCGATCCCGCCGCGCGGTGGAGCCCCGCGCCCGACGAGCCCACCGGCACACCGGACGCCCCCGACGTGTTCGGCGGCCTCACCGGAGACACCGGCCCGGCCACCACCACACCTCCGCCGGGCACCACCGCCCCGGGGACCGGGGGCCGTCCCCTGCCGGTCGGCGCCGGACCGGGCGGTGGCCAGGACGGCCAGGCCCGGACCGCCTTCCCGGACCCGGATGCCGTGGTGGACACGGACACGGACACGACGTCGGACACGGGCGGCACCTCGGACACGGAGGCGCGGCCCGTCGGGCCCGAGCCGTCCGGGCACGACGCAGCCGGCTCGGCACCCGTCGTCGAAGGGCAGGGGCAGGCACCTCCCGCCCCGGCCCCCGCCGCCGATGCTGCCGTGCCCCGGCCCACCACGTCCGGCGGCACCCCCGAACCGCTCACCCGGGTCCGCGACTCCTCGGCCGACACCTCCGCCGCACCCGCCGACGACTCCGCTGACCGGGACACGGCGCGGCCCCCGGCCGCCGCACCGGACACCACGGCCGGTCCGGTCCGGCACGGCGGGCCCGCCCCGCTCACCGGCACCCCGGCCTGGGAGGCCGCGCGCGCCGCGGCAGCGCCCGTCACCCGTACGCACACGTGGACCGCCGAGACGGGGCCCGCGTCCGGCGATCCGGCACGGCCCGGCGAGGGCGGCCGCGCCCCCGTACGGTCCACGTTCGACGTACGACGGGTCGAGCACGAGGGCCAGGGGGTCACCGACGTCACCGTCCGGATCGCGACCGGGACGGACGGCCTGCCCGGGGACGCCTGGCACCACGTCCGCTCCGGGGCCGAGGCGTACTTCAACGCGCCGGGCCACCGGCTGCCCGGCGGCGACCTGCTCCACGTCACCGTCGAGCAGGTGGCGGAGGCCGCCCACCCGGACGGCGTCACCATCACCCCGGTCGGCCGCGACCTCCCGATGACCGCCACGCAGTGGTGGAGCGACGCCGACCCGGCCGACTACGCGGTCCGGATCGCCCAACAGCTCGGCCTGCCGCCCGAGGCCCCCGGCCGCCCGGCGCCCGCGGGCCTGACCGGCGGCCGGCTGGCACAGCTCGCCGCCCGTCTCGGGGACCCGGGCGCCACCCCGCCCGCCGAGGCCGCCCCGGACTCCGCGCCGGCCAAGGTGACCACGGTCGGCGGCCCGGCCCCCGCCGATCCGCACACCCCCGCGCCCCCGGAGCCCCGTACGACCACCGGCACCGGCACCGGCACCGGCACCGTGGAGGGTCCGGCGACCGGGCAGCCCGTCACCGCGCCCCCGGCGACCGCCTCCGGCACGTCCGCGCCGCAACCCGCCCCCGGCGCCGACCCGGCGGGCCCGGACGCCGAGGAGCCCGCGCAGGTCCCCGTACGGCTCGCGCAGTGGAGGCACCGGCGCCCGTCCGCGCCGGCGGCCCCGCTGCACCTGGACTGGTTCGACCCGGCCGCGGACCCGCTCGACGGGAGGCGCGCACCCGGCACGCTGCACGGCCGCACCACCCTGGTCCGCGCCCACGTCCGGCGCGTCCAGGCCGACGACGGGCGCTGGGTGCGCAACGTCGGCCTGCGGCTGCCGGTGCGCTTCGGGCCCGGCTTCGACCCCGCCGAGCTGCCCGCCTTCCAGGAGCGGCTGCGCGCGCTGCTCGCCGTGCACGCCAACCACGGCCTGCGCCTGCCCGGTTCGGGTGACCACCTGCACCTGGACCTCGCGCTGACCCACGCCCCCGAGCACGCCGAAGCCGTCGAGCTCAGCCGCGCCGACGCTCCGGGCCCCAGCGACCAGCTGCACATCCGCCTCGGCGGCGACCCCGGACACGACGACGCCGTGGCCCTGCACGAGATCCTGCACTACGCCGGGATGCGCGACCGCGGACGCGACCCCGACGCCCTGTTCCGCCGGCTGGCCGCCGCGACCAGCGGTGTGATGGCCGGCGCCGACGGGCTCCCCGCGACCGGCGCCGTCACCGAGGCCGACCTGCGCACCCTGGAGTCGGCCCTCGACTCCGGCCCCGTGGTGCGCGACCACCCGCTCACGGCGGAGGTCCCCGCACCCGCCGCCCCGGCCGCGGACGCGACGCCCGCCGACCCGCTGCCGCCGGACGAGCACGACGGCCGCTGGGAGTCCAGCCGGGCCCCGCGCGACTGGAGCGCGCCCCTCTCCGCCTACGCCACCGGGTACGGCACCGGCTACGACGGCACGGTCGGCCTCGTCCACGTCGAACCGCTCTCCGACACCGTGGTGGACGGACTGCACCGGCAGATCCTCACCGCCCTGGGCATACCCGCCGGCGCCCCCCAGGACCACCCCGTACGGGTCCAGCTCAGGGAGCGCGCCAACGCCGTCGAACTGGCCCGGCAACTGCCGTACCTGCGCAGCACCGGCCGGAGGTTCACCGTGACCCACCGGGGTCGCGAGCACACCGTGGACGTGCGGCTCGGCCTGCGGGACCCGGTCCGCTCACCCCGGTACGGCGAGCACAGCGTCGAGGACCCCGAGGGCCGCGTCGAGCGGCGCGGCCAGGGCGGCTCCGAATCCTCGGTGTCCCAGAACGCGGGGAACGCCCGCACGGTGCCCGTCACCTGGTCCGGTTCGTTCACCATCGGGCGGGAGGGCGTGGTCAGCCGCATCGACGCGGCGCTGGCGGCCACGCTGACCCACAACCAGTTCTCCACGAGCACCACCGTCACCTCGGCCGTCCAGACCATGACCGCCCAGCGCAGCAACGAGCTCTCGCAGCCCGTGGAGTTCGTCTCGGACTGGCAGATCCGGCTGGACCGGCCGGCGCCCGCCGTACCGGAGGGCGCGAACGGCGACCCGGACGGGAGCTGGGGCGAGGGCGAACGGCACGGACCGGTCACCGTCTGGTTCCCCCAGCACCTCGCGGTGGAGCCCAGCGGTCCGATGCCGGCGCCGGCCGCCCTCGACGACCTGCCGGTGTGGGGCGTGGACACCGTCCAGCAGCCGGCCCGGCTGCTCACCGAGGTCCGCGACGCCTTCGAGGACGACCTGTCGGACCTGTCGGACGCCTCCGCCGAGGAGCTGGAGGCCTTCCTGTCCGAACCGGTGCTGCGCGGCACCCTGCCGCTCCAGCGGGGCGGCGGCCTGTACTCCCCGGTCCTGCTCGACAGCCATGGCAAGGCGATCGGAGTCTTCCGGCTGACCGCCGTGGTCGAGCCCGATCCGGCCCCCACCCACCGCTCGATCGACGGCAAGATCAACCTGGAGGCGCACGTCTCGCAGACCGTCAAGGTGGACAGCTCCGTCAAGTACGCCAGCGGCATCGGGTTCGACGGCAGCCTCGCCCCGGTGTTCACCTCCGACACGGCGAAGGGCCACCCCGCGGCCTCCTCCCGCGCCCAGGGCAACATCACCTTCAAGGGCGGCGGCCGGTGGCAGACCAACACCGCACTGTCCAGCGGCGGCTCCGCCACCCTGGCACACGCCGTCCGCAGCAACCGCAGCCATCTGCTCACCCCGGCGCGGGTCACCTACCGGGTCACCCTCGTCCACGCCCGCGGCGGCAGCAGGACGCACCGGGCGGGCCCCTGGGACGGGGGCCTGCGGATGCGCATGCTCGCGCAGGCCGACGCGCTGGGCCGGGAGCACGCCCCCGGCACCGGACCGCGGCAGCTCCCCGACGAACTGGAGAACCTCGACGGGCTGGGCCTGTCCGCCGCTCCGCTGGCCGTCACCGGCGCCGAGCCGATGTTCCGGCGCGCCGAGGCGTGGCTGCGCGAGGAGGGGTTCCTGCCGCCGCTGCAGCGCCCCCGGGCGCCCTACGTGGAGGACGAGGAGCGGGCGCAGGCCCAGCTCACCAACCTGCGCCGCTTCGAACAGGCCCGCTCCGACGTGGGCCTGCGCGCCTCGGCCGACGCCCTGCTCGACGGCGGGGCGCCGCTGTGGCTGGACCTGCCCTCGCGCACCGGCGGCACCCGGCGGATCCAGCTGCGGCTGAGCGCCACCCGCGACACCGCCGCGCCGACCCGGCACCGCCGCACCCTGCCGGGCATCCAGGTCATGGGCATCTCCTCGTTCGGCGTGCCGGGCACCGAGTCCAAGGGGCGCTCCCACGGCTGGCAGCTCGGCTTCGGCGGCGGCCCGTCCGGCCCGGTCGGCGATCCGAAGTGGACCATCGGCGGCTCCCTCGACTACACGTACAGCCGGCAGGGCGCCGACACCCTCACGGCCGGTTCGGGCAACAACCAGGACCAGTTCTTCATCGGCAGCGGGCAGGACACCGAAGTCTTCGAGGTGCCCGCGCTGCTGTCCCTCGACCTGTACGAGGACGGCCCCCGGCCGAAGCAGCGCTTCGCCGACCCCGGAGCCCCGTCCGGCACGCGGCCCCGGCCGGCCGACGAGGAGCGCCCGCCCGTCCACACCGTCCCCGGGCGGCTGACCCTCGCCGTCCCGCACCACCGCACCCAGCCGGCCGGCACGGCACGCCCGGCGCCCGCCGCCGCCCGCCGGGTACGCGCCGTCAACCCGGCGGACCGGGCCCGCCTGGCCCTGACCGACGCGGCCGGCAACCCCGTACCCCACGTCGTCCGCCTCCCCGACGACGCCATCGTGGAGCACCTCGCCGGCTCGGCCGCGCTCATCGACGCCTTCGACCGGATCGTGACCGGCACCTACCCCGGCCACCCCGGCAAGGGCCGCGCCCACACGGCCTGGGACGCGACCACCGGAGTCGTGTCGGACCTGGCGAACCGGGCCGGCGGCATCTCCGACAACCTGGACGGCGCCGACCCCACCGACGAGAGCACCCCGTTCCGCGAGGCCCTGCGGACCGGCCTCGGCATCGGCAACCTGCTCGGCCGCGCCCACCAGATCTTCAAGGGCGGCTACGTCCTGGAGGGACTGACCCTGCCCGGCCTCGGCGCCGACCACGAGTTCTCCGTCGAACTCCAGGGCTACCTGCACGACCCGGAGCACGCGAACAGCGCGACCCAGTACCTGGAGACGGACGTCGGCGCCACCGACACCACCGCGCACCAGACCGGCACGAGCACCGCCCACCAGGGCGCCGGGGCCTTCACCGCCGCGCAGCGGCCCGCCCCGGCGCCCAACACGGCCGAGCAGGCCTCGAAGGGCGGGACGGGCAACGAGCGCCGGGGCGGACCGGGCAACGAACGCCGCGCGGCCGAGAAGGAGAAGCCGGACCCGGAGGCGACGACGCTGTTCAACCCCTCGGGCCGCCAGGCCCACACCCGCCGCACCGACCACGGCAAGACGGTCACCTCCTCCACCGGGGTGACCCGTACCCCCACCGAGGGCGGGGTGCAGCACCGCATCGGCAGCGGCGCGACGATCCTGATCACCGTCCGCCACGGCCGGCGCAGCCTGGCCGGCAACGCCCTCGGCATCACCGGCTCGCGACCGGTCACCCTCGCCGTCGAGATCCCCCGCGGCAGCCAGTTCCTCATGAGCGACACGCAACTCGGCCGGGACGCCGCGTGGTTCGGAGGCATCGGCTCCCTGACCCCGACCGCGCGCCCCGCAGCCGACCTGCCCCTGCCGGACCGGTTCGCCCGGACCGGGGAACCGGGACTGGCCGGCATCCTGTCGGTCCGGCAGTTCGCACCCGCGCCGCCCGCGGCCGTACAGAACGGAACGGGCCGGAACGGGGCGGGCCACAACCAGAGCGCGCCGCCCGCGGCCGGCTCGACCCCCGCCACGTCGCAGCCGGCCGCGGCACCCGCCCAGGCCCAGACGGGCCAGCACCCGCCCGCCCCCGTCGAGCGGCGCGACGCGCTGCGCACCGAACTGACCCGGCTGGTCGAGCGGGAGGCACCCGGCTCCACCGACCCCGGCCACGCCGCCTACCTGTCCGGCGTACGGACCCGGATCGCCGACCTCACCACCTCCACCGCCCTGCGCGCCCTGCCCGCACGCGGCCCCGGCCACCCGCAGCGCTTCCACTTCCTGCACGTCGCCAAGGGCGGTGCCCGGCTCGTCGAGGTGTCGCTCCAGGCCAGGCCCCGTCAGGACACCGCCGGACTGCGCACCGTGCGCGGCCGGCGGGCGGGCGCGGGGGCCGGTCAGGAACAGGTGCACATCCACGCCGCGTCCAACACCTCCGTCAGCGCCACCACGAGCCGCCAGAACGCCAGCACCTTCACCCCCAACGCCCGCTACACCCGACCCGCCGACGACACCCGCACCGACCGCACCGGCCCCGCCCTGACGTACACCACCAGCAGTTCCGACGCCGTCCGGAACTCCGCCACGGAGGAGGACCGCTACTGGATGCGCACCGACAACGCCGCCGACTTCGAGGTGGAGTACGAGTACACCGCCTCCGTCCGCTCCGAGCTGGTCACCGAATGGCCGCTCAACATCCCCGGCGGCATCGTCGAGGCCGGCGTGATCGGCTGGTCCGACGAGGACACCGGCTGGATCGAGTGGGCCCGGCGCACCCTGTTCGGCCGGCCCGAACGCACCGCGACCGTGCCCGCCCTCGTCACCCTGCGCTTCACCGGCAGCGAGGCCACCGATCCGCCCGTGCCCGTCGACCCGCTGCCCCCGAGCGTGTCGGCCGTCGACCCGAGGACCGCCACCGCACCCGCCACCGCACCCGCCGGCGGCCGCCGCATCGGCGACGGGCAGCGCATCGTGCCCGGCGGCCCGGCCCCGGTGTTCCACTTCAACGCCTACCGGGAACTCGCCCAGGCCCTCACCGAAGTGGCCCCGGGCCTCGCACCCGGCCTCGCCTCCACCTCGCTCTCCCAGTCCGCCGAGGCCGCCGCCGTCCGCATCGGGGAGCTCATCCAGGCGCGGACCATCGGCGTCGACCTGCCCCGCGCCACCGGAATCACCTCCACCATGCCCGGCGCGTACCCGTCCGAGGAGGACCCCGACGCCCCGCCCGGCCTGCGGATCGAGATCCGCAACCCCCGCAGGATCACCGACGCCGGGGACGTCACCCTGGACCGGCTGCGCCTGCCCGGCACCACCGCGTCCACCGCCCTCGCCGTCGGCGGCGCCTCCAGCACCACCCTGCAGACCGCCCATACCGCCGACCCGCTCGACTCCAGCCACCTGTTCGGCGTCGGTGTGCCCGTGCTCGCCCAGCAGCCCCTGACCCAGGGAGCCGGCTCGACCGTCACCGCCAGCCGCCGCGAATGGTTCAAGACCGGCGGCACCGCCCTGCCGGCCGACGGCGGACGCGGCACCCGCAGCTACGAGACCGTGGTCGACGTCCTGATCGCCGTCAACGGTCCGGGCGGCACCCGCTACGTCACCGGCAGCGCCGAAATGCGCCTGGCCGAACGCGACGTGCTCGGCCACGGCATCACCCCCGCCCGCACCGACCCGCAGGTCTACGACCTCCGGTCGATGCTGGCCGGGCAGCCGGCGGCAGACCTCCGCGACTGGACCAGGCACCCGCTCGGCGACCTGCCCGCGGTGCTGGCCGGCGCACTCGCCCCGAACGAGGACGCCGCACAGATCTGGCTCGCCACCGGACCGGACGCCGACGGCTCGCGCCTCGGTCGGGCCCTGTACGCGGCCTCCCGAACCGCCGTCCTCGCCGGCCGGCCCGTCGAGCTGGTCCTGCGGACCGACGACGGGCTCCAGCACTGGGAGTTCGCCGCGAACGGCTCGTTGGCCGGTACCGACGCGGCCACCGTCACCGCGTGGAACGCCCTGGCCGACACCGTCACCGCGCACAGCGACGCCCGGCGGGCGCAGCTCGCGGCCGGGCGGCAGGAGACCGGACGGCACGCGCTGCGGCCCGACGCCGTCACCGACCTCGCCGCGGCCGACACCGCACTCGCCACCGCACGGACCGACCTCCTCCACGAAGGCCGGATGCTGCGGGACGCGACCAAGGCCCGCACCCGGGCCCGGACGGCGCTGAGCAACGGCAGGACCGCGGGCGCCCGGGCGCGCGGCCGGATACGGCGGCTGGAGAAGGACACCGCCGCCGTGGAACGGCGGCTCGCCGCCGCCGCGCCCGGCGAGCGGGCGCTGTCGGTCGAGGCCCGCACCGCCGCCGCCGAACTGCGCCACATGACCCGCGGGACGGGAACCCCGCCGCCCGTCAGCGCGGCGGCCGTCCAAGCGCGCGAGCAGCGCGCCCGGGCCGCCCTGGCCCGGATCCAGGGCCTTCGCGGCCGACTGGACCGGCTCCGGACGGACCTGGCAGCCGCTCGCGCCGACGCCCGGACCGCTGAAGGGCGGCTGCCGGCCCTCGAAGGGGCCGTACGGGCCGCGCGGACCGCCGAGGGGGACCGCCGCAAGGACCTGCGCACCGCCACCCGCCACCGGGACCGGGCCGCCGGGCTGCGCCACCAGAGCCACCGGCGCCTGACCGCCATCGACGCGGCCGTCGAGGCCGCCCGACACGAGCAGACCCGACAGGCGGGGCTCCAGACCGAGGCCGCCCGCCGGCTGCCCGGCCTCGCCCGCACCCTCGGCGCCACCCGCCGGATCACGGGCGGGGGCCCGGTCCGGCCCGCGTCGTCCTCGGTGACGTCGATCCCGGCCCGCGGCCCGCGCACCGCGCTGGCCGCACGCTCCACCACCACCCCCGGACCGTCGCCCGTCCCGGCGGCCTCCACGAAGACGACCGGGACGACAGGGGGGACAGGGGGGACAGGGGGGAAGGACGTGGGGAAGGGCGTGGGGAAGACGTCGGTGAAGACGGGAGCGAAGGGCGGCGCGAAGACCGGAGTGACCGCGGGCATGACCACCGGAGTGAAGACAGGGCCGAAGACCGTGCCGCCGCCGCAGCCCAAGGGCACGGTGGGCGGCAGCCACTCCGGTGCCGTCACGGTCGGTACCGGTACCGGTACCGGTCCGGGCACCGGCACCGTCGGCGGTGTGGTCCCCGGGACCGTCAGCACGGACGGCGGCCCGTCGCGCCGTCCTCCCGCCGGTGCTCCGCTGCGTACCGTCGCGAACGGCGAGTGCCTGCTGTACGCGTTCCTCGCCTCCGCGCCCCAGGTGGTCCGCGACCGACTGCCCGGCCTGGCCGCAAACGACCCGGAGGCCTTCACCTGGCTCTCGGACACCACGGGGGTCCGCACCGACCTGTCCGCCCAGGCCACCGCGCTCTCGTACAACGGCACGCTGCCCGGGCACCGGCCTTCGCGGGCCGCCGTCACCGCCCTGCGCACCCTCGTCGAGGACTACCTGCTGCACGCCGCGGCCGGGCAGCCGCTGCCGGACCAGGTGCTGCTCCAGCTGCGGGCCTCCACCGCCGGCCCATTCGCCCGCCTCCTGCGCGCGCCGACGACGACCCGGGCCGACCTGACGGCGCTCGCCCGGGCCCACGGGGTCGCCAACCCCGCCCTGCTGAACGACGCCGCACTGCGCACCGCACTGGAGAACGCCTACTGGTCGAGCACCGCTCCGCCGAGCACCGCCGAACTCCAAGGAATGCTGGGCGCGGTGCGGACCTGGGAGACGAGTTGGGCCGGAGACCACGGGGACGTCTTCCTGATGCTGACCGCGCACGCCCTCGGGGTCGGCGTCGACGTCGCGCAGTGGGACCTGGACGGCAACCCGCCCGTCGTCCCGGACCGGTACGGTCCCGCGGGCGGGCCCGTCGTCGAGGTCCACTACTCGCCCCGACTGCGGCACTATCAGGGCAGCACCGCCCTGCCGGCGCCCGCGCCCGCAGTCGGCCCGGTGGTCACACCCGTCCCTCCCTTCGCGCCCGTCCCGACCCGCACCGCCGGCGAGGCGCTGACCGCCCTCGCCCGGTCGGCGGGGGCCCAAGGGGTGGACACAGACGACGCCCTGCGGGCTGCGCTGGCCTCCCCGGACGTGGTCCGGCTGCTGGACCGGGCCCGCCCCGTCCCGTTGCCGGAACTCACCCGCGCGGGCGTGGTCCCCACCGCCGGACAGACCGCCCAGGCCGTGCTGCTCGGGCGCGCCTCGACCGTCGACGAGCTGGGGCTGACACCGCTCCAGCACCTGCGCTGGCTGCTGGACGGCGCCCGTGACACCAAGGCGCTCGTGGCGGTGTGGGAAGCCGTCGCACGGTCCCTGGGGGTCGAACCGGGGACCGCCCCGCTGAACCAGGACGGCACGGCGTACGTGGTCACAGGAGGTACGCCATGACGGGCCCGCACCCCCCACCAGCGGCACCGACGGCGGCCGCAGCCTTAACGCCGCCGTCAACTGCAAGACGCACGAGCAAGGTTGACTCGCACAGCCGGTCGAACGCCGTCCGGCCGGCCCGGATCGGAACGATGACGACAGCGATGACGACGACCAGCCACGAGGGCCGCGCCGCGGCGACGGACGGGGACCGCCGGTGATGCTCTGGAACCGACGCAGGGACGAGGGCACCCCGCCGGGCGGCCCGAACGAGGAGCGCGCGGCCGGGGGTACGGGCTTCCTCGTGGAGGAGTACGACCGGGTCCTGCTGCTCCGGCAGCCGTCCGACGAACTGCTCGGTCCGCAGGAGATCGCCGACCTCGTCCGGTGCGCCGAGTCGGACGACCCCGGCACCGTCACCGTGGTCGCCGGCGCCGACGAGGAGTCCTCCGCCGCGCTGTGGCCCCGGCTCGGAACCCTGCTCGACTGGGTCCGCGACGAGGGCGCCACCGCCGTACGGCTGGTCATGTCCGGCTCCGGCGACGGCCGGCCCGGAGCCCGTCCGGCGGTGGCCCAACGCATCGCCGACGCCTGGGAGCTGGAGGTCGTCGCCCCGGACGGCACGGTGCTCTGCGTGCCCGGCGGCGGACTCTTCGTCCACGGGCCGCCCGGCGGGGAGGCCGCCGGGGAGCGCGGCTGGTGGCGCTTCCGGCCGGGTGCGGCGCCCGTCCCGCTGGGCCTGCGGCAGCCCGTACCGGCCTGGCAGCCCGGCCGTCTGCCGTCCCGCACCCGAGGCGGCTGCGTCGTCGAGGAGATCCCGGCGGGCGTCCTCATCCGCTCCGACGGCGGCTCGGCTCCGCAGCCCGGCGACCTCTACCACGCGGTCCCGATGGACGACCGGGGCCCGCTCCTCGTGCTGGGAGTACCGGACGGCGAAGAGGTGGGCGCCGAGGACGTGTCCGACGTGGTCGCCGCCTTGCCCGACACCGCACGCTCCGCGCTGCGCGTCGCCCCGGGCGGCCGGCGCGACGCACTGGGCGCCGGGCGGGCCGTCGCCGAACTGGTCGGCGCCGGCGTCGTCGTCCACAGCGGCCTGCCGCTGCTCACCGGGTCGGATCCGGACTCCGAAGGGACCGTGCGGTCCGTGGTGGTCGGCCGGGACGGCGCCCCGCGCTGGCAACCCTTCGTCGACTCGGTGCTCTGCGCCCCCGGCGTGACGGAGCCGACGCTGCTGGAGTGGAGCCCGCCGCTGCCGCGCCGGGAAGCGGCCGGGCACGGGGTGGTGCACCTGTCGGACCGCTGGCAGGTCGCCGTGAGCCGGGCGGGCCTGCTGGTCGGCGCCCGGGACGGCGCGGTACGGCCCTTGGCGGACCTCCCGGTGGACGCGGACGGTCCGGCGATCGAGGTGGGAATCCCGGGCGAGGAGCTGGACCCCTCGCTGTGGCCGGCCCTGTCCGAGCTGCTCGACGGGCTGGATCCCGACGTGTGCACCAGGGCCCGGCTGCACGTGCACGGCAAGGCGTCGGACGGCGGCCGCGAACTGCGCCGCCTGGCAGCCCTGCACGGGCTCCGCAGCGTGCGCTTCGCCTCCTTCGGCCGCCAGGCCCAGGGCGCGGCCCGAGCCCAGGGCGCGCCCCGGTCCGCCGGGACACCGCGCACCGAGACCGCCGCAGCACCGTCCCCGGCCGTCGCGAGCCCGGCCGCGGCTGCCGTGGCCGCCCCGGCGGGCGCACCGGCGCCCGACGCGGGTGCGCGGGCACCGGCCGGGCCCGCGGTGAACGGATCGGCCGGCGGTACGGCGCCCGGCCCGGCCGCCGGTACGCCGGTCGTACCCGCCGTGCCGGTCGTGACGGGCTCCGGGCCCGGAACGGTGCTCGGTGCGGTGCCCGGTGGGGGTACCGAGACGGCGCCGGTACCGGCCGCCGGGGCTCCGGTCGCGGCCGGTGGGCCCCGGAGGGGCGACGGCGTCGCCTCCCGCCCCGCGACGGAGCCGGTACCGGCCCTGCGGTCCGTGCCCCTCCCCGCCACCGGTTCGGACCCGCTCGCGGGCCCCGGCACGGCGGGCGGAGCGGACCCAGGGCGGGCCGGTGCGCCGAACGCCCCGCGGCCCGTGGTCACCACCGCCGCCGCCCCCCTTCCGGATCCCGCAGCCGCGGCGCGCACCGCCGGTGCGCCCGCCCCGGCCGCGCGCCCGACGGCGGGTGCGGCCGGCGGCGGCGCGGTGGCCTCGGGCGGCGCCCCGGCGGCCGCCGGTCCGGGCCGTGTGCGGGCCGGCGGGGCACCGGGCCACGGCGCACCCCGTACGGACCCCTCGGCCGGCCCGCCCGCGACGCCCGTCGCGCCGCCGGTCCCGCCCGCCCCGGACCGGGCCCCCGACCCGGTTCCCGACCCCGCGCCCGCCACGCGACCCGCCATCGGGCTGGAGAGCGCGCCCTCCCCGGTGCCCGCGGTCCCGCCGCACCCGCGTCCGGCCGCGGCCCCCGCCGCCCCGGCACCGTCGTCGGCGCTGTCCCGGGGACCGCTGCCCCCGGTGCCCGTGCTGCCGGAGCACCACAGCACCGAGGCCGAGCGCACGGCGTTCCGTACGCTCACCGACACCGCCTGGGAACGCCACGCGGCCGCCGTGGCCCGCACGCTGACCCGGCTCCCCGCACTGCGGGGGGCCGAACAGGCCGCCGCCCGAGCCGACCTGGTGGCCCTGCTGCTCTACCTCGGCCCTCCGGACGAGCCGTTCGGCCACCGCGAGCTGGACCGGGCCCTGCGCGCCGGCGGCGGCCGGCTCCTGCCGTACGCCGCCTGCGCCGCGTCCGCGCTCCGCCGCATGCCGTCCTTCCGGGGACTGGCGCTGCGGGGCTCGGCGCCCGGGCGCGAGGTCGAACCGCCGAGGCCCGGCACCGTCCTGCGCGACCCGGCCGCGGTGAGCGCACTGCCGTACGGCGCGGCGGGACCGGAGCCGGGCAACGCCCGGTTCGCGATCTGGTCGGTGACCGGCCGCCGGGTCCGGCAGCTCTTCGGCGCCGCGGGCTCCTCCGCCGCGCACGACGAGGTCGTCTTCGCCCCGGGCACCGCCTTCCGCGTGCTCGACGTACGGTCGGACGGCCCCGAGCCGCTGGTCCTGTTGCGACAGCTGTCCGTCGCGGCCTCCGCCGCGCCCCCGGCCCGGTACGCGGAACCGGACGCCGAGGACCGCGCGGTGCTCGCGCGCCTCGACGAGGCCCTGGGCGCACGCCCCGCCGCCCCGACGGCCGGGTTCGCCTGGCCCGAGCGGTGCGCGGGCCCGCTGGGGGAGGCCTGACCGGGCCGGCCGATCCCCCGCACGGGCCGGGCCCGCCCCGGCCCGCCCACGAGAAGACCACCATGGCGCACCACCGGAAAACCGACCGCTCGAACGAGGCACGAGGAGTGTCCATGCCCCAACAAGAAGGCGGCTCGCGGATGTCGAGCCCAGCCGTACGACTCGCGGCGGTCCTGCCCGCTGTGCCGGGCGACCCCGGATCCGCACTCGGCCCCCGCGGATCCGGTACGACGCAGGAGCGGGCGACCGCACCCGGTCCCGCGGTCCAGGAGAGCGGGGCGGGCCCCGCCGGGTCCGCGGAGATCCGTACGGTCTCCACCGCGACCACCGCGACCACCGGAACCACCGCGGAACGGACCGCGGCCCCGGCCGCGTCGCGCAGCGCGTCCCGGCCGGCCGCCCGCGCCGGCGGCGCGGTGGCACGGGCCGCCGCCACCTGGCGCGGGAGCGGCAACCCGGCGGGGCGGGGGGCGGCCGCCGCGGCGCCGTTCGAACCGCACGTCGCGGCCACGGCCACGAGGGGCGACGAACCGCCCAGCGGACGGCCCAACAAGCCGCTGCTGGCCGCGGCGGCGATAGCGGGGACCGTGCTCATCGGCACGCCGTTCCTCTTCCTCGGCCTCGGCAACGACGACCACCGCAACGAGGCGCGCGTCCAGGAAGTGCCCGTCGGCGGCACGGTCCTGGAGAACCTCGCGCCCAACGGGGGCCAGGCGCCCGGAAACGACTACGCGACGGCCGCGCCGTCCCGGAAGCCCGTGACGCCGCCCCGGACGGCGCCCCAGCCCGGGACGGCCGAACGCCCCGGCTCCGCCCCGAGCCTGAGCCCCGAAGCGGAGAAGCGCAACGACGGGCGCACCGGCACCGGCGGAGACGCCGCGGCGGACGGGACGGCGCCGAGCACGCAGACGCCGCCGGAGTCCGTGGCGGACACGAAGGACCTGGAGCAGGACAAGGCCGCTGGACGGCAGGGCGGGCCCGAGGCCGCGAAGGAGCCGTCCACGGTGGTGGACGACACCGCCGGGGTGGGCGGCGTGAAGCCGGTGACCGCGCTGGGGCCGGAGAAGACCCCCGAGTCGCAGCAGCCCGCGGCGGTTCCGCCCGCGAAGACGGTGCCGGAAACGCTGAAGCCCGCTCCGAGGGAGGAGGCTCCGAAGGAAGCGGCTCCGAAGGAAGCGGCTCCGAAGAAGGAGGCGCCGAAGGAGGAGGCACCCAAGAAGGAGGCGCCGAAGGAGGCCGCTCCGAAGAAGCCGGCGCCGGCGAAGCCCGCCGCCCGTGCGGGCGGCGCCCTGCCGCAGAGCGCGAACTTCACCACCGTGCGCGGCGTACCGCTCAAGAACGCCATGACGGGCATGTGCGCCGACGTCCCGAACTACGGCAAGGGCACGGTCGACGGCCCGGTCAACCAGTTCACCTGCAACACGACGGCCGCGGACAACCAGCTTTGGGACCTCGTCGTGGCCCAGCCCGGCGCCGGCCCCGGCGGCGCGGACCTCTTCACCATCCGCAACAGCAAGGACGGCCTCTGCCTGGACCTGCCCAACTTCGCGGGCCAGCCGGCCGGCACCGGCGTGAGCGAGTTCCACTGCCGCACCACCAGCGCCGACAACCAGCTCTGGTACCTGGACAAGCGGTCGGACGGCAAGTTCTGGATCCGCAGCCAGTCCAGCGCCGGACGGTGCCTGGATGTGTCCGGTTTCTACGGCAGCGGCGGCAAGGACGCCCGACTGACGATCTTCGACTGCAACAAGCGCGACGACCACCTGTGGTCCTTCTCCTGACCCGACTCCCGTCCCGCGGGGACGGCTGACGCGCACCACCCCACACCGTGCCCCGGGCGCCCTCCGCCCGGGGCACGGCCGTCTCCGCACCCGGGTCCGAGGCGCCGGGAAGCGCGCCGGGGTGCGTCGACTTAAGCCCGGGGAAAGGCGCCCGGAACACTTGCCCCGTCCCTGCACGCGGAACATGCGAAAAGCCGTGCCTCCGGACATTCCTCGCTGGGTTCCGGACCGTCCCGAGCCCTAGCATCAGGCGACCCGCCGGACCGGCCCCCGTCGCGGCCCGGCACACCCGCCGAACGGAAGCTGCCGGGCGGAGCGCTGGATGCAGGAGATCGACTTCCCCGAGGACGTCCGGCGGATGCTCTGGGTGCTGATCGGCGAGATGCCGGTCCAGGCCCGGGAGAACCTCGCCTACGACAGCCGCGAGCTGTACCGGCGGTTCGGCCGGGGCATCCGGGAACTGCGCGACGAGATCCGGCTCTCCATCTCCGAGGCGTCCACCGCGCTGCCCCGCGAGGTCGCCGACCAGTACGTCCGCGGTCTGTCGCTGCTCACCGACGACGGGGGAGTGAACCACCTCGACGCGATGGCCGATCAGCTCGACGACATCGCCCTCGGCCAGGTCGACCACTCCCTGAACATCCAGCAGGCCAAGTGGGAGATCATCGCGGAGATCGTCGCGCTGCTCCTGGAACTGGCGCTGCTGGCGGCCCTCGCCGCGATCACGGGTGGCACGTCCCTGTCGCAGATGGCGCTGGCCCGCGCCCGCAGCAGGCTCGCCGTACTCCTCGTCGTGGACCGGCTGCTGCGCACGACCCACCTCGCGCCCAGCCTCACCGGGGCCCTTGAGGAGGCCCTGCAGACCCTCGCCGTGCGGCTCGCGCAGATCGCCCTGAACCCGAACGGCCGCCGACCGGACGGGATCGACTGGAAGGACGTCGGCAAGTCTGCCGCCTTCGGCGCGGTCGTCGGCCTGCTCGGCGGCGCGCTCGGCGGGGCCGCCGACCACTTCCGCAACTGGTTCAAGCACGCCTTCGGCGACTTCGACCGCTTCGCCAAGAACCATCCGCGGTTCACGACCCTGCTCGACGGGGTGAACGACGTGGCGGGGGCGTTCGTGAACGGCGCGCTCAGCGAAGCCGCGGGCGAGACCCTGGTCCAAGGCGCCTTCGAGGGGACCTGGGACTTCTCGTGGGACACCTTCCTCGGATCCGGCACCAGCTCGATGTTCGAGACGGTCGCCGGGGGCGGGGTCGGTGCCGGCGCCCTCTGGCTCCACCGCACCTACCTGTCGGACCCCGGCGCCGCCGACCCCTCGTCCGTCAACCGGCTCCCGCACCGGGGGAGTCCGGAGGGAAACGGCGGCCCGCACGGCCCCGGCCCCACCACCCGACCCGTGCCCACACCCTTTCCGGTCCCGGCGGACCTGCCGGTTCCCGTACCGCGGTCGGCGGCGGAGCCCGCCCCCGCGCTCACCGGGCCGCTCGCGCCCACCCCGCCCGGATGGTCACGCACCCCTCCCGCCCCGGCCCCGCCCGCTGCGCCGGTCCGCGTCCTCACCGCGAACGTCCCCGCGGTCGCGTACGACGGCCCCCACGCCGAACCCCCCGCCGTCGCCCCCGCCCCCCGCCCGGCCACGAACCGTACGGCCGCCCACCCGACCCTCACCACGCCCCCGGCCCCCCTCGCACCCCGCACCACGCTTCCCACCCCCCTCCTCGCCGGTCCCCCCGACAGCCCGGCGGACCGGTGGACGGCCCCGGCCCGGGGCGGTCCGAGCACGGGTCCGAGCACGGGTCCGAGCACGGGTACGGGTACGGGTACGGGTACGGGTTCGAGCTATGGCAGGGAGAGGGAAGCGAACGCCACGGAACCGGAATCCATCGCCCCGGACGGTACGGAGGCCGCCCCCGCCCCCGACCCCGCCGCACCGCGTCCCGCCGCGTCCGGTGCCGGCACCGGCCGGGGGCCGGCCACCGGCGCTCCCGCACCGCCCGGCCGCGCCCTGCCGGAGCGGGACCCCGCCGAGACCGCCGGCACCACCGGCACCCCCTCCGAGGGGGACGATGCCCCGGACCGGACGCCCGGGCCGCAGGCGGCGGACGGTGCGCGGATCGCGGGGGCCGGCGTGCACCCCGTACCGGCCGCAGCGCCCCTGACCGGCACCCCGGCCTGGGAGGCCGCGCGGGCCGCCGTACCCCCCGTCACCCGCGCACACACCTGGGTCGACCCGGTGTCCACCCCCGACGACCCCGCGCGGCCGGGGGAGAGCACGCGGTACGCGGTGCGGTCCAAGTTCGACGTCCGGCGGGTCGTCCACGACGGAGACCGGGTGACGGACCTCACCGTCAGGATCGCGACCGGGCCGGAGGGCCTGCCGGCGCACGTCTGGGACAAGGTGCGCGGCGGGGTCGAGACGTACTTCAACGCACCGGGGCACCGGCTGCCGGACGGCGACCGGCTGCACGTCACCGTCGAGCGGACGGCCGACGACCCGCACCCCAACGGGCTCACCGTCACCCTGACCGGCCGCGACCGGCCGATGACCCGTACGGACTGGTGGGCTGAGGCCGACCCGGTCGACTACGCCCACGAGATCGCCCACCAGCTCGGCCTGCGCGACGAGTCCCGGGGCGGCGACGCCGCCACCCGCCGCCCCGACATCCCCGGCAGCCTGCTCGGCGACTACACCCGGCCCGCCCCGGCCGTCCTCGCGCAGGGCGGACTGCGCGGCCGCCACCTGAGCCTCCTCGCCGCCCACATCGGCGACCTCGCCGACCCCGCACCCGCCCCGCCCGCCCGCACGATCCCCGGCCCCCGGGGCGCGGAGCCGCGCGCACCCCGGCCCGCGGAGCCGGTGGCGACCACGAGCGGACCGGCGCCCGTCGTGGCGCAGCCACCGGCCACGACCTCGGCCACCCCCGCCCCGACAGCCTCCCTCCCGGGCCCCGTACCGCCACCGGCCGCGGCCCCCGCCCCCGTTCCGCCCGCCGAGCCGCCCACGCCCCCACCGCCCCGGCTCCCGCCACCCCCACCCCGACCGCCTCCGCGTCGACCACCGGCACCGGCAACAGCCTGGACGGAACCCGGCCGCCCCGGACGGACCGGGGCGCGGCGGCCCCCGCCGACCGGGGCCGGCGAACCTGGTTCGCCGACGGCAGCGGCATCCCCGCCTACATCGACGACCTGGCCTCGCTGCTCGCGGACGCCCCCGCCGACCTGATGGAGGAACTCCTCTCCCAGCCCGCCACGTTCGGCCAGAGCAGCGTGATCCTGCGCGGCACCGGACTGATCACGGCCGAAGCCGAGGCCCTGCTGCTGCGCGACCCGTCCCTGCGCCCCAGGACGCCCGCGCCCGGCTCGCCGGCCGGCGCCGGCCCGGTGGCGGATCTGCGCGCGGCCCTGCGGCAGCGGCCCCGCGCCCTGATCGGCGGGCTGGACTTCCCGTACACCAACGCGGCCGGAGAGGCCCGGGTGCTGCACGTCACCGCCCGCCACTACGGGAACTGGGAGCGGTTCGCCGACACCTACGGCAGCCCCACCAAGATCGACACCATGGACCGCGCCACCGTCCAGGCCGGGCGCAACAGCAGTGTGCAGTCCACGACCCAGATCGGCCTGGGCGGACCGTTCCTGGGGCCGTCCTCCGCGGCCGCCTTCGGCGGCTTCGGCCGGCTCGCGCTGCGCGGCGGCTTCGGCACCAAGGTGGGCTACGGCCTGGCCGACCAGGCCGGGGCGCAAGCGGAGACGCGCACCCTCGACGGCTCGCACGTCTACCTCGACGACCTCCACCTCACCCTCCGCGTCACCGACGCCGACGGCCGCCCCATCACCGAGGACCCGCCGCCCGGGACGGCCGGCCCGGCCCGCGCGGCGCAGAGCGCGTTCGCCGTCCGCGACGGACTCGCCCTGCGCCTACCGGACAGCGCCGTGCGGCCGTCCCAGCCCGGCCGGACACCCCGGACCATCGCCATGGACCACGAAACCCAGTACCGGCTGGTGCGCACCGAGGGGTTCGGCCCGGTCAGCGGCATCCGGGACTGGGCCGCCGCCCGGATCGGCGCCGCGCCCGGCAGCTCCGCCCACCGGGAACTGGACGCCTTCTTCTCCGGCGACTCCTTCCAGCGGCACGCCCGCATGCTGGCCGCCGGCCGGCTGACCACCGCACCCCTCTTCGCCGACGACCGACGGCGCACCCCGCTCGGCGTGTTCGTCGTCGAGCGCGTGGTCCCCGTCCGCGCCACCCTCGTCACGGAGACCTCGGACGCCGAACTGCGCGACATCGCCACCTCCACCGTCCGCAACGACCGGTCCCTGACCAGGACCGCCAACATGGGCATCGACGGCGTCCTCGGACCCGCCTTCAACTTCCTCGACCTCGGCGGCTCGACGCTCAACCTGCGCCTCCAGTTCGGCCCCGCCTTCCGCCACCTGTACTCCGTCTCGCGCACCACCGCCCTCGGCGGCTCCGGCGGCCTCAAGACCTCCGGCCAGGTCAAGGGCGCCGCGACCGGGCTCTACCTGGTCCGCAAGACGGTGTACGTGCGGCACGCGGGCAGCGGCGAACCGGCCCGGCGCTTCCAGACGTGGAGCCTGGACCGGATGACCCGTACGGAGGCCCGCCGGCTCGCCGGCTGGGACGACGGCACCACGCTGCCGCTCCGCCACGGCCTGCCCGAGCCGCACGCGCCCGCCTACCTCACCCCCGACCACCCGCCGACCCTCGGCATGCACCGCGTCGAGGAGTTCGCCCACGCCGACGGCCGCCGCACCCGGGAGGCCGACGGCCGTCCCCGCACCCTGCCGGACGAGTTCGCCGACACCGTCCTCGCCTCCCTGGCCCGCACCCACCCCGGGATGGTCGCCCCGCTCGACGCACTCGCCCCGCCGGTCCGGCGCGGCCTCCTCGCCCGCGTCAGGGCCGCGACCGGGTCGGCCACCGCACTCGGCCCGGCCCGGCCCACCCCCCACCACGGCGGCGACGACGCCTACCAGACGGCCCTGTCCAACACGCTGACGGTCCTCTCCGCACTCTCCCACCTGAGCCTGGCCGCCGGGCTGGAGGCCCTGGTCACCACCGGCATCCGCATCCGCCTCACCGAACCGGGCACCTTCGGCCAGGGCCACCGCTTCGTATGGGTCCACGGCGAACTGACCAACCGGCGCTACGAGGGCCGCCAGGACGACCTGAGACTGCGCCACAGCGCCCCCGGGGCCCAGCGGCTGGACGGGCAGGAGAGCCGCAAGCGCACGACGGGCGGCGGAGCCGACGTCCACCTCGCCTTCCGCGACCCGGACCCGGGGGCCGGCGAGGCCGTCGGAGCCCCCGACAACGCCGGGGTGCTGTCCCTCGGCTGGCGCTCGACGGTCCAGCACGACTCCGAGTCCGGCCACGGCTCCACCGCCGCCAACGAGCCGATGTCCGTGAGCACCAAACCCTCCCACCTCTACCGCTACGACCTGGCGCTCAGCGTGAGCCACGGCGGCTACTGGCGCTTCCGCGGAGTGCTGCGCGGCATCGCCACCCTCGGGCTGCTCGGCACCCAGCCGTTCGTCTTCCGCAGCCCGCGGACCCCGCTGATCGGCGCCGGACCGCACGGCCCCGCCCCGCACGGCGCCCCGGTCACCGGGCAGGTGCTGATCAGCGTCCCCGACCGGCACGCCCCCGCCGTCGACCCGCACCGCCCCGGCGCCCCCAACCCGTACCGGTCACCCGGCGGGGCGCCCGCCGTCACCGCCATGACGCCGAGCCGGGCGCACGCCCTCGCCACCGGGAAGCCGGCGGCGACGGACGGCGCCGACGACCCGGACCGCGCGGACCGGCGCGGCGACCGCCTCTTCCGCGCCCTCCAGCAGCACGCCTTCCTCACCGTCTCCGTCCTCGTCCCGCCCGCACTGACCGACGCCGTGGCGCACGTCGCGCACACCGCCTCCGGCGGATCCTGGCAGTTCGACTACGAAGGGGCCCCGGCCCACGAGGCCGTCCTGCGCGCCTTCCAACCGCAGTACGCCACCGCCAACTTCGACCAGAGCTCCGGCCCGCTCGGCTTCGCCCTGGCCGGACTCATGGGCAAACCGCCGTACGGCACCCTGTGGGGCACCTTCCGGCACCACACGGCGGTCCGCGGCGTCCACGCGCTGACCGGACCGTTCGAGATGGACACCGAGATGGTCCTCGCCAGCGCGACCCAGGCGTCCGGCAAGACCGGACGCAGCATCACGCACTCCTTCGGCGGCCAGCTCACCTACGCCAAACCCCACGCCCACGCCCGCGGCCCCCTCGGCGCCTACGGCTTCGCCGCGAACCCCTGGTCCCTGAGCGCCCAGCACACCCGCACCCTCACCCGCGGCATCGTCGCCGACCTCAACCTCAAGAGCTTCGGCCACCAGGTCCTGGTCACCGGCACCGTCGAACACCGCACCGCGATGGTCTCCAGCATGCTCGGCACCACCGCCGCCCGGCTCCCGTTCGTCCCCTCCTCCCTCGCGGGCGCCGCCGGCGCCGTCGTCACGGTCCCCGGCGGCTGGCTCGCCCACGTACCCGAGAAGAGCGCCCACCTGCTAGGGCTCCTCGACGACGGCATGGGCGACGTCCCCCGCTACACCGCCAAGAGCTGGTCCCCGCAGCCCTGGACGCACGGCAACTCCTTCGGCGCCTACCCCGTCAACTCCCTCGACCCGACCGACGTGCTCAGCGCGTTCCAGGCCGAGGTGCGCGGCCTGGGGCTCGACGACGACGCCCGGGAGGACATCCGCCGGCACGTCACCTCCCGCGTCCTGCGCGCCCTGCACCGCGAGCTGACCGGCACCGGCACCAGTGCCCCGTCCCGGACCGGCGGCTGGGGCTGGGGCGGCGCACGGATCGGCAGCCGCCGGGCCCGCGTCCGGGTGGAGCTCCTCCCCGGCACCCCCGTCCTGGAGCTGCTCGACCACGGCACCGAGATGGAGGAGAACCGGCGGGCGGTCGAAACCAGCCAGGAAGGAGCCGAGTCCACCTCCGGCCGCGACATCGGCGTGCTCGTGGGGGAGAGCGTGTACACCGGCGACCCCACCGCCGTCGCCTCCGGCCCCTCCTACACCGAGACCGGCACCTCGCGGCGATCGGTCTCCACCGCCGTCACCGCGTCCACCAGCACCACCTACCGCGCGGCGGCCACCGAACCGCACGCCGAGACCACCACCCCCTACCGGCTGCGCCTCACCCTGGAGTTCGACGACGCCCCCGAGACGTCCGCCCCACCCGGCGCGGACAGTGGCCCCGGCCCCGCACGCACCGCGCTGCACCGGTTCACCGGCACCCGGCGGATCACCACCACCGGCGACATCGGCGACCTGCGCGAACACGTCCCGCTCAGCCTCATGGCCCCGGACCCCGACCCCGCCGACCCCGCGCCCGACCCCCGGCTCGCCCCACCCGACCTCACCGTCACGGCCCCGCCCCGCTCCGGCCCGCGCCCCGAACTCCTCGGCCCCGACACCCGCCTCGCGGACGGCACCACCGGTCCGTTCGCCTTCCCCGAGAACGGCTTCCACGTCCGCCGCATCGTGGGTCTCCAGCACGTCCGGGAGGCCGGCCGGCGGGCCATCGCCGAGTCGTACGGGATCGACCTCGCCGACCTGGACGACACCGGCGTCACCCCCGCACGCCGTGCCGAACTGCTGCGCCGCACGGCCGGAACCGCCCTCACCCGGCCCGGCGGCGGCGCCGCGCAGACCCTGGAGGACGGGACCACCGACACCGCGCTGTCCACCTTCTACGAACAGGCACTCACCCCCACCGGCTACGAGGTGCCCGGCCTCACCCACCGCAACCCGGCCGGCACCGACTCCGCCCGCCTTTCCCTCCACGCCAAACCCGACTTCTCCCGGGCCGTCCTGCTGACCGTCGCCGACGGCAAGAAGCTCGAAGTGCTGCGCGAGAGCGCCGAGGGCGCCGCCACCTCCGCGGCGCACGAGAACGCCCAGGACTCCGCGTTCGGCGGCGGCGTCGCCATCCGCAGCGAGGAGACCGGGCTCAACCCGCTCGGCGCCTCCGCCACCGGCCCCCACGCCGCGGACGGCGACGGCGCCCCGGTCGGCGCAGAACGCCTCTCGTCGCTGAACGTCAAACCCAAGACCGGCCGGGCCTTCCTGTTCGCCGTCCCCACCGACTGGCTGAGCGTCGCCGAGGTGCACCGCGGCATCAAGGACAGCGGCCTCGGGCGCTTCCTCGCCGGCGCCTTCGGACACGCGCCGCGCGGCCCCAGGAGCGTCTCCTCGCGCACCTACGCCCTGGCCTGGATCCGCGACGACGTCGCCCGGGAACTCGGCCTCGTCGACGACACCACCTTCCCCGCCCGGGTCTCCGCCGCCTGGGATGCCGTCGGCGGGGCGGCCAAGGCCTGGACCGGCGCCGACCAGGCCTACTGGAAGAAGCGCCGCGCCTCGGCCGGACTGCGCGAGGCGCGGGAGGCCGCACGCGCCGCCCTCGGCCCCGCCCGCACCGCCGCCGAAGCCGCCGCCCGCCGCCTCGCCCCCCACCTGGACGCCGCCGAAGCCGCCGACACCGCCCTGACCGCCGCCGAAGCCGCCGCCGCGCGGGACCGGGCCGCCGCCGACGCCCTGGACACCGCCGCCGACGCCCTCGACGCGGCGGCCGCCGCGCTGCGCCGGACCGAAGCCGACGCCGCCGCGGTCGGCCGCAGGACCCGCGCCGCCGAGGCCACCGCACGGGAGGCGCTGGACGCCCTGAACGGCTGGGCCGCCCTGCCCGGCGACGGACCCGACCCCGCCACCGTGCACCGGGCCGAGGACGCCCTCGCCACCGCCCGCCGCACCGGCACCGCGCTGCGCGACACCGCGGCCCGGCAGACGGCCGCCGCCCGCGTCCTCCACGACACCGCCACCACCCGACTCGCCGCGGCCGAACGGGCCGCGGCCGGTGCGCCCGCGTCCGGGACGGCCCCCGGGCCCGCCCCGGGCTCCGCCGCAGACGACGGGACCGGGCCCGAGCGGGCCCGGTCGACCGCCGGCCTGCTGCGCACCGGCGCCGACCGGCGGCTGACCGTAGCCCGGGACCGGCAGAACGCCGCCGCCCGCCGGCTCACCGGGCCGGTACGCGCCGACACCGCCGCCCGCGCCGCCCTCGCCCGGGCCGCCGCCCGGTCCGACGCCGCCGACCGGGCCTTCGACACCCGCAGGGCCGAACTCGACGCCCTCGCCCGGACGGCGGAGACCGCCGCCGCCGAATTCCACCGGGTGCGCGCCGCCACCGACCGGCTCACCCGCTGGCACCAGCTCGCCGCCACCGCCGAAGGCCGCCGGCACCTCGCCGGCCTCGCGGAACCGGCGCCCGTGACCCACACGGCCCCGCCCGCGCCCCCGCCGCCGGCCCCCGCCGTACGGCCCCCGGCCCCCCGCTTCACCCCGTCCCCCGACGGCGGGCGGCTGACCTCGCCCGACCACGTCGCGTACACCGTGCACGAAGTACCCCGCGACGGCGACGCCTTCTTCCACGCGCTCGCCGAGGGCCTGGCCAGGACCGCTCCCGCCCTCCTGACCCGGCACGGCATCGACCCGGCCGACCCGCGCGCCCCCCGCGCCCTGCGCCGGACCCTCGCGGCCCGCCTGAGCGACCCCGCGGACGCGGACCTGCTCGCCGCCGTCGCCCCGGACGACACCGACGTGTTCACCGCGGCCGAGATCGACGCCACCGGCCCGGTGGCGGACCTCGCCGCCGGCACCCCCGGCCGCCGCGAGTTCGACCAGCTCGGCGTCGTCCCGTACGCCGCCGCCCTGGACGACGCCGCCCGGGCCGCCCTCGCGACCGCCCAACTGGCCAGGACCGGCGACGCCGACGACGACGCAGGCTGGGACCACGCCGCCGCCGACCTCCTCCCCGTCCTCGCCGCCCGCACCTTCGGCACCGACGTCACCGTGGTGCGCGGCGACGGCAGCTTCCAGACCTTCACCCCGGGCCCCCGGCCGGGATCCGCGCACCTCCACGGCCTCGTCCCCCCGCCCCCGCCCCGCCCCCACGTCGTCCTCGTCCTGACCGACCGCCACTACCGCCTCGCCGTACCGGACCCCGCCCACCCGCCGCCGCCCCCGCTCCCCTGCTCCCCACCCGGGCGGCCCCTCGACGAGGCCCTGCTGGCGGCGCTCGGGGAGGGGGACGCCCGGCGGCTGCTGGACCGCCACCGGCCCGTACCCGTGGCGGAACTGGCCGGTGCGGGCGTCACGCTGACCGCCGGTCAGGCGGCGCACGCGGTGCTGCTCGGCGGCACGCTGACCGTGGCGGAGCTGGGCCTGACCCCGCTGCAGCACCTGCGCTGGCTGCTGGCGCGCGCCGCCGGCGCACCGGCCGACACGGGCGCCGCCGCGCTGCTGCTCGGCATCGCCATCGAGGTCACCGGCCCGGACGGCCGAACCCACCGCCACGGGCCCGGCTCCGGCCCCGCGGTGCGGCTGCTCTTCGACGGCGCGGGGTACGCCGTTGCCCGAGCCGCGGGCCCCGGCTGAAACGGGCCGGTTCCGCGGCTCGGGCGTCAGGGCGCGCGGCCCTGGTGGGGGCGCGGCCGGTCAGTGGCCCCGTACGGCCGAGGCGGCGAGTTCCGCGTATTCGTGCAGGCCGTAGGCCAGGCCCGGGGCCAGCAGGGCCGATACCGCCACCGCCGCGACCAGGCCGGCCGCCGCTGCCCGGGCCCCACGGGTCCGGGGGCCGACCGGCGCCGGGCGCAGCAGGGCCTCGACGCGCCGGGGGACCGGGCCGGCGCCCACCGAGAGCAGAGGGCCGCGACCGCGGCCCGGGCGCTCGGTCGTGGCGGCGGCCAGTGCGGCGCGGGCGATGGCGCCCGCCGCGAGGCGGCGGTCGCCCACCGAGGACGCGGCCCGCTCGTCCGCCCACCGTTCCAGGTGGAAGTCGAGGACCGGCCGCAGCGAGCGCAGCGCCGGATGGACCGCGGCGGCGAGGTGGGCGGTGGCGGCCAGCAGGTGGTGCCGGTCGGCGAGATGGGCCCGTTCGTGCCCGAACAGCACGTCGCGCTCCGCCGGACCGAGCGCCCCGAGCATGCCCGTGCTCACCACGACCCGTCCGCGCCGGCCCCGCCACCCCGGCAGCGCGAACGCCTCCGGTCGGGCCCCCGCCACCACCAGGAGGTCGCCGTCGGACACGGCGTCGCCGGTGGCCGCCCAGGCCCGCGCGAGCAGCGCGCGGCGCTCGCGGCGGCGGGCGGTCAGCAGCACCGCCTGCCAGACCAGCACCGCGCCGGCGAGGGCGGCGGCCGGTACGGCGGCCGGCCACGCGGCAGCCTCCCGGGACAGCGGAACCCGTTCCAGCGACGCGAGGAACGGTACGTGGACCAGGCCCACCAGCGCCGCCACCGTGCCCCCGGCCGCCAAGGCCCCGGCCCCCGTCAGAACCAGGCACGCCTCCCGCGGCGGCAGCAGCGCGGCCAGTCGGCGCCCCGCGGCCGCCGTACCCCACGGGAGCAGCAGCGCCAGCGCCACCACGGTCAGGAGCAGCGTCACGCGCCGTCCCCGGACTCGCGCAGCAGCCGCCGCAGCGCCTCCTCGTCGTCCTCGGACAGCGAGGACACGAACCGCTTCAGCACCAGGTCGCGGTGCGGCTCCCGTTCCAGCTCCCGCCGCATCCGCCCGGCCGCCAGACCCGCGGCGTCGTCCGCGGCCGCGTAGGCGAAGCCGCGGCCCGCCCGGGTCCGTACCAGCGTCCCCTTCTCGTGCAGGCGGGTCAGGATCGTCGTCACCGTCGTCCGCGCCAGCTCCCGCCCGAGCTCCGCGTTGATCTGCTGCGGTGTCAGCGGCTCCTCGGCCGCCCACAGCACCGCCAGCACCTCGGCGACCAGCTCGCCCTGCGGGCGCCGCGCTTCCCGGCCGTCCTCCACCATTTCCCCTACCGCCCTGCTGCCGCCCCGTGCCGCTGCGCCGGAGTCCGAACATCGATGCCCACCCGACTGTACGGGGCGGGTACCGACGGAAGGCCGGCCGCCCGGCCGGGCCCGCAGGACCACCGCCGTGGCCCCCGGGGCCGTGCGTCCGGCAGGGCCGGCCGGAGCGGTCCGCGTGGGCGTCCTCGCGCGACTCCGTCGACGTCCCGCCATCGAACGCCGCATTCTCCCGAAGCCGTTCGGACATCCCCGTGCCGTGCCGTGTCGTGGTCCGTGCCGTGCGCATGCGCCGGAAGCCCTTTCGAGCCCTCCGGCGCGGCGCGGATGTGCGGGCAGCACAGAGCGTGGGCCCCTCCCGGAGGGGAGGGGCCCACGCCTTTCGGATCCGGTAGGACCGCCGTCTACCAGCGGTACCAGCGGCCGCTGCCGCCCTTGGGACGGGCGACGAAACCGATCAGCCACAGCACCAGCACGGCGATGGCGACCCACCAGAGGATCTTCACCGCGAAACCGGCACCGAAGAGGATCAGGGCGAGCAGAAGAACGAGAAGCAGGGGAACCATGATTATCAACCTCCGAGCAACCTGGTGCCCGGCGCTCCCTCGACCATGCACCCGGAATTTAATCGGTTCTTATCGGTCCAGGTGGGAAGTGGAATGCGCCAGGGCGTCAGAGCCGTGGACCGGAGGATTTCCCCGCACCCCGTTTGAGACGTCCGTGACGGGCCAGACGAAGTGATGCAAGGCGATTTCCGATGCGAGGAGTGATGGTTGTGTCTGCTGACGAGAAGACCCAGGCCAAGACCGATCAGGCCAAGGGCAAGGTCAAGGAGGCCGCCGGTCGCGCCGTGGGCAACGAGCGCCTCACCGCCGAGGGCCGCGCCGACCAGGCGAAGGGCGATGCCCGCGAGGCCAAGGAGAAGGTGAAGGACACCTTCAAGCACTGACGTGCACGGAGGAGCGCCGGCCGGTGGGCCGGGCGCCGACGAGAACGCACCGCACGAGCGGTACACGCGTGGGGCCCCGGCCGAGAGCCGGGGCCCCACGCGTCATCACGGCCCCGCACCGGCGGCCGCGCGTCCCGCGCGCGGCCCCGCCCGGGCCGTCCACCTGAAGCACCTCGCCGACCGGAGAGCGAAGCGACGTGGACCAGATGATGCTGCTGTTCGCCGCCCGCCGCCCCGACGGACCCTCGTGGTCGCCGTACCTGGCCGTGGGCCTCTTCCTGCTCGTGACGACCTTCGTCGGGATCATGTACGGCAGGAAGCGCCGCTGACGGCCCGCCCGCGGGGTCCGGTGCGGACTCAGGGCCTGACGACCGCCGACCAGCCCACCGTGCAGCTCAGGGTCACGGTGCAGGAGGTCTCGTAGATGTCGCCCGCGGTCGTCAGGACCTTCACGTACACGCGGCCCGCGTCCAGCTTCACGGCGACCCCGCAGGCGTTGCGCGGGTATCCCGGCGTCCCCGCCCTGGTGAGGTCCCGCCAGGTGTAGGCGCTGGTCGCGGAGGCGCGGTAGCCCGCGAAGACCTTGCCGCGGGTGAGCGCCGCGCTGTACTCGCTGCCGATCACGGCGCCCGGGACGGTGTCGATGTTCACGCACGGACCGGCCGGTCCGCGGTCGCCCTTGGGGCCCTTCGAGCCCTGCGGTCCGCGCGTCCCCGTACAGCCGTCGTTCGCGCGGACCGGCTTCGCGGCGGGGCGCTTGCCGGGCTTGGCCTTGCCCGTCCGGTACTCAGGAAGCGTCTTGGCGCACTCCGCCCCCGCCACCGCCGCACCCCCGGGGGCGGCCATGGCCGGGGCGGACACCGAGGTGAGCCCGAGCGCCATCGGCAGGGCCAGGCCGCCGGTCAGCCACGCACGACGAGCCGTCTTCGATACAGCGATCATTCCTACTCCCTGTCTCGTACCTTCGAACAGAGGGGAGCATGACCTGAAAAAAGGATATGAGGACGGTATGGCGGCCAAAGTCGTGCGAACATCAGCGTTTTGGCGCAACGACGCGCCGTGCACCCGGGGCGCCGCCGCCCCGGGACGGCCTCGGAACGGAGGCCCGGATCGGACGGGAAGGCGCGCTGTGGGAGGATCAGCGGGCTTGGCGGGCCGCGAACGAGTGAGGGAGTTATGACACACGCGTCAGGGGACGACGCCCCGGGGACCGGTACGGGCATGCCGCTCGGCGCCCCGCCGCGCCCCGAAGCCGCGCCGCTCACCGAGCCCGCGGGGTACGCGGCGCCCGCGGGGTACGCGGCGCCCGCGCCGACCGGGCCCGCTCCGCTCACCGTGCCCGTCGGGTACGCACCGACCGCGCCCTCGCCGCTCACGGCGCCCGCTCCGCCCACCGCTGCCGTCCCGCCCTCCGAGACCCCGCCGCCCGCGACGGTCGCCGCCGCCCGCGCGGTGGTGGCGGCGCTCCTGGAGACGTACGGCCTGCCCGGGGAGGGCCGCACCGTCACGGACGCCCTGCTGGTCACCTCGGAGCTCGTCACCAACGCGATACGCCACGGCGGCGGGCTGGCGGCCTTCCGCGCCGAGGTGCACGACGGGGCCCTGCGCGTCGTGGTGGCCGACCGGACGCCGGAGCTCCCCGCGTCCCGGAGCGGCGACCCCGCCCTCGGCCACCAGATCGGCGGCTACGGATGGCCCCTGATCCGCAGCATCGCGGACGAGGTCACCATCACCCCGCACGCCGCGGGCAAACACATCACCGCGACGCTCCGCCTCCCCTGAGCCGGGGATTGGATCACGTTCCGCCGGGTAGGCGACGGCGAAACCGATGATCACAGAAGATCCACTGGTGAAGGGAACACCCATGCTGATGGCCCACCCGGCGGTACTGCCCGGCCTCGTCGACCGCTACTGGGCCCTGGCCGTGCTCGACGCCGCGGAGGGCGGCTCACCCGTGGGCAAGGAGATCGAGGACGTCGCGCGGGCCCTGTGCGTGGCCACCGGCACCACGGACGTGCACGCCGCCCTGATCGCGGCCCGACACCACCTGCCCGGCGCCGGCGCCCTCGACGACTCCGTCCTCGCCTCCTGAGCGCCCCGGCCGACCCCGGACGGGAGCACCTCCCGCCCGGGGTCGCGCCGGTCAGGTGCGGGGCGGGCGGGTGGCGGTGTCGAGGTAGAAGGCGTCGATGCTCTGCACGGCCCTCTCGAACTCGTCGAGGTTGACCGGCTTGGTCACGTACGCGTTGGCGTGGCTGTTGTACGCACCGGTGACGTCCTCGGGCGCGGAGGACGTGGTGAGGACGACGACGGGGATGGTCTGCAGGTTCTCGTCCGTCTTGAGGATCTGGAGCAGGTCGCGGCCGTTCATCCGGGGCATGTTGAGGTCGAGGACGATGAGGTCCGGACGGACGCTGCCGGGCGCGCGCAGGTGTTCCAGCGCGGCGACCCCGTCGGTGACCTGGACCAGGTTGCGCGTCCCGCGCTCGGAGAGGGCCTCCTCGATGAGCATGGCGTCGGCCATGTCGTCCTCGACGAGCAGCACGTCGTAGGCGCGGGCGGGAACGGTCATCATCGGATGCTCCGTGGGCTTGTCGTGTGAGTGGTTGAAGAGTCCGGGCCAGCGCCGTCGGGCGCCCTGCCGCGTGATGCCGCAGGCGTCGCCGAGCTGCGGGTAGCCCGCGCCGGCCCGCGCGGCGTCCGCGGCGGCGTCCTGCTGCAGTCGCTCCGCGGCCAGCCGTACGTGGTCCAGGACCCGCAGCAGGGCCAGCGCCTGCGCGGCGCCGTCCGCGTGTGGCGGCGGGCCGTCCGGGATCAGGCGGGTGAGGCGCTGCGCGAGGTCGGCGACCGCCCCGTCCACGGCGGCGGCCGTCTCCCGGGGCGTCGCCCCCGGTACGAAGTTGTTGCCCGGCATGTCCGGCACTCTAGCCTCCGGCGGCGGGACCTCGACAACAGTGGTTGTCCCGAACCGCTCTACAGTATGCAGGCCGCACCCGCATCCGGGTGAGCGGCCGCGACAGCAGAGGGGCGTACGAAATGACCGGCGAAGAGGGGCTGCCGCCCGCACGGGGTCTGTCCACCTGGACGACCCGGCGGTGGCTCCGCGCGGGCGTGGCCGCGTCCCTGGCGGTCCTGGCCCTGCTCGGCGTGACGGGGGCGTGGGTCCTGGGACGGACGGCGTCGATCAGCCAGGAGCTGGTGGACGTGAAGTCGCCCGCGCTGAACAGCTCGATCCGCCTGGAGTCGGCCCTGCTCAACCAGGAGACCGGAATCCGCGGCTACGGGCTCACCGGCACCGCGGCGTTCCTCGCCCCCTACCACCAGGGCCTGACCGAACAGAAGGCGTCCACCGCCCGGCTCGCGGAACTGCTGCGCGGCGACGCGACCGAGAGGAAGGGCCTGAAGGCCGTCGAGGACGCGGTGGAGCGGTGGCACGAGCGCTTCGCCCGGCCGATCGCCGCTTCGCCGGCCGGAGCGCCGACCCCGCTGGCCACCGAACGCGCCGTGGAGGGCAAGGCCGCCTTCGACGCCGTGCGGGCGGCCATGGCCGCCCAGCAGGAGGAACTCCAGACGGCCCGGGAAGAGGCGCGGGACGACCTGCTGGGCACCATGACCCTGCGCAACTGGGTCTTCTCCGCGATCGCCCTGGTCATCGTCGCGCTCGCCACCCTGGTCTTCGAGGGACTGCGCCGCGGCATCACCACCCCGCTGGACCGGCTCGGGGAGGACGCCCGTGCGGTCACCGGCGGAGACTTCGAACACCCCATCGCCCAGACCGGCCCCGCGGACCTGCGCCGGCTGAGCGCCGAGATCGACTCCATGCGCCGCCGCCTCGTCCGGGAACTGGCCTTCACCGAGGAGGCGCGGCTGCGCCTCGACGCGCAGGCCGCGGACCTCAAGCGGTCCAACGCCGAACTGGAGCAGTTCGCGTACGTGGCCTCCCACGACCTCCAGGAGCCGCTGCGGAAGGTGTCCAGCTTCACCCAGCTGCTGCAGCGCCGCTACGGCGGACAGCTCGACGCGAAGGCCGACCAGTACATCGACTTCGCGGTGGACGGCGCGAACCGCATGCAGATCCTCATCAACGACCTCCTCGACTTCTCCCGGGTGGGCCGCGTCCACCACACCCACCAGAGCGTCGACCTCGGGGCGGTCCTGAAGCGGACCCTGTCGGCGCTGAGCGTCGGCATCGAGGAGTCCGGGGCGGTCGTCACCCACGACGACCTGCCGAGCCTGGTCGCGGACCCCACGCAGATGGGGATGCTCTGGCAGAACCTGATCGGCAACGCCGTGAAGTTCCGCAGGGCCGGTGAAACGCCGAGGATCCACGTGTCGGCCGAGCAGGAGGGGGAGCTGTGGCGGTTCGCCGTCACCGACAACGGCATCGGCATCGCCCCCGAGTACGCGGAGAAGGTCTTCGTGATCTTCCAGCGCCTGCACACCAAGGACGCCTACGACGGCAGCGGAATCGGCCTGGCCATGTGCAAGAAGATCGTCGAGTTCCACGGCGGCACCATCGGGATCGACCCGGCCCACACCCGCGGCGCCCGCATCACCTTCACCCTCGCCACCACCCTGCCCGAGCACGCGGGGCACGCGGACGAGGGCGACGACGCGCGGCGGGCCGGGTGAACGGGGCGGACGGCGGGACGGCGCGGGCACCACGGCCGGGCCGGACGCGGCGCGGGGCCGTGTCCGGCGCCGGACGGTGAGCGGCGGCCCGGGACCGGGGTCAGTTGCCGGTGGTCAGGACCATGCGGAAGCGGGCCGCACCGCTGAGCATGCGCTCGTAGGCGTCGTTGACCTCGTCGAGGGGCACGGTCTCGATCATGGGGCGGATCCCCTTGAGCGCGCTGAAGGCCAGGGTGTCCTGCACGTCCTGCGCCGTGCCCGAGGGATGGCCGACGATCGAACGGCTGCCCATGATCAGCTGGATGGGGCTGATCTTGAGGGGCTGCGGGACGGCGCCGAGGACGATGAGCTGTCCCCGGTGGGTGAGGCCGTCGATGGTGGCGGTCATGGCGTCGGAGTTCGCGGCGGTGGCGAGGACCACCTTCGCCCCGCCGAGCCGCTTCAGCGCGTCGGCCACCTTGCCCGCGGTGCTGTCGACGTAGTGGTGCGCGCCCAGTTCCCGCGCCAGCGGCTCCTTGTCCGTGCCGCGGGCGATGGCGATGGTCTCGAAGCCGAGCTGCTGCGCGTACTGGACGCCCAGGTGGCCGAGGCCGCCGAGGCCCAGGACGGCCACCCGGTCACCGGGGCGGGCGGCGCTGTGGCGCAGGGCGTTGAACGTGGTCACGCCGGCGCAGCCCAGCGGCGCGGCCTCGGCGGCGCTCAGCTCGTCCGGAATGCGGGCGAGCGCGCTGACCGGGGCGACCATCGAGTCCGCGAAGCCGCCCTGATAGGCCCAGCCGGGCACCCGGAGGCGGGTGCAGTCGATGAAGTCGCCCTCGCGGCACGGCACGCAGTGGCCGCAGTTGCCGCCGAACCATCCGACCTCGACGCGGTCGCCGACCTTCCAGTCCGACACCCCTTCGCCGAGGGCGTCGATGCGGCCGGCCACCTCGTGCCCGGTGACCAGCGGGAACCGCACACCGGGGAAGGCCGCCTGGACGAAACCGGCATCGCTGTGGCAGATGCCCGCGGCCTCTACGGTGATCCGGACGTGGCCGGGGCCGGGCTCCTGCAGCTCACGCCGGACGATCTCGAACTTCTGGCCCGGGGAGCCGACCTGGGCGACACGCATCGACGTCATGGGGTTCCCTTTCACGGGGGAGTGCGGGGCGGACAGATGCAGGTACGACCTCAATCTATTGAAATGAGCTGATATCTTCCGCTACATCTGGTGACCGGTCGGGAAAAATCGAAACTGGTGCGGTGCCTGCGGTGCCGCACCGATGACACCCGCCGCGCGATCCGCCGAGAGCGGGGCGGGCGTCGAGGAGAGCGTGGAGGGTCATGGGGGCGGACGCGGTGGCCTTTCCGGCCGATCGGGAGGGCGCGAGGCTCCGGGCGCTGGCCCTGACGGGGCTGTCCGCGGCGCCGGATGTGGGGATGGAGCGGTTCGCGGGGATGGTCGCGCGGCTGCTCGACGTACCGGTGGCGCTGGTGTCGCTGGTCGAGGCGGACCGGCAGGTCTTCCCCGGGATGGTGGGGCTGGCCCCGCCGTGGGCCGGCGCCCGGCAGACTCCGCTCTCGCACTCGCTGTGCCAGTACGTGACGGCCTCCGGCCGGCCCCTGGTTCTGGCGGACGCCCGGTCCGAAGAACTGACCTGCAGCAGCCTCGCCATCCCCGACCTGGGCGTGGTGGCGTACGCGGGCATGCCCCTGACCGACGCCGAGGGCAACGTCCTGGGCTCGCTGTGCGCGATCGACACCAGCGTGCGGCACTGGACCGAGCGCGAACTGCGCGACCTCACCGACCTGGCGGCGGCCTGTTCGTCCGACCTCCAACTGCGCATCGCCTCCGGCCACCGCGAGCAGGCCCGCAGAGAGGCCCAGGCCGCCCGCGACACCGCCGAGCAGGCACTGGCCGGTACGGAACTGCTGCTGCGGGCGGCCGAGGAGCTGACCGGCGCGACGACCCTGAGCGATGTCCGCCGCCGGGTACGGGACCTGGTCTCGGGCCCGCTCAAGCCCTCCTACGTGGGGCTGATCCTGCTCCAGGACGGCGCCCTGCAGCGGATCGCGGACCCCGACGCCGTCCTCGCGATGGAACTGCACCACGAGCGCTACAGCGAGCACGACGGCTTCCCCACCGCCCGCGCACTGCGCGAACGCCGCACCGTGACCGTCCCCGACCGCGACCACCTCGTCGCCCACTACGCGCCCGAGGCGGTCGCCGCCTTCGACTCCCTGGGCCTCGCCTCGGCGGTCTGCCTGCCCCTGCACGGAGCGCGGCGGCTGCTCGGGGTCATCGTCCTGGGCTGGCCCCAGCCGCACGAGGCCGACCTCCGGGAGCGCGCCGTCCTGACCGCCGTGGCCGGCTACACCGCCCAGGCCGTCGAACGCGCGGTGTTCCTGGAGGAGCGCATCCACGTGGCCCACCAGCTCCAGCGCGCCATGCTCACCGCCGTGCCCGAGGTGCCCGGGTTGGAACTGGCCGCGCTCTACCTGCCGGCCGTCGCGCACGACATGGTCGGCGGCGACTGGTACGACGCCGTCACCCTGCCGGACCCGGCCGAGGGCCCGGACACCGACTCCGACGGGCCCCTCGACGCCGGCCCCCGCACCGACGCCCGACGCCCCCTGGCCGTCACGGTCGGCGACGTCACGGGCCACGACATGCACGCCGCCACCGTCATGGGCCAGATCCGCAGCATGATGCGCCAGGCGGCCCTCTCCCGCCCCGGCCGGGGACCGGCGGCCACCATGAACGACCTGGAGCGCGCGTTGCAGCACCTGCCGCTGAACGCCAGCGGCACCCTGGTCCACGCCCATCTCCATCCCCTCGGCGCCGACCGGGGGTGGCGGCTGACCTGGACCAACGCAGGGCATCCGCCGCCCCTGCTGCTGCGGCCCGACGGGCGCACCCGACGCCTCGACGCCCACGGCACCCTGTTCCACGAGGCCCTCGGCGCCCACCCGCGCACGGACCACGAGCTCGTCCTGGAACCGGGCAGCACCCTGCTCCTGTACACCGACGGCCTGATCGAGCAGCGCGGTCGCGACCTCGACACCGCCATCGACGACACGGCCGCCGCTCTGGCGGCCCACAGCGGCCTGCCCCTGGCCGACCTGCTCCGGCGCCTCGCCGCCCAGGTCGCGGGCGGCGGCGCCCGCGACGACATCGTGCTGCTGGCCCTGCGCACCGACGGCCGGACCTGACCCGCGCACGGGCGCGGGCGGAGCTCAGCTCAGCGCGTCGTGCACGGCGGCCGCGGCGCGGGCGGACAGGAACAGGCTGCTGCCGAGCACCAGGACGAGCGCGATCGTCGCCGGCCCGCCGCCGGGAGCCGCGGGAGGGCCGCCGAGGCGGATCGGGACCCTGCCGTCCGGATCGCGGGTCACCTGCACGGCCGCGCCGACCGGCGGTGCCCCGGCCCCGTCGAGTTCGAGCCGCGCGGCGCCACCGGCGGGCAGCGCCAGCTCGATCGCCGTCACCGCGTCCCGCACCCCGGCGAACGGGTCCGAGGTGCGGATCCACTGCGTCACCACGGCCCGCTCGGTCACACCGCGCTCGTGCACGGCCCTTTCCTCGCGCAGGTCGATCCTGAGGTGGACCAGCAGCATCCACGACAGGTTCAGGACCAGCACGACCACGGCGACGGCGGCGCCGTCGTGCCGGGCCGCCCACCAGACGGCCACCCAGTGGAGCAGGACCACCGAGAGGAACAGCGGCGCCGTCCACGGCCCGAGGCGACCCTCCCACGCGGCCCACGCCGCCAGGTACGTCCCTACGGGGACGCCCGCCAGCACCGCTCCCGATACGGCGAACCCCGCCACGCGCCCCGCCATGCGTCCCCCTGCCCCGTGACGGCGGCCCCCGCGCGCCGTCCCCCGTGAGTACCCCGCCCGGTCGGGCCGGAACCGTCCGAATGCGCCCCCCGTGCGCTCCGCCATTGTGGTTCCGTCGGCCAATTCAGGAACGTTTCAGCGGGATTCGGGTGATCCGGAGCGCAGCGCGGCGTGAAATGTCTGGACGCGGGAACCGAACCGCGGCTTCCCGGAGAGGTCGTGATGCGTACGCTCCACCGATTAGCCGTCGGCCCCCCCGCCCCGCGGCAGCCCGTACGCGCATCCGGGCGTGCGGGTGCCCGCGCGGGCGCATGCGGTGTGCGTGAGACGGCGGATCGTGGAGGAGAAGGGGCGGCCGTGGCTGCGAGATCGCGACGCGTGTTGCGGCATGCCGCCTATCCGGTCCTGCTGTCCGCCTTCGTGTCCACGACGTACTGCGCCCTGTCCCGGCAGTGGGACACCGGCCGCACCACGCAGCTCTTCCTGTTGGGGTCCATCGGCTATCTGGCGCTGCTGGAACGGCTGATCCCGTACGAGACGACGTGGCGGCCGAGCCGTGCCGAATGGGGCTGGTACGGCGCCTACTTCGTGCTGACGATGCTGGGCGGATCGCTCGCGCAACTGCCGGTGCAGGCCGTCGTGCGATGGCTGGCGCCCCTCCACCCGGCCCTGCCGCTGGGGGTCGAGATCCCGGCGGCCGTGCTGCTCGGCTCGCTCGCCAACTACCTGGTCCACCGCTGGTGCCACACCGACCGGCGGCTCTGGCGGCTCCACGGCGTGCACCACGTGCCGGACAAGGTGAGCGTGGGCAACAACGGCGTCAACCACATCGCGGACGTCGTCCTGACCCAGGCCGTCGTGCAACTGGCGCTCGCGCTGGCCGGCTTCTCCGTCGAGTCGGTGTTCGTGGTGGGCCTCTTCGTGATCGCGCAGGGGTACTTCGTGCACGCCAACATCGACGTCCGCATCGGCGTCCTGAACCACGTGCTCGCCAGCCCGGAACAGCACCGGCTGCACCACAGCACGGACCTGGCCGAGGCCGGCCACTACGGGTCCGACCTCTCGGTCTGGGACCACGCCTTCGGGAGCTTCACCTGGTACCCGGGACGCCGCCCCGCCGAGGTGGGCCTGGCGCGGCCGTCCGACTTCCCCCGTACGGACGCGCTGTTCGCCAGCCACCTCCAGGCCTGGTACCGCCCCGCACGGACCGGCGGCCGACGGGCCTGACCGGCGTTCCGCCACCACCGCACCCCTCCGCGCACCTCCCGCCCCCCGCTCGCCGGAAACGCTCCCGGCCCGTCCGGGACGGTGCGCGGCACCTTCCCGATGCCCACGCGACCCTGTCCCGCGCACAGGGCGCGCGACAGCAGCGACACAAGGACACCACCATGACGGATCCACGCCCCGCGACCTCCGCCTCCCCCGCCGTCCCCGCCGGACCCGACGGCCAACCGGAGAAGATCGCCATCATCGGGATCGGCTGCCGGCTGCCGGGCGGCGCCAACGACCACCGGGCCTTCTGGCGGAACCTGGTGGAGGGCAAGGACTGCATCACCGCGACCCCCGCCGACCGCTACGACGTCGCCACCCTCGGCAGTGCCGACCCGGCCCGCCCGGGACGGCTGGTCGGCGGCCGCGGCGGATACATCGACGGCTTCGACGAGTTCGACCCGGCGTTCTTCGGGATCAGCGGCCGCGAGGCCGACCACATGGACCCCCAGCAGCGCAAACTGCTGGAGGTGGCGTGGGAGGCGCTGGAGGACGGCGGACAGCGGCCCGCCGACCTGGCGGGCCGCCGGGTGGGCGTCTACATCGGCGCCTTCACCCTCGACTACAAGATCCTCCAGTTCGCCGACCTGTCCTTCGAGTCCATCGCCGCGCACACCGCCACCGGCACGATGATGACCATGGTGTCGAACCGCATCTCGCACTGCCTCGACCTGCGCGGCCCGAGCCTGTCCATCGACACCGCGTGCAGCTCCTCGCTGGTCGCCGTCCACCTCGCCTGCCAGAGCCTGCTGCGGGGCGAGACCTCGCTGGCCCTGGCCGGCGGCACCCTCCTGCACCTGGCGCCGCAGTACACCATCGCGGAGACCAAGGGCGGATTCCTCTCCCCGCACGGCCGGTCCCGCACCTTCGACGCCTCGGCCGACGGCTACGTCCGGGCCGAGGGCGTCGGCGTGGTCACCCTCAAGCGGCTCTCCGACGCGCTGCGCGACGGCGACCCCGTACACGCCGTCATCACCGGCTCCGGCGTCAACCAGGACGGCCGCACCAACGGCATCACCGTCCCCAACCCGGACGCCCAGGTCGAGCTGATCGAGCAGGTCTGCGCCCAGGCCGGGATCCGCCCGGGCGACCTCCAGTACGTGGAGGCGCACGGCACCTCCACGCCGGTCGGCGACCCGATCGAGGCCGGCGCCCTGGCCCGCGCGCTCGCGATCGGCCGGCAGCCCGGAGCGCGGTGCTACGTCGGCTCCGTCAAGACCAACATCGGGCACACCGAATCCGCGTCCGGCATCGCCGGGCTGGTCAAGACCGCGCTCGCGCTCAAGCACCGGCTGATCCCGCCCCACCTCCACCTGGAGCGGCTCAACCCCGCGATCGACCCGGACGGCCTGCCGTTCGAGATCCCGGCGACGGCCGTGCCGTGGCCCGACCACCAAGGGCCCGCCCGGGCCGGGGTCAACTCCTTCGGCTTCGGCGGCACCAACGCCCACGTCGTGCTGGAGGCCGCCCCCGACCGCGAGCCCGCACCTGCCCCGCCCGAGCCCGCCGGCCACACCGTGCTCCCCCTCACCGCCCGCGACGCGGCCTCGCTGCCCGGCCTCGCCGCCGGCATCCGCGGCGAACTGGCCGGCGTCCCGGACGGGGCCCCCGTGTCCCTGGCCGACCTCGGCCACACCCTGGCGCACCGCAGGGACCACCACGACCACCGCCTCGCCGTGACGTACGACTCCCGTGCCTCCCTGGACGAGGCGCTCGGCGCCTACCTGAACGCAGACCCCCACCCCCGGGTGTCCACCGGCAGGCGCCGCGCGGCCCGCCACCGCCGACTGGCCTGGGTGTTCACCGGCATGGGCCCGCAGTGGTGGGCCATGGGCCGCCGGCTGTTCGCGACCGAACCGGTCTACCGCGAAGCCGTCGAAGCCTGCGCCGCCCACGTCACGGAGCTCGCCGGATGGTCACTGCTCGACGAGCTCGCCGCAGACGAGCGGCGCTCGCGGATGGCCGAGACCTGGCTCGCCCAGCCCGCCAACTTCGCCCTCCAGACGGGGCTCGCCGCGCTCTGGCGCAGCCGCGGGGTCCACCCGGACGCCGTGGTCGGCCACAGCACCGGCGAGGTCGCGGCCTTCCACACGGCCGGCGTCTACGACCTGGCCGACGCCGTCAGGATCGTCGTCCACCGCAGCCGGCTCCAGCACACCCTCGCCGGGACCGGCGGCATGCTCGCCGTCGCCCTCTCCGAGGGCGAAGCCCACCGGCGCCTGCGCCCGTACGGCGACGCCGTCTCCGTCGCCGCGGTCAACGGCCCCGCCTCGCTCACCCTCGCCGGCGACGAGGGCGCCCTCGCCGAACTGGCCGCCGCACTCACGGCCGAGCAGGTCTTCGCCCGGCCGCTGGCCGTCGAAGTGCCCTACCACAGCGCCGGGATGGACCCCATCAAGGACGAGCTGCTCGCCTCCCTGGCGGACATCAAGGCGCGCCCCGCCCAGGTGCCGGTCTACCTGACCGCCCGGGAAGGCACCGCGACCGGTCCCGAGCTGGACGCGGACTACTGGTGGCACAACGTCCGCGACCGCGTCCGGTTCCGCCAGGCCGTGGAGCGCCTCGCCGACGACGGCCACCGCGTCTTCCTGGAGATCGGACCGCATCCCGTGCTGGGCCGCGCGATCGAGGAGAGCCTCGCGGCGGCCCCCGGCGGCGCGGACGGCGCCGGCGTACGGGTCCTGCCCTCGATCCGGCGCGAGGAGGACGAGGGCGCCCGCTTCACCGCCTCGCTGGCCGCGCTGTACGGCATCGGCGTCGAGGTGGACTGGTCCGTGCTGCAACCGGCCGGACGTCCGGTCCCGCTGCCCCGCTACCCCTTCAAGCGGGACCGACACTGGGCGGAACCCCGGGCCGTCGCCCAGGTCCGCCTCGGCGAGGTCGACCACCCCCTCCTCGGACGGCGGCTGGCCGGCGCCGAACCGGCCTGGGAGGCCCGGCTCGACGCCGAGGCGCTGCCCTACCTGGAGGACCACCGGATCGAGGGCAGCGTGCTCTTCCCGGCCGCCGGATACCTGGAGATGGCCGCCCAGGCCGTCCGCGCCGTGACCGGTGGCACGGACGCCGTACTGACCGACATCCACCTGCGCAAGGCGCTCTTCCTCCCCGACGGCGACGGCCGCACCGTCCAGCTCACGCTGTCGGCGCAGACCGGCGACTTCACGGTCTCCACCCTCACCGGCGACGGCCGGGAACGGACCGTGCACGCCTCCGGGTCCGTCCGGCCCGCGCAGCGCGGACGCCCCGGCCACGGCCTGGACGCCGACGCGGTGCGCGGACGCGCCGACCGCCGGCTGGCGGGCGCCGAGTGCTACCGGGCACTGGCCGGCCTCGGCTACCACTACGGCCCCGCGTTCCGGGGCATCGACGAGGTCTGGATCGGACCCGGCGAGGCCCTGGCCAGGATCCGTCCCACCCCGGCCATCGAAGGACACGACGGCCACCACGTCCACCCGGCGCTGATGGACGCCTTCTTCCAGACCCTGCTGACCCCCCTGCTCCTCGCCCCCGACACCCCGTCCGGCGCCGGCGTCAGACTGCCGGTCGCCATCGACGAGGTGCGGCTCGACGCGATCGGAGCACGCCCGGTCTGGGTCCACGCCACCGTCACCGGCGACAGCGCCGACGGACTCGTCGGCGACCTCGCCGTCTACGCCGAGGACGGCGCTCCGCTCGGCTCCGTCACCGGCTTCCGCGCCGCCGACGTGGAGAAGGCCGCCGGCGCCGCCGGCCTCGCCACCATCGACGGCTGGCTCGCCGAACTCTCCTGGACCGAGGTACCGGGGGAGGAGGCCCCGGACGCGGTCCGGGACCACCCCGACCACTGGCTGCTGTTCGCCGACGCCCACGGCGTCGCCGACGCACTCGCGGCCCGCGTCACGGCCCGCGGCGGCAGCTGCCGCACGGTGCGCCCCGGCGCGGCGTACGGGCGCACGCCCGACGGCGCCGCGTTCACCGTCCGGCCGGACCGCGCCGAGGACATCGGCCGCGTACTGGCGGCCGTCCGGGCGGACGGCGCCCCCGCCCCGGCCGCCGTCGCCCACCTGTGGAACCTCGACCGGCCGGCCCTCGCGCACGCCGACCGCACGGCCGTGGCCGCGCACACCGGCGCCGGCGCGTACAGCCTGATCGCCCTCGCCTCGGTGCTGCCCGCCGCACTGCCCGGCAGCCACCTCCACATCGTCACCCGCACCGCCCAGGCCGCCGCGCCCGGCGACCCGGTCGAACCCCTCGGCGCCCCGGCCTGGGGCATCGGCCGGGTCCTGCGCCACCAGGAACTGCCGGACCACCCCGGCAAACTCGTCGACCTCGGACCGGCCGCGGACCCCGCCGAGGAGGCCGAGGCCCTGCTGCGCGCCTTCGCCCTGCCCGACGCCGACGAGATCGCCCTGCGCGACGGCCGCCGCCTGACCAGCCGGCTCCGCCCGGCCGAGGGCCTGACCGGACCCCTGCCGCCCAACCTGCGCCCGGACGGCAGCTACCTGGTCACCGGCGCCTTCGGCGCGCTCGGCCGGCTGCTCTGCCGCACCCTGGTCCGCCGCGGCGCCCGCCGGCTCGTCCTGATCGGCCGTAGCCCGCTGCCCCCGCGCGACCAGTGGCGCGACCTCGACCCGCAGAGCCCCGCCGGGCGCGGCGTCGCCTTCCTGCGCGAGCTGGAGGCGCTCGGCGCCCACGCGGTCCCGGTGGCCCTGGACATCACCGACGAGACCGCCCTCGGCGCCTGGCTGGAGCAGTGGCACGCACTCGGCCGGCCGCCGATCCGAGGCGTCTTCCACCTGGCCGGACAGGTCCGCGACACGCTGGCCGGCGACCTGACCCGCGAGCTGTTCGACACCGTCCACGACCCCAAGGCCCTCGGCGCCCTCGCCCTGCACCGGCAGCTCTCGGGCGAACCCCTCGACCACTTCGTGCTGTTCGCCTCCATCGCCTCCCTGCTCACCACCGCGGGACAGACGAACTACGCCGCCGGCAACGCCTTCCTCGACGCCCTCGCGCACCACCGGCGGGCCCACGGCCTGCCCGCGCTCAGCCTGGACTGGGGGCCCTGGGCCACCGGCATGATCGAGGAACTCGGTCTGATCGACCACTACCGCACCAGCCGCGGCATGAGCTCGCTCGCGCCGGAGACGGGCATGGCCGTACTGGAGCGCGTACTCGGCCAGGACCGCGCGCAGCTCCTCGTCGCCACCGTCGTCGACTGGCCGGCCTTCCTGTCCTGGTACCCGGCGCTGCCGCCGCTCGTCGCGCACCTGGCCGCGGCCCGGGGCGAGGCCGCCCCCGACCGGCCGCGGAACAGCCTGCTGGAGCGGTTGCGGACCGCCGGCGAGGCGGAGCGCCGCACCCTGCTCGCCGAACGGTTCACCGCCCTGGCCGCCGCCGTGCTGCGGGTGCCCGCCGAACAGATCGAGCCCGGGACCGGGCTGAACGCACTCGGCCTGGACTCGCTGCTCGCGATGGAACTGCGGGCCCGCCTCACCACCGAGCTCGGGGCCACCGTGTCGGTGGTGGCGCTGCTCGGGGACGCGCCGGTCGGCGAACTGGTCGCCCAGCTCCACGACGGCCTGGCCGCGTCGCTCGCGGACGACGGCGAGGACCCGGCCGGGACCGCCGTCGAGCAGTACCGGGACGAGACGCGGTTCCCCCTCACCCAGAACCAGAAGGCGCTCTGGTTCCTCAAGCAGCTCAATCCGGACGGCTTCGCCTACAACATCGGCGGCGCGGTCGAGGTCCGGGCCGAGCTGGAACCGGAGCTGATGGCCGCCGCGTTCCGGGCGATGGTCGAGCGCCACTCCAGCCTGCGGGCCAACTTCGTGCTCGAAGACGGCCGGCCCGTCCAGCACATCGCGGCCGCGGCCGACCCGGACTTCGAGGTCTTCGACGTCCGCCACCTGGAGTGGGACGAGATCCACGAGATGATCGTCCGCGAATACCGCAGTCCCTACGACCTCGCGCACGATCCGCTCGTGCGGCTGCGGCTGTTCCGGCGCGGGCCGGACCGCTGGGTGATCATGAAGGCCGTCCACCACATCATCTCCGACGCGATCTCCACCTTCACCTTCATCGAGGAACTCCTCGCCGTCTACGAGGGACTGCGGCAGGGCCGGGCCCCCTCCCTGCCCCCGGTCGCCGCCCGCTACCTCGACTTCCTCAACCGGCAGAACGCCTTCCTGGCCGGCCGCGAGGCACCGCGGATGCTGGACTACTGGCGCTCCCACCTGCCCGCGGACGTGCCCGTCCTCGCCCTGCCCACCGACAAACCGCGCCCCGCCGTGCAGACCCACAACGGCGCCTCCGAGTTCTTCGCCCTGGACGAGGAGCTCAGCGCCCGGGTGCGCGCACTGGCCCACGAGCACAACGTGACCGTCTTCGTGGTCCTGCTCACCGCCTACTCCCTGCTGCTGCACGCCTACTCGGGCCAAGAGGACGTCGTCATCGGCAGTCCGGTGACGGGCCGCACCGACGAGGAGTTCGCCTCCGTCTACGGGTACTTCGTGAACCCGCTGCCCCTGCACGTCTCACTGGCCGGCGACCCCACGGTCGCCGCCCTGCTGGACCAGGTCCGTACGACGGTGCTCGGCGGCCTGGACAACCAGGAGTACCCGTTCGTGCTGCTGGTGGAGGAGCTCGGGCTCCGGCACGACCCGAGCCGCTCCGCCGTCTTCCAGGCGATGTTCATCCTGCTCCACCACAAGGTCTCGACCGAGCAGTACGGCTACCACCTCGACTACATCGAACTACCGGAGGAGGAGGGACAGTTCGACCTGACCCTGTCCGCCTACGAGGACGAGTCCGAGCGCCGCTTCCACTGCGTCTTCAAGTACAACACCGACCTCTTCCTCCCCGAGACGATGGCCCGCATGTCGGGCCACTTCGTCAACCTGCTCGACGCACTGACCCGTGCGGGCGCGGACCACCCGGCCACCGGGCTCGAACTGCTCGGCAGCGGCGAACGGGACCTGCTCCTGCGCCGGTGGAGCGGCGCCGGACACCGGGTGGACCACGAGGAGCCGCCCGTACACGAGCTGATCCTGAAGGCCGCCGCGACCCGCCCGGACGCCATCGCGGTGGCCGCGCCGGCCGGGGGCGGCCCGACCGCGCACCTGACCTACCGCGAGCTCGACGAGCGCTCCGGGCGGGCCGCCGCCGCACTCCGGGCGAGGGGCGCCGGACCGGGCACGGTCGTCGCCGTCTGCCTGGACAAGTCACCCGAGCTGATCGTCGCCCTGCTGGCCGTGCTGCGCACCGGCGCCGCCTACCTGCCGCTCGACCCCTCAGGCCCGGCCGACCGGCTCGCGTACATGACCGGGCACGCGGGCTGCACGCTGCTGATCGGCGACGCCGGGCGCCCGGGCGACCTGCCGCTCCCGGTCCTCGCGCTCGCCGACCTGACCGGGCCGGCCGACGCGCGCGCCGGAGGAGGCCCGTCCGCCGACCTCCCGGTGGACCCGGGCGCGCCCGCCTACGTCATCTACACCTCCGGCTCCACCGGCCGGCCCAAGGGCGTCCGCGTCAGCCACCGCAACCTCGCCTCGGCCTACCACGCGTGGTGCGCCGCGTACCGGCTGGACACCGACGTCCGGGTCCACCTGCAGATGGCCGGCGCCGCCTTCGACGTGTTCACCGGCGACCTCGTGCGCGCCCTCTGCTCGGGCGGCACCCTGGTCCTCGTCGACCGTGACCTCCTGTTCGACACCGCCCGGCTGTACGAGGTCATGCGCGCCGAGCGGGTGGACACCGGCGAGTTCGTCCCCGCCGTGGTCCGCCCCCTGATCCGGCACTGCGAGGACGGCGGCCTGCGGCTGGACTTCATGCGGCTGCTGGTGGTCGGCTCCGACGTCTGGAAGGTCGAGGAGTACCGGAGGCTGCGGGCGCTCACCGGCCCCGGCACCCGGCTGGTCAACTCCTACGGCCTGACCGAGGCCACCATCGACAGCGCCTACTTCGAGGGCCCGACCGGGCACCTCGAACCGAGCCGTACCGTCCCCATCGGCCGCCCCTTCCCCCACACCGCCCTCTACCTGCTGGACGCACAGGGCCGCCCCGTACCCCCCGGCGTCGCGGGGGAGCTGTGGATCGGCGGCGCCGGGGTCGCCCTCGGCTACCTCGGTGACGAACCGGCGGCCGACGCCCGTTTCGCCACCCTGCCGCTCGGCGGCGCCGACTGCTCCGAGCCCGTCCGCGTCTACCGGACCGGCGACCTCGCCCACTGGGACACCGAGGGCCGGATGCACCTGCTGGGCCGCGCCGACGCCCAGGTCAAGGTCCGCGGCCACCGCGTCGAGCCCGGCGAGATCGAGGCCCGGCTCGCCCAGTGGCCCGAGCTCGACCAGGCGGTGGTCACCGTCCGGCCCGACCGCGGCGGCGAAGAGGTGCTCTGCGCCTACTGCGTGCCCGCCCCCGGCCGGACCCTGGACCGACGGGCCCTGCGCCGCGACCTGGCCGGCCACCTGCCCACCTTCATGATCCCCACCCACTTCACCGAACTGGCGGCGCTCCCGCTCACCGCCAACGGCAAGGTGGACCTGGACGCGCTGCCCGAACCCGCCTCGGACGCCGGAGCCGAGGACGCCGAACCGCCCGTCACCCTCTACGAGCTCCGGATGGCGGAGCACTGGCGCGACCTGCTCGGCATCGAGGAGGTCGGCCTGCGGCACGACTTCTTCGAGTGCGGCGGCAGCTCCATCAAACTGATCGAGCTCATCCACGGCCTGCAGCGCGAGTTCAACATCGGCATCACGGTCAGCCAGCTCTTCAAGGTCACCACCCTGCACGGGATGGCGAGGACCGTGGAGCACATCGTCACCGGCCGCACCGAGGGCGCCGAACCCTACCTCTGGTTCAACCGGGAGCAGCGGCAGACCCTCTTCTGCTTCCCGCCCGCCGGCGGACACGGACTGGTCTACCGGCAGTTCGCCGCCCACCTGCCCGACTACCGACTGGTCGCCTTCAACTACCTGGCCGGGGACGACAAGGTGAGCCGCTACGCCGACCTCGTCGAGGCCGTCCAGCCCGACGGCCCCTGCGCCCTCCTCGGCTATTCCCTCGGTGGCAACCTCGCCTTCGAGGTCGCCGGAGAGCTCGAAGCGCGGGGCCGCACCGTACCGGACGTCGTGATCATCGACTCGCACCGCATCGCCGAGCCCTTCGAGCTCGCGGACGAACACCTCCGCGCCTTCGACCGGGAACTGTCCCAGCACCTGGAGCGGCACACCGGTTCCGCCATCGTCGCCCGGGAGACCAGCGAACAGGCCCGGGACTACCTGCGGTTCTGCAGCAGGACACCCAACCTCGGCGTACTCACCGCCCGCGTCAGCGTGGTCTCCGACGACGAGAAGACCGCCCTCTACGCCGCCGGCCGGCAGGGCGCCTGGTACGGCACCTCGACCACCGGCACCGCCGTCTTCACCGGGTTCGGCGCCCACGCCGACATGCTCGACCCCCGGTACATCGACCGCAACGCCGGACTGACCCGGGACATCCTCACCGGAGCCGCCGGCCGCACCACCTGACACCGGGCGCCCCGGTCGCCCCCACCGGAACCGGGACGCCCCCTCGGCACACACCCCCAGACCCCGACGAGAAGAGGCCCCCATGGCCGGGCAGCACGAGACGCTGGCCTACCCCTTCGAGCCCTCCGGACTCGAACTCCACCCCGACTACGCGGACCTGCGCAAACGCCCCCCGGCCAAGGTCCGGCTCCCGTACGGCGACGCCGCCTGGCTGGCCACCCGCTACGAGGACGTGCGCACCGTCCTGGCCGACCCGCGCTTCAGCCTCGCCGAGGCGATGGGCCAGGACCAGCCCCGCATGCGCGCGGTGGCCCGCACCGGAGCGGGCCTCTTCTCCACCGAACCGCCCGAGCACACCCGGCTGCGCTCGCTGGTGGCCAAGGAGTTCAGCGCCCGCCGCGTCGAGCGGCTGCGCGACCGGGCCGGTGAGCTGGCCGACACCCTCGTCGACGCGATGCTCGCCGCCGGCCGACCCGCCGACCTGGTCGAGGACTTCGCCGTCCCGCTGCCCACCACCATCATCTGCGAACTCCTCGGGCTGCCCGCCGAGGACCACCGGATGCTCTGGCACTGGGCCCAGACGGTCCTGTCCGCCGTCACCCCCGGCGAGGTCCTCGCGGTCGACGGCCGGGCCTTCATGGCGTACATGGCGGGCATCCTCGACCTGCGCGGACGCGAGCCGGGGGACGACCTGCTCACCGTCCTGGTCCGGGCCTGCCGCGAGCAGCACGTGATCGACGAGGAAGAGCTGCTGTCGATCGCCTGCGACCTGCTGATCGCCGGCTTCGTCAGCACCACCAACCAGATCGGCAACTTCTTCCACCAACTGCTCGTCACCCCCGGCGCGTGGGAGCGGCTGCGCGACCACCCCGAGCTGGTGCCCAAGGCCGTCGAGGAGCTGATGCGCCACGTACCGCTCCTCACCGGATTCAGCCTGCCGCGCTACGCCACCGCCGACGTGGAACTGGGCGGGGTGACGATCCGCGCCGGCGACGCAGTGATGATCGCCACCGCCGCCGCCAACCGGGACCCCGAGGTCTTCGACGACCCCGAGCGCCTGGTCCTGGACCGGCCGGCGAACCCGCACATCGGCTTCGGACACGGGGTGCACTACTGCATCGGCGCGCACCTGGCCCGGCTGGAACTCCAGGTGGCGATCGAGACCGTACTGCGCCGGATGCCCGGCCTGCGGCTGGCGGTCCCCGAGGACGAACTGTGCTGGAGGAAGGACGCCATGGTCAACGGGCTCCAGGCCCTCCCGGTCGCCTGGTGACCGGCCCGACCACCCAGAAGGACGCGAAGGACGAGAAGGACGAGGAGGCGACGGAAATGGCGCGGGTGACCGAGCCCGGTCGGCAACGGGAATCGATGATCATCATCGGGGGTGGCCTCGGCGGCCTGTCCACCGGCTGCTACGCCCGGATGAACGGCTACCGCACCCGGATCTTCGAGATGCACGAGATCCCGGGAGGCTCCTGCACCGGCTGGGAACGCAGCGACTTCACCTTCGACTGGTGCATCAGCTGGCTGCTCGGCAACGGCCCCGGCAACGAGATGTACCAGATCTGGCTGGAGCTGGGCGCCCTCCAGGGCAAGGAGATGCGGCACTTCGACACCTTCAACATCGTCCGCGGGCGGGACGGCCGGGCGGTGCGGTTCTACTCGGACCCGGACCGCCTGGAAGCCCACCTGCTGGGCATCTCCCGGGCCGACGCCCGGCCGATCAGGGAGTTCTGCGACGGCATCCGCACCTTCCGCAAGGCCCTTGCCGTCTATCCGTTCCTCAAGCCCGTCGGACTGATGGGCCGCGTCGAGCGGTGGCGGATGCTCGCCTCGTTCCTCCCGTACTTCAACACCGTCCGCAAGTCCCTCACCGTGCTGATGACGGACTACTCGACCCGCTTCCGCGACCCCCTGCTGCGCGAGACGTTCAACTTCATCCTCTACGAGAAGCACCCGGCCTTCCCCGTCCTGCCGTTCTACTTCCAGCTCGCCGCGCACGCCAACCACGCGGCGGGGGTGCCCGAGGGCGGCTCGCTCGGGCTGGCGCGGTCGATCGAGCAGCGCTACCGGCGGCTCGGCGGCGAGATCACCTACAACGCCAAGGCCGAGGAGATCATCGTCGAGGACGACCGGGCCGTGGGCGTCCGGCTCAGCGACGGCCGCGAGTTCCGCGCCGACATCGTCGTCTCCGCGGCCGACGGGTACACCACGGTGATGGAACTGCTCGGGGGCCGCTACCTCAACGACACCTACCGCAGGCTGTACACGTCGCTGATCGACGAGCCGGGCCAGCTGTCACCCGGCTACGTCAGCCTCTTCCTCGGCCTGCGCAAACCCTTCCCTGAAGGCGACCCCTGCACCACCTACCTGCTGACGGAGCAGGAGGCGCACGGCCTCACCGGCCTGCGCTGCCCCAGCATGAACGTGCAGTTCCGCACCCGGCACTACCCGGAGCAGGCGCCCGAGGCGTCCACCGTCGTCTTCGCCACGTACTTCTCGGACATCGAGCCCTGGCGGGCGCTGCGCGAAGGCCCCGAGCGGGCCTCCCGGATCCGGCGGGGCGAGGAACTGCACACGCTGCCCGTCCGGCACGGCCGCGAGTACACGGCGGCCAAGCGCCGGGTGCGCACCGGCATCGAGTCCTTCCTCGACGCGCGCTTCCCCGGGTTCACGTCGGCCGTCGCGGTCGCGGACGTGTCGACACCGCTGACACAGGTCCGCTACACCGGAGTCCACGACGGCACCTTCCCGGGCTGGAACCCGTTCGTGGAGGGCAGCGAGACCATCGAGCAGGAGATCAACAAGAACGGTCCGGTACTGCCCGGGCTGTCCGGCTTCTACCTCTCGGGTGTCTGGGCCACCATCGGCGGCCTGATCCGGGCCGCCGCCGCCGGCCGGCACGTCGTCCAGTTCATCTGCCGCGACGACGGGCGGGAGTTCACCGCCGGCATCGACGACACCGCGCCGCCGCCCACGCACCGCGTCCTGCCCGTCGAACGCCCGACGCGCCGGGCCGTACGGGACCGAGCGACCCGCCCGGCCGCCGCCGCCGAACCGGCGACCACGGAATCGGTCGGCACGGAATCGGTCGGCACGGAAACAACCACCGCAACGACAAGGACCCCGGTATGAAGATCGAGCAGTGGGTGGTCCGCGAGCACCTCGGCGGGGTGCCGGACGTCAACCGGATCTACCAGAAGACGGTGGAGGACGTGACGATCGACCTCCGCCCCGACGAGATGCTGCTGCGCACCAGGTACGTATCGGTCGACCCGTACCAGAACGGCCTCGCCCTCGAAACGCCGATCGGCCAGGCCATGGGCGCGGACTCGATCATGGAGGTGCTGGAGGCGGGCCCGCAGGCCGCCTTCCGGGTCGGCGACCTGGTCCAGGGCTTCGGCGGCTGGCGCAGCCACGTGGTCCACACCGGGGCCCAGGAGGTCTGGAAGACCGGCACCTTCCCGATGGTCTTCCCGGCCTACCGCCGTCTCGACCCGGCCGACCACGACGAGAAGCTGCCGCTCACCACCGCCCTCGGTGTGCTGGGGGCGCCGGGCATGACGGCCTGGGGCACCCTCGCGCACTTCATGACGGTTCGCCCGGGCGACACCGTCGTGATCAGCGGCGCGTCCGGCGCGGTGGGCACCCTGGTCGGCCAACTGGCCCGGCTCTCGGGCGCGGGACGCGTGATCGGCACCACCGCCTCGCGGGCCAAGGCCGCGTACCTGCGCGAGCTCGGCTTCGACGCGGTGGTCCTCTACGACCAGGCGGACGACGCGGACACGGCACGGCAGGCGCTGCTCGCGGCGGCTCCGGACGGCATCGACCGCTACTTCGACAACCTCGGCGGCACCATCACCGACGCGGTGTTCCCCCTGCTCAACGTGGACAGCCAGGTCGCCGTGTGCTGGCAGTGGGCGACCACGGTGAACGGCGAACACACCGGGCCCCGGCTCCTGCCGTACATCATGTTCCCGCGCACCACGATCCGCGGCATCTTCGCCCAGGAGTGGTTCACCGAACCGCTCCTGGCGCAGATGCGGGGCGAGCTGGGCGCGCTGATCCGGCGCGGTGACGTCCGCTACGACCAGACCGTCTTCAAGGGTTTCGACGAGATCCCCCATGCCTACGGCAGCCTCTACAGGGACCGCGACGCGAACCGGGGGAAGGTCCTGGTCGAGGTGTAGGCACCTGCACCTGCGCGACCGCCGCCCGCACGCCGGACGGCGGTCGGCGGTCGGCGGCGCTCCCGGGCGTGGCCGGTCCCGAGGGGGGAAGGCGAGCCCCGGGGCGCGTCGCGCACGCGTCCCGCCCCGCCGTGGGGCCGCCGTGAGAAGGAGCAGGGATGTTGGTGAAGGGCCTGAAGGGTTTCCGCGGATTCATCCTCCGCGGGAACGTGGTCGACCTCGCGGTCGGCATCGTGATCGGAGCGGCCTTCACCGCCGTGGTCAACGGGTTCGTGAAGGCGTTCCTCACCCCGCTGGTCGGCCTGGCCGCAGGGGTGCGGGGCAACTTCACGGCCCGGACGTTCAAGGTCGGGGGAACCCCATTCCCCTACGGTGCCTTCGTCGACGCGGTCATCAGCTTCGCCTTGGTCGCGGCCGCCCTGTATTTCCTCGTCGTCCTGCCGGTCAACAAGCTGCACGAGCGCTTCGCGCCCCACCAGGACGTCCAGGCCGACAAGAAGGACTGCCCGGCCTGCCTGAGCCCCGTCCCCGTGGCGGCCCGGCGCTGCGCGCACTGCACCGAGGAGCTGACGCCCGGACCGGCGGCGCCGCGGTACCCGCACGACGCGGTCGCCCGGCCGCGCGAGCGGGGATGAGCGGGAAGCCGCTGCTGCCGGGCCCCGGGCACCCCGGGCCCCCGGCGCGGGCCGCCCGGCAGCCCGAAGCGCCCTACCCGGCAGCCATGTCCGGCCCCGGCCGCAGCGTCTCGTCGAGGTGGTAGCCGAGCTGCGCCAGCCCGCGCGCGACCGCGACCGCCCGGCGGTGGCGTGCGGCGAGTTCCGCGGACGGGCCGGTCTCCGCGGTCGGGTCCGGACCCGGGTCCGTGCTCGGGTCGGGCGCCGGCGGGGTCGCGTCCTGCACGGCGTCCCAGGCCGCCCCCGCGACCTGCGCCGCCAGCCGGTCGTCGATGCGGCCGGTCGCACGCCAGCGCTCCAGATCCGCCCCGGCCGGGCCCTCTCCACGGTCGGCCGAGGGGCCCGCGAAGAAGGCGTCGATGGCCAGCCGTGCCTCGCGGACGTCGTCCGAATCGGCCGAACCGGCCGCACCCAGCTCAGGTTCTGTGGTCATGGGGCCAACCTAACGCGACGGGTCGCCCGCGGCCCGTACGGCAGCGCGGAAGGCGCCGCGCGTCCCCTCGCGCCCCTGCCGGAGCGGCCGGCGCAGGGCAACCGGCCGTCGGAGGGGTGCCGGGACGGTTGCGGGGTAGTCGCGCCGTCAGGGACGGAGCGGGTCGCCGACATCGGCGCCCACGGCCCCGAGCACACCCTCGACAGCGTCCAGGCCGACCTGGCCGAGATCGACGAGCCCCACGAGATCAAGGAGCAGGCACCGATGAACGACGACGCCCGAACCACCCTCGGCACCCCCGGCCCCCACCCCGGGAACCCCAGCCCCCTCCAACTGCGCGAGCAGATCGAGCGCACGCGCGACGAGCTCGGCCGGACCGTCGGGGCACTGTCGGCCGACACCGGTACCGCCGCGCACACCGACTCCCGCACCGACGCCGACGCCGACGCCGATGCCGACGGTACGGCCCGGGCCGCGGAGAACAGCGCCCCGGTCTCGGACCGGATCCGTCTCCGGGCCCGGCGGGCCGGGCAGTTGGTGACGGACCGTACGCCCGAACCCGTCCGGGAGAAGGCGGCCCGGGCCGCGGCGCGGGCACGCCGCAGTGCCACCCGGGCGGGGCGGTACACGGCGGCCAGGACGCCCGATCCGCTGCTGGACCGGGCCGGACGGGCCGCGACGGCCGCACGCGCCCACCGCACACCGCTGCTCGCGGTCGGCGCCGCCGTGACCGTCTTCCTGCTGGGACGCCGCAGCAGGGGACGCCGCCGCTGATCCGCGCGCCTCGGCACGTACCGCCGTGGCGGCTCCGGCCGCCGACCCGTTCCGGCGGCGGCCGGGCGGGGTCCGCGACCGTCAGGAGCCGTCCGCGAAGACGGCGTACACGGACCGCCGGCCCGCGTACTCGCCGAGGGTCCAGATCACGGACTCGCGGTAGGCCCAGTCGGCCGCGGTGGCGCTGTGGAAGCTCAGGTCCTCGCAGCCGACGCCGAGGCGGACGACGGTCGAGGGTGTGTCGGCCCCCGACCGGACCGTCCGCAGGTAGCCGTTGGAGGCCGGCCCGTCGCTGCGCGACAGGTAGTGCGTGCTCTGGCGGGAGACCACGCCCTGGAGCTTGCCCTGCTTCACCGTGACGGCTTCGGTCGCGGTGGTGGAGGCCGGTGCGCGCGTCGTGTGGTCGAGCGGCCACCGCACGATCTTGGGCGTCGCGATCGTGGTGCCGTTGCCGTTCCATCCGCTGCCGGAGTAGTCCACGACGGGAGAGTCCAGGCTGGTGGCGAACTCGGTGACGGTCAGGCTGTCCGGGCTCGACGCGCGGTCGAGGCCGATCGCCGAGAAGCGCAGCAGGGTGCCCGTGTTGTCGTAGGCGGCGATCTGCGGCGCGACGAACCGGTAGTCGTAGGCGTGGTAGTCGCCGTCCGTGTGCTTCCCGCAGACGTCCGGGAGGCCGTTCCCGACCTCGAACATCCGGTCCAGGTCGAAGACCCGCAGCCCCTTGTACGTGTCGACCACGTACAGCCGGTTGCCGTACCACGCGATCCCGCCCGCGTGCTTGGTGATGGGCTGGTAGCTCGCGGTGCCGTCGGCCAGCCGGACGGGCTCGACGAGCAGCACGTGCCGGTACGCGGGCGCGGAGGCGGAGCTGTGGTCGACGAAGCTGACGCGGATGCCCTTGTCGATCGCGAACTCGTCCGTCTTGTCCTGGTCGGGGTCGGTCTCGAAGTACCAGGACACCAGGACCACCCGCTTGCCGCCCGCGGGCCACAGGCCGGCGCCGAGCGCGTCGGCGCTGGTGGTGATCCCCTGCGGGATCCATTCGACGGCGTCCTGGTCGCCCGGGTTCCAGGTGAAGCCGTGCGAGAAGCCGCCGACGCCCGCCGGCGCCGAAGCGAGCCTGGTCGCGGGGCGGTTGGCCGTCGCCAGCACGTCGGAGACCCCTGCGGTGGGCAGGACCCGCGCCAGCGCCGCGATGTGGTCCGCGAACCGCCCCGAGGCGTTCGCGGTCCGCTCGGCCAGGGTGAACTGCCCCGCCGGGAGGGTGGCCGCCCGGGCCGTGGCGGGGGCGAAGGCGGCGCCGGCCGCGGTGACGAATGGCGCGGCGGCCATCCCCTTGATGAGCGTCCTGCGCGACATGGTCATGCGGCGAGAATGTAGATCGTCACCGGGCGCGGGGGCAAACTCCTGATGCGCGGTCAGATCGGCTGCACGGCGGACTGGTTCCACCAGGTCCGGGGGGTGGGCCGGAGTCGGGACGCCCGGGGCGGGCGTCCGTCGCCGGTGGCGCGGCCCGGGCGCGGTCAGGTCAGGCGGAGGGTGGCGCTGATGGTCTTGCCGCCGGGGTGGCTGCTGACGCTGACGCGCTCGGTGAGGCGCTGGATGAGCGGCCACCCGTAGCCACCCGGCTGGTCGGGGCTGCCCGTGCGCGAGAAGGGTGCGTGCGGGTTCGGGTCGCTGACGGCCAGTTGCAGGGCCTCGTCCACGATGGTGGTGTGGAAGGCGGTGACGCCCCCGCCGTGGCGGATGGCGTTGGTGACGAGCTCCGAGGTCACCAGCAGCGCGTCGGCGGCGGTGACGCTGTCCAGGCTGATGCCCGCGTGCCGCAGCAGGTCGCTGACCTTGCCGCGGGCCGCGGCCGCGGTCGAGGGCGTGACGGCAGCCGGACGGACGCGGTCCGTTCGCTGCGTGGAACCGCGGGTGCCGTCGGAAGCCGTGGGCGGGTTCATACCGTCATCGCCTGCCCCTGCTCGTGCGGGTCATGCCGGCACCTGCCGGCCGGGATCCGCTGTGTGGTGGTCAGCATGTCCTCGCGGTCTCCAGGCTGTCCGCCATCCGGAACGCCGATGCCGTCCCGGTGACCTCGAACAGCCGGCGGACCGCGACCTGGAGCGGACCGGCCAGGACGAGCGCCGTTCCGGCCGCCGCGTGGGCCTGCTGGGCGTCCAGGAGGACGTGGAGGACGGAGGAGTCCGCGAAGCGCGTACGGGACAGGTCGACCACCGTGCGCGGCGGTCCGCCCGTCGCGGCCTCGGTGAGGAACCCGGCGAGGACGGGCGTGCTGTCCTCGTCGATGTTGCCGCGCAGGCGGATGACAGTCACGTCGTCGTGCGTGGTCGTGGTGACCACCGGTTCGTCTCCGATCACCTCGACATCCTCCTACATCCGGCACCCGGGCCGGAATCCGGAGTCGGGTCTGGCGGGAGCGGGGTCGCCGTCAGGACGAGGGCGGCCTGGTCGTCGTCGATGCCGCCCGCCCCGGTGAAGGCGCGCACGGCGCGGGTCAGCGCGGTGATGACGGCCGGTGCGGTGGCCGGGCAGGGCGCCGCGGCCAGGGCCGCGACGAGCCGCTCCTCGCCGAACTGCTCGCCCGCGCCGTCACGGGCCTCGGTGATGCCGTCGGTGTACAGGAGCAGGCTTTCACCGGGCTGCAGCCGGATGCGGCGCGCGACGAGGTCCGGGGCGCGGGTGATGCCCAGGAGCAGGCCGTCGCTGGCGACGGGGCGCGGTTCCCGCCCGACCCCGATCAGGAGCGGGTGGGTGTGGCCGGCCCGGACGAAGGTGAGGTCGAGGCCGCCGTCGGGCACGGGGGAGAGGTGCCCGTAGACCAGGGTGACGAACCCGGTTCCGTGACTGCTGGGGCGGTCGAGGAGTGCCTTGTTCACCGCGCGGACCACGGCCTCGGGGCCGGGGAGCAGCGGGGCGACGGCGCGGGCGGTGTGGCGCACGAGGGCGGTGGTGGTGGCCGCGGTGGCGCCCCGGCCGCAGACGTCGCCGAGCATGAAGGCCCAGGCGCCGTCGTCGAGGGGGAACACGTCGTAGAAGTCCCCGCCGACGTCGAGGCCCTCACCCGCGGGATGGTAGTACGTGGCGATCTCGGTCCCGGGCACGGTCGGGACCTGCGGCAGCAGCAGCCCGGACTGGAGGTCGCGGGTGAGGGCGGCGCGCTGGGTGTACTGGCGGGCGTTGAGGGCGGCCGAGGCGGCGCGGCGGGCCAGTTCCTCGGCCAGCGCCACGGTGTGCCCGTCGAAGGCGTCCTCGCCGGTGGTCAGCAGGGTCAGGACGCCGAAGGCCTCGCCGCGGTCCAGCAGCGGGGCGCACAGGTACCCCGTCACCCTCAGGGCGCTCCACGGCCCGGACCCGGTGGGGGCGCGGCGCGCGACCTCGCTCTGCCCGGTCGCGAGCACCCGGCCCACGGCGTCGTCCACCGCGTCGTAGACCGGGAGGTGCGAGGCGAGGAGCCCTTCCTCGCGGGCGGTGGGCGCGGTGACGGCGAGGCGTTTGACGCGGCCGGCGTCGACCACGTCGACGGTGCACAGCGGGGCCAGGGCGGGAGCGCAGGCGGTGGCCAGCCGGCGCAGGGTCTCGGTGTAGTCCAGGTCGGAAGAGAGCGAGGTGCTGGCGGCGAGCAGGAAGGCGAGGTCCCTGCGCGCGGCCTGCTCACGGGCCTCGGCGGCGGCCCGGGCCTGCTCGGCCTCGTGCCGCTCGATGGCGAGGGCGGCCGTGCCCGCGAACACCCGGGCCAGGGCCAGGTCGGACTCCTGCGGCGCCCGGGGCGCGCGGTGGTACATCGCGAACGTGCCCAGCAGCGATCCGTCCCGGGCCAGGATCGGGGTGGACCAGCAGGCCCGCACGCCCGCCTGCTCGGCCAGGTCGCGGAAGTCGTCCCAGAAGGGGTCCGTGGCGATGTCCGTGACGATGACCGACTCCCGCCGGTGCGCCGCCGTGCCGCAGGAGCCCACGCCCTCGCCGGCGGCGATGCCGTCGATGGCCCGGTTGTAGAAGTCGGGCAGGCTCGGGGCGGCTCCGTGGCGCAGGTGGCGGCCGTCGGCGGCGGCGAGGAGGACGGAGACGAGGACCTCTTCGGGCGCGAGGTCCTCGATCGCGCGGGCCATCCCGTCGAGCACCTGCTCCAGCGGTGCCTGCCGGGCGATCTGCTCCAGCAGGGCCCGGTGTTCGGCCGTCAGCCGCTGCGCCTGTTTGACCTGCGTGGTCTCCACGCCGGTGACGAGCACGCCCATCACGTTGCCGCCCACGTCCAGCCGCGGCTCGCAGGTGAGGTCGAAGGATGCCTCGCGCAGGGAGGGACCGCGGCCGACGACGACGCGGGTGTCCGGGCCGGTACGGGATTCACCGGACCGGTAGACCCGGTCCAGCAGCGGCAGGAGCCCCGCGCCACCGCCACGGGGGAACAACTGCCCGAGCGGTACTCCGGTGCGGACGCCGAGGTCCTCGGCGCCGATCACCGCGAAGAAGGCCTCGTTGGCGTGCTCCACCATGTGGGCGGGCCCGGCCAGGGAGGCGAAGACGCCCGAGGACTCGCCGAACAGGACCCGGATGTCCTGGTCGGCCCCGCGGACAGCACGGCCCGGGTGCCCCCCGGTGCCGGGCGCCGCCGGAGGCTGCTGCTGCGGAGCGCGGGTCACCGGCCCGCCGACCTCTCGCCGAGCGCACGCCCGGGCGCCGCGGCGTCCGAGGGCGCACCGCCGCCGTTCAGGGCGGTCTCGGCCGTCGGGTGTACGGGGATCACCCGGTCCAGGCCGGTCAGCGCGAGCACCCGCGCCACCGACCCCGGAACCGCGGCGATGCGCAGCGCGCCGGAGTGCGCCGACAACTGCTGGTAGATCTTGATCAGTCCGCCGATGCCGGAGGAGTCGCAGAAGGCGAGGGCGGTGCAGTCGACGACGACCAGCCGCGGCTGGTCCGGCCCGGTCAGCACCGAGTCGGCGGCCTCCTGCAACTGGACGGCGCTGTCGAAGTCGAGTTCGCCGCACAGCGCGAACACGCATCCTTGTTCGGCCCGCCTGATGTCTACCGCGAACACCCGCACCTTCCTCCACGTCGTCGTCACCCGTACCGACCCGATGATAGTGACCGCCCCGGCGTGACCGCGGGGCCCGGTCCCCGCCGGGGCGTCCGACGCGACGGGAGGCGGCCGCTGCCGCCTTCGTGTGACTGCGGTCACGCGGGCCCGTGTTGCGGAGGCGGTGTGCCCATCCCGTGCCCGTGCGGTGGCGAACGGCCTTGCGAGGGCGGCGCGGTTGCGAGAGGAGCGTCTGATGGAGGATGGTTGCCGCAGGGCAAGGTTTCCTTCGAGGCGATGAGGTGAGGGGTTCGCGCAGCGGGCCTTCAACGTTTGGCGAATTCCACCCAGGCAACGTCCAGCACGATCACGGCAGCGGGTGTTCCGTGGGGTGAGGCCCCTTACCCGGTGCTCCTCGTCGACGCCCAGGCCCGCCTGGTCTCCGTCAACGACGCGGCCGCCCTGGTCTTCCCCCGCGCCCGGCCGGGCGCCCTGCTGGCCGACACCGTGCCCGCCTGGCTGTCCACGGCGCACGCGCAAGGCCCCTCCCCGGTCCCCGCCCAGCGTCCGGGGCTGCCCCGGGCCGGCGGGCAGCACCCCGAGACCGACCGGGACCGGATCGTGCAGGGCCCGGTGGGGGACCGTACCTACGAGGCGCACCCGACGGTCCGCGGCGACGGCACGGTGGTCTGGTGGCTGGTCGACGACACCGACCACCGTCTGGCGCGCGAAGCCCTGCAGATGGAGCGCGAGCGCACGGCCTTCCTGACGCAGGCGTCCAACCTGCTGCTCTCCTCACTCAATCTGGACCGGTGCATGGACGTCACGGCGCAGATGGCCGCGGAACACCTCGCCGACGCGGCGCTGGTGATCGCTCCGTCCAACGGCCGTGACCTGCCGGTGGTCGCCTGTCTGCGCGGCGGTACGCCGTCGATGTCCCGCGTGGCCGTCGACCCCGAAGAGGTACCGGGACTGGGGGAGGCCCTCCAGGGCTTCCCGCCCGTACCCTCCCGCTGGATCGATCCCTCCGCAGCCCCGGCCTGGCTGATCCCGGACGGCTTCGGCGCGGTGGGCTCGATCGTCATCACCCCGCTGCCCGGGCACGGCGTGCCCGCCGGCGCCCTGGTCCTGCTCCGCAGGACCGGCGCCGCGGCGTTCACCGAGGGCGAGGAGGTCTTCGCCCGACTGTTCGCCGCCCGCGCCGGCGCCGCGATGTCGGCCGCCCGGCTGTACGCGGAACAGTCCTCGATCACCGAGACACTGATGCGCGACCTGCTGCCCCCGTCGCTGCACCAGGTCTCGGGAGTGGAGTACGCGGGCGGCTACCGCCCCTCGCAGGACCACGAGCGGATCGGCGGCGACTTCTACGACGTCCACCCCGCCGCCGTCGCGGGCGACGCCTCGCTCGTCGTGCTCGGCGACGTGTGCGGCAAGGGACTGGAAGCCGCGGTGATGACGGGGAAGATCCGCAACACCCTGCACGCCCTGCTGCCGATGGCCGACGACCACCACCGGATGCTGAGCCTGCTCAACACCGCGCTCCTGAACACCCACAACGCCCGCTTCGCCACCCTCGTGCTGGCCTCCGCGACGCGCGAGGGCAACACGGTGCGGCTGCGGTTGACCAGCGCCGGCCACCCCGCGCCGCTGATCCTGCGCTCCGACGGCCGGGTCGAGGAGGCGCCCACCCAGGGCACCCTGGTCGGCGCGCTGCCCGACGTCGTCACCCAGACGGCGCTGGTGACGCTCGCACCGGGCGAGACCTGCGTCCTGCACACGGACGGGATCACCGAGGCGCAGGGAGGTCCGCTGGGCGGGGACATGTTCGGCGATGCCCGCCTGCGCCGGGCGCTCTCGGAGTGCGCGGGCATGCCCGCCGAGGCCGTCGTCGAGCGGGTGCAGATGCTCGCCTCCCAGTGGGTCGGGACCGGCCGCCACGACGACATGGCCCTCGTGGCCATCTCGGCTCCGCGCACCAACCACCTCAGCGCCGTGGACGGCCACACCCGCGGCCGGTTCACCGCGTGAGCCCACGGCACACCACTGCCCCCGCCGCGGACCGGTCGGCGAAGGAGCTCTGGGAATCGGTCATCGACCTCGACGAACCCGGGGCGATGGCGGTCGTGCGCCGGGCCCTGGACGCGGGCCTGGACGCGGAGAGCGTCCTGCTCGACGTGATCGCCCCCGTCCAGGGGCAGGTGGGCGAGGAATGGGCCGCCAACCGCATCACCGTCGCCCAGGAGCACGCCGCGACCGCGATCAACGACCGGGCCGTCGCCGCACTGGCCCGGCACCCCTCGGTGCGTGCGACGCCCACCCGCGGCCGGATCACCGTGGCCTGCGTGGACGGCGAATGGCACGCGCTACCCGCACGGCTGCTGGCCGAGGTGCTGAAGCTGCGGGGCTGGCACGTCGACTACCTCGGCGCCCAGGTGCCCGCGCCGCACCTGATCGCGCACCTGCACCGCACCGGCCCCGACGCCGTCGCCCTCTCCAGCTCGATCGCCACCCGCCTGCCCACCGCCCACGCGACGATCACCGCCTGCCAGGCCGCCGGCACGCCCGTACTCGTCGGCGGAGCCGCCTTCGGGCCCGACGGACGCTACGCCCGGCTCCTGGGCGCCGACGCCTGGGCGCCCGACGCCCGCGCCGCCGCCGACGACCTGGCCCGCGGTCCGCTGCCGCGCCCCCAGCCCGACCACCAGGCCATCGACGACCTCCCCCACCTCGCCGACCAGGAGTACACCCTCGTCGCGCGCAGCCGCCCGCACCTCGTACGGGTGGTCTTCACCGGGCTCCAGGACGCCTATCCGGCGATGCGCGACTACAGCGACCTGCAGCGCGAGCACACCGCCGAAGACCTCTCCCGCATCGTGGAGTTCCTCGCCACCGCCCTCTACACGGACGACGAGGAGCTCTTCTGCGGCTTCCTCCTGTGGACCGCCGACGTCCTGAACGCCCGCGGGGTCCCGGCCCGCTCCCTCCTTCCGGCCCTGGCGCTCCTGGGCCGCGAACTGAAGGACTTCCCCCGCGCCGCCGGCATCCTCCGGTCCGGCGCCGACCGTCTGACCAGTGCCCCTCTCACCGCCGCAGGGATCGCCGAATGACCAGCCTGCCCCCCAGCCCGCTCCACCTGACGTGTGTCGATGCGCACGACACCGTGCGCATCGAGCTGCGCGGCGACCTCGACCACCACTGCGCCGACATCCTCCTGGACGCCGTCACGCGCGTGCTGTCCGAGCGGACGGGCCTGCGCGACCTCCACGTGCACTGCGCCGACCTCACCGCCGTCGATTCGAGCGGGCTCTCGACGCTGCTGATGGTCCGGCGCCGCACCGGCGCGGCGGGGGTACGCCTCCACCTCGACGACCGTCCCGTGAAACTCGACCGGCTGCTGAAGATCACCGGTACGCTGGAGCACTTCACCACCCCGGACGCGGGAGCCCGGCCCGGCTCCTCCGGGCCGGAGAGACGGTCCACCGCTCCGGAGGAATCCATACCGGCCCGCTCCGGCGGCCCGGACACCAGCACCTGACGCCGGCCCGCTCCGGCGCCGCCGGACGAACCGCTCGGGTGGAGGGAACGCAGATGCCGGTACCGGCCCCCGGGCCACGCAGCACCGACCACGACGCCGCACGCTCCGTCAGTGACATCGTCGAACTCCTCGACGTCGTATGGGAAAGGGCCCGCCAGACCACCACCGCGGCCCCGGCCTCGGCCTCGCAGCTCCGCCTGATGTACCTCGTCGACGGCCGGCCGGGCATCCGCATGCGGGCCCTGGCCCACCTCCTCGACGCCGCCGCGCCCTCCGTCACCCGCCTGTGCGACCGCCTCGAAGCCATCGGCTTCCTCGAACGCCACCCCTGCCCGGACAGCGGCCGCGAACTCACCCTCAAGCTGACCCCGGCCGGAGAGGCGCACCTCGCACAGATACGCGAGAGCCGCGAGCAGACCCTCTCCCACGCCCTCGGCACGATGACGGCCGACCACCGCCGCGCCCTGGTCACCGGCCTGGCCGCCCTGCACCTCGGCATCACCGGCGCGGCCGCCGGCCTGCCGCAGCAGCGCGACTGCGCCCCCGACGCGCAGGACGCCGTCACCCGACTGTCGGGCTGAGGGACCCACGGGCCGCGGGGCGCGACCCCCGGCTGCCGGCCCGGACGTCCGACGCCTGGCGTCCCTAACCGCAGCCGGGTCGGCCTCCTGCTGCGCGCCCGCGCTCAGGAGCCGGCCCGAGCCCACGCCGTTCGCCTCGTCTCCCGAAGCGGACTAAATTGGTTGAAGTCAAGCAAGTAAGTCGGCCATGACGTCCCAGTGGAAGTGATCCCCGTGGGAACAGGCCCGCACCCTCCAGGGCGACCCCTCACCCCTTCCCCCCGCTACAAATGGGTCGCGCTCTCCAACACCACCCTCGGCGTCCTCATCGCCTCCATCAACATGTCGGTCATGCTGATCGCGCTCCCCGACATCTTCCGGGGCATCGGCGTCGACCCCCTCCAGCCGGGGAACACCGGGCTCCTCCTCTGGCTGATCATGAGCTACCTCGTCGTCACCGCCGTGCTCGTCGTCAGCTTCGGACGGCTCGGAGACATGTACGGCAGGGCCCGGATGTACAACGCCGGATTCGCGATCTTCACCGTCTTCTCGGTGCTGCTGTCCGTGACCTGGATGCACGGCACGGCGGCGGCGCTCTGGCTGATCGCCATGCGCGTCCTGCAAGGCGTCGGCGGTGCCATGCTCATGGCGAACTCCAACGCGATCCTGACCGACGCGTTCCCCTCGCACCAGCGCGGCCTCGCCCTCGGCCTGAACCAGGTCGCCGGCATCGCCGGCTCGTTCCTCGGACTGATCATCGGCGGACTGCTCGGGCCGATCGACTGGCGGCTCGTCTTCCTCGTCTCCGTGCCCTTCGGGGTCTTCGGAACGGTCTGGGCCTACCTCCGGCTCCGCGACACCGGGGTCCGCTCGCCCGCCCGGCTCGACTGGTGGGGCAACATCACCTTCGCCGTCGGGCTGATCGCGGTGCTGGCCGGCATCACCTACGGCATCCAGCCGTACGGCGGCCACCCCATGGGCTGGACCAACCCGGCCGTGCTCGCCACCATCGCCGCGGGCATCCTCGTCCTGATCGTCTTCTGCGTGGTGGAGACCAAGGTCCCCGCGCCGTTGTTCCAGCTCAAACTGTTCCGGATCCGGGCCTTCACCGCCGGCAACCTCGCCAGCCTGCTGGCCTCGCTCGGCCGCGGCGGCCTGATGTTCATCCTGATCATCTGGCTCCAGGGCATCTGGCTGCCCCGCCACGGCTACGGCTTCTCCGACACCCCGCTGTGGGCCGGCATCTACATGCTGCCGCTGACGGTCGGGTTCCTGGTGGCCGGACCCGTCTCGGGCTGGTTCTCGGACCGCTTCGGGGCCCGGCTCTTCGCGACCGGCGGCATGCTCCTCGCCGCCGCCACCTTCGCCGCGCTCCAAGCGCTGCCCGTCGACTTCAGCTACCCGTACTTCGCGGCGATCCTGCTGCTCAACGGCATCGGGATGGGACTGTTCGCCGCCCCCAACCGGGCCGCCGTCATGAACAGCCTGCCGCCCGACCAGCGCGGGGTCGGAGCCGGAATCAGCACCACCTTCCAGAATTCGGCCATCGTGCTCTCCATCGGCATCTTCTTCTCGCTGATGATCGCCGGCCTGTCCTCGTCCCTGCCCGGCGCGCTCACCGGCGGGCTCACCGCCCAGGGCGTGCCGGCGGCCGACGCCGCCCGGGTCGCCGCGCTGCCGCCCGTCGGGGTGCTGTTCGCCTCGCTGCTCGGCTACAACCCGGTCGGAACCCTGCTGGGCTCCGGGGTGGTGGACCGGCTGCCGCCGGGCAACGCCTCGTACCTGACCGGCCGCGAGTTCTTCCCGAAGCTGATCTCCGGCCCCTTCGAACAGGGCCTCTCGGTCGCCTTCGGCTTCGCGATCGCCTGCTGCCTGATCGCCGCCGTCGCCTCCCTGCTGCGCGGTGGGCGCTACGTGCACGACGAGGCGGTGGCCCGGGAGGCGGAGGCCACCGCGCGGACGACGGCCAAGACGGCCAAGAGGCCGTGATGGACCCGACGGGCACCGCCGGCCGGGCCGTCGGTGCGGCCGGTACGCCGGATGTGCCGGACCGACCGGGGGCACCCGGCGCACCGGACGCCGTGGAGCTCGCCGAACGGCTGCGCGGGGCGATCCAGGCACTGGTGCCGCTGGTCCGCGGGCACACCGCGCACCCCGACCTCACACCGAGCAGGCTCACCGCCCTCGGGGTGCTGGACGCCGCCGGGCGCCCGCTGCGCATCGGCGAACTGGCGTCCCGTACGGGCATCGCCCTCTCGACCGCCTCCCGCATGGTCGACCTCCTCGCCGACTCGGGCTGGATCGACCGGCAGCCCGACCCCGCCGACCAGCGCGCCTGTCTCATCGGGCTCAGCGCGGCCGGGCGGGCCGTGCTCGGTGCGGCCCGCCGGGAGACCACCGGCGCGCTCGCCCGGAAGATCGCCCGGTTGGACCCCGACCAGCGGGGCGTCTTGCGCCGGGCCCTGCCCGCACTGGAGGCTCTCTCCCGACCGGGCGGCGAACCCGCCCCGGACCGCCGCTGAACCGGGCCGGCCGGCCCCTCTACGGCGAGGACCCCCATGTACGACGCGCTTCTGGCAGAGACCGTCACCTTCACGGGCCACGGCGGTGACCGGGTGGAGGCCTACGCGGCGCGCCCGCTGGCACCGGGCCCGTTCGGCGGCGTCGTGGTGATCCACCACATGCCCGGCTACGACCGCGCCACCAAGGAGATCGTGCGCAGGTTCGCGGCCGAGGGCTACGCCGCCCTCTGCCCCAACCTGTACAGCCGGGAGGCCCCGGGGGCGAGCCCGGAAGAGGCCTCGGCCATCGCCCGGTCCCGGGGCGGCGTCCCCGACGAACGCCTCGTCGGCGACGTCGCGGGCGCCGTCCGCGAGCTGCGCGGGCTGGCCTCCTCCAACCAGCGGGTGGCCGTCGTCGGGTACTGCTCCGGCGGCCGACAGGCCCTCCTGGCCGCCTGCGAGCTGGACCTCGACGCCGCCGTCGACTGCTACGGGGCGTTCGCCACCCGGCTTCCGCCCGAGGACTTCCCGCTCGCGGTCACCCCCGTCACCCCGCTGCTGCCGGGCCTGTCCTGCCCGCTGCTCGGGCTGTTCGGCGCCGAGGACACCACGCCCTCCCCGGAGGAGACGGCAGAGCTCGAAGCGGCCCTGAAGGCCCGGGGCAAGGAGTACGCGTTCCACACCCTGGCCGGAGCCGGGCACGCCTTCTTCGCGGTGGACCGCGAGCGCTACCGCCCCGAGCCCGCGCTGGAGGGCTGGCGACTGCTCCTCGACTTCCTCGCCCGGCACCTCGCCACGGACAGCGGGGCCCGCGCGACGCGGTGAGCACCCGGCACGCCCCGCCCGGGGGTCCGGTCGGCGCGCGCACCCTTGCGGGGCCCACGCGCCGACCGGGGCGGCCGCATGGTCATTTATGCTTCAAGGCGGTGACGGGGCAGTGCCGCGTCACCGTACGCGACCACCTCGAACCGGCCCGTCGGGCCGGGCGGGGCGGGTCGCTTGCGTGGCTTGCGTGGGGACCTTGGTCCGGACGGGACCACATGACGCTGATCGTGAAGGGCTCGGGGAATCGAGTGACCGCCGGCACGCGTCCCGGTGGTGTGGGGCGCCCGGCTCCCGCCGCCAGCGAACAGAAGGCCCCCAGGGAGAAGTGAGGTATGCCAGTGATCTGCGTCGGCGGCATGATCGGAATCGGCAAGACGAGCGTGGCCGAGATGCTCGCCAAGGCACTGGGCAGCGAGGTCTTCTACGAGAGCGTGGAAGACAACCCGATCCTTCCGCTCTTCTACACGGCGAGCCCCGAGGAGATCCAGGCGAAGCGCTACCCCTTCCTGCTCCAGCTCTACTTCCTGCAGACGCGGTTCGCCTCGATCAAGGAGGCGTACAAGCAGGGGGACAACGTCCTGGACCGGTCCATCTACGAGGACTGGTACTTCGCCAAGGTCAATCACGACCTGGGCCGGATCAGCTCCCTGGAGATGGGGGTGTACGAGGGACTGCTGGGCGAGATGATGCGCGAGATCGACGGCCTGCCGTACCGCAAGGCGCCCGATCTCATGGTGTACCTCAAGGCGGACTTCGAGACGGTGCTGCACCGCATCGGGCTGCGGGGCCGTGACTTCGAGCAGGACGAGAGCCTCGTCGCGTACTACCGGACCCTGTGGTCCGGATACGACGACTGGGTGCACAAGCACTACTCGGCCAGCGAGGTCCTCGTCGTCGACATGAACCGCACCGATGTCGTGAACGACCCCGAGGACGCGGCCCGCGTGGTGCGGGAGGTCAAGGACGCCCTGGCGGCGGCCAGGCGCCGGAGCTGAGCCGACCGTTCCCCGCGGCCGTCGCACCGGTGGCGTGGACGGCCGCGGCGGGCGGTCCGGTCAGGGGGCGGGGCGGGGGCCGCGGGGCCTGAACCGCTCCACCCCCACGGTGTGCCGCACCTGACCGGCCGCACGATCACCGCGACCCGCAGCTCTCCCGGCATGATCCGCTCGAAGCGCTCGCTGCCCAGGTACTTCCGGGCCAGCCGGTCCATCCGCTCGTGCGCCTCCCCGCCCGTGACGAAACGGGACACCACACCGCTGATCCGGACGCGGTCGAAGGGATCGGCGGCGACAAGCCAGGCCGCGGCCGCCGGGCCCGGGCACGCCCGGTCGGCGGCCGCGGCCCTGCCCGCTCGCGGGCCCGGTCGTTCCGCTTCCCGCTCAGGCGGGGTCGGGTCCGGGCCGGGTGACGGAGGCCGTCCAGCCCTGCTCCAGCAGGAGGCAGGCCTGCTCGATGGCGGCGACGGGGTCGGGGCGGGTGCCGGCGAAGGCGAGGGTGTCCAGGGTGAACCGGGCGTAGGCGGCGCAGAGGAGGTCGTCGTGCGGGCGGCCGGTCTCGTCGGCCAGGGCCGAGGCCAGTGCGGTCTCGTGGCGGAGGGACATCGCACGGGCGTACGCGCGCAGGGCCGGTGTCTGTCGGACGAGCTGCCGCAGACCGGCGAAGCGGGGGTCCCGGGTGTGGGCCGACGTGACGAACCCGGTGAAATGGGACCGCAGGGCCTCGGGGATCGTGCGGCCCGGGGGCCGGTCGGTGACCGCGCGGATCAGGGCCTCCTCGTTGTCGGCGTCCTCGTCGAAGACCAGGGCCTCTTTGCCCTGCGGGAAGTAGTTGAACAAGGTCGACACGGACACGTCGGCGACTTCGGCGATCTCGCGGACGCCCACGTGCTCGTAGCCGCGCTCCAGGAACAGCCGCAGCGCGGCGTCGGCCAGCGCCTGCCGCGTGGCGGCCTTCTTGCGTGCGCGCCGCCCGCCCGAGGGTGCTCCGTCGATCGTCTCGTCCATGCCCCGAACCCTACCGCGAATATTCGAACCACTGTATTTGTGGAACAGTTGCATGTTTGTAGTCGTTCGATATATTAGTCGGGCCGGACACGACCGCGGCACGGGCCGCATGCCGGCACGACAGAAGGGACCCCCATGAACTCCGTGGCACCCGCGCGGGCCCGCATCAGCATCATCGGCGCCGGACCGGGCGGCCTGACCTGCGCGCGCATCCTGCAGCGGCGCGGCCTCGCGGTCACCGTCCACGACCGCGAGGCCGGCCCCCGGGCCCGCGACCAGGGCGGCACCCTGGACCTGCACGCCGACAACGGCCAGATCGCCCTGCGCGAGGCCGGCCTGCTGGACGAGTTCCTCGCGCTGGCCCGCCCCGAAGGCCAGGAGATGCGCCGGCTGGACCCGGCCGGCACGATCACCTCCCACCAGGTCCCCGAGGCCGGAGAGCTCTTCAAGCCCGAGATCGACCGCGGCCGGCTGCGCGACCTCCTGCTGGGCTCCCTCCGGCCGGGAACCGTCCGCTGGGGCCGGACCCTCGACTCGGTCACCGGCCCCGCCGACGGGCCCCGCCGACTGCACTTCGCCGACGGCACCACCGTGGAGAGCGATCTGGTCATCGGCGCCGACGGAGCCTTCTCCCGGGTGCGGGCGGCCGTGTCGGGCGCCGTGCCCGCCTACTCCGGGGTGAGCTTCCTGGAAGCGTGGTTCGACGACGTCGAGAACAGCCACCCCGAGATCGCCGCACTGGTCGGTCAGGGCGGCGCCCACGCGGCCGACGGCGAACGCGGCATCTTCGCCCAGCGCAACGGCGGGGACCACATCCGCGTCTACCTCGTCCAGCGGGTCCCCGTCGACTGGATCGGCCGCAGCGGCCTGACCCTCCGGGACACCGACGGCCTGCGGACCCTGCTCCTCGACCGGTACGCCCACTGGTCGCCGAGCATGCGCCGGATGATCACCGACAACGACGGCCCCTACGTCCACCGTCCGATCTTCGCCCTGCCCGTCCCGCACACCTGGGAGCACCAACCGACCGCGACCCTGCTCGGCGACGCCGCGCACCTCATGCCCCCGCTGGGCGTCGGCGTCAACCTCGCCATGCTCGACGCCAGCGACCTCGCCCTGGCCCTCGCCACCTCGCCGACCGTCGGCGAGGCCGTCCGCACCTACGAGCAGACCATGCTCCCGCGCTCCACCGAGACCGCCGGGATCCTCGAAGGCGGCGCCGCAGACCTGCTGTCCGACGAACTCACCGCCCCCGACGCCGACGACCACGCCGACGGCGACTGACCACGACCACGCCGACAGCCACGACGGCCGGGCCCGGCGCTGAAGGTCTCGTGGCGCCGACAACGCGCCCGGTTCGCGCCCTGCCGTATCCAACCTTCCGGTTCTACCGTTGGGGGTTCGGACCCGTGAGGAGGCTGCTGTGACAGGGATCGTGGACGGCAAGCACCGGTCGCCGATCGGTGACGACGGACACCAGCCGAACCGGCCGCTGCCGCCGCCCCCACCACCGCCCCCACCGCCCGCCGGTCCCGGCAAGCAGGCGTAGCAGCCCGTGGCCGCCACGCCGCACCGCAAGACGCACGCTCCCGACCCCGACCCGCTCGTCGACGGGCTGCTCGTCGCGGTCCGCGAACAGCTCGGCGGGCCCCCGCCCGCCCGCCTGCGGCAGGCGTTCCACCGCGTGCGGCGCCACCGGTTCCTGCCCGGCCGGATCTGGCTGCGGGACGGATCCGGTGGCTACGAGCCCGTCGACCGTGCGGCCGACCCCGACCGGTGGGCGGCGGCGGCCTACTCGGACGAACCGCTCGTCACACGGTTCACCGACGGTCAGCCGTCCTCGTCCGCCTCGATGCCGTCGATGGTCGTCCGCATGCTGCTCTTGGCCGGCCTCGGCGAACCCCGGGGGAGTCGGCAGGGCGCCGGCGCCCGGGTGTTGGAGCTGGGCACCGGCACCGGGTACAACGCGGGCCTGCTGTGCGCGCTGGTCGGCGACCGGCAGGTGACCACCGTCGAGCTCGACCCCGTACTCGCGGCCGAGGCGCAGGAGAACCTCAAGGCGTCCGGCTGCGCTCCGACGGTCGTGGTCGGGGACGCCGCGGACGGGTGGCCGCCGGGCGGCCCCTACGACACGGTCCTCGCCACGTTCTCCGTCGACCGCGTCCCGCCGGCCTGGCTCGGGCAGGTCCGGTCCCCGGGCGGGCGGATCGTGGTCCCGTGGGCCTCGGCCTGGTGCACGTACGGCACCCTCGCGCTGACGGCGGGCCGGGCGGGCCGCGCCGAGGGCCGGTTCCACTCCTTCGCCTCCTTCATGCAGATGGCCCGCCCGGACCCGGACCGCCCCGAAACGGCCGGCCCGGGCTCCGTGCCGAAGCGGTGCGGGCCGCGGAGCGGTGCGAGCGCAGCGGCGTGCGCGTCGACCACGTTGTCGCCGTGGGCGGTGGCGGGCGGGGACCTGGACGCCGAGTTCCACATCGGCCTCGCCGTCCCCGGCGCTTCGTTCGCCTGGGACACCAGCGGTGAGCACGCCCCCACCCGCCTCCTGGTCGACGACGCCACCACCGGCTCCCGGGCGACCGTCGACTACGACGGCCGCTCGGCGGCCGCCTTCTCCGTCACCCAGGCCGGGCCCCGGCTCCTGTGGGACGAGGTCACCACGGCGTTCCGGAGATGGGAGGAGCTCGGCCGGCCGGGCGTCGACCGGTACGGCCTGAGCATCGAGGAGGGAGCGGCCGAGTTGTGGGTGGACTCTCCCGGGACGGCCGTGACCGCCCGCTGACTTCGTCGCCCCCGATCCGGCCCGCACCACCGCACCACCCACGGGCTCGCGCAGTTCGCGGCCCGCACACCAGTGGAGGACCGATGACCGAAGAGGCATCCCGCGGACACGCCGTCCTCGTCCACGGAGGGTTCGTGGACGGCTCCGGCTGGCAGGGCGTGTACGACGCCCTCAAGGCCGACGGCTTCCAGGTGGCCGTCGTGCAGAACCCCGCGCGCTCCCTGGACGGCGACGTCGCCGCCACCCGGCAGGTGATCGACGCGCTCCCGGGGCCGGTCACGCTGGTCGGCCACTCCTACGGCGGGGTCGTGATCACCGAGGCCGGCAACCACCCGAAGGTGAGCTCGCTCGTCTACATCGCCGCCTTCGCCCCCGACACGGGCGAATCGGTGAGCAGCCTGACCGCAGACCCGCCCCCCGGCGCCCCCGTCCCGCCGATCCTGCCGCCCCGCGAGGGCTTCCTCCTCCTCGACCGGAACAGGTTCGCCGCCTCCTTCGCCGGTGATCTGCCCCGCGCCCAGGCCGAGTTCATGGCGGACGCGCAGGTCCCCTGGGGCGTGGACGCGCTGGCCGGCGCGGTGTCCCGGCCGGCTTGGCGGACCAAGCCGTCCTGGTACCTGATCGCCGCCGACGACCGCATGATCCCGCCGGCGGCCCAGCACGCGATGTCCCGCCGGATCGGGGCGCGGACCGTCGAGGTCGGCGCCAGCCACTGGGTCCACATCTCGCAACCCGAGGCCGTCGCCGCGCTGATCCGCCGGGCGGCCCACGGCTGACCCCGACGAAGGCCGGCCCGGTCGAGGGACGCCGGGGCGGTTCGCGTCAGCGGCCCGAAGACGGGCATGAGCACCCCATGCCGAACAGCCTTCCCCCGCCCGATGACGCACCAGCCGCCACGAGCGGCCCGCCCGAGGCCGGCAGCGGCCCGCCGCAGGGCGCGTCGCCCGCCTCGGAACTGCTCGCGCTGCTCGACCCGCGGCGCCGGAGCGAGCCCGAGAAGATTCCGGGCCAAGAGCCCCTGTTCTGAACCCCCGCCATCCGGTTCGGGCCCACGGTCCCCGAATCGCGCGATTACCTGACAACCCACCGGTAAGGGTGAAATTGCACCGAGAACCCTTTGTGCCCCGGACATGATGCGCTGTCATATTCCTGCCAGATTGCCCCGTTCATCTCGGTGTACCCACCAGGGGAAGGCAGGAAAATGGGCAGGTTCAGGTACGGAACCACGGCGTCGGCCATCGCGCTGGCCGCTTTGGGATCGCTCGCGGCCGCGGGAGGCACGGCGCACGCGGAAGCGGGCCAGGACAGCATCACCATGCTGAAGCAGGAGAAGTCCCAGTGGTGCTGGGTCGCCTCCGGGCTGACCATCGCGAAGTTCCAGGGCTTCGGCTCCACGCAGACGGACTTCTGCAGCCGGGCCCAGCCCGCCTACGGCTGCAACAACCAGCCCGCCACGCTCGACGACATGGCCAGGGGCTGGAACAGCCTCGGCATGACGCACACCGGCTCGGGTCTGAACAGCGCGGCCACGTTCAACCAGGTGTACACCGACGTCAAGGCGGCCCGGCCGATCGGTGCCCGGATCGGCTGGACCTCGGGCGGCGGCCACATGAACGTGGTCTACGGCTTCGACACGTCGAACACCACCATCGCGGTGGCCGACCCGTGGCCGGACACCACCACGTACACCTGGTGGAACTACAACGACTACGTGAGCAACAGCTCGTCCAAGTGGACCCACTCCCGCATCGGTATCTCCCGCTAGGCAGGCGACATGCGCGACATCAGCGGCACCCCATCGTCCGGCACGCGGTCGGCCTCCGGCCTCTCCCGCCTGTCCCTCGTCATCGCACTGAGCGCCTCCGCTCTGCTGTCCGTCGTCGGCCCCGCCCACGCGGCCCCGGCCAAGGACCCCCTCCCGGCCGACATCCCCGACTACCAGGCGGCGCTCAACGCGGTGAAGTCCATCGCCGTACGCGACACCGTCTGCCGCTTCCTGCGCACGCCGGTCCCCACCGGCGACGCCGGCGGACGGGTGCAGGCCCTTCCCGATACGGCCGAGCCGTGCCGGGGACTCCCGGCCTTCACCATCAAGGATCCGGTGGCCCTGAACGAGATCACCGCCGGGTTCGTCGCCGGCACGGACCAGCCGCTGCCCACCAAGGCGGTCAAGCTGACGCAGCTGGTCTCCTCGCTGAGCACCGCCGTCAACGGCCGCAACGCCACCGTCATGCTCGCCCCCACCCAGGGCGGCGGCTGGCACCTGGCGGGCGTGCGCGACGGCGACAACGACGCCGCGTACGCCGCAACGGCCACGGTGGGCACGCTGGTCTTCACCGAGCCGCAGATCCGCGGCTGGTACCAGCTCGAACTCCTCACCGTCAAGCCGCTCAACGACCAGGCCAGGCAAGGACTGGACGGCCGGGCATCGGTGTCACTCAGCGAGTACCAGAAGCTGGTCAAAGCCCGCTACGCCGACAAGCTCCCCGGTTCGCCGTACGACACCCAGGGCTACTCCAGCGGCAACAGCACCGCGCGCCCGCAGGACGCCGCCCCGTCCTCCACCCTGCTCCTGGCCGGCGGGTCCGGCGCGACCCTCGCCCTCCTGGGCGGAGCCGCCGTGCTCCACCGCCGTCGGCGCGCGGGCGCCAGCTGATCCCGATACCCGCCCGCCGGATCGATCGGCCGACAGAGAACGTCTCCGATCCTTTCGCAATCGCGTGCGAGAGGGGGCGCTGATCGGCGAATTCCCCCGGGCCCGCCAGCACTATCCGGCATTCGCCGCCCGCGCCGGGCCCGTCCCTGCGATGCTTCCGCCGCTACCTCGGGGCCCGTTGGCCTCCAACGGGCCCCGAGGTACCCGTGCGACGGGGGCGCCGACGTACCACGCGGCGCCCGACTCCGTCGTACGCGAGCGTCCGGTACCGGCTTCCCAGGAGTCTTCACCTCCGGCCGCCACCGGGCGGAGGCGAGAGGGGGGAGTCCGATGTCTTCGACTGCTGTGGGGAACCGGCCGCGCACCCGGTGGCGGCGCCGGCTGGTGGCGGTGGCCGCGTCCACCGCGCTGACCGCCGGGGGTCTGACAGTGCTGGCGGGCCCGGCCGCGGCGGACGGGGTGTGCGCCGACCCCGTCGTGGCGGGCGGCACCACCACGATCACCTGCGCGGCAGGCGGTTCCGGGAGCGTCACCGTGCCCGACGGCTATTCCAGCGGGGTCGTGACCCTCGAAGGCGCCGGCGGCGGGAACGCCGCCGACGGCACTGCGGGAGGCAAGGGCGCCCGGCTCGTCGCGACCCTCCCCGTCACGCCGGGAGAGACGTTCGACGTCACCGTCGGCAGACGCGGGGCCAACGGCGCCTCGAACCCGCAGTTCGGCGTGCCCGGCTTCGGCGGCGCCCTCGTCGCCGTGACCACCGCCACCGGGGCACCGCTGCTGACCGCCGGCGCCGGCGGCGGCGCGGGCGGAGCGGGCACAGGCACCCCGGCCTACCGGGGAGCGGTCGGCGGCGACAGCGGCAGCCCGGGCGCCGACGGCAACGGCCTGACCCCCGAGGCCCAAGGCGGCGCCGGCGGGGGAGCGGGCACCGCCACCGCCGGCGGCGCCGCGGGGGCCGGAGGGCCCGGAGTGGACAACGAGGGCCCGAACGGCTCCCCGGGCGCCCATCCGAACGGCCCCGGCGGCGCGGCCGCACAGAGCGTCTTCAGGCCGACGGGTGCCGGCGGCCGAGGCGGAGCCGGATACGGCGGCGGAGGCCGGGGCGGAGGCGGTGGCAGGTACGGCGCCACCGGTGGCGGGGGCGGCGGCGGAGGCGGCGGATCCAGCCTGGTCTCCGGAACGGTCCCCGGCTCGCCCGTCACCCTGATCGACGGAGCCAACGCCGGGGACGGGCGGATCGTCTTCGCCTTCACCCCCGCCCCGACCGTCACGGCCGTCAGTCCGAACACCGGGCCCGCGGCCGGCGGTACCGAGGTGACCGTCACCGGCACCGATCTGACGGACGCCGCCCTCACCTTCGGCCCGGGCAACCCGGCGACCGGCGTCAGCTGCACCCCCACCTCCTGCACCGCCGTCGTGCCGGCCGGGACCGGCACCGTCGACGTGCGGGCCACCACCGCCGGCGGCGCCAGCGCCCCGTCTCCGTCCGGGCGGTACGTCTACCTTCCGGCGCCCGTGGTGACCTCGCTCAGCCCGTCCGCCGGCACCACCGACGGCGGTACGGCCGTCACCGTCAGCGGCACCGGCCTGAGCGGCGCCACCTCCGTGACCTTCGGCCCCGGCAACCCGGCCACCGGCCTGTCCTGCACCGCCACCGCGTGCACCGCCACCGCGCCCGCCCACGCGGCGGGCCCCGTCGACGTCCAGGTCACCACGCCCGGCGGCACCAGCGCCGTCGTCGGGGCCGGCCGGTACACCTACCAGCTCGCGCCCGCCGACATCGACGTCGACCTGACCGCGCAGCCGGGCCTGAGCCTGCTGGTCCCGTACATCACCTACACCCTCACCGCCCGCAACACCGGCCCCGGCACGGTCACCTCGGCCACCCTCACCGCGAGCCTGCCGCCGGGCACCACCGCCACCGGCCTGTCCCCGGGGTGCACGACCGGCGCGGCCACCGTGACCTGCGCCCACGGCACCCTCGCCGCGGGCGCCGGTTCCGTCAAGACGTTCCGGGTACCGGTCGGCCTGCTCACACTGGGCCGCGTCTCGGTCACCGGCACGCGCACGGCGTCCGCGCCGACCGACCCCAACCCGCTCAACGACAGCGCGACGGCCCACTGCACGGTCATCTCCGTCCTCCTCGTCACCTGCCCCTGACACCGCTCGGCGCGCCGACCCCGGAGGGCCGGACTGGACGGGGGCCTCTTTCCGGGACCCGGGGAGAGGCCCCCTGGAGTCCGCGCGCCGCTCACCGACCGAGGGACGCCGCCACCGGCAGGTGATCGCTGCCGGTGGCCGGCAGGGTCCACGCGCTCGGTGGCGAGGGCCGCGGCGAGCGACCGCTACCCGCCGTGGACGGTGGTGAGGTCGCTGAGGCCGGAGATGGTCAGGACCGGCTCCAGGAGCGGGTTGGTGACCAGCTCGATGCGGTCGGCGTGCGGGAAGAGCACGCTGAGACCGGCGCTGTCGAGGTACTCGACACCGGTGAGGTCCAGGACCAGCGGTCCGGCCGTGCCCGCGAGGGCGGCGGCCAGCTCCCCGGTGTTGCTCATGTCGATCTCGCCGACAGCGGTGAGCAGGGCGGTACCGTCCGGCCGTCGTCCGGCGGTGAGGGTCAGGGGAGTGGTCATCAGGCGATCCTCGTGTGCATGTCGACGGTGGTACCGGACGGTCCGGGAGTGACGGTGACCCTCTGCATCAGCGCGCGCATCAGGCCCATCCCGCGACCGCGGTGGGCGTTGAGCTCGGGCTGCGGGGCTTTCCAGCGGCCGGTGTCGGCGATGGTCAGGTGCAGCTTGTCGACGTACGCCTCGGCCCGGAAGTAGATCGTGTCGCCGGGGGCGTCGCGGTGGCCGTGCTCGATGGCGTTGGCACACGCCTCGCCCGCCGCCACCAGGACGTTCTGCACGGTGGTGGGGGGCAGGTCGCACTGGTCGAGCCAGCCGCGCAGCGTCTTGCGGACGGGGGCGAGCTGGGACGACTCGGCGGGGAAGGACATCTCCAGCGGGGCCGGGTGGCGGTACAGCAGCAGCGCGACGTCGTCGTCGTAGCCGCCGGACGGGGCCAGCCGGGACATGACGTCGGTGGCCAGGTCGTCGACCGAGGTGTCCCGGCCGTCCTGCAGGGCCTCGCTCGCCTGGTCGATGCCCGCACTGAGCGGGCGGCGGCGGCGTTCGACGAGCCCGTCGGTGTACAGCAGCAGCGTCGACCGGGCCGGGATGGTGCAGGCGCCCTCGGGGCGCTGCTTGCCGGGCCGGACCGCCAACGGCAGCGAGCGGCCGTCCTCCAACAGCTGCGACGTGCCGTCCGGATGGACCAGGATGCCGGGCGGATGGCCGGCGCTGGAGTACGTCAGCTCACCGGTATCGGCGTTGAGCACGCCGCAGAACACGGTGGTGCAGACCGCGCCCGGCACGCCGGCGGCGAACTGGTCCAGGGCCATCAGCGTCTGGGCCGGGCTCGCGTCCTGGAGCAGCAGGGCCCGGCAGGCGCTGCGCAACTGGCCCATGACGCTGGCGGCTTCGAGGCCGCGCCCGACGCAGTCGCCGACGACGATGCCGATCCGGCCGTCCGGCAGGGTGACGGTGTCGTACCAGTCGCCGCCGACCTCCAGGGGCTGGGTGGCGGGTTCGTACCGCACGGCGAAACCGGCGGGCAGCTGGGCGGGGCCGAGGATCGCGCGCTGGAGCGCGATCGCCGTCTCGCGCTGCTGGTCGATCTGGTGGGCGCGGCTCAGCCCCTGGGCGAGGTGACCGGCCAGGAGGGACAGCAGCAGCTGGTCCTCGTTGGTGAACGGCCGGTTCTCGCCGAGGTCGATCCACAGGGCGAGCGGGCCGTCGGGGAACTCCAGGAGGATGCCGGCCCCGGTGTGGTCGGCGACCGGGGTCAGGATCGGGCCCTGGCGCAGGACGTCGAGGGTCTCGCGCCGCACGCCCGGCAGCTCCGGCCAGGTGAGCGGTGCGCCGGTGGAGGTCAGCGTGGGCGCGTCGCCGTGGTCGAAGACCGCCGCCACGACCGACCGGGCGCGCCACAGCTTCTGCAGCTCGCCCAGCGCGCCCGACAGCGCCTCGGGGAGGCTGGTGGCGCGCGACAGGCAGGTGCTCAGGGCCGCCAGCGCGCTCTCGCGCTGGATGGCGTAGTGCTCGGCGGTGACGTCGCGGAAGGTGCCGACGGTGACGCGGCGCCCGGTGTCGGGATCGTCGACCTGGTTGAAGGTGGCCGTCGCCCACAACCGGTGCCCGTCGCTGTGGGTGATCGGAATGGTGTACGAGCCCTTGGTGCTGCCGAGCAGCAGCGCGAAGGCGTCGCTGACCTGCCGGTGCGCCTCGGCGTCGGTGGCGGCGTCGGGCCACCAGGGGTGGATCGGCCGGTAGGGCAGGCCCTCGGGTCCGTACCCGAGGATGTCGGTGAACGCCGCGTTGATCTCGATGACGGTGCCGTCCTCGTCGCAGACGAAGAAGGCCTCCTGCAGCGAGTCCACCAGCGCGGTGCGCCAGCGTGCGTGGTGGCTGCGCAACCGGGCCAGCTCTATCGTCGCCCGTACCCGGGCGAGGAGCTCGGCGGCCGCGAACGGCTTGACGAGGTAGTCGTCCGCGCCGGCCTGCAGGCCCTCGATCGACGCCTCCTGCCCGGCGCGGGCGGACAGCAGCAGCACGGGCACCGAGGCGGTGCGCGGGTCGGACCGCAGCGCAGCGACCAGGGCGAGCCCGTCGAGGTGCGGCATCATCACGTCGCTGACCACCAGGTCGAAGGCCTTGGCGCGGACGGCCGTCAGTGCCTCGCGGCCGTCGTTGACCGCACTGACCTGGTATCCGGCACCGCGCAGCAGGCGGATGAGGTACTCGCGCATGTCGGCGTTGTCGTCGGCGACCAGGACGTGGAGCGGGAGCGCCGTCCCCGGGGCTCCTCCGTCCGAGCTCCCGTCGGCGACGGGCTTGACGAGGGCGGGCGTCGTCGTGGTCTGCTCGCCCGGCAGCCAGCGCAAGGCCTCCTGGACGAAGGGGTCGGTCGCGGCCGGAGCGGCGCCGGTGGCCGCCTCCGAGACCACGGCGTCGGCGGGCAGGTGCGCGGAGCCGAAGGGCAGCCGGATGGTGAACCGGGTGCCGCGGCCCTCGGCGGACGTGGCGTCGATTTCCCCGCCGTGCAGCCCGACCAGCTCCTTCACCAGGGCCAGGCCGATGCCGCTGCCCTCGTTGGAGCGCGACCGGGCGTTCTCGATGCGGTGGAACCGCTCGAACAGCCGGGGCATCTCCTGCGCCGCGACCCCGATGCCGGTGTCGTCGACGGTCACCACCGCCGCACCGTCCTCGGCGCCCACCGCTACGCGGATCGTGCCGTCGAAGGTGAACTTGAGGGCGTTGCTGAGCAGGTTGAGGACGACCTTCTCCCACATGCTCCGGTCGATGAACACCGGTTCGGGCAGCGCGGCGCAGTCGACCCGGAACTCCAGACCGGCCCGGTCGACGGCGGAGCGGAACACGCTGGCGAGCTCGCCGGTGACCGCGGCCAGGTCGACCGGCTCGTAATGGGCCTGCATCCGGCCCGCCTCGATGCGGGAGAAGTCGAGCAGGGTGTTGACCAGCTTGCCGAGCCGCAGCCCGTTGCGGTGGACGACCTCCAGCTCCTCGCGCACGCGCGGGTCCGCGTCCGTGAGCCGGTCCCGCAGCTCTTCCACCGGTCCCATGATCAGGGTGAGGGGGGTGCGGAACTCGTGGCTGATGTTGGAGAAGAACGTCGTCTTCGCCCGGTCCAGCTCCGCGAGCTCCTCCGCGCGCCGCTGCTGCGCCTGGTAACTGCGGGCGCTGGCGACCCCGGTGGCGACGTGCCCGGCCACCAGCTCCACGAAGCCGCGGTACCCGTCGTCCAGGTCCCGGTAGCGGTTCAGGCCCACCACCATGAAGCCGTACGGGTCCCCGCCCTGCTGCCGCAGCGGCACCACCAGCGCCTGGAGCGGCGCCTCCGGCCATCCGCCCCGTGGCAGGTCCGCGAACACGGCGCCGTCCAGCGGCACCAGCGCGGAATCGCCCCGGGCCGCGGCGACCGTCGGCCACACGCCGTGGGCGCCCGGGGGCAGGTGGTCCACGGCGGCGGGGTGGTCGGTCCCGATGCCGGTGACCGCGGCCAGAGCGGCGCCGCCGTCCTCCTGGAAGAGGTAGGTGAGGGTGAACGGCAGGTCGTGCGGGTTGCGGCTCAGCTGCAGGCGGGCGAAGTCGAGCATCTCCTGCTCGGTGCGGACCACACTGGGGTCGGAGCCGAGATCGCGCAGCGTCGCCATCCGGCGTTCGCCGATGACCCGCTCGGTCTCCTCGCTGACCACGCACAGCATGCCGACGACGACGCCGTCGTCGTCGCGCAGCGGGCTGTAGGAGAACGTGTGGTAGCTCTCCTCCTGGTACCCGGAGCGCTCCACGAACAGCAGCAGTCCCTGGTCCCAGGTGGCCTCGCCGGTGGTGAGCACGGTGTCGATGCGGGGCCCGATGTCGCTCCAGATCTCCGCCCACACCTCGCTCGCCGGCCGGCCCAGCGCCCACGGGTACTTCCGGCCCAGGGTGTCGCGCCGGTAGGCGTCGTTGCAGAAGAAGGTGAGTTCGGGTCCCCAGGCCATCCACATGGAGAACTTCGACGACAGCAGGATGCTCACGGTCGTCTTCAGGCTCTGCGGCCAGCCCTCCGGATCCCCGAGCGGCGAGGTCGCCGCCCAGTCCACCAGGGCCAGATCCCGGCCGACCGTCTCGTCGGCGGTGAACACCTCGGCCCCGACCGCCGCCCTCGCCGCCGGATCGGCACCCTCGGAACGCGTCACTGCCCACCCCTTCGATCATGACAGCCGATGCCCGAGCGCAGCCTGCCGGCTTCCATTGTGCTGGCCCCTCCACCCGCCGCGGACCCGTGACCGGGAGGTTCCCGTCCGACCGCCGGATCGTGGGGAGGAGCTTGTTGACGTGAACCGTAGGATAGGACAGCCGCGCCGCGGTCCAACAGGCGAGGCCAACAGGAGGGGCGGGGGCGACATGACGGGGGCCGGTTACGCCTTCCACCACGGGGACGCGGAGGCCGCGGCGGCGGCCGAGCAGCGGCGGCTCGCCGCGGTGCGCCGCTACGCGGTCCCGGACACCCCGTCCGACGGCACCTTCGACAAGATCGCCTCCCTCGCGGCCCGCATCTTCGACGTCCCCATGGCCACGGTGGCGATCGTGGACAGCGACCGCGTGTGGTTCAAGGCGGCGCACGGCCTGCGGGGCATCGGGGAGATCCCCCGCGACCCGGCCACCGGTACCGGCCCGCGCGTCTGCGCCGCCGCTCCCGACGAGCCGCACTGCGCCTGCCCCCTCGCCTACGACGAGCCGTACGTCGCCACCGACGCCCGCACCGACCCGCGCACCGCCGCCGGGCCCCTCGTCCACGACGACCTGGACGTGCGCTTCTACGCCGCCGCCGCCATCACCACGGCCGACGGCCACCGCCTGGGCACCGTCAACGTCCTCGACACCCGCCCCCGCCGTCCCACCGACGACCAGCTCGCCGCCCTCCAGGACCTGGCCGCACTCGTCATGGACGAACTGGAGCTGCGCCTGTCGGCCCTGCACACGGTCGCCGCCGAACGCGAACGACGGGCCGACGCCGAACGCCTGGCCCGCACCCTCCAGCGCACCCTGCTGCCCCCGGCCCTGCCCGCCGTGCCGGGACTGCACGCGGCCGCCGCCTACCACCCGGCCTCCGTCGACGAGATCGGCGGCGACTTCTACGACCTGTTCCCCCTCGACGACGGCCGCTGGGCGTTCTTCCTCGGCGACGTGTGCGGCAAGGGCGCCGAGGCCGCCGCCCTGACCTCGCTGACCCGCTACACCCTGCGCGCCGCCGCGATCTACGACCCCGATCCCTGCACGGCCCTGGCCAACCTCGACGCCGTCCTCAAGGGCGAGTACCAGGGCGACACCCCGCGCTTCTGCACCGCCGTGTTCGGCGTGCTCGACGCCGCGTCCGACGGGTCGTTCACCGTGACCCTGGCCGGCGGGGGCCACCCCCCGACCCTGGCGGTGCGCGCGGACGGCACCGTCGAGCCGGTGTCCACCGCCGGCGGCCAGCTGATCGGGCTCCTGCCCGACCCCCACTTCGTGCAGGCCACCACCCGCCTCGCCCCCGGCGACGCGCTGCTGCTGTACACCGACGGGCTGATCGAGGCCCGTACCGCGGACGGCAGCATGCTCGGCGAGGAGGGCCTGGCCCGCCATCTGACCGGCCACGCCGCCCGCGGAGCCGACGGCCTGTTGGCCACGGTGCACAAGCTCTTCACCGATCTGGGAAGCGGAGTGAGCGACGACACCGCGCTGCTCGCCCTTTCCGTCCCGCCCCGCCGCACACCCCGAGCCGCCCAGGAGAACCGGTGACCAACCGCACTCTGACCGCCACCCGACACACGCACCCCGGCGGCGCCGCCGTGGTGGAGGTGGCCGGCGAACTCGACCACCACACGGCGCCGGAGCTCACCCGCGTCATCCAGGAGACGCCCTTCGGCCCGGACGCACCCGTGCTGATCGACCTCTCCGCGCTCACCTACTGCGACTCCACCGGCATCACCGTGCTCGTCATGGCCTACCACCGCGCGTGCAAGGTGGACGCACCCCTGTTCCTCGTCGGGCTGAACACCGACCTGATGCACGTCTTCCGCATCATCGGCCTCGACCAGCTCTTCAGCTTCCAGCCGACCGTGGAAGACGCCGTCAAGTCCCACCGCGGGTAGCGCGCCCCTCGCCGACGCCGCGGTGCCCTCGATCCCGGCCCGGCCGACAGGGCCGGGCCGGCGTGCGTCCGGGCCCCGGCCGGCCCGCGACCGGGCCGGGTGGGACAGCGGGAGCGGCCCGTCCCAGAGGGCTCCCCCCTGGGACGGGCCGGTCACGCGGCCGACGGGCGGCACACGGCGAAACGATCAGTCGGGCCTCGCCGCCCGGGGGTTCAGCAGGCGCCCAGGTCCTGCCAGACGCCCCACTGACCCGTGGTGCCGGGCTCCTCGCCCGTCGTCCACCACTTGGCCTTCCAGTTGTGGCCCTTGTGCGCGACCTGCTGGCCGCCGGTGTAGACGGAGGACGTGACCCACGGCGCGGCCGTGCAGGCGGTCGTGCCGCCGGTGACGGTCAGGGTGAGGACCGCCGCGTGACCCGCCGAGGCGCTCGCCCCGTTGACCACGATCTGGTACGTCCCCGACACCGCGGCCGCCGTCGCGGCGACCGTGAGGGTCGACGAGCCGCCGGCCGTCACCGAGGCCGGGCTGAGCGAGGCGGTGACGCCCGCGGGCAGCCCGCTGACCGTGAGGTTCACCGGCTTCGCCGTACCGGCGGTCACCGCCGTCGACACGGTCGCGGTGGTGGAGGCGCCCGCCGCGACGGTCGCGGCGGCGGGCGTCACGGCCACCGAGAAGTCGTCGGCGGGGGCGGTGGTGCCGCTGGTGAACGGCGCGAAGACGTGGGAGAAGTCCCAGGTGTTCTGCTGGATGCCGGAGCAGTTGTCGGCGGCCGCGCCACCCGGGCAGCCGCCGTTGTCGCGCTGGAGGGCCCAGAAGGACAGCGTGTTGACGCCCTTGGAGACCGCCCAGTCGTAGACCGTGCGGGCGTTGGCGAGGCTGAGCGTCTCGGCCGGGCCGAAGTCGTCCACGCCGATCATCTCGGTGATGCCGACCGAGCCCCAGAGCTGCGCGGGCGTCTTGGCCGGATACAGCTTGGCGAGCTGGTCGTACAGGCCCTGCGCGGCCGTCTTGGTGTCGGCGGCCATGTCGTGGGCGGCGTTGTCGTAGTAGTCGAAGGTCATGAGGTTGACGACGTCGACCCGGGCGCCGTTGGCCACGGCGTTCTTGAGGACGTTGAGCCCGCTGGCGGCGAGGCCGCGGGTGGTCGTCGGCAGGGTGTACGAGACCTCGATCTTGCGGCCGTTGGCCGCGGCCCAGTCCTGGAGCACCTTGATGGCCTTGTTGCGCCGGTCGATGCCCGCGGTGTTGTCCAGCGAGTCGACCTCGATGTCCATGTCGAGCCGGGTGACGTCGTAGGTCGTGATGACCTTCTGGTAGACGGCGGCGATCTGGTTGACGTCGGTGCAACTGTCGGCGATCTCGGTGCCGGTGGTGTCGGCCGTGTACCCGCCGAAGGACGGGATGACGTCACCGCCCCGGGACTGGATCGTCTTGATGTCGGCGCCGAAGGAGGACGCGGCGACCGGGGTGCCGGTGTCGCCGTTCCAGTACGCGGTGCACGAGCCCTTCGCGGCCGTCTGCAGGAACGCCATCGTCAGGTGCTTGGCGCCCGACTGGGCGCTGAGGGCGGCCGGGCTCTCTCCGGTCCAGGCCTCGAAGTACGGGGCGAAGACGTGCGCGGGGAGCGGGGTCGCGGCCTGGGCGGGGGCGGCGGTGGTCGCGGCGAGGCCCAGGGCGGCCACGGCGGTGACGGCCGCGGTGAGGGCGGAGCGGAGCGGCCGTAGACGTCTCATCATGGGCAGTCCAATGCTTCGTGGGGGGAGGAGTGCGGGAGGGCACGGGGCACGCCAACGCCGTTGTTGCGCACCGCTGTCGAGCTACCGAAGCGGCAGGGTCACCGCGGCGTCAATGACCGTGCCGATGACTTGACCAGAACATGGACTAGACCAATGCCGTGGTTCGTTGAGTGGTACATCCGGTCACGTCGGCAGGTACGGGAGCGACGCGCGCGACCGGACGGATTGGTCCAACGGGCCGCACCCCGCCGGCCGGTCGGCGCCGACGTTCCGGGGCTCGGGACCGGCGGCCGTCCGGGCGGGGCGGTACCCCGCCGCCCGATGTGCCGGCCCGACGGGCGGTGGCGCCGGGCTGACGGCGGGCCGCGGGTCGGGTTCGCGGGCCGGGTTCTCACAGCGGGGGGAGCGGTTGCCGGGGCCCCGGTACGCGGGTGGCCGCCGGGCAGGCTAGTTTGCTCGGATGAGTCTTCTTGATGATGTGGCCGAGCGCGACGGCTGGCGTTGCTGGGTGTGTGACGAGCCGGTCGACCCCGACGAGTCGGTGAACGACCCGCGCGGGCCGAGTGTCGACAGCCGGACCGCCGACCGAAAGGCCAAGGTCGCCGAGCGGCTCGCGCACCGCGGGTGCAACACCCGCAAGGGTGCGGTCAAGGTGGTCATCGCCTGGCCGGAGCGCCTGTACGTGGTCGAACCCGCGCCGCTGATCGCCGTCGCGGACAGGCTCCAGCGCAAGGGAGGCCGCGAGATGGTGGGCCGTTGTCCTACCAGGAAGGACGCCCGGGCGGCAGCGGACTGGCTGGTGGACCGGTTCTCCCGACTGGTCCCGGGGATGCCGGTCACCGCGGACATCGAGGCGGGCGGCGGCCAGTTCCTCGTCATCCTGGCCACGGGCCGCCGCTGACCGCGAACCGCCCGCGGTCACCCGCCCGCGTCATGCTCACGTCCCTGTACCGGGAGGTCGCCGACGGCGGCTTCGGCCCTGCCTATCAGCTGCTGCCACTGCTCGGTCCGGGCTCCAGCGTCGTGGACGCATACCTGACGCGCGCGGACCACTGTGCTCCGCGGTCGGAGAAGGATAGGCGGGGGCACGAGGGGGATTGAGATCGTGGGAAGAGCCGATGACCTGGCAGAGCGCGTCGGCACGTCGTGCCCGGAGTGCGGGGCGGCCGTGCCCGTCGACGAGCGGTACGTGGTGTGGTGCGCCGTCTGCGACTGGAACGTGGATCCCGGTGCGCCCGATCCGGAGCCCGGCTGGATCGCCGCGGCCCGGCGGAGGATGGCCCGGAAGTACGGTGAGCAGCTCGCAGCGGAGATGGAGCGGGACGGCGGGTCGTTCGGCCGCGTGAAGCGCGATGCGGGCACGCTGCTGGCGCTCTCGATCGCCGTGCTCGTGAACGCCGGGACCGTGCTCCTCGCCGTGGCGGGGGTCCTGTTGCTGGTCCTGGGCTGGGACACCGGGATCCTGCCGGCGGTCGGCGCCCTGATGCTGGGCCTGGCCTGGGTCATGCGGCCGCGGCGCATGCGCCTTCCGCAGGAGGGGCCGTTGCTGTACCGGGCTGATGCGCCGGAGCTGTTCGCGCTCATCGACGAGGTCGCCGGCGTCGTGGGGACGACCGGGGTGCACGTGGTGGTGGTCGAAACGGAGGCCAACGCCTCGGTCACGACCTACGGTCTGCGGGCGCGGCGGGTCCTCACCATCGGCCTCGGGCTCTGGGAGGTCCTCTCGCCCCAGGAGCGGGTGGCCCTGCTCGGGCACGAGCTGGGGCATTTCGCCCATGGGGACACCCGCCGCGGCGTCTTCATGTCAGACGCACTGCGTGCACTGGCGACCTGGCGCTACGTCCTGACGCCCATTTCGTCGGGCGGCGTCGTGGACCGGCTGGTGAGCGTGCTGGCCTTCCTGCCTCTGACGGCCGTCATCGGGCTGCTGTCGCTCCTGGACCACTTGACCCTGCGCGAATCGCAGCGCGCTGAGTACCTGGCCGACGTGAGCTCGGCCCGGGCCGGCTCCACCGTGGCGGCCGTGGCGCTTCTGGACCGGCTCCTGCTCTGTGGCTCCGTCGCGAACTACCTGCGTCGGGAGTCGGTGGCGGCCCGGGGCAAGGGCGGGCCGGGCAGGCTCCCGGTCGCTGCGCGGCCGGAGGACGGGTTGTGGGAGCGGCTGGCCGAGTACGTCGCCGGTGTGCCCGAGCACGAGTACGAGCGCCTGCGGCGGGTGGCGGCCCGGCGCGGGCACGGCGTCGATGCCACGCACCCGCCCACCCATCTGCGCCGCCGGTGCGTCGAGGTGCCCGGCCCCTTCGCGCCGCAGGTCCCGTACGGCGCCGCACGGGCGGCCGCGGTGGCCCGCGAACTGGGCCCGGCCCGGGCCCTGCTGGCCCGGGAGGTCATCCGCGACCACGCGGGCTGACGAACTCGTGCTGTGGGGAGCAGGGATCAGGGGGTCACAGGGCCGCCGGTCGATGTGATCGCCCGACTCGTGCCCGCCGTAGGGGGCTGTCGGCGCAAGACCGTCTGCTCTTCATCGACCACCTCGGCGCCGGCGTGCTGCTGCACAGGGCAGGATCTCCGCGGACCGGGTCGGCCGGGAGGGCCGCGCGGGGGAGCCGGGCCGGGTCAGCCCGACAGCCGGGTGAGGGCCAGGGCGTGGGCGCGGGCGAGGGAGTCGGGGGCGGCGCAGGGGACGTCGGGCTGTACGCCGGTGCCCTCCCAGTTCGTGCCGGAGACGGGGTTGACGGCGCGGCCGACCGGAACGGTGGCTTCCAGGTGCGGGTGCACGGTCCAGCCCTGGCACGGGTGTGCGCCGCCGCGGGTGGCCTCGCCGACGACCACGGCGCGGCCGAGCTGTTGGAGGTCGTACGCCAGCTCCTCGGCGGCGGAGAAGGTGCTGTCGCCGGCCAGCACGTACAACGGCTTGCTGCCGCCGAAGCGCGCGCCGGGAACGTGCGGCAGGCTCCAGGACTGCTCGCCGCGCTCGCCGCCGCGCCAGTGCATGGTGTTGAGGTGGGTGCGCTCGTCGAGCAGGTAGCTGCAGACGAAGGCGACGGCGTCCGGGTCGCCGCCCCGGTTGCCGCGAAGGTCCACGATCAGCGCCCGGGCGCGGGAGGCCAGGGTGAGTGCGGCGCTCAGCGGTTCGGCGGCCCACTCCAGCGGAAACAGCATCGGTGCCAGCTCCACCACGGCGACCCCTCCGTCGAGCAACTGCACCCGGGGCGCACCGCCGAGGGAGGCGTCGAAGTCGCGGCGCATGGCGTCCCGGGTGGCCGCCCCCTGCTTCGGGGGGACCGGGACGGTGTGGTGCTTCAGTCTCAGGTGCCGGTCGCCGTTGACGGACTGCAGGTCGGCGGTGACCAGCCGGGCGAGCTCTTCGGCACCGTCGACGTCGTAGGCGCCCTCGGTGAGGCGTCGTCGCAGCAGGGCGGACAGCTGTTCGGCTATCCCGGGGAAAACGTAGTGCTCGGTCAGCAGCCGGGCGGTCTCGTCGATGACAGGGGCGGCCGCGAGCTTCGTCGGTGTCGTCATGGCAGGGAGTAGAGCACTGCCCTTGCGGAAGTGCCAAAGGATTTGGGTACTTTCGAAGTGCGTGATCAGCCCTCCCACCTGCCGCCCCCTGAGGACGTACCGGAGAACGGTGCGCCCGAGCGGTTCGCGGCGCTCGCCCACCCGTCGCGTCAGCGGTTGCTGTCGGGCCTGGGTCACGCGGGGCCGGGCCGACTACCGGACGGGGCGGCCGGTGCGGCCCAGCCGGTGGAGCGGAAGCCGTCCGGCCGGCGCGGTCCGTGCCGGCCGGTGAGCCGGTCCACGCGTGCGGGAGGCCCGGGCGCTCGCGGGAGCGGGGTCCCGCGAGCTCGGTGACGGCGGCCTTGCCGCTGTGCGGCAGGGCCCGCCGCAGCGGTTCGTGGGGTGCGGCGCCGGCGCCGGAAGGGCCGACTGGGGCGTGCGCCGGCGCATCCGTTCCGCTCCGGACTTCGCGTGCGTGCCGCCGGGGGGAACCCGCCGGGCCGTGGCGGCATCCTCCACGGCGAGTCCCCTCAGGAGGTTGTGAACAGATGGGTATGGACGCGGACATCGTCAGGCCCCTCCCGGAGTTGCTGCGGGAGCACGCCCGGAGCATCGGGGAGAAGGTCGCCTTCGAAGACCGCCGCACCCGGCTGACCTACCGGGAGCTGGAGCGCAGGACCGGGCGGCTGGCGGGTCACCTGGCGGGGCTCGGCGCGGTGCGGGACGAGCGGGCGGCGATCCTGCTCGGCAACCGGGTCGAGGCGGTCGAGAGCCTGCTCGCCGTCACCCGGGCGAGCGCGATCGGCGTGCCGCTGGACGCCGGGAGCTCCGAGGGCGGAGCTGGCCCACCTGCTGGACGACAGCGGCGCCCGCGTGGTCGTCACCGACCGCGCCCGGCTGACCCGGCTGCGGCCGCTGCTGGCGGCGCGCCCCGTTCTGACCGTGGTACTGGCCGAGGGCGGAGAGGGGAGCGGGCCGGAGCGGGCCGTGTCCCGGGAGCCGCACGGCGCCGACGCCGGCCCGCTGCGCTACGAGGACCTGGCGGCCACGGAACCGGGAACGCCCGCGCCGGACGACCTCGGGCTGGACGAGGTGGCCTGGCTGCTCTACACCTCCGGTTCCTCCGGCGCCCCCAAGGGCGTGCTGAGCACACAGCGCAACCGCCTCGCGCCCGTGGCCGCCGGACTCGCCGGTGTCCTCGGCATGTCCCGGCGGGACCGGCTGCTGTGGCCCCTGCCGCTGCACCACGCCATGAGCCAGGTGGTCTGCGTGGTGGGAGTGGCCGCCACCGGGGCGAGCGCCACCATCCCGCCCAGGTTCACGGCGGCGGGGGTGCTCGCCGAACTCCGCCGTACGGACGCCCCCCACACCCTCCTCGGCGGCGTGCCGACCACCTGCTCCGCCCTGCTCGACGCCGTGCGCGACGGGGACGGCACCGGCCTGGGCACACCCGCCCTGCGCGGGTGCGTCAGCGGCGGCGCCTCGGCGGGGCCGGCGTTCCGGCGGGCGTTCGAGGCGGCCTGCCGCGTCCCCTACCTGGAGCACTACGGCAGTACCGAGGCGGGCCCCGTCACCATGGCGGCCCCGGACGACGGCACGGCGGCGGCGACGGATGGGCCGCGCGGGATTCGCCCCGCTCACCCCGGAGGAGGGTCTCGCGCTCTTCGACGCGGCCGTCCGCGGCGCCGACCCGGCCCCGGTGGCGGCCCGCCTCGCCCCGTCCCTCGTGACCGGAGCCCGCTCCCGTACGACCGCCCGCTCGACCCGGTCCACCGGCCCCGCCGCCCATCCCGCCACCGGACCGTCCGCCCCGAGCGGGCCGGCCACCACCCCGGCCCCACGGCTCGCCGACGCGACGCCGGACGGGCGCGCCGGCCTGCTGCTCGCCGAGGTCCGGGCGCTGGCGGCCGAGGTGCTCGGCCACACCGAGGCCGACGAGGCGATCGGTCCGGACGACCGGCTGGCGGACCGGGGGCTCGACTCGCTGGCCGCGGTCGAACTGCGCAACCGCCTCGCGACGGCGACGCAGTCGACCCTCCCGCCCACGCTGCTGTTCGACTTCCCCACCCCGCGCGCGGTCGCCACCCACCTCGCGGAGCGGTACGTCCCGCGCACCACGCAGCCGACCGCGGCCCCGGCCCCGGCATCGGACACCGGCGCCGCGGCGGGCGACGCGTTCCCGGACTCCCTCGGCACCCTGTTCCGTACCGCCTGCGCGCAAGGGCGGACCATGGACGGGATGGCCCTGCTGACGGTCGCCGCGCGCCCGCGCCCGGTCTTCGACAGCGCCGAGGCGCCCGGCGAGGTCCCGGCGGCCGTCCCGCTCGCGACCGGCGGGACGGGCCCCAGGCTGCTCTGCTTCCCGGCGCTGAGCGCGCTCGCCGGGCCGGAGGAGTACGTCCGGCTCGGCCTGCGACTGCGCGGCCTCCGGCCGGTCACCGCCCTGCCGCATCCGGGGTTCGCACGGTCACAGCCGCTGCCGGCCACCCTGGACGCCTTCGTCACGGCGCAGGCCGCCGCGGTCCGCGCCGCCGCGGAAGGGGAGCCGTTCGCCCTCCTCGGGCGTTCGGCGGGCGGGTGGGCGGCCCAGGCCGTCGCGCAGCGGCTGGCGGCCGAGGACGCCGCCCCGGTCGCCGTCGTCCTGCTGGACACCTATCCCGCCGGCCGCGCCGACGGCGAGGAGGCGCTCTCCGCCATGACGGCCGGCATGCTCCGGCGGGCCGCTCGGTTCGCCTCGTCCGATCCCGGCCGGCTGACGGCCATGGCCGGTCATTTCGCCCTGTACTCCGGCTGGCGGCCCGCGCGGCCGGCGGCCCCGACCCTCTTCCTCCGGGCCCGGGACCCGCTGCCCGGCACACCCCCGGCTCCCGCCTGGCCGCTGCCGCACACCGAAGTCACCGTCCCCGGAGACCACTTCACCCTGCTGGAGGCACACGCCGACACCACCGCCCTGGCCGTCCAGCACTGGCTGACCGGCCTGCCCCGCCGGTGACGCCGCGGCCGGGTCCCACGATGCGGGCAGCTCGGGCGCGCCGCACGCGGCGACCCGGCAGGCCGTGCGGCTGACCTCGGCGCCGCCTTCCCGGCAGGCGCCCGAGCAGCGCCGACCGGCTTCATCCGCCGGCGGCGTGGCGGCGGACGACCGGCTCCGGGTAGTCCACGTGCGGCCCGGCGCGGCCGGCCAGCTCCCGAGGTGAGTGCACGAACGCGATGCCGTCCGGTTCGGGCTCGCGTCCCTGGTCCCGCTCGGCGTCCGCAGCGCTGGCGAAGGCCGCGCGCAGGGCCGTCTCGGGAAGGGCCGGAGCGACGTGGGTCAGGCCGACGCTGCCGTGCTTCCCGCGGGTGACGGCCCACAGCCTCAGGGTCGCCGGGGCCGCGTGGACGCCCACCTCTTCGATCAGCTCCCGTGCGGCCTGGCCGGCCAGGCCGCACACGTCCAGTCCCGCACCGTCCGGGGGCGGCTCCACGCAGCCGCCCGGCAGTTGCCGGCGGCCGGGCGTGGCCGTGGAGGGGGACATCCTCGCCACCGTCACACGGCCGTCATCGGTGGGCTGGACGACGTTCACGAACAAGGAGGCGAGCGCCGTGGCGCCGGGAACGCGGCGAAGGCCGTAGTGCCGGTAGGTGACCCGCACCCAGGACAAGCGCAGGATGCGCGGGCCCGTGCGCTCCAGCCCCGCACAGGCCACCACCGGCCCGTCGAACAGAGCCGGGTTGGCCAGGACCGCCCCGTCCCAGACCAGGTCCCTGGCCATCGCGTCGGAGGGCGGCAGCGGCGGCTCTTCCGCCTCCGCGAGGTGCAGTCGCTCGACGTCGAAGAGATCGATGCCCCCAGGGGGCGGCGTCCGGGTCACCGGTTCAGCGTAGGGGCGGCAGCGGCGGGTGCGGGGGGACGTGGCGAGCCGGCGTGCGATGCGGTGCCGGCCGGTGGGTCCGGTCCGGGGCTAGAACACGTCGCCCAGGGTCTCCAGGAGGCGGGCGATGTTCGCCTCGTCGCGGCGGTAGTAGGTCCACTTGCCCCGTCGGGTGGCGACCACCAGCCCCGCTTGCCGCAGCATCGCCAGGTACTGCGAGGTGGTCGACTGCCCCAACCCCGCACGCTGCTGGATGTCGGTCACGCAGACACCGATCCCGACGTCCTCGGGCTCCTGGCCGGGGAAGCTCATCGGCTCCTTGAGCCACACCAGCATCTGACGGCGGGCCGGGTTGGACAGGGCCCGGAACACAGTCAGCAACTCCGCCTCCGAAAACACCAGGTGATCGTAACGCATGGACATATTGATAATTCGCGATATCTCGATCTAAGATCACCGCATGCCGACTTCGATGCGTGTGATGGAACTCGTCCGCTTCGGTGACGCGGACACCGCGTTCGCCGCCCGAGAGCTGCCAAGGCCCGATCCCGGCCCCGGGCAGCTGCTGGTGCGCGTGAGGGCCACGTCCGTGAACCCCCTGGACCTGCAGACCAGGCGCGGCGACTACCGCGACCAGGTGGCACTGCCCGCGGTGATCGGCAACGACGTGTCCGGCGTGGTGGTCGAGACCGGACCCGGGGCGGGCGACTTCCAGCCGGGTGACGAGGTCTGGTACCTGGCGCCGGTGTTCGCCGGGCAGGGAACCTACGCCGAGTTCCACGTGGTCGACCAGGCCCTGGTCGCCCGCAAGCCCGCACGGTTGTCGCACGTGGAGGCCGCCGGGCTCGCGCTCGTGGGCGTGACGGCGTGGGAGGCGCTGGTCGAACGGGCCGGTGTGCGGGCCGGGGAACGGGTCCTGGTGCACGGCGGAGCGGGCGGGGTCGGCTCGGTCGCCGTCCAGGTCGCCAGCGCGCTGGGAGCCGAGGTGGTGACCACCGCGCGGGCAAGGGACCACGAGTTCGTCACCGGACTGGGAGCCGACCTCGCGATCGACTTCTCGGCCGGTGACTACGTGCCGCAGGTCCGCGCGCTCGGTGGGGTGGACGTCGTGCTGGACACGGTGGGCGGGGACACCCTCGCCCGCAGCGCGGAGGTCCTTGCCGACCGAGGCCGCGTGGTGTCCATCGTGGACATCCCCGAACCGCAGAACCTGCTCGCCGCGTGGGGCGTGAACGCGACCTACCACTTCCTCTTCGTCAGCCCCGGCCGGGCCAAGCTCGCGGCCCTCGGCCGACTGGTCGACCAGGGCGGACTCCGGCCGGTGATCGGCGCCGTCCTCCCGCTGGCCGACATCGCTCAGGCGCACGCACTGCTGGAAGGAGGCTCTGCCGGCGAGGGCCGCCGACGCCCGCGCGGCAAGATCGCCGTCGCGGTGCACCACCCCCTGGACGGGCCGCCGCACCGGACGGCGACGTCGCCGTGACCGACTCGGCTCCGACGGGTCGATGCGGACGCCGGGGTGCACGTCGAGGATGCCGGGGACCGTCCGTTCCGCGATCGCGGTGATGGACGCCCGTACGAGGCAGGCGTGTTCTCCTCGTCCGAAGGGGACCGGAGGCTGCCGTATCGGCGGGTCGGGCCCTCGGCCCGTCGCCCCGCAACCGGGGAGGTGCGGGGCGACGGGCCGGTAAGCGCGTGCGTGGCGCTCCGGCCGGCCGCCGCGGGGTCAGCGCTGGTGGGGGAGCGGGGGGCGTTCGGCGTCCTTGTCGTCGGTGCGGTCGAATGCTCCTGGCTGGGCGAGGTCGTCGAGGAGTTCGTCGATCAGCTCCTGCGTGACGTGGGGCATGACGTAGACGTGGCTGTAGTCGTGCCGGCGGCCGCCGAGGTTGAGGGGGACGCAGGCCAGGGAGTACTTGCGGGTGATCTCGGCGCGGGGCTGCTGGAACCAGACGCTGAGGGCGTGTTCGCCGTGGCCGACTTCGATGCCGTCTTCGGCCCAGGGCTCCTGGCGGTCCCGCAGCCGTGTGCTGAGCTCCCTGAGGCGTTCGGCCGTGTATTCGGCGATCCTCAGGACTTCGGCGGCCTGCCGCACCTGCTGCTCCTCGCCGGATTGCGCGAGGTGGTTCCACATGGCGAGGGAGGCGAAGCCGCTGCGCGAGCCGGCGAAGGTGCTGTCGGGGGAGGAGACGACCGCGGGGTCGGACGGCGGACGGAGTTTGGAGCCGGCGCGGGACATGTAGATGCCGGTGGGGACGGGGGCCCCGGGGTATTTGTGGCCGCTGGTGACGATGGAGGACACCTCGGGGATCCGGAAGTCGAAGACCGGTGGTGCGCTGTCGATGAGTCCGCTGTCGCGGGCCTTCTCCAGGTAGGGGGCGTAGGCGCCGCCGAGGGCCCCGTCGACGTGGATCCAGTAGCCGTTGCGGATGCTGACGCGCTCGGGGTCGTCGGGGTCGAAGCGGACGGTGCGGTCGACCAGGCCGTGTCGCGCGAAGACCGGGCGCAGGCGTTCGCAGGCGCCCTGGACGTCGTCGTAGGCGCCCTTGAAGACGCTGCCGATGTTGAAGTTCACCAGGACGGGGTGTCCCTTGGCCGCGAAGAAGTCCACGAGGGCCACGAGTGCGTCGACGTCGACGGTGCCCGGTCCCTCGTCGCCGCCGGTGGTCGGGACGCCGCCGAGCGGCCAGCCGTTGTAGGTCTGCGTCCCGGTGCCGCTCACGTCGATGGGGCACTCGCCCGGGTAGAGGCTTCCGCCCAGGTCGTAGAAGGTCGGGATGTCCAGCACCCGCATGGCCTTGATGTGGGAGTAGTGGGTCTCCTGAGAGAAGAACGCCACGGGGGTGTAGGCGTTGGGGTTGTCGTCGGGGTGCTGGGCCCGCAGGTAGCTGGTACGGCAACTGGCGTCGCCGGAGACCTCGTCGCGGACCAGGGCGTTGCCGTCGAGGTAGTCCCGGGCGTTCCACATGGCGTAGAGGTTGCCCTCGGTGCTGCCCATCGACAGGACGTATCCCCACCCGTCCTCGTCACGCGGGCGGGCCGGGTCCTGTGGCAGCGGTGCGTGCCACAGACCGGCGTAGTGCTCCAGGACGGCCCGCTCCAGCCACCGGGAGTGCAGGCTGTAGTTGCTGTCGACGAACGGGTCCCCGATGTTGTTGATGTGATAGCCCAGGAACCGGCCGAGAGCGGCGTGCCCGTCGAGCGACAGGTTGACCTGGTACCCCAGGAAACGCCCGCGCCGCTCACCGAGGTAACCCTCCAGCTTCGCGAGGACGGCACCCCGCTCCTCATCGGTGTAGGCGACGGTGCCCAGCCGGTAGTCGTCGTTGGCCGGCAGTCCCGCCGGGCGAAGATCGGAGTGTTCGATGGTCATTCCATGTCCGATTCTGGGCGATCCTTCGAAGCGGAATTCAGGCGATGAATCACCACCGGGCGAACATGACTTCGGCAGACGCTCGTATCTGAAGGGATGAAGGAGGTGCGAGGACCGTCGGACGGTATGCCGACAGTGCATCCGATGGGTGAATTGCCTTATGGGCGGCGGCAACTGCCGTGCTCGAATGCCGTGCCCAGGCCCTCGCGGCACACAGGATATGTGCGTCACGGAGCCCTGCTTGCCCGGCTGTCCACGTTTATCCTCGCTCTGGCTATTTCGACTGAAGATTGTTTACTCAGGGCTTGCTGGATGCGCCTTGGGAAGTGACGTTTCGGCAGCGCCCGGGGCGGCGGGTTTGGGTCCTGAAGATTGCCCGGACGGCCATATGCGCCTACGGCCGGTGCGTCCGAGCACGAGAACGCAGTTGAGGCCCATGCCTCCACAACGGCCCTGCTCGGACCCGATTCGGCAAGTACGCCCTTTCCGTCCGTCCGACCGGGAGCTGCCGTCGTCGGGTTGTCCGGCAGCCGGGGGTGGCGTCTCAGAGGGCGAGAAGGGCCCGGGGCGCCCCGCGGAGCGACGGGAGCGGTGAGAGCGGTGAGAGCGGTGAGCGGGGCGTTACGGGGTTACCAGGGGATGGTCCCGTCGTCCTCGAAGAACGAACCGGTCGGGCCGCCGTCCGGCAGTGTGGCGAGGCGGATCGCCGTGGCCGCGCCCTGCTCGGGGGTGCGGGGTCCGTGGAAGCCGGTGAAGTCGGTCGCGACCAGGCCGGGGCAGGCTGCGTTGATCAGGATGCCCGTGCCGGCGAACTGGCGGGCGTACTGCACGGTGACGGCGTTGAGGAACGTCTTCGACGGCGCGTAGGCCCCCATGACCGGACCGATCTCGATGTCCGGGTCCGCCTGCCGGGTCAGGGAGCCGACGGCGCTGGAGACGTTGACGATGCGGGGCGACCTGGAGCGCCGCAGCAGCGGCAGCATCGCGTTGGTCACCTGGATGACGCCCAGCACGTTGGTCTCCACCACCGTCCGGACCACGTCGAGATCGAGGCCGGTCGGATCCTGGACCCACCCCGGCCCCGTCTCCCCGGAGATTCCGGCGTTGTTGACCAGGACGTCAAGGCCCCCGGCCTCCCGCTCTACCAGTTCGACGGCCGCGGTGACGCTGCGTCGGGTGGTCACGTCCAGCGGCACGCCGAACGCGTCGACCCCGGCGGCGCGCAGCTTCTCCACGGCGGCCTCAAGCCGGGCCTCGTCACGGGCTCCCACGCCCACGCGGTGCCCCAAGGCGCCCAGACCGGCCGCGATCGCATACCCGATGCCCTTGTTCGCGCCGGTCACCAGCACGATCTTCTCTTTGCTCATGTCGTCGATGCTCGCCCTCTGCCGAGCGGAGCGTCCAACACCGAAACGGTATCCTGCGACACCCGCCAGGTATCAGCCCAGGAAGGGGCAGCCGTGGACGCCTTGGAGACCCGCGAGCTCAGGTACTTCATCGCCGTCGCCGAGGAGCTGCACTTCGGCCGCGCCGCCGAACGCCTGGGCATGGCCCAGCCGCCGCTGTCCAGAGCCATCCAGCGCCTTGAGAAACACCTCGGGGTCTGTCTGCTGGACCGAGACCGCCGCGGTGTGCGCCTGACCGGCGCCGGTCAGGTACTGCTGCACGAGGGCCGCGCGGCCTTGGACGCCACCGCCGCCGCCGCACGGCGCACCCGCCGCTCCGGCAGCACGGACCATCCGGGCGGCCCCCGAGAACGCCTGGTCATCGCGGTCAAGGCCGCCGCCTCCCACGATCTGTTGCAGCGGCTGCTCGACGCCTACGCCGCCGAGCCCGACGCAGCCGAGATCGAGGTACTGGCCGGGGGTTTCACCGAGCAGGAGCAGATGCTGCGCGACGGCCGTGCCGACGTCGCGCTCCTCATCGTGCCGTTCAACTCCCTGGCCGGGTTCGACAGCGAGGAACTGCTGACCGAGGGGCGGATCGCCGTCCTGCCCGCGCGACACCCGCTCGCGGCGCGCACGGTGCTGTCCATGGCCGACATCGGCGACGTCCCCGATCTCCCGATCGCCCGCTGGCCACGACACGGTGTATACGCACCCGGTCCGGGCCCGGAAGTCCGCGACCACACGCAGCTGGCCCAGCTGATCGCCCTCGGGCGCACCATGGCCGTCGTCCCGGACTCCGCGCGCACCTGGCTGTGGCACCAGCACGCCGCCGTTCCCCTGACCGACGCACCCCCCGTCCACACCCACATCGCCTGGCCCCCGCACAGCCGCTCACTCGCCCTCGCCAGTCTGATCCGCACGGCCACGCGGCTGATTCCGGACACCGCGCCGGCGCACTGAGCGGCGGCCACCACGGAGTGGCCGGTCAGGGCGCTGTGGGGTGCTCGTGCTGCCCGTGGCCGGTCGCCCGGCCCGGGGGACGGGGTCAGTCCGGGGCGCACACCGGTCGGGTCGGGACGCGTACCGGGAGGCTGCTCCGTTCGTCGTCGGTGAACTTCCTGTTGCCGATGACCTTGCACAGGTCGCGCTGCCAGGCCCGGGGGTCGAGGGGCAGGGGGCCGCCCGGCCCCGACGGATCGGCGTAGATCACCGTCTTGCCGTCCTTCGAGGCGTCCAGGAACGAGAACGTCCGCTTGTAGCTGCCGCTCGGCGGCTCACCGAACTCGTACGAGACCAGGGGCGCGCGCTCCCCGACGCGGTAGGTCCGTACGGCGTTGTTGGCGGCGATCAGGAAGCGGCCGTCGCCGTCGAGGAAGCGGGTGACGGTCGGGGTGCTGAGGTCCTCCGCGGTGCTGCGCAGGGGACCGAGCTCCTTGCGCAACGGGTCGCGCCGCCACAGCTCGACGATCCCCCCGCGCCGCATCAGCCCGAAGAAGCGCAGGCTCGGGTCGAACTGCACGGCGAGGACGTCCTCGGTGGTCCGCACGCTCTCCACGACGGCGCCCGTGGTGATGTCGACGATGCGCACCACCGGATCGCCCCAGACGGTCACGGTGATCCTGTTCGGGGCGGGGTAGGGGCCGATGAGGGTCTTGGGCGGGTTGCCCGTGGTGGGCAGCAGGACCTTGGCGTCGTAGTGGGCGAGCTCCCGGCCGGTGTGCGGATCCCATTGCCGGACCAGGGTGCCCGACACGGTGAGGACGTTGCCTCCGGCGTCGAAGTGGTGCTGGAAGTCGAGCTCCTTGGCGATGTCCGGCTCCTGGGTGCTCCCCGGGTCCGCTGCCGGCGTCGCCGCGGTGCCTGCCGGGGCCGGGTCGGCGGCGTTGATGGTGGCCAGCCGGCGCAGCGTGGCGGCGTCGAGGACGGCCACCACCTTCGCCCCCTCCTGGTCCGCGAGCAGCCGCCCGTCCCTGCTCATTTTGAGCAACTCGGTGCTGCCGGGCTTCCGGTAGGGCGTAGGGCGCTGGGCCTCGGCCAGGAGCTGGTCGTTGGTGCCCGGCGCCGTGGGCCGTAGCTGAAGGGCGGACCCGTCGGAGAGCACGCTGATCGTCTTGCTGCCGTCCTGGGTGAGGATCTGCTGGCCCACGCCGAGTATCGATTCTCCGGTGGGGAGTTCGGTATAGGTGATCAGCGAGTCCTTCCAGCCGACCTGGAAGAGCCTGCCCTCTGCCGACACCAGCTGGCGTGACCACAGGGTGGATGTCGAGGGGACCGCGGAGACCACCTTGTTCTGGAGCAGGTCGACCACCCGCAGGGTGTCGGAGTACCAGAGCGCCACCCGGGTCCCGTCCGTACTGACTGCCTGCGGCAGGCACACGCTCGACTTGAAGCGTTGATCCTGCTCGCTGTACGGCTGACCCTGCCGGGCCCCGTCGGAAATCCTCAGGAGGCTCACGACCGTGGTGTCGTTCTCCTTCCGGCACACCACGGCGGCGGTCCGGTCACCCGAGAGCTCGATGTCGGTCACGTCCTTCGCCACGACGCGGGTCGTGTCGGTCGCCGTGTCGTGGGCGAGCAAGGCCGTGTTGTTGTTCCCGATGCCGGTGCGCCGCAGCAGCAGGGTCCGGTTGTCCGCTCCGATCCACACGTCGTCGGAGCTGCCGTCGGTCTGGATCGTGGGCGCGCGCGTCGTCCGTGCGATGGAACCGCTGTCCAGGTTCCACCAGACCAGGCGGTCCAGCACCCGGTAGGCGATCAGCGTGCCGTCCGCCGACATCGAGGGGTTCAGGCCCTTGTCCGAGCCGACGGCGGTGCCCGGGGCCGCGGCCAGCCTGTGCAGGTCTCCCACCGGCTGGTCGCGGTCGGCGTGCACCGGGAACCACGCCGCGACCCCGTCCTCCTGGACGTAGGCCGCCCGCCTACCGTCGGCCGAGACCAGCGGATACGCCACCTGACCGACCGAGGACATCTGCGCGCTGCGGACGTTTCCGCTGGTGACGCCCGTGAAGAGCATCGCCCGTCCGTTCCTCGAGGTCGCCAGGACCACATCGCCGTCGAGGCTGGTCTGCAGGGTCCGCACCGTACCCAGCAGCCCCGAGATCACGCGGCTCCTGTCCGCGTACGCCAGGTGCTCGCGCAGGAGCTGGTTGCGGGCCTCCTGGGTCGGTGAGGTCTGGTAGGCCGCCAGCGCGAGCATCACCGACTGGGCGGGATCGGCGGCGGAGGCGTCCTGCGAGGCCTGCGTCAGGGCGCGGGAGGTGGCGAGGGCGTCGCGCTCCCGGCTCTCCCGGCGCGTCACCACGAACAGCGACCCGAGGGTGAGGGCCAGCACCAGGACGACCGAGACGGCGGACCAGCCGGCGCGCCTCAAACGGGCCCGTGAGCGGCGGTAGCTCCGCCCGGACTCCAGATAGCCGCGCTCCGCGGCGGACAGGTCACCGGCCCGTTCGGGCACCCACGCACGGGAGGCCGCCAGGTCGAGCGCGGTCGGAAGCAGCTCGGGGGCGCGCCCGGCGCGCTCCCACCGGTCCATGTCGTGGCGCAGGGCCTCCCGCCACTCCAGGAAGGAGCGGTCCTCCGCGGTCCACTGCGCCAGCTTGTCCCAGCCGCTGATCAGGGCCTCGTGCGCGAGTTCCACCGTCTCGACGCCCTCGGCGCTGCGACCGGTCACGAGGAGGCGGGTGGCGGCGAGCTGCTGGGCGACGCGCCACTGCTCCTGGTCCAGGTCGACGCGCAGGGCCATGCGCCGGGTCGCCGCAGGTGATCCCAGCGGGACCCTGATGAGCTGGGTGAACAGCCGCCGGGCCACCGCTTCGTCCCCTTCGGGGACGTACTCCCGCCAGACCTGGTCGGCGTGGGTGCCGAGTGCGCCCGTGACACCGCCGAGGTCGTGGTAGGCCTGATAGGTGAGCAGACCGCCCCGCTGCTCCTGCCACAGCAGATCGAGTGTGAAGCCGAGCAGGGGCAGGGCGCCCGGTTCGGTGCCGGTGTCCTCCAGGATGCGGTCCACGAGGGTCGGCTCGTAGCGCACGCCGGGGACCGCGTCGACGGGGGCGGTCACGACCTCGCGCAGCCGCTCGGAGCCCAGCGGCCCGAGGGCGTGGACACGGCGGCCGATGACGGCCCCGAGTCTGGGATGCGCCAGCGCGATCTCCAGGAAGTCGGCCCGCAGGGTGGTCAGTACGCGCACCGACTGCGGCAGGGCGGCGCCGAACAGGACATCGGCCAGTTCGTCGACGGCTGCGGGGGCGAGCGCGAGCAGCTCCTCGAACTGGTCGACCACGACGAGCAGGCGGCGGCTGTCGGACAGGTCCAGGATCCGGGCCACGACATCGGCCAAGCCGCCCTGCCGCAGCACCCCGGTCAGCTCGGAGACCTTCACGAGGCGGTGGATCTCGGAGAGTTCCGGCTCCAGCAGCGGTAGCAGCGCGGCCGCCAGGACGGCCAGCGGAGTGGTGCCGGAGGTCGGCCGTACCACGACCGCCGCGGCGCCCGACGTCCGCAGGCGCGGTACGACCCCGGCGAGCGCCAGGGAGGATTTGCCCGCCCCGGAGGCGCCGACGATGGTGACCCAGGGTTCGCCGGTCAGAGCCCGGGCCAGCTCGTCGCTCTCGGCCTTCCGGCCGTGGAAGTGCGGGGCGTCGTCCTCCCGGAACGCCGTCAGGCTGCGGAACGGCGACGGAGGGAGGGCCAGGCCGCGCAGGTCGGGCCACGCCTCCAGGAGGCCGGCGGTCGGGATCAGGTAGCTGACCCGGGGCTCGCCGGCCTCGGCGACGGCGACCATGCCGACCACGCCGACCAGGTTCTCGTCCCAGGCGGGGGTGCCACTGAAGCCCCGGGAGACCGGATAGCCCCGGCCGGCCAGATCGGCCTGCACCCATCCGTAGGCCTGCGCCTCCCGCAGGATCCCGGAGTGCCAGACGCCTCCCGGGCGGCCTTCGGGGAAACCGAAGGCCCGTACCGGATGCTCCCAGACCTGCTCGGCCTCGATCAGGCGCACGGGGGCGCCGGGCAGCGGGGCGTCCAGCCGAAGGACCGCCATGTCCCCGCCGCCCCCGTCGCGCGGCGGCATCCAGCGCTCGACGCGGGCGGTCACACCCGTGGGGTCCTGCGCGGAAGCGGGCAGCAGCGGGAGGTCGACGTGGAGCCGGGCGGAGGGCGGCGGCTCCTGGTCCTGCGCGGTACCGAGCGCCGCCGAGACCACGTGAGCGCACGTCAGCGCGAGCTCGGGTGAGACGAGGAAGCCCAGGCCGACGGGGTCTCCGCGCACGTCCCGGATCCGCAGGACCGCCGCGTTCAGCGCCTTCGGGCCGATGCCCTCCGCCGTCCGCGGCCCCGGCCGGGTCATGGCGCGGGCTCCGGAGCGGGCGTCGGAGCGGAACCCGGTGTCCGAACGGCCTCCGGCGCGGACCCCGGAGCCTGCTCCGTCCGAGGGCAGTCCTCGGCCGGGGAGCGATTCCAGGTGAGCGAGATCCTGAAGTTGGCCTGGGCTGCCGTACTGGAGATCACCACATCGGCCTCGGCGGAGATCGACAGCCCGAACTCCAGGTTCAGTTCGTCGGGCGCCTGGGCCATGCCGCGAAAGCCGTCGACGAAACTCTGAGCGACCGGTCGTATGCCCGTCACCATCTCGCCCAGCGACCGCGAGGCCCGTGCCATCACCTGCCCCGGCCGCGCCACCCGGACCAGGCCGTCCTCGCCCGTCTCCGCGATCTCGACCCGCACCACATCCTGCGGTCCGTCCGCCGCGCCGACCGGTAGCTCCACGTGGTAGACCACGGTTTCCCCCTCGCCCCGTCTCCCCGTCCCCTACAAGGACAAGTCTGGAGCGTCCTGCACGAAACTGGAAGTAGTTCTAGAAAAAAATCCAGAAAAAGTGTTCTACGCTGTACGCGACGACCACAGAGATCCGCCGAGACGAGACCGAGGACGCCTGCTCGATGAGCCCGAAGCAACAACGCGGCGAAGCCACCGTCGAACAGGTCCTGGACGCGACCCTCCGCCTCTACGCCTCGTGGGGGGAGTCCGGCCTCTCGCTCGGCGCCATCACCAAGGCCAGCGGGGTCAGTTCCGGCAGCATCTACCACCACTTCGGCAGTCTCGACGGCGTGGTCACCGCGCTGGCACAGCGCTCGTTGGAACAGCTTCTGACGACACTCGCGGAAGCGCTGCTCCGGGCCGTCGACGCCCGTTCCGGGATCCAGGCCGTGGTGCGGGCCTACCTGGATTTCGCGCAGGCCCATCCGGACGCGGCCCGCCTCATGCACTCCGTCACCGCCGATCGCGAGGGCATGGCCCACGCGAGGCAGATCCGCGACTCGCAGGAGGCCAGGCTGGCACCGATCGCCCTCTGGATCGAGGCGCACCAGGAGACCGGCGAACTCGCCGACCTCTCCGTCCCGATGATCGAATCCCTCGTCCTGGGCCCTGTCGTCGGCGCCGTCCGCCGCTGGCTCACGGTGGGCGACATCGACCTGGAAGAGGCCGGCGCCGCACTGCCCGAACACATCTGGCGGTCGGTCCGGAGCTAGTACTGCAACGGTGCCTGCTGTGACTGATGGCCAGGTCAGGGGCTGTGTCCGCGTCGCTTGTAGTGACTGGTGCGGGCTTGGTGTTGTCGTCGTCGGCGCCAGGTCGACCAGTGCAGGATGTGCTCGACGGGCGTGGGGCGGCGGTCGGTGAGGCGGGTGATCAGGCGTCGGATCTCGGCGAGGCTGAGGTGGATGAGCTGAGAGGATCCGTTTCTGCTTTCCCGGTATCCAGCTCGCGGGCTCGCAGGACGGTCAGGCAGGCGTGGGCGGCCATGGCGAGGGTCATGTGGCGGTGCCAGCCGGGATAGCGGCGGACCTGGTAGTCGTCCAGGCCGCATTCCTGCTTCGCGGTCTGAAAGCATTCCTCGATGGCCCACCGGCTGCCCGCGACACGTATCAGCTGGTCGAGGGTGGTTCCTGCGGGGCAGTAGGCGATGTGGTAGGAGATCTCGTCGGGCCGGTGGACGCTGCGGCGGGCGATCACCCAGTGCCGGCGATCCTCGCGGTGCCAGGGCCGCACCTCGACGCGAGCCCAGTCGTAGACCCGCTGGCCGTGGGCTCCCGCTCCGCAGGAACGACGCTTCCACTTCTGCCGGGCAAGGCCGGTGAACAGGTCGTGGACAGGGTGGTCGAGGGCCCAGCGGGTGACGACGGTGTCGTGCCGGGTGGTGGCCATGACGTGGAAGACGTCCGCCTGCTCGAGCTCGAACCGCCAGCCCTTGGAGAAGCCGTAGGCGGCATCCGCGGTCACCCAACCGAACGGGATCTTGTCCGCGATGGCTTTGCGGACCATCGCCTTGGCCATGGCCACCTTCGTCTCGAACGCCACCTCGTCACTGATGCCGGCCCGACGACACCGCTCGCGGTCATCCGTCCAGGAAGTAGGCAGATACAGGCGGCGGTCGATCAACGTTCTACCTCGGTCGGTGGCATAGCCGAGGAACACGCCGACCTGGCAGTTCTCCGTCCGTCCGGCGGTGCCGGAGTACTGCCGCTGAACGCCGGCCGACCGCGTTCCCTTCTTCAGGAATCCGGTGTCGTCCACGATCAGGACCGCCTCGCGATCCCCGAGGTTCTCGATCACGTAGTCACGGACGTCGTCGAGGGCCTCGTCAGCGTCCCACTCGATGCGGTTCAGCATCCGCTGGATACGGTCCGGACCGTCATGACCGGCCTGTTCTGCCACGGTCCAGCCGTTCTTGCGTTGCAGCGGAGCAATCAGTCCTCGCATATAGGCCAGTGCCGACTCACGCGGCTCCGACCTGCTGAAACGGTGCACGAACCGCTCGTGCACCGCGTCCAGTTCACGTGCCCACAACCTGACACCAGCAAGGTCCCCACCCATACCCACACCAACGACCAACCTGGCCATCAGTCACAGCAGGCACCGTTGCAGTACTAGGCCGTCTCTTTCGGATCTTGCCGGGCCCGCGACGCCTGGCACCGTGCCTGGCCGCACTGCCGAGGCGACCACGTACGTCCAGTACGCGAGCGCCCCGGCAGCACGCCCAGGCACGGCACCAGACGCCGCGGGCTCGGCCGACAAGATCCGAAAGAGACGGCCTAGTGACCTGAGTCAGAGATTCGGTGGCAGTAGGCGGCGACTTTGTCGAGGATTTCGTCGGCTGTCTTCGTCCAGACGAAGGGCCTGGGCTGGTCGTTCCAGTCGCTCAGCCAGGCCCGGATGTCGCGTTCGAGGGCCTGGACGGAGCGGTGGGCTCCCCGCTTGAGCTTCTTTTGTGTGAGCTCGGCGAACCACCGCTCGACCAGGTTGAGCCAGGACGCGCTGGTGGGTGTGAAGTGCAGGTGGAACCGCGGGTGGGCCAGCAGCCACTTCTTGATGTCCGGGGTCTTGTGGGTCGCGTAGTTGTCGAGGATCAGATGGACCTGAAGATCCGCCGGGACCTCTTTGTCGACCTTGGTCAGGAACTTCTTGAACTCGGCGGCCCGGTGGCGGCGGTGGAGTGATCCGATGACCTTGCCGGTGGCGACTTCCAGGGCCGCGAAGAGGGTGGTGGTGCCGGCGCGGATGTAGTCGTGACTACGGCGCTCGGGAACGCCGGGCATCATGGGCAGGACCGGCTGGGACCGGTCCAGGGCCTGGATCTGCGACTTCTCGTCCACACAGAGGACCAAAGCCTTCTCCGGCGGGTCGAGGTAGAGACCGACCACGTCACGGACCTTGTCGATGAACAGCGGGTCCGTCGACAGTTTGAACGTTTGGGACCGGTGCGGGGCCAGCGCGAACGCCCGCCAGATCCTCGAGACCGTCGACTGGGACATCCCGGTTGCCGCGGCCATCGACCTCGTCGACCAATGCGTCGCGTTCTTCGGCGTCTCTTCCAGGGTTTTGACGATGACCCGCTCGACATCCGCGTCGGTGATCTTCCGCGGGACACCCGGACGCGGCTCGTCGCCCAGCCCGTCCAGGCCGTGCTCCAGGAAACGCCGCCGCCACGTGCGGACCGTGTCCGGAGCGATCCCCAGCCGCCGCGACACCTCCATGACCGAGTGCCCACCCGCGCACTCCAACACGATCCGCGACCGCTGAGCCAAAGCCTGGGCCGTCGAGCGACGACGCAACCAACCCTCCAACACAGCCCGCTGGGCATCAGTGACCGACAACGGCGGAATCTTCGGACCCGGACGACTCATACCGAACCAACGACAAACCTCAGACTCAGGTCACTAGTCCTGCGCCCGACGGCTGGCCGGCCCGGTCGGGGTGCGCCGAGGTGGTCCCGCGCCCGGCCGTCGACCGGGGTGATGCGTAGGAGGGGCCGAGGCGGGGCTTCGACGTGGGCCGGGCGGTCGTCCGGCGGGACGTGCACCGCTCCGGACGGGTGTGGACCGGACACGCACTCCGGGTCGTCGAGGACACCGGCGAGGCGCTGGTGACCGCCTGCGCACCGGGAGCGCAGGCCCGCTGGCCCTCCCTGTACGCCGAGGCGCGCGCCCCGGACGACGACCGGACCGTGCGCACCGAGGAGTTCGACGCGATGGCCGCAGAAGAGCGGGACCTCGCCGGCGGCGTAGGGCAGGCGACGGAGGTGCTGCTCACGTGGAAGGACGAGGACGAGTACGCCCACGTGAGGCGCCTCGGCATCATCGGCGACGCCGAGCACCGTGCCGTGGACGAGGCCCGTGCCCGCGTACTCGGCGTGCTCGCCGACCGCACCGGCCCGTTCGCGATGGCGTCCCGTGGAGCGGTGGGCCGGTTGGCGTTGGGACCCGAACCGGCCGACGCCGCGCTTGCCGAGGTCCGTTCCGGCCGGGGGCGACGGCTGAACTGGTGCGGACCGTACGGGTCGTACGGGTCGTCCGGGTCGGTGCGTCCGGGGCCCCGGTGCCGTCGGGGCCGGGCGGCCGGAGCTTTGGTGTGTGCGGTGCCCGACGGCCTCTGGTCAGACGCGCCGTCATGCCCTAGTCCTGTACCCATGGACGCTGTCGCATGGCTCGCGTGGAGTACGGGCGGACTGCTGGTGGTCGCGAACCTGGGGGTCGGCGGTGTGGCCCTGTGGTGTCACCGTGCGGGACGCCGCGCTGCCGCGCGGCTGATCGCCTCGGGTGAACTGGACGCGTACCGGGCGACCTGGCTGGCCGGCACCGGATACGCGCGCTGGGCCGCCCCGTACCGGCAGCGCGACGCGGCGGAGATCGCCTTGGGGGAGTTGGTCGCGGCGGGGTTGCCGGTGGTCGGAGAAGGGGGAGCGCCGCTGACGTCGGGCGGGCGGGGCCGGGTGGCCGAGGAGGCGACGGGGGCGGGAGCCCATCCGCTGGTCCGTGAGGCCTGGCGGTACGTCCGGGCCGCGCCGGGCCGCGTCACGGCGGTGACGGCGCGGGAACTCGCCGCCGACCCCGCGTTCGCGAGGGCCTGCACCGCCCACGCGGACGGACTGTCCGGGTACCTGCCGGGGTACCGCACCCGGCGCGACGACCTCCAGCGCAGGGCGCCGCGGACCGCCGCCTGGATCACCACGGGATGGGTGACGGCGGCGGGGACCGTGCCGCTGGCGCGCCTGGCCACGGGCACGGCCGATGCCCGCGGGGCCGGAGCCGTCGAGGTCGTCCTGAGCGTGGTGGCCGCGGCGCTGGGCACCGCGGCGCTCTCCGGCCTCCTCCTGCTCACCGGGCACCACGTCCTCTGGCTGCGCTGGCAGAACCGCTGGCCCCGCACCCTGCGGGACCACTGCGCGGCCGTGGCCGCCCGCGGTCCCGCACCGCTGCGCCCGTAGCGGTCCGCTCCGGGAGACGTTCGCGGGCTGAGCGGGCCGAGCGGGCCGAGCGGGCTGAGCGGGTCGATCGGGTCGATCGGGTCGATCGGGCGGCGGGGTCCCCCGGTCGGTCGGTCGGCGGGCGGGGCGTCAGGGTCCGGACCACCACCGTGTCCACGGACCGGGGGCCCTCACACCGCGGACCGGGCCTGGATCGCACGGCCGAGGGCAGTCTGCTCCCCGTCCGGAAGGCGACGTTCTGCGTGGAGCATGCGCAGGGCGCCGGTGATGCGTTCCTCGTCCTCGGGTGTGCCGAGGCTGCCCATGTACGGAGGCAGCAGCAGGCTCAGGGCTTCGAGGTCCGTGCGTGCGCAGAGCCTGATGAGGAGGTCACCGACCAGGTCTTCGTGGTGCCGTGGTGCGGCCGGAGCGGTGGCGCGCAGTCCTGCGGCGATGCGGTGGCGGAGCCACTGCCGGTGGGGGCCGGGCGGGACGTCGTCGATGTGCTCGGCCGCGGACTCGAAGTGGTCGCGGGCCCGGTCGATCCGGCCGAGGTCGCGGTGGGCTCGGGCCATGTTGCCGTGCAGTGAGGCGTAGAAGCCGCGGACACGTCCGTCGCCGACCCGGTCGGCCCGGTTCAGGCACTCCTGGTTCCAGTGCAGGGTCTCCTGCGGGGTGGGCTGATGCCGGGCGAGGTAGTGCGCGGCGATGCAGGCGTCGTAGTCGTCCTCGGCCGCTTCCCACGCGCGGAGGAACAGCTCCCGAGCCCGGGTGTCCCGTCCTTCGGTCTCGGCCTGCATGCCCCGCACGCACAACCGCACGACGACGTTCTCTGGATCGGTCACGGTTCTCCTGTGGTCATGAGGACGTGGTGTCGAGCGAGGGGCGGTCGGAGCCGGGGAGGGCGGTCGGCATGACCAGGGTGGTGAAGCTGCCCTGGTCGGCGGAGCGCACCACGACAGGCCGGTCCGCGGTGGAGATCTCCAGCAGGACGTCGGGTCCGACGCCGGACTCCAGGGCGGGAGCGAGGACCGCGGGGTCGAAGCCGATCCGTTGGGGCAGGTCCGCGTGGCAGACCGCGGGCAGGGTGGCGGCGTCGGAGTGATCGGCACGAGAGACGGTCATCGCGGCGCCGGCGAAGCCCAGAGCGATGAGCGCGGCGTCGCCGTGGACGTTGACCGCATCGCGCAGGGCCAGGCGATCGACGATCACGCGGTACCCGGGCGGGGCCAGAGCCGCAAGCATCTCGCGGTAGGCAGGGAACCGGTCATCGACCGTCGGCAGGGCCCAGGACTCCGACGTGCTGCGTGCTCGCCACCCGTCCGGTCCGGCCCGGAGGGTGACCTGGTGGAACCGTGCCGCCCATTGCCCGAACTCGATCAGGTCGGCCGCGGGTACCAGCAGGCGGCAGGGCCCTCCGTCGAGCGACTCCGGCCTCAGGACGCGCATCGACAGGCGACGGCGATCGGTGGCCACCAGACGGACCTCACCGTCATCGATCTCGATGAGGACGCAACCCAGCGCAGGGTGTTCCACGTCGGAGGCCGCGGCCGGCGCCACCTGCCGGACGGCACCGGCCACCTCCACACCGCCGATCCGCGCCTCCGTCACGGTGCCGGCGTTCGAGAGGGAACGCAGAGCCAGCGCGATGGCCGCCTCGGCCGTCTGCGTCTGGTCCCGCATCCTCTTCACGTGCCGCTCCAGCACCTCCCGTCCCTCCCGCTCGGGCCCGTCGAGCACCACGGTGACCTCGGCCAGCGGCAGTCCCGCCTCGCGCAGAGCGCGGAGCAGCGCGGCACGGGGTTCCTGCCCAGGGCTGTAGAAGCGGTATCCCGTCGTCCCGTCGACCCGTGCCGGCCGCAGGACGCGGCAGTCGTCATAGAAACGCAGGGCGCTCGGAGCGAGCCCGACTCGCCGTGCGAAGGCGCCGATGCTCAGTAGTTCCGTGGTGCCGTCCATGGGCCCGATTGTCGACGTTCATCCCACTCGAAGGTCAACCGCGCACGGGAACTGCTTCGGCGTCGGCCTCCGGAGCATCTTTGGAGCCGATCATTCAGGCACGTCTGAACAGGGCGTATTCGAGGAGGTCGGGGGCGGCGTCGGAGGGCCAGGAGTCGGTGGCTGCCAGTTGGCGGGAGGCTGCCTGCATGAAGGACAGGTAGACCCCGTAGCGGTGGGGCGACCATCCCCACCCGCTCCACGCCCATGCCGCCGCCGAGCCGTCGGGGTCGATGCCGCTCGCCCGGCCCGCCTCGACGGCGAAGGACCTGAGGCGCAGGGACAGGACGCGGTCCAAAATGAGCGGCTGTGGCCGTGGCTGCGGGTCCGGGCCGCCCGCGAGCGGCTGGGCCCGGCCGGCGAAGTACAGGAACTTGGTGGAGAAGGACGGGCCCCACCCCGGAATCTTCCGGTGGAGTACCGCGTAGGCCGCTTTCGGTCCCCGGTCGGCGAGTGCGGTGACCGCGGCCGACAGGGACGCGTCGATGTCTTCGGCGGTCAGGATCTTTCGCAGCGTCGCCGGTCCGCTCCCGCCGGGCGTGCCGCTCTTGCCCTTCCCCCACACGTAGGTCGCGACCAGAGCCTCCGTGAAGGCTTCGCGGCGCAGCGCGTCGGCGACCGCGGAGGTCACCTGTGCACGGTTGACTTCGGCGTCGCCGGCCTCGGACGGGGGAGCGAGGTGGCAGGGCCAGGGGGTGATCCCGTCCCAGTGGTTCGGGGTGTAGCCGACTGCGTGGCGGTCGTGTGGGCGGGTGTTCGGGTCCGAGGGGGTCCGGGGCCTCTCGTCCCACCAGTGGCCCAGCGCGGTCAGCGCGGTGCCGGGCAGCGGGCGGGCGGCCATCTCCCGGTCCAGCGCGTCCAAGCGGTCCTGCCTGTCCACACGCTCTTGCCCGTTCACGCACCGCCCCCGTGATCCGTCCGTCGCGTGCCCGCTCGGCCCGGCCGCCCCGAGGCGCCGGGGGAGGGGCCGGAAGGGACAGCCTGGACCTCGCCGGGCGGGGCGCGGTGGGGGCCGAGTCCCTTGAGGGTGTCGGCCAGTTGGGTGGGCGTCAGAGCGGGCCGGGGCAGCGGCGATGCGGGGGACGGGGGGCGTAGCCCCGCCAGGAGGAGGGCGAGGGGGCGGCGCCAGGACCGGGGACCGGCCGCGGAGGCCAGGGCGGGGACCGCGCGGCCGAGCGCGGCCAACGCGAAGAGGAGGTCTTCGGTGGTCGCGTCCGCGCGGACGGTGCCTTGTTCGCGGCCGCGCCGGAGCAGGTCGTCGATGGTACGGCGGTTGTGGGCGTGGACGGCCCGCAGCGATTCGACGCCGTCCAGGGCGGTGGTCATGAGGTCGTTGGTGCCGCGGTCGGCGGCCAGTACCGCGAAGACCTCGTCGAGGTAGTCGGTCAGTCCCGCCCAGGCGTCGTCGTGGTGACGGGCCCGGTCGCCGACGGCCATCGTGTCCGCCAGGGTGTCGTGGAAGACCGCCTCGACGAGCGCGGCCCGGCTGGGGTAGTGCCGGTAGAGCGTGGCATTGCCCACTCCCGCGCGGCGCGCGATCACGTCCAGCGGTGCCTCCAGGCCGAGTTCGGTGAAGACCTCGCGGGCCGCCGCGGTCAGACGGTCGCGGCTGCGCTGTGCGTCCCGGCGCCTGGCGGGCGGAGCGGCGGTCTCCGGTCGGTCCGGCATTCCTGCTCCTCCGGTTGGCGGGGCGTGCTCCCCGGTGGCGATGTTATCGTTCCGGACAGAAACGGGGACCAGTCCCCGTTTCCTTCGAGCCGCCGGCGTGACGGAGGGAAAGCACGATGCAGGCACCCACGCTCCAGGAGCTGGCCCCGGCGGGACACGACCTCGCGGCCGATCCGCATTCCGTGTACGCCGCACTGCGGGCCACGGGGCCCGTCCACCGCGTACACGTCCCGGACAGTGGCGACGCCTGGCTGGTGCTGGGCCACGCCGAGGCGCGGGCCGCGCTCGGCGACCCGCGGCTGCGCAACGACATCCGCCACTCCGCCACCTGGCAGGACGACGGCGGCCAGGCCGTCGGCCGCAACATGCTCCAGACCGACCCGCCCCGGCACACCCGGCTGCGCCGGACGGTCGCCGGGCACTTCACGCCCGGGCGGGTGGCCTCGTACCGCCCGGGGATCGAGGACATCGCCGTGCGGCTGGTCGACGCCTTCGCCGGCGACGGCCGCGTCGACGTCGTGAGCCGGTACGCACTGCCGCTGCCCGTCATGGTGATCTGCGACCTGCTGGGGGTGCCGAAGGATGACCGCGACACTTTCCACGCGTGGTCGCGGGAGCTCGTGGCGCCGACCTCGCGGACCGCCGCCGGCGAGGCCTCGGCGGCCCTCGCCGGATACCTCGCCGGGCTGATCCGGCGCGCCCCCGGAGCACCCGGCTCCTCCTTGCTCGGCGAACTGGCCGGGGACGCACACGACCGGCTCGGCGCCGAGGAGATCCTCGGCATGGCCTTCCTCCTTCTCGTCGCCGGCCACGAGACGACCGTCAGCCTGATCTCCGGAACACTGCACGGCCTCCTCACCCACCCCGCCCAACTGGCGCAGGTGTACGCGGATCCCGCGCTGATCGGGCGGGCCGTGGAAGAGTCGCTCCGCTTCCACACCCCCGTGCACGCCAGCGCCTTCCGCTTCGCCGCCGACCCCCTCGACCTCGGCGGTACGCGCATCGCCGCCGGCGACAGCGTGATCGTCTCGCTCGCGGCCGCCTCGCGCGATCCGCTGCGCTTCGCCGACCCGGACCGGTTCGACCTGCACCGCGAGCCCGGCGGGCACCTGGCCTTCGGGTACGGGGTCCACCACTGCCTCGGCGCCCCGCTGGCACGTGCCGAGACGGAGATCGCCCTGCGCGTCCTGCTCGAACGCCACCCCGCGCTCGGTCTCGCCGCGGACCCCGCCCCGCTCGTCTGGCGCACCGGCACCCTGCTGCGCGGGTTGGTCCGCCTGCCGCTCGACCTCGGCTGAGGGGGCCGCCCGCCCGGGCGCCCGGCCGGGCATGACGAGGGGCACGGCGCAGTGCCGGGCTGCCCGGTCCGGTCCGGCACGATCCGAAAGAGACGGCCTAGGGCCGGCCCCATTCGGCGGGGCCGCCGCCCTGCCAGTCGATGAGGCCTTCGCCGTACGGGGCGGCCTCGTCGGGGTCGATGCCCGCCCGACGGAGGAATTCGAGGACGTCGGCGGGGCCGAGGGCGATGCCGACGCTGCGCCCGTCGACGTGGACGCGGCGCCCGCCGTGCTCGTCGGGCGGTCGGACGACAACGTGGGGTCCGTCTCCGGTCATGTGTCCAGGGTGCGGCTCACCGGTCGCTCCAGCACCCCGAGGATCGCGCCCGCGCCGCCCGACCCCGCCCGAGCGCGCCGCCCCGGCCTCGCGGCGCTCCCGGGTCACCCCCGCCAGTGCGCGCGGCCCCGATCTCGGCCCCGTGGTTCAGAACGACCACCGCGTGTGGGTGTAGACCCCGTTGTCCCGGCCGAAGCCGTACGCCGTGGCCGGGGAGAGCGCGAACACCACGGCGGCGCCCGTGCGGAACGCGTCCCCGATGCCGTGGAAGGTGCCCTCGGGCGACGTGATGTGCGCCCCGTACTTCGCCTCGTACGCGGCGATCACCTCCTCCACGACGGACGGGTCCGTCACCGGGCGCGCGGTGCCCTCGACCACGAGGTCGAGCCCTTCGGTGAGCGAGTTCCCGCCGGTGGTCAGGGCGCAGTGCCCGTCGTGGGCGAGGTTCTTCGCCTTCTGTTCGTCCGGGCCGGTGGAGAAGTACAGCGTCCCCTCGTGCCAGGCGGCGATCAGGGGCGTCACGTGCACCCGGCCGTCGGGCCGTACGGTGGACACCCAGAAGATCTCGGCGGCTTCCAGCTGCCGCTGGGCCTCGGTCCACTCGGTGGCGGTGACGTCGGCGGCACCGGGGAGCGGGCGGAGCGCGGAGCTGTAGCGGGTGTCGAGTGCGGTCGTGGGCTGCCGGGAGGGCTGTCGTGCGGGCATGGCGGATCTCCTTTTCCTCCCCCTAACGACCGGCCGGCCGGTCGGAAATCATCGCCGCGCACGCGTGACCCGTCCGGAGCCGCCGCACCCGGTCAGTGCAGGATGCTGACGGCGCGGGCGATGACGAGGAGCGAGGTCAGCAGCGCGGACACGCTCTGGACGGCCATCAGCAGCTTGGCGCGCGTGGAGAGTGGCATCGTGTCGGTCGGGCTGAAGGCGGTGGAGTTGGTGATCGAGACGTAGAGGTAGTCCGGGAGGGTGGGGATCCAGTCGGACGTGCCGCTCGCGCCGTCGGAGACCTCGCCGACCGCGTCGTCGTTCTCGTCCTGGGAGAACCTGAAGTCGGCCAGCGGCAGCTCGGCGCGCGGGAGTTGGGTGCGGCTGACCGGGCCGCCGCGGTCGAGCTCCCAATAGGCCAGGCCGAAGGCGATGACACTGGTGAGCCAGACCTGGAGGGCCGCCACGAGGAGCGCGTGCCCGTCGGCGGCCCGGGCGTTCAACAGCTCGTCGACGAGGATGCCGAGGGCCGCCAGGTTGCTGGCCGCGATGAGCAGGACGAGCGTCAGCGACAGGACGCGGAAGGTCCTCGTCTGCCGGGTCAGCCGCCGCGGATTGATCGCGATCAGCGGCACCAGGAGGAGCACCTCCAGCGCGGGCAGCACGAAGCGGGGGCCGATCAGCAGCTGCTGCGGCAGCGCCAGGTAGAGGGCGATGGCGATCAGCGTCACGATCACGGCGGGCAGCCGGGCCTCGCCGCGCCGCTCGTGCCGGGGGTGCAGGGTCGGGGCGTCTGCTCGTCGTCGCGACACGGGTGACGGTCTCCTCGGGGTACGGGGGCCGCCGTCCGCCGGCCCGTCCCACTGGTACCGCACCGGGTGGCGATCGCCGGTGTCAGCCCGCCGCGCCGGCCGGCGCGGGGGCCCGTACGGACGCACCCGCACGGCCCCCGCAGCCGGCCCCCCGCCGCCGTCAGGCGCTCCAGCGCCAGTCCGTGATCTCCGCCGGGTCGACGCCCGTGCGACGCAGCTCCGCCCGGAGCGCGTCGCGGTGGGCGGCGTGGCGTTCGGCGAGCGCCCGTGCCTTCGGGTGGCGGTCCTCCAGGTGGGCCAGCGCGGTGATCGCGAGGTCGTGGCGCGAGGTGCCGTTGGCGGCGAGGAGGTCGTACGGGGTGGTCGTGGTGCCTTCCTCGACGTAGCCGCGGACGTGGAAGCGGTCGGGTCGCGGCCGCCCGTGCAACAGCTGGTGCACGGCCGAGGGATAGCCGTGGAAGTCGAGGACGACGGGGAGGTCCGTGCCGAACAGGGCGTGGAAACGGCCGTCGGCCATGCCGTTCGGGTGCCGGTCGGCGGGGGCGAGCGCGCACAGGTCCACGATGTTGACGACCCGGATCGCGGCCTCCGGCAGGTCCTCGCGCAGCAGCCGGGCGGCGGCCAGGGTCTCGACGGTGGGGATGCCGCCCGCGCAGGCCAGGACGAGTTCGGGCGCGGCCGGTTCGCCGTGGGACGCCCAGTCCCAGACGGACGCCCCGGCCGCGCAGTGGGCGCGGGCCTCGTCCAGGCCGAGCCACTGGGCGGCCTCGTGCTTGCCCGACACGACGACGTTGACCTTGCCGGTCTCGTCGAGGAGGCGCTCCATCGTGACCAGCAGGGTGTTGGCGTCCGGGGGCAGGTAGACGCCGGTCACCGTGCTCTTCTTGGTGATCAGGTTGTTGATGAACCCCGGTCCCTGGTGGCTGTAGCCGTTGTGCTCCTGGCGCCAGCCCTCGCTCGTCAGCAGGTACGTGAGGCTGCTGACGGGGGCGCGCCACGGGACCTCCCGGGACGTCTTCAGCCACTTCGCGTACTGGTTGACCATGCTGTCCACGACGGAGGCGAACGCCTCGTAGGTGGGGAACAGGCCGTGCCGGCCGCTCTGCAGGTACCCCTGGAGCCAGCCCTGGCAGTTGTGCTCGGAGAGGACCTCCATCACGCGGCCGTCGCGGGACAGGTGCTCGGCGTACCCGTCTACGGGCCAGGTGCCGGCGCGGTCCGTGGCCGCGAGGACGGCGTCCAGCTTGTTCGACGCGAGTTCGTCGGGCGAGACGATACGGAAGTCCCGGCGCTCGGCGCTGCGGCGCACGACCTCCGTCAACCACGAGGCGAGGACCTCGTTGGGGCCGGCCGTGGTGCGGCCCCGCCCCTCGCCGAGGTCGACGGCGTGGGGCGCGAGCGGGGGCAGGTCGAGGGGCGTGCGCAGCCGGCCCCCGTCGGCCGCTGGCTGCATGCCGATGCGCCGGTCCCCCTCGGGGCAGTGCGAGGCCACCTCGGGGACGGGCCGGCCCTCCTCGTCGAAGAGCTCCTCGGGGCGGTACGAGCGCAGCCACGCTTCGAGGGCGCGCAGCTGCTCCGGGTCCTCGTGGACGTCCGGCAGGGGCACCTGGTGGGCGTGGAACGTCCCCTCGATGCGGGTGCCCTGCACCTCGGCGGGCGCGCCCTGGCCCTTGAGGCTGCGCAGCACGATCATCGGCCACGCGGGACGCGGGTCGGGGGCCTCGGCGGAGCGGGCCTGCCGCTGGATCGCGGTGATCGCGGTGTGGGCGTCGGCGACGGCATCGGCCAGTTCGGAGCGGTCGCCGCGGTCGCCGCGGTCGGGACGGTCGGGGCCGCCCGCGCCGTCGGGGGTGACGTCGACGATCCGCGGATCCCAGCCGTAGCCGCGGAAGAGGTGGGTCAGTTCGGTGTCGGACATCGTCGCGAACAGACTGGGGGAAGAGATCTTGTACCCGTTGAGGTGCAGGAAGGGCAGGACGGCGCCGCCGGTCTCCGGGTCGAGGTGCTTGGGGGAGTGCCAGGCCCCTGCGGTCGGACCGGTCTCGGCCTCGCCGTCGCCGACGATGCAGGCCACCACCCGGCCCGGTGCGTCCAGCGCCGCTCCGAAGGCCGTGGCCAGGGCGTACCCGAGCTCCCCGCCCTCGTGGAGGGTGCCCGGCACGGCCGGCGAGAGGTGGCTGGGGAAGCCGTCCGGAGCGCAGTAGCGACGGCTCAGTTCGCGCAGTCCCTCCGCGTCCCGGCTCAGGGCGGGGTCGTAGGCGGCGTGGGTGCCTTCGAGCCACAGGTTGGCGTGGACGGCCGGTGCGCCGTGCCCGGGGCCCGTCACCAGCAGGACGTCCGCGTCCCGTTCCCGGACCAGCTGGTCGAGGGCGGAGTACACCTGGGTGATGCCCGGGCAGGTGCCCCAGTGGCCGAGCAGGCGCGGCTTGAGGTGCTCGGGGCGCAGCGGCTCCGTGAGCAGCACGTTCTCCCGCAGGTAGATCAGGGCCGCGGCGACGTAGTCGGCCGCCCTCCGGTACGCGTCGGGGCGGGCCGCCCCCGACCGGTCTTCGTGGGTCTCGCGTGGCATCGGTGGTCTCCTCGTGGGTGGATCAGCGATGGACTCCCCGCCGGAGGTCGTGCGGGCAGGCGTTCCCGGTCGCGCGGGCGGAGCCGGTCCGTCGGCCCGGCCCCGTGGCCCCGCGCCTGCCCCGCCGGGTGCCGGCCAATCCGCGGCGCGGGACCGGGCCGGGCGGGACGGCCGGACGGGGCGCGGGGGAGTACCGGCCCGGCGCGGCGTACGGCAGGGTGGTGGGCCGGTACAGCAGCCACGAGGGAGGGCCCGTGCACACACGAACGGGAGCCACGGCCGACCAGCCGGACCCGGACCCGAAACCGGGTGCGGACCCGGACCCGAAACCGGGTGCGGACCGGCCGGCGCAGGTGCCGCCGGCCGCGGAGAGGGTGAAGGGGCGGGGGACCGGGGCCTCCCGCGACGTCGTCCATCGCTACGGCGTGCTGAACGCGCTGCTGGAGGGGGGCGTCGACAGGGACCGGATCGAGGTGTTCCACGACGTGGAGGACGGCGGCGTCCACTGGGTCGTCACGCTGGACGGCGGGCGCGCGGCCATACTGACCGACGACACGGAGGAGCACGTGGTCCACATGGAGGGGCCGTGGCCCTACAAGGCCGTGTTCCTGGGCCCCGACGGTGTCCGCACCAGGATCAACCACTCGATCGGGGTGCTCACGGACCGGATCGTCGACTGGTACGCACGGGCCACGGGGGGCGGGGCGTAGGCCCGCCCCAGGGCGCGCGGCCGGCGGCCGGGCCGGAGCACCGGCCGGGTGGATCTTTCGTGCCGGGGCGGTAGTCGGGCACGGGGCCGGGTAGCCGGGCGGTATGGATACCAACGAGACCACTCCGCTGCGCGCCGTCGCCCTCGTCTGCACGCTGTCGCCCTCCCCGAAGCCGTCCAGCTCCCAGCTGCTGGCCGAACAGGCCATGGCCGCCCTCGCCGAGCACGGCGTGACCGGGAAGGTGATCCGCGTCGCGGACCACGACGTCAAGCCGGGCGTGGAGGCGGACATGGGCGACGGCGACGCCTGGCCGGAGATCCGGCAGGTGATCCTGGGTGCGGACATCCTGATCCTGTCCACGCCGATCTGGCTCGGCCACGCCTCCAGCATCGCCCAGCGGGTCCTGGAACGTCTGGACGCCGAGATCTCCGAGACCGACGACGAGGGCCGGCTGCTCACGTACGGCAAGGTCGCCGGTGTCTGCGTCGTGGGCAACGAGGACGGTGCGCACAAGGTCAGCGCCGACCTCTTCCAGGGCCTCAACGACGTCGGCTTCTCCCTCGCGCCGGGCGCGGTCACCTACTGGGTCGGCGAGGCGATGCAGGGGACCGACTACCAGGACCTCGACAAGACGCCGGACGCGACGCGGTCCACCACGGCCACCCTCGCGGCCAACACCGCACACCTCGCCCGGCTGCTCAAGCGCGCCGCGTTCCCCGCGAGCTGACCCCGCGCGCCGACCCGGCGCCGCCCGCCCGGTCCGGAGCGGGAACGCCCGCCCCGAACCGAGTGCGCCCCGAACCGTGTGGACCCCGAACCGTGCCGGCCCCGCCGTGTACCCGTAGTGCACGCCTCCCGGCTCCCGGGGCGAAGGCGGGGATACGAACATACGATGGGCGGGAACCGGCACGGACGGCCCGCCGCGCCGCCTGCCAGCCCAGGCCGCTCGGGGTGGGAGAGACATGGCAGAGGTCGCCGACAGCGCTCGGACCGTCATCCTGACCGTGGACGACGATCCGGGGGTCTCCCGCGCCGTCGCCCGTGACCTGCGCAGACGCTACGGTGCGACGTACCGGATCGTGCGGGCCGAGTCCGGCGCGTCCGCACTGGAGGCGCTGCGCGAGCTGAAGCTGCGGGGTGACCTGGTGGCCGTGATCCTGGCCGACTACCGCATGCCGCAGATGAACGGCATCGAGTTCCTCGAACAGGCCCTGAGCGTCTACCCGGGGGCGCGGCGCGTGCTGCTGACCGCGTACGCCGACACCAACGCGGCCATCGACGCGATCAACGTCGTCGACCTCGACCACTACCTCCTCAAGCCGTGGGACCCGCCCGAGGAGAAGCTCTACCCGGTCCTGGACGACCTCCTCGCCGCCTGGCGCGCCAACGACTACCGGCCGGTGCCCACCACCAAGGTCGTCGGACACCGCTGGTCGGCGCGCTCGTCGAACCTGCGCGAGTTCCTGGCCCGCAACCAGGTGCCGTACCGCTGGTACTCCTCCGACGAACCCGAAGGGCGGCGGCTGCTCGAAGCGGCCGGGGCCGACGGGCAGCGGTTGCCGCTGGTGATCACTCCGGAGGGAGCCGTACTGATCGAGCCGGAGGCGTCCGACCTGGCGGCCCACGTCGGGCTCGCCACGACGCCGGCGGCGGACTTCTACGACCTCGTCGTGATCGGCGGCGGCCCGGCCGGGCTCGGTTCGGCCGTGTACGGGGCCTCCGAGGGGCTGCGGACCGTGCTGGTCGAGCGGTCGGCCACCGGCGGGCAGGCCGGGCAGAGCTCCCGCATCGAGAACTACCTCGGCTTCCCGGACGGCGTGTCGGGCGCCCAGCTCACGGAGCGCGCCCGCCGCCAGGCCGGCCGGTTCGGCGCGGAGATCCTCACCACCCGCGAGGTCACGGGGCTGGAGGCCAACGGCGCGGCGCGCGTCGTCCGCTTCTCCGACGGCTCCACGGTCGCCGCGCACAGCGTGATCCTGGCGACCGGCGTGACGTACCGGCAGCTCCAGGCGCCCGGCTGCGACGACCTGACCGGCTGCGGGGTCTACTACGGCTCCGCGCTCACCGAGGCGTCCTCCTGCCAGGGGCAGGACGTGTACATCGTCGGCGGCGCCAACTCCGCCGGACAGGCGGCGATGTACCTGGCGCGCAGCGCCAAATCGGTCACGCTGCTGGTGCGCGGAGCGTCCCTGACGGCATCGATGTCGTACTACCTGATCCAGCAGATCGAGGAGACGCCGAACATCACGGTGCGGACCCGCACCGTCGTCGAGGCCGCGCACGGGGACGGGCACCTGGAGCAGCTCACGCTGCGGGACGTGGAGGGCGGTGCGACCGAACTCGTCGACGCGCAGTGGATGTTCGTCTTCATCGGCGCCGCCCCGCTGACCGAATGGCTCGACGGGACGGTGCTGCGCGACGAGCGCGGCTTCATCCTGGCCGGGCCGGACCTCACACCGGACGGACGGCCCCCGGCCGACTGGGAGCTGGACCGGCCGCCCTACCACCTGGAGACCAACGTTCCCGGCGTGTTCGTCGCGGGCGACGCGCGCGCGGAGTCCGCGAAGCGCGTCGCGTCCGCCGTCGGAGAAGGAGCCATGGCCGTGATGCTCGTCCACCGGTACCTGGAGCAGTCGTGAGCGGCCGGGTCATGCCCTGCAGCCCGCAGGAGATCGCCTCGCTGTTCCTGTTCGAGGAGCTGTCCCCGGAGCAGCTCGGCAGGCTCTGCGCCGAGGGGCGGGTGGAGCGGTTCGAGCCCGGTCCCGTGTACGCCGAGGGCGACGAGGCCACCTGCTTCTACGTGATGATCGAAGGCACCGTCGTGCTCTCCCGGCGGGTCGGCGCCGACGACGTCGAGGTGAGCCGGACCTCGCAGCGCGGGGTGTACGCGGGGGCCATGCAGGCGTACCTCGGCGACCGCGTGCCGCAGACGTACAACAACTCGATGCGGGTGACCGAACCGACGCGGTTCTTCGTGCTGCCCGCGCAGTCGTTCGCGGACGTCATGCACGAGTGGTTCCCGATGGCCGCGCACCTGCTGGAGGGGCTGTTCTTCGGGTCGAAGAACACCCAGCGGGCCATCGGCCAGCGCGAACGGCTGCTGGCGCTCGGATCGTTGTCGGCCGGGCTGACCCACGAGCTCAACAACCCGGCCGCGGCGGCCGTACGGGCCACGGCGACGCTGCGCGAACGGGTCGGCAAGATGCGGCACAAGCTGGCCGTCATCACGCAGGGCCCCTACTCCCGCGAAGCGCTGGCCGAACTCATCGAGATCCAGGAGCGTACGGCCGAACGCGTCGCGAAGGCACCGGTGCTGACGCCGATGGAGGCCGCCGACCGGGAGGACGAGCTGTCCGACTGGCTCGACGACCACGGCATCGCGGAAGGCTGGCGCATCGCACCGACCTTCGTACAGGGCGGGCTGGACGTCGACTGGCTGGAGCAGGTCGCGGCGACGGTGGCCGAGGACGTCCTGCCGGGAGCGGTCGGCTGGCTCAACTACACCGTCGAGACCGAGCTGCTGATGGACGAGATCGACGACTCGACCACGCGCATCTCGCACCTCGTGGACGCGGCCAAACAGTACTCGCAGCTCGACCGGGCCTCGTACCGCGTCGTCGACGTCCACGAACTGCTGGACAGCACTCTGCTGATGCTCTCCGGGAAGATCGGCCGCGGGGTCCGGGTGGTCAAGGACTACGACCGCACGCTGCCCGACGTACCCGCCTACCCGGCCGAGCTCAACCAGGTGTGGACCAACCTCATCGACAACGCCGTCTTCGCCATCGGCAGCACCGGGGGCGGGGCCGGTCCCGGGGGCGACGGCACGCTGACGGTCCGCACGGCGCGGGAGGGGGACCGGCTGCTGGTGGAGTTCCGCGACACCGGGCCCGGCATTCCGGCGGACATCCGCAGCCGCATCTTCGACCCCTTCTTCACCACCAAACCGGTCGGCGAGGGCACCGGCCTCGGCCTGGACATCTCCTGGCGGATCGTCGTCAACAAGCACCACGGCAGCCTCCAGGTCGAATCCGTCCCGGGCGACACCCGCTTCCAGGTGCTGTTGCCCCTGACCGCCCCGGAAACCGAGCCCGCCCCGGAGTCCGAGCCCGCCCCGCCTTCCGGAGCCGGGCCCGGGACCGAGACCACCGAGGAGTCCACATGAGCGACACCGCAGGCATCGACCCGAGCGTCCCGCCCTCCGGCACCGGCTGCGCCGACTGCGACGCGTCGGGAGGCTGGTGGTTCCACCTCAGGCGCTGCGCCCGGTGCGGCCACATCGGCTGCTGCGACTCGTCTCCCGGCCAACACGCCACCGCCCACTGGAAGTCCGCTGGCCACCCGCTCGTGCAGAGCTTCGAGCCGGACGAGGAGTGGTTCTGGGACTACGGCACCGGCGAGCTGTACGAGTCCGGACCCGAACTGGCTGCGCCGACCGGGCACCCGGCCGACCAGCCGACACCCGGGCCGGCCGGCCGGGTCCCCGAGGACTGGGCGCGCCTGCTGCACGACTGAGCGACGACGGACCGGCCCCGGGCCGCCGCCTGCGGGCATGCGAAAGGGCCGGCATCCGTTGCGGATGCCGGCCCCGGGCCCGTCACAGGAGGCCGAGTTTTTCCTGGACGACCTGGGCGAGGGCCGTCGCGCCGAGGAACGAACCCCCGGAGTAGGCGACGGCCTCCAGGCCGGTCGCCTCCAGGTGGCGGCTGAGGGTGAAGGCGGAGACGGCGGCGACGAGGCCGCACAGGAGCGCGATGGTGAGGGCCATGACCTTGACGGTCCGGCTCGGGCCGGGAGGCGTGGACGTCGGCGGGGTGGTGGCCATGAGGGGTGATCCGTCCTTCTCGTCGCGGGGACTGTCTCGGAGCGCGGGCCTCGTGGCGCTCCTGCGCAAGGCCGGAGCGCCACGACGACAACGCTAGGGACGGCCCGGCCGGCCGGACAGCCGTCTGGGGGTCCATGGACGCGGGTCCATGGACGGGGGGCCATGGACGGGGGGGATGGACGGCGAGGGGATGGACACAGAGGGGATACCGCACCCCCGTCCCGTGCTGCCACGGTGGAGCCATGAACCCGCCCACCGCTCCACAAGCCGCTCCCCCGGAGAGCGCACACGATCGGACCCGCCGCATGCTCGTACGTGCCCTCGCCGCGCTGAGGGGTGCCCAGTTCCTGCTCGGGCTGGTCGTCCTGCCGCTCCGGGGGCTTCCCGAGCGCCACACCGGCATCATCGTCGGCGGCTACGCGCTGGCCGCGGTCTCCGCCGCGGTGATGTTCACCCTCGGCATCCGCCGCCGTACGCTGTCGCCGCGCTGGATCGCGGCCGACGTGGTGCTGGCCGTCCTGTACGCGGTCGTGGTGAGCCGGAGCTACCCGCCGGCCGACGCGGCCTCGATCGGGAACTGGGTGATCCCGCCGCTGTGCGGAGTCGTCGTCACGGCGGCCATCTACGGCGGCCGGTACCGGATACCGGCGGTCGCCGTCGTCGTCGCCTCCTGGGTGGTGGGCGCGTGGCCGGCGCTGGCGACCCCCAGCGGTCAGGAACTCATCTCGAACACCACCATGATGACCGTCTTCGCGGGGGTCGCCGGGCTGACCGGCAGCCTCCTGCTGCACGCGGCGCAGGACGCGGACTCCGCCACCGCCCGCGCGGTCGCGGCCGAGCACCAGGCCGCCCGGGCGGAAGAACGGGCGGAACAGGCCCTGGACTTCCACGACTCCGTCCAGGTGACCCTCGACGTGATCGCGGCGGGCACCTACCCGGCGGCGAAGAACCAGTGGCTGGCCCAGCGCGAAGCCGACTACCTGCGGGTGCTGACCACGAGCCGCAAGCACGGGGACCGCGCGGAACTCGCCACCGCGCTGGCCCGCATGATCCGCGACCACCCCGCCCAGGAGCTGATCGGCGGCGGCGTGGAGACGAGGATCGACGTCCTGCCGACGGCCATGGGCCCGGAGGTGGTGGAAGCCTTCGTCAAGGGAGCGCGCGAAGCCCTGAACAACGCCGTCAAGTACGCGCGGACGGACGAGATCTGCGTGACGGCGGCGGCCGACGGACGGGGCGGGGCGCGCGTCGCCGTCATCGACCAGGGCATCGGCTTCGACCCGGCGAGCCGGCCACCGGGGCTCGGCACCACGTACTCGATCAAGCGCATCGTGGACCTCGGCGGTGAGGTCGTCATCGACAGCGCGCCCGGCGAAGGAACCACCGTGGAGCTGACATGGACCCCCTGATCACCATCGGAGCCATCGACGACGACCTGATGGGCCTGGAGGGCAAGGCCCTGTGGTTCGAGGTCAAGAGCAACGTGCGCGTCCTGGTCACGGCCGCCTCGGTCGCCGAGTTCCTGGCCGCGGACCCGCCGCCGGGGATCGTCACCCTCGACCTGAACCTGGGCAACGGCACGCTGCCGGCCGACAACGTCCGCGCCCTCGTCGGGGCCGGCCACAAGGTCGTCATCGTGACCGTGGTGCCGGAGAAGAGGTGGATCATCGAGACCACCGAGGCGGGTGCGTCGGCCTACCTGACCAGCCGGGCCTGCAACCTGGGCAAGCTCGTCGACGTCATCCGGGCCCTCGACCGCGGCGAACTCCCGACGACCGCCGAACACGCCTTCTGGCTGGCCCAGGACGACCGCCCCGACAAGCCCCGGCTGACGCCCACGGAGAGCCAGGTGCTGCGCCTGGTCGGAGACGGGATCAAACAGGAGTCGGTCGGACGCCGGCTGGGCATGGCCCGCAGCACGGTGGCCACCCACCTCACCAACATCCGCGGAAAGTACGGCGATTCGGGCCTTCCGTACGCCGGGGCCGCCGACTACCGCGACTGGGCGAAGCAGCAGGAGCTCGACCGGGACCGCCACGATCCGGCCAAGGGCCAGGCACCGGCCCCGGACGTCGAACCCTGAGTCGTGGCGGCAGCCGTCGTCGGGGCGGCCGGGTCCCCGAAGGCCTGGGCGGCCAGGTCCGCGCCGTCGACGTGGACCTACGGCATCCGCGATACGGGCGCTTCGGCCGCCTTCCCGATCGGCGCGCCCGGGTACACGTTCGACGACCTGCTCGGGGACGCCCTCGGCGTCCCCGACGCGTACGGCCTCCCGGCCGCCCACGTCGTCGGGGTCTCCATGGGCGGCTGGCTCGCCCAGCGCCTCGCCGGGAGCGCGGTCGACCGCAGTGCCGACCCGGCCGCGGCCTCCGACCACCGGCTGATCGAAGGCGGCGACCCGGTCCGCGACCGCCTCGGCGGGATCACCGCGCCCACGCTCGTCCCGCACGGCACCGCCGGTCCGCTCTTGCCGTACGGCCAGGCCGAGGCGCCGGCCCGCGAGATACCCGGTGTGACCCTGGTCCCGCCGCCGGGCATGGGCCACCGGATGCCGCCGCCCGAGACCTGGGACACGGTCCTGCCCGCCCTCGTCGCGCACACCGGTGCGAGGCGCGGGACGAGGGCGGGCGGCGCTCAGCGCGCCGGGTAGTCCGTGTAGCCGCGGGCGTCGCCGCCGAAGAAGGTGGCCGGGTCCGGGGTGTTGTACGGGCCCTCGGTGCGCAGGCGGTCCGGCAGGTCCGGGTTGGCGAGGAAGAGGGCGCCGAAGGCGAGGAGGTCGGCGGTGCCGTCCTCGATGAGCGTGAGCGCGCGGTGGTCCGTGGGCCCCTCGGTCGCCGGGTTCAGGACGAACGGGCCGTCGAAGCGCTTGCGCAGCGAGAGCGTGGTCTCGCGGGCCTCCGGTCCGAACTCGGTGACGTGCAGGTACGCCAGTCCCAGCCCGTCGATCTCCTTGACCAGGGCCTCGTACACGGGTCGCGGGTCGGGCTCGGAGATGCCGTTGTACGGGTTGCCGGGGGAGACGCGCAGGCCGGTGCGCTCGGCGCCGATCGCGGCGGCGACCGCCTTGACCGTCTCCACCGCGAAGCGGATGCGGTTCTCGGTCGGGCCGCCCCATTCGTCGGTGCGCAGGTTCGTGGCCGGGGCCAGGAACTGGTGGATCAGGTAGCCGTTGGCCCCGTGCAGCTCGACGCCGTCGAAGCCCGCCTCCACCGCATTGCGCGCGGCCTGGGCGAAGTCGGTGATGGTCGCGCGGATCTCGTCGTCGGTGAGCTCGTGCGGGGTCACGAAGTCCTTGAGGCCGTCACCGGCGAACAGCTGTCCGGGTGCGGCGACCGGGGACGGGGCCACGGGGACGAGCCCGTCCGGCAGCAGCGACGGGTGGCCTATGCGGCCGGAGTGCATGAGCTGCGCGAAGATCCGGCCGCCGGCCGCGTGCACCGAATCCGTGACCTGGCGCCAGGCCGCCACCTGCTCGGCGCTGTGCAGGCCGGGGGTGAAGGGGTAGCCCTGCCCGACGACCGAGGGCTGGACGCCCTCGGTGACGATCAGTCCGGCGGTGGCGCGCTGCGTGTAGTACTCGGCGACCAGAGCGGTCGCGAGGCCGCCCTCGGTGGCGCGGCTGCGCGTCATCGGGGCCAGGACGATGCGGTTGGCAAGGGTGGAGCCGGCGACGTGAACCGGTTCGAAAGCGCTGGTCATATTCGCCCCACAGAAATTAGTTGGTCGGCCAATCGATGGCTGCGCAATGCAGCGTACCCCAATACTTGGCCGGCCAACGTAAAATCTGTGTGGCGGGTAGGATCCACGGACGCGGGCCGCTGGAAAGCGGTCCCGGCCAGGACCGATCCGGCCCGCACACGAAGGAGGAGCGCCGCCATGACCGCGGAAACCGCTCGGGAGCCTCGCACCACCCCCTCGGCGTGTGCGGCGGGAGCGCCCAGCGCCGTACTGGACGGGCCGGTCAGCCACGCGATCAGCCGGGTGTCCCGGCTCCACCGGATCGCGGCGGGCCGCGCCCTGCGCGACCTGGGACTGCACCCGGGGCAGGAGTTCTTGATGATGCACCTGTGGGACACCGGGCCGGTGCGCCAGGCCGAACTGATCAAGGCGGTCGGCCTCGACCCCTCCACGGTGACCAAGATGCTCCAGCGCCTGGAGCACGCCGGCCACGTCCGCCGCCGTCCCGACCCCGCCGACCGGCGCGCCTCCCTCGTCGAGGCCACGGACACCAGCTGCGGGCTGCTCGTCGAGGTACGCCGGGCCTGGGGCGAGCTGGAGCGCCAGACCCTGGCCGGCCTCGACGCGTCCGAACGGACCGAGCTCGCGCGCCTGCTGGGCAAGGTGGAGGGGGCCCTGTGCACGGAGGCCGCCCGGGGCGGCGGCGCCTGCGACGGCGCCGCGCCCGCGGGGACGGACCCCTGCTCCGAGCCGCGCCCGGCCGAGCCGCCGCTCCTCTGACTGCCGGGCCCGGCCCCCCGGCGTACGTTGGAAGTGGTCCCGGGGGCGGCGCGGCAGGAAGGTCAGGCCCATGGCGCAGGCAGCCGATCCCGATCCCGCTCCGGGTTCCGCAACCGCAGGCGGGTCCGGGACTCCGCTCCGTGAACGGGTGGCGGGGATCCCGGACAGCCCGCTCGTCGGGATGTCCCCCTGGATCGTGTTCTCGCTCCTGGTGGGTCCGGGACGCTTCGAATGGGCGGTGGGGGCGGCGCTGCTGATCTCGCTGGCCCTCGTCGTCGGCCACCAGATGAGCCACCGCGGCGCCTCCGTGAAGATCCTCGAAGTGTCCGACGCCGTCTTCTTCGCGGTGATGGCCGTCATCGGCCTGGTCGCGAGCCCCGGTACGCACCGCTGGCTGGAGACGTACGCGGGCGAGGTCTCCAACATCGCCCTGACGCTCATCGCCTTCGGCTCCATGGCGGTCGGTACGCCCTTCACCCTCCAGTACGCCCGGGAGCGGGTCGACCCCGCCTACTGGAAGAAGCCCTCCTTCCTGCGGACCAACCACCTCATCACCGGGGCGTGGGGCGCCGCCTTCCTGGTGGCCGCCCTCGCCGGCGCCTACGGCGACCTGGTCCTGCACGACCCCGGCAACGTCTGGACGGGATGGATCATCCAGATCCTGGCGATCGTCGCGGCCCTGCGCTTCACGGCCTGGTACCCCGACGTCGTCCGGGCCCGCGCCCGCGGGGACCGGCGGGTGCCGTCGCTGTCCGACCTCTTCGCCCCGCTGGCCGGCCTGCTCGTCCCCGTGGGCATCGCCGTCATGGTCTTCGAGGGGCACCTGTGGTGGCTCGGGGCCGCCTTGATCGTCGTCGGCGGCTGGCTCGCCCGCCACCTCAAACGCCAGGGGGACGGGGGCGAAGCCACCCCTGAGCCCGGGCGCGCGGCGCACTGAACGCTCCCGCCCCGACCGGCCCCGCACCCCCGCCCCGACGGGCCGCTCACTCCTCGGTGGGGAGCCAGGCGCCGTGCAGGCCCAGCGGGACCCGGACCGGGATGCGGACCCGGGCCACCGGTCCGGACGACGGATCCTCGGCCGCGAACACCAGCAGCCAGCTGGTGGCGTCCGTACGGTCGGTCGCGAAGGTCAGCCAGTAGCCCCGTCCGGCGTCGCCCGGCCCGCTGCCCGCGGCGGGGGCGAACACGGGCTCGCCCACCGACAGGTCGCCCGCCCGCCAGGTCCGGGAGCCGCCGCCCGCCGTGTCGTACCAGCGCAGGGCGTCGTACTCGGAGGGCCGCAGGTCCAGCGTGCCCGTCTCGGCCGCCACGGCCACCGGCCCGTGGCGGCGCCCGATCAGCCGGTCGTCCACGCGCGGGAACTCGACCGGCGCGTCGTCCAGCAGAGTCCGGCGCACCGAGCCCGCGGCCGGGTCGAACACGGCGCGGGCCAGGCCGCCCGGGTTCGGGCCGCCCCCCGGGCCCAGGCCGAGGTGGTCCCACTGCACGTACTCCAGGACGACGTCGCCCGCGGGACCCTCGTCGTACGCGTTCACCGTGTGCCACAGCCAGAAGGCCTCGTCCGCGGTCCAGCGCACGGGGCCGCCGTCGCGCGGGATCAGCGCCGTGCGCGTCCCCTGCCCGGGCCGCCAGTCGATCAGTGAACCGCCCCGCATCGCCCCCGCGATGTCGAAGAAGGCGGGGGCCAGGACGAGCACCAGGTACCGCTCGGTCAGCGCCATGTCGTGGATCATCATCGGCTCGTCCACACCGGCGACCGGGGTGGGGCCGCGCCGGACCGTGCCCTCCGGACCGATCACCGACCAGGTCAGGAAGGGCTCCTCCAGCGCGTAGCAGAACACCGCCATCTCGCCGGTCGCGGGATCGACCTTGGGGTGCGCGGTGATCCCGGCCGGCAGGGCCCCGCCGAAGGTCTCCGGCCCCACGGTCTCCAGGCCGGGGGTGAGGCGGAACGGGCACCCGGATTCGGCCAGGGCCAGGAGCCGCCCGCCGTGCCGGACGACGTTGATGTCCGGCAGGTCCCGGAAGGTCCCGGCGAGGTCGGGACCGACGTCCGCCTCGCCCGGCACGATCATCGACTCCAAGCCGCCCCACAGGGCCCGCCCCGCCCGCTCCTCCGCGAGGAACGCGGGCGTGCGCACGAACCGGTTCCGGTAGCGGGCCGCGCCCTGCGAGATCCACACGCCGTGCAGCATCCCGTCGCCGTCGATCGGGTACAGGTACGAGCCGATCGGGCTGAACCGCGGATTCGGGCCGTTGCGCAGGTACAGGCCGTCCAGGTCGTCCGGCAGCTCGCCGGTCACGGCCAGGCCCACCTCGTCGACCTCCTCGGTCACCGGGGCGTACCGCCCGGAGAGGTGGGCGACCCGGGTGGGGTCGAAGGACGACCGTGCGGCGTGCGTGGTCATGGCTGCCTCCCGGCGCGCAACCGGGCGGGGCGGGCACCCGCCCGTGCGCCACCCTCCAGTCAAGCCCGGCCACCGGCCCGGGGCAACGCGGCGTGAGCCCCGTCACTTCCCGTGGCGGATGGGACATGCGGGTCGGGGAAAGGGGCAACCGCGGGTGATGCAAGATCACCGCGGGTCCGCCGCGGTGTCGGAACCGGAGGTACAGCGCGTCGTGTCGGAGCAGCAGACGATTCACATCGCCGGAGAATGGCGGCCCGCGATCTCGGGGGCGACCCGGGAAGTCCTCGACCCCGTCGACGCCACCGTGCTCGCCGTGGTCGCCGAGGGCGCCGCCGCGGACACCGACGCGGCCGTCGCCGCCGCCCGGGCCGCGTTCGACGGCGGAAAGTGGCCGCGGACCCCGGTCGCCGAGCGGGCCGCACTGCTGCGCCGCACCGCGGACCTGCTCGACCGCGACCGCGAGCGGATCGGCCTGCTGGAGAGCCGGGACGCGGGCAAGACCCTCGAAGAGGGCCGGGTGGACGTGGACTGCGTGGCCGCGGCCTTCCGCTACTTCGCCGACCTCGCCGCGGGCGGCAGCGCCGGGCGCGTGGTCGACGCGGGCTCGCCGGAGGTGCACAGCGTCGTCGTGCACGAGCCGGTCGGTGTCTGCGCCCTGATCACCCCGTGGAACTATCCGCTGCTCCAGGCCAGTTGGAAGATCGCCCCGGCCCTCGCCGCGGGCAACACCTTCGTGGTCAAGCCGAGCGAGATCACCCCCCTGACCACCGTCGCCCTCATCGAGCTGCTGGTGGAGGCCGGACTGCCGGCCGGCGTGGCGAACCTGGTCACCGGCGCCGGCGACCCGGTCGGCGCCCGCCTCGCCGACCACCCCGGGGTCGACCTCGTCTCCTTCACCGGCGGGCTGACCAGCGGCACCAAGGTCATGCGCGCCGCCGCGGACTCGGTCAAGAAGGTCGCCCTGGAACTGGGCGGCAAGAACCCGAACGTCGTCTTCGCCGACGCCTGCGCCACCGAGGAGGACTTCGACACCGCCGTCGACCAGGCCCTCAACGCCGCGTTCATCCACAGCGGCCAGGTGTGCTCCGCCGGTTCGCGGCTGATCGTCGAGGAACCGCTGCGGGAGCGCTTCGTCGCCGAACTCGCCCGGCGCGCGGACCTGATCCGCCTCGGCCGCGGCACCGACCCCGGCGTCGAGTGCGGCCCGCTGGTCTCCGCCGCCCAACTCGCCCGCACCGAGGAGTACGTGGCCTCCGCCCTGGCGGAGGGGGCGGTGCTGCGCGCGGGCGGCCTGCGGCCCGAGGGCCCCGGCTACTTCTACCGGCCGACCGTCCTCGACGGCTGCCACCGCGGGATGCGCGTCGTACGGGAAGAGGTCTTCGGCCCGGTCCTGACCGTCGAGACCTTCCGCACCGAGGACGAGGCCGTCGCCCTCGCCAACGACACCGAGTACGGACTCGCGGGCGGCGTGTGGACGGCCGACCCGGGACGGGCCCGCCGCGTGGCCGGCCGGCTGCGCCACGGAACCGTCTGGATCAACGACTTCCACCCCTACCTGCCGCAGGCCGAATGGGGCGGCTTCGGCAAGTCCGGCATCGGGCGGGAGCTCGGACCGGCCGGACTGGCCGAGTACCAGGAGGCAAAGCACGTGTACCAGAACCTCGCCCCGCGCCCCGTGCGCTGGTTCGCGGGCTGAAGGGGGACAACCGGATGACCCAGATGAACGAGACGACCACGGACGCGCAGCACCCGCGGTACGGGCAGCACCCGGACCACGCGACCGACCGGGACCGCGCGCCCGCTGCGCCCGCACCCGGCACCAGCCCGGCCGCCGCCGCGCACCAGGAGCCCGGGCCGGCCGCACCCGGCGGATCCGTCACCCTGGAGTACGACTACGTCGTCGTCGGCGGCGGCACCGCCGGCTCGGTGATCGCCTCCCGCCTCACCGAGGACCCCGACGTCACCGTCGCCGTCATCGAGGGCGGCCCCAGCGACGTCGACCGCCCCGACGTGCTCACCCTGCGCCGCTGGATGGGCCTGCTCGGCGGCGAGCTGGACTACGACTACCCCACCACCGAGCAGCCGCGCGGCAATTCGCACATCCGGCACAGCCGGGCCCGCGTCCTCGGCGGCTGCTCCTCCCACAACACCCTCATCGCCTTCAAGCCGCTGCCCTCCGACTGGGACGAGTGGTCGCGGGCGGGCGCCGACGGGTGGCACGCGGCGGCGATGGAACCGTACTTCGACCGCCTCCTCAACCACATCGTTCCGGTGGCCGAGCAGGACCGCAACGCCATCGCCCGCGACTTCGTCGACGCGGCCCGGGCCGCACTCGGCGTCCCCCGGGTCGAGGGCTTCAACCGCAAGCCCTTCCACGAAGGGGCCGGCTTCTTCGACCTCGCCTACCACCCCGAGGACAACAAGCGCTCCTCGGCCTCGGTGGCCTACCTGCACCCGGTGATGGACCGCCGCCCCAACCTCCGGATCCTGCTGGAGACCTGGGCGTACCGCCTCGAACTGGAGGGCACCCGGGCGCGCGGCGTGCACGTACGGGCCCAGGACGGCACCCGCTCCCTGGTCCGGGCCCGCCGCGAGGTGCTGGTCTGCGCCGGCGCGGTCGACACCCCGCGCCTGCTGCTGCACTCCGGAATCGGACCGCGCGGGGCCCTCGAAGCCCTCGGCATCCCCGTCGCCCACGACCTGCCGGGCGTCGGCGAGAACCTGCTCGACCATCCGGAGTCCGTGATCGTCTGGGAGACGGACGGGCCGATACCGGAGAACTCGGCGATGGACAGCGACGCCGGACTCTTCGTGCGCCGCGACCCCGAATCCCCGGGTCCCGACCTGATGTTCCACTTCTACCAGATCCCCTTCACGGACAACCCCGAGCGCCTCGGCTACGAACGGCCCGCGCACGGAGTCTCGTTGACCCCGAACATCCCCAAGCCGCGCAGCCGCGGCCGCCTCTACCTGACCAGCCCGGACCCCGAGGTCAAACCGGCCCTCGACTTCCGGTACTTCACCGACGAGGACGACTACGACGGCCGCACGCTGGTGGACGGCATCAAGCTGGCCCGCGAGATCGCCGCGACCCAGCCCCTCGCCGGCTGGCTCAAGCGCGAGGTCTGTCCCGGACCGGAGGTCACCAGCGACGAGGCGCTGAGCAGCTACGCCCGCTCGGTCGCGCACACCGTCTACCACCCGGCGGGGACCTGCAAGATGGGCGCCGCCGACGACGAGACCGCCGTCGTGGGACCGGACCTCAAGGTCCGCGGCCTCGACGGCATCCGGATCGCGGACGCGTCCGTCTTCCCGACGATGCCCGCGGTCAACCCGATGATCGGAGTGCTCATGGTCGGCGAGAAGGCCGCCGAACTGCTGGGAGGCGAGAACCGGTGAACCCGATGGACGCAGCGACGTGCGAACCGGCGACGACCGGCGCCGAGGCCACCCCCGTCTTCTCCGTCGGTGGCCTGTGGAAGGTGTTCGGCCCGAAGGGCGCCGCGGCCAAGGTCCCCGGCTCCGAGCACGCCGACCTCCCCGCCGCCGAACTGCGCGAGCGCACCGGCTGCACCGCCGCCGTCCGCGACGTCACCTTCGACGTCCGCAAGGGCGAGGTCTTCGTCGTCATGGGCCTCTCCGGCTCCGGCAAGTCCACCCTGGTGCGCTGTCTGACCCGGCTCATCGAGCCCACCGCCGGAACCCTCGCCATCGACGGCGAGGACGTCCTCGCCATGGACGCGGGCCGGCTGCGCTCCCTGCGCCGTCACCGCGCCGCCATGGTCTTCCAGCACTTCGGCCTGCTGCCGCACCGCACCGTCATGGACAACGTCGCCTACGGCCTGGAGATCCAGGGCGTGAGCCGCGCCGAGCGCCGCGCCAGGGCCGCCGACATGGTCGCCAAGGTCGGCCTCGAAGGGCTGGAGGACCGCCGGCCCGGTCAGCTCTCGGGCGGCCAGCAGCAGCGCGTCGGGCTCGCCCGCGCCCTCGCCGCCGACCCCGAAGTCCTGCTGTTCGACGAGCCGTTCAGCGCGCTCGACCCGCTGATCCGGCGCGAGATGCAGGACGAGGTCGCGCGCCTCCATCACGACGAGGGCCGCACCATGGTCTTCATCACCCACGACCTCGCGGAGGCACTGCGCCTCGGCGACCGGATCGCCCTGATGCGCGACGGCCGGATCGTCCAGCTCGGCACCCCCGAGGAGATCGTCGGCTCGCCCGCCGACGACTACGTACGGGACTTCGTCCGCGACGTCCCGCGCGAGCAGGTGCTCACCGTGCGCAGCGCCATGCGGCCCGCCGCCGTCGGGGAGTCCGAGCGCGGCCCGGCGCTCGCCCCCACCACGACCGTGGTCGACGCCATCGAGGCCGTCGCGCGCAGCGGCGGCCCGGCCCGCGTCGTCGAGCGCGGCCGCTGCCTGGGCATCGTCGACGACGCCGCCCTCCTCGCGGTGGTGGCCGGCCTGCCGGCCGCGACCCGGCGGGAGGTGGCCGCGTGAGGCGACGACCCCCCTGTACCGTCCCCGCTCCCGGAGCCGGGAGGTGGGGCGCGTGACCTCGGCCGCTCCCTCCGTACGCGGACCCCACGAGCCCGCGGACCCCCGAGACCGGGACGCGAGCCGTCCCGGCCGCACCTCCCACGGCCGCGCCCCCACCGGACCCGGGTCCGCCACCGCGACCGCGACCGCCGACCGGGCGCAGGCCGAGAGCCGCCCCGGCCGTTCCGGCGCCGCCGACCCGGCCCCTTCCCCGCAGCGCCCGCTGCTCCGCCACCGCGCCGCCCGCAAGCTCCTGCCGCTCGCCGTCGTCGCGGCGGCGCTGGTCCCGCTCGCCCTGCTGTTCCCGGGCGCGGGCAGCTGGCCCGCCCCACTGGCCGTCGACCTCTCCGGACCGCTCGGCAGGGCCGGTGACTGGATCATCGACAACCGCGACAGCCACCCGCTCTTCCTCTACTTCTTCGGCCACGTCAGCAACGCCGTCGTGATCTGCGTCCGCGCCGTGTACAGCGTCCTGCTCGCCGCCGGCTGGCTGGGCGTCACCGCCTTCGCCGGCCTGCTCGCCTGGCGTCTCGCCGGCCTGCGGCTCGCCCTCACCTGCGTCGCCTCGTTCGTGGCCTGCGGACTCCTCGGCATGTGGGTGCCCACCCTGCAGACCCTCGCACTGATGGCCGTCGCGGTCGGCGCGGCCGTCGTCGTCGGCGCGCTCCTCGGGCTCGCCGCCGGCCTCTCCGCGCGCGCCGACCGCGCCCTGCGCCCCGTCCTCGACACCATGCAGGTCCTGCCCGCCTTCGCCTACCTGCTCCCCATGGTGCTGGTCTTCGGCATCGGCGTGCCCGCCGCCGTCCTCGCCACCGTCGTCTACGCGGCCCCGCCCATGGCCCGCCTCACGGCGCTCGGCCTGCGCGAGGCCGACGCCGGAGTGCTGGAGGCCTCCGCCTCGCTCGGCGCCACCGGACGGCAGCGGCTGTTCACCGCACGGCTCCCGCTCGCGCGCCGACAGCTCCTGCTCGGCGTCAACCAGGCCATCATGACCGGCCTGTCCATGGCCGTCATCGCCTCGGTGATCGGGGCCGGCGGCCTCGGCGACCGCGTCTACCAGGCCCTCGCCTCCGTGGACGTCGGCGCCGCGCTCGCCGCGGGCATCCCCATCGTGCTGCTGGCCGTGGTCCTCGACCGCACCGCCGATGCCGCCGGCAACCGACTCGGCGCCTCCACGCCGGGTCCGGCGCGCGAACGGAGCCTGCTGCGCCGGGTGTTCGCCGGCTGGTACGGGCGGCTGCTGACCGTCCTCGCGGCCGTCGCGGCCGCCGTCGCCGGCCGCATCGCGGGCGCCGCCCTGTGGCCCGACTCCTGGCTCGTGCCGATCGCGGAGCCCGTCAACCGGGCCGTCGCCTGGATGACCGCCCACCTCTACACCGGCGTCCCCGTCATCGGCGGCACCGCCGACTGGGCCGCCCGCTTCACCGGCTGGATCCTGGACCCGATGCGCACCGGACTGCAGGCCGCCCCCTGGTGGCTGCTCCTGCTGCTCGCCGGCGCGCTCGCCCTCCTCGTCGGCACCTGGCGCACCGCGCTCACCGCCGTCCTCGCCCTCGCCGCCATCGGCGTCCTCGGCGTCTGGGAGCCCTCCCTCGACACCCTCTCGCAGGTGCTGGCCGCCGTCGCCGTCACCCTCGTGCTCGGCTTCGCGATCTCCCTCGTCGCCGCCCGCAGCGCCCGCGCCCAGCGGCTGCTGCGCCCGGTGCTCGACGTGTGCCAGACCATGCCGCAGTTCGTCTACCTCATCCCCGTGGTCGCGCTGTTCGGCGTCGGGCGCGCCCCGGCCGCGGCCGCGGCGATCGTGTACGCGCTGCCCGCCGTCATCCGCATCACCACCCAGGGCCTGGGCGAAGTGAACCCGGCGGCCGTCGAGTCGGCCCGCTCCCTCGGCGCGACCCGCTCGCAGCTGCTGCGGCAGGTGCAACTGCCGCTCGCGCGGCCCGCCCTGCTGCTCGCCGTCAACCAGGCGGTGGTGCTGGTACTGGCCGTCGTCATCATCGGCGGACTCGTGGGCGGCGGCGCGCTCGGCTACGACGTCGTCCTCGGCCTCGCCCAGGGCGACCTCGCCACCGGTCTGGTCGCCGGCGCGTCGATCGTCTGCCTCGGCCTGCTGCTCGACCGCGTCACCCAGCCCGCGAAGGAGGCCTGAGATGCCCGCCCGACACCCCGGAACCGGCCGCACCCGCACGGTGGCCGCCGCCCTCGCCGCGGGCACGGCCCTCGCCGTGCTCACCGGCTGTGGCGCGGCGGACATGACGCGCCAGTCCTCCCCGTACGCCGCCGCGCGCGGCGCGAAGACCGTCACGCTCTCGGTCCAGTCCTGGGTCGGCGCGCAGGCGAACACCGCCGTCGCCTCCTACCTGCTCGAACACGAGCTGGGCTACCGCGTGGACACGGTCCAGGTCGACGAGGTCCCCGCCTGGGACGCGCTCAGCCAGGGCCGCGTCGACGCGATCCTGGAGGACTGGGGCCACCCCGAGCAGGAGAAGCGCTACGTCACGGACAAGAAGACCGTCACCCCGGGCGGCGACCTCGGGGTGACGGGCCACATCGGCTGGTTCGTCCCCACCTACTTCGCCGAGCGGCACCCCGACGTCACGGACTGGAAGAACCTGGACAGGTACGCGGACCAGCTGCGCACGCCCGAGAGCCGCGGCAAGGGCCAGCTGATGGACGGCTCGCCGTCGTACGTCACGAACGACAAGGCCCTGGTGAGGAACCTCGACCTGGACTACGAGGTCGTCTTCGCCGGGTCCGAGGCCGCGCAGATCACCCAGATCAAGCAGTTCGCCAAGGAGGGCAAGCCCTTCCTGACCTACTGGTACAAGCCGCAGTGGCTGTTCGAGCGGGTGCCGATGACGGAGGTGAAGCTGCCCGAGTACCAGCAGGGCTGCGACGCCGACCCGGAGAAGGTGGCCTGCGGCTATCCGCACACCCCGCTGCGGAAGTACCTGAACACGCGCTTCGCCGAGTCCGGGGGGAAGGCGGCCGCCTTCCTGAAGAAGTTCCACTGGACCGTGGAGGAGCAGAACGAGGTGTCGCTGATGATCGCGGAGGAGAAGCTGCCGCCGGAGCAGGCCGCCGAGAAGTGGGTCGAGCGCAACCGGGCGGTGTGGGAGCCGTGGACCGGCTGACCCGCTGACCTGCTGACCCGCGCACCTGCTGCGGGGACCGCACCTGACGCGGCCGAGGCCCGCCGCACCCGATCGGGTGCGGCGGGCCTCGGCCCTTGGGGCGGGTGCTACTCGGCGGAGATGTTCAGCAGCTTGTTGGGGGTGCCGCCGCTGGGGTTGGTGATCTTTCCGGCGGTGGCACCGGAGGTCAGGGCCTGCGCGACCTGGGCGGGCGTGGCGTCCTTGTGTCCGGCCAGGTAGAGGGCGGCGGCACCGACCACGTGCGGGGTCGCCATCGAGGTGCCGGAGATGGTCTTCGTGCCGGTGTCGCTGTCGTTCCAGGCCGAGGTGATGTCGGAGCCCGGGGCGTACAGGTCGACGACCGAACCGAAGTTGGAGAACGAGGACTGGGCGTCGTCCACGGTGCTGGACGCCACGGTGACGGCCTCGGGGACCCGCGAGGGCGAACCCTGGCCGGCGTCGGCCGACTCGTTGCCCGCCGCGACGGCGAAGGTGACGCCGGAGGCTATCGACCGGCGCACCGCCTCGTCGAGCGCCTCATCGGCGCCGCCGCCGAGGCTCATGTTGGCCACCGAGGGACCGCTGTGGTGCTGCGTGACCCAGTCGATGCCCGCCACGACCTGCTCGGTGGTGCCCGACCCGTTGTCGTCGAGGACACGGACGGCGACGACCTTGGCCTTCTTGGCCACCCCGTGGGAGGTGCCCGCGATGGTCCCGGCGACGTGCGTGCCGTGGCCGTTGCCGTCGTCCGCGCTGTCGTCGTTGTCCACGGCGTCGAAGCCGTGCTCGGCGCGGCCGCCGAAGTCCTTGTGGGTGATGCGCACACCGGTGTCGATGACGTAGGCCGTCACGCCGTCACCGCCCGCGTCCGGGTAGGTGTACTTCTCGTCGCCGGCCGTGTCGGCCTGGTCGATGCGGTCGAGACCCCAGGAAGGCGGATTCTCCTGCGTGGTGTTGATGGAGAACTTCTTGTTCTGGACGACCTTGCCCACGGTCGGTTCCGCCGCGAGGCGCTTGGCGTCCTGCTCCGAAAGGCCGGTCGCCGCGAAGCCGTTGACGGCCGAGCCGTACTCGCGGCTCACCTCGCCGCCGTACTTCTTGGCAAGTGCCTTCTTGTCCGCCGACTTGTCCAGGATGACGATGTAACTGCCGCTCAGCGCGCCGGGTGCGCCGAGGCCGTAGACCGTGCCCTCGGCCGGAGTGGCCGCACCGGCGAGGGGGGAGAGCAGCATGGTCACGCCCGCTACGGTCGCGGCTCCCGTGATCACGGCCACGATGCGGAATCCGCGGGAACCGGTGCGTGCGTGCTGGTGAGTTGACATGAAGAGGGTTCTCCTCGTGTTGACGTGTGGGGCGTCACAGCGTTGTCGCGCAAACCCTCCGGAGGCGAAAGATCTCCGGGAGTTGGTTCGAAACCCTGACCGATTCGCGGAGGTGATTCAAGGTCACATCGACTCTCGGGGATATTCAACAAGGTTTCTTAAAGGGAACTCCTCGTCCGCTCCCCGGGACGGTCACACTCTTCGAACCGTCTCCACGGGATGATCACTTCTCGTGTGCGTTCGCGAATGCCCGGGCGCGCCGACCGTGGGACCCTGGAACCCGGAACCGATCGTCGTCGGGCGGACGGGCATGGACGGCACAGACGGCAGGGACGCGGCCGCGGAAGCGGAAGCGACGGAGGGCGGCAGCAGGGCCACACGGTCCCGCCGCCGGTCGCCCGCGCTCACCTCCGGGCCGGTCTCCGCCCGGTCCCGGGCGGCCGCCGCGATCGTCCTGCTGCGGGACGGCACGGGCCCCGTGCCCGCCGCGGCCCGCCGCTCCGTCCGGGTCACCCTGGCCGCGTGCATCGGCTTCTACGGATTCCTCCACCTGCTGGACCGGCCGACCGCGGCGACGTACGCGCTCTTCGCGGCCGTCGCACTGGCCGCGCTGGCCCGGATCCCCGGAACCGGCCGCCAGCGGTCCGCCGAACTCGTCAGCGCCCTGCCCGTGGCCTGCGCCCTGGTGACCGTCGGCACCCTGCTCGCCGTCCGCACCTGGACCGCTGTGGCCGGCATGCTCCTCATCGGCTTCTGCCTGGCCTTCGGAGCGGCCGGCGGCCCCCGCCCGGCCGGCACCGCCCCCGGGCTCCAACTGCTCTACATCCTGCCCTGCTTCCCCCCGTACGCCCCCGGCGAACTCGGCGAGCGGCTGCTGGGCACCCTCACGGGGCTCGTCCTGCTGATCCTCGCCGAGGCGTTCGTCCTGCCCGACCCGCGCGTCCCCTCGTACCGCGACCGGGCCGCCGAGGCCGTCCGGGCCGCCGCCCGGTGCGCCGCCGTGCTGCGCGAGCCGCCGTACGCCCTGCCCACGGCCGTCTCCGCCCACGCCGCCGCGTCCGCCCAGGCGCTGCGGCCGTCCTCGGTCCCCGAAGCGGAGCGACCGGCCGGCCCCGGGGTGCGCGAACGCGCGCTGGCCCACACCGGGCTGGCCGCACGGACCCTGCTGTCCCGGCTGCGGGCCCTGCCCGCCCCGCGTCCGGGCACCCGGCCGGAGGCCGCGGAGCTGCGGCTGACCCGGTCGGTGGAGCGGGCCGCGCGCGAGACGGCCGCGCTCCTCGCCGCGGGCGCCACGGGGGAGGGGGCGGGAGGGGGAGAGGCGGCCCGCACGCTGCTGCGGGTGCGCGCCGAGAGCGCCGATCACGTGCCCTGCGCCCCCGCCGACCGTCGCAGGCACGCCGCCCTGCTGGAGGTGGCGGACGCGGCGCTGGTCCTCGGCACCGCCGCGGACATCGCCGTCCGGGGGCGCGGCGCCGTCGGGGACACGGACTTCGGACGCTTCTGGTACGCCCGCACCGGCACGCTCCGGCTGTGGTGGATCCGGCTCGTGGGCAACGCCGGTCCGCGGTCCGTCCACTTCCAGAACGCGGTGCGGATCAGCCTGGCGCTCGGCGTGGCCCGCGTCGTGGCCGGGCTCGACTCGCTGCCGCATGGCTTCTGGGCCATGCTCGCGGTCCTCTCGCTGACCCGGACCACGGCCGTCCAGACCCGCTCCACGGTCCGCACCGCACTGATCGGCACCTGCATGGGCGCCCTGGCCGCCGGCAGCGTGCTCGCCCTGGCCGGCGAGGCCAGCACGCTGTACGCGTACCTGCTGCCGCCGCTGATGCTGGTCGCCTTCACCGTGGGACCGGTGCGCGGCGTGGGCTGGGCCCAGGCCATGTTCACCCTGGTCGTCGCCGTGGTGTTCGCGCAACTGGCACCGGCCACCTGGCAGTTGGCGGAGGTCCGGTTCCTCGACGTACTGATCGGGAGCGTCATCGGCATCGTCTGCGGGCTGTTCGCGTGGCCCCGCGGGGCCCACGACGAGCTGGGGCGCGCGGTGGCCCGGCTGCTGCGGGCGGCCGCCGCCGATGTCGCGGCCACCACGAAGGCCGTCAGCTCCGGGGCCGGGCCCCTCCCGGACCGGGACGACGACCCCGGGGTCCAGCACGCGCTGGCGCTCGCCGAGACGGCGTACGCCCAGTACCAGGGGGAGGCCCAGCGGGCGGCCGGGCCGACGCCGGACTGGCAGGGCGCGCTCATGTCCGGCCACCACGTGCTGTGGGGCGCGCGGCGGGTGCTCACGGCCGCGGCCGACGGTTCGCCGCCGGACCCGCGGGCGGACGCCCGGCTCAGGGCGTACGGGGCCTGGGTCGCGGAGGGGTTCGCGCTGGCCGCGGCGCGCTTCGACGTACCCGAGGGGCCCCGGGCGGAGGCAGGACCGGTGGCCGGGTCGGTGGTCGGACCGGTGGCCGGGTCGGTGGTCGCGGGCGGCGAGGGCGGGCGGGTCTCCCGGGGCGGGGGAGCGGGTGCGGGCGGGCCGCAGGCCTCGGACTCCGACCTGGACGCGCCCCCGCTCTTCTTCACCACCACGACCTGGCTCGACTCGCTGACCGTGGACCTGACCCGTATGGCGGCTGCCCACGCGGTCGAGGGACCCGTCCCCCGCGCGGTCCCCGGAAGCGCGCCGGGGCACCGGGCCCGGTCGCGGGGATCAGCGCCGCCCGGCCCGGACGCCTGACGCGGGCGCCGACCGGGTGCGGGGTCGGATGATCGGACTGTTATCGTCCGGACCATGCCCGAGCTGATCCCGCCCTCCCCGAGGCTGCACGCCTCCTGGCTCGCCGCCCGCGAGGAGTGGGGCGACGAGCCACGCATGGACGGCGCCGGCCTCGGCTACGACGACGACGTGGAGAGCGCCGACGGGTTCGCGGCCTGGGTCGGGCGGCTGCGCGCGTACGGCGACCGCACGCTCCCCGTCGAGCAGGGCCGGGTGCACGCCACGTACTGGTGGATCGCCGACGGCGACACGTTCCTCGGCGCCATCGACCTGCGGCACTACCTCAACGGCTTCCTGCTCGATGCCGGCGGTCACATCGGCTACAGCGTCCGGCCCTCGGCGCGCGGCCGCGGCGTCGCGACCCGGGCCCTGGCCGAGGTGCTGTACGAGGCGCGGCTGCTGGGGATGGACCGGGTGCTGCTCACCTGCGACCCGGACAACACCGCTTCGATGCGCACCATCGAGCGGGGCGGCGGTGTGCTGGAGGACGTCCGCGAGACGCTGATCGGCCCCAAGCGCCGGTACTGGATCGACCTCTAGGAGGCTTCGGCCCCGCCGTCGCCCGCCGGGCGGCTCCCGATGGAGCGTGCCGCGCCAAAGCGATGCACAAAGGGGGCAACTCGCCGCCGCGGTCCCGTCTCCCTAGATTCGTAGCCGTCGGCCCCTCGCCTTGAGGGGGCGACTCTCCGGTCAACGACTCGAAGGAGAACTCCCATGATCGTCAAGAAGCTGCACGACGCCGGGGTCACGAGCGAGCACGCCTATCTGGCGGGGACCGTGTCGATCGGCCTCTCGCTCGCGTCCTGGATCGCCTCCAACAGCCGGGAGGACCTGGAGCGCGCGGACCGCTGGGGCATCTTCGTCGGAGAGTGGGCACCCACCTTCTTCGGCCTGGGTCTGGCCCTCGCCAACTACGAGCGGTGAGGAGCGGGCGGCTCACCCCTCCGGCGGCCCCTCCCTGGTGATGCGGTCGAGCAGTTCGGTGAGCAGGAGGCGCTCGCCGGGGGTCAGGGCGGGTGCCTGGGGGAGGAGGGCCTGGAGGGCGATGGCGGCCGCGGCCGGTCCGGGGGGCGCGCCCAGGGGGGCGTCGGTCGTGATGGCGGAGATGACCGCTTCCCTCGCGAGACGGGAGACGCCGAGGTCCCGGTGTTCCTCGGGGGTGGCGATGAGGGCCAGGGTGGTGCCGCCGCCGACCGCGTGCACGAGCCGCGCGGCCCGCTCCTCGTCCACCACGAGCCGCCCGGCCTCGGCGATCCGGTGGATGTGGGCGCCGAGGATCTCCAGCGCGGCCGAGGCGGCCGGGGGGAGGGAGCCGGGGCGGGGTTCGCCGTACATGAGGGCGTACAGGGCCGGGTTGGCGAGGCCGAAGGCGGTGTTGAGGTCCCAGCCGGCGCGCAGGTCCTCGACCGGGTCGCCGCTGGGCTCCAGGACGGCCTTCTCGCTCAGGTGGGCGGCGAAGCCGTGCGCGGCGACCTCGTCGAGGAGGCCCTGCTTGTCGCCGAAGAGCCGGTAGATGGTCGGGGCCTGGACGCCCGCCGCAGCGCTCACGGCGCGGGTCGAGACCGACTCGCGGCCGCCCTCGGCCAGGAGCGCGGCTGCGGCGGCGATGATCCGGTCACGATTGCTCTCCGCGGGGGCGGAACGGTCGATCTCCATGTTTCCAACGATAACAGCAACCTGTTAGCGACTTGCGCGGTGGTCGATAACGTGTTTCTGTTATCAGCGGAAACGAGAGGTCGGTGCCACGTTCCGACCTCGCCCCGTCACCCGCTCCGGAGCTTGCCATGATCGTCATCACCGCTCCCACCGGCCGGATCGGCCATCAGGTCCTCGGCACCCTGATCGACAGCGGACGTCCGCTCCGGGTGATCGCCCGGGACCCCGCGCGGCTGGAGCCGCGGACGCGCGAGCGCGTCGACATCGTCCAGGGTTCCCACAGCGACCCCGAGGTCTTGGCCGAGGCCTTCGCGGGGGCCGACAGCCTTCTGTGGCTGGTCCCTCCGGACCCCCGGGCCGAGAGCGTCCAGGACCACTACCTCGGCTTCACCCGTCCGGCCTGCGAGGCCCTCACCGCCTGCGGGGTGAGGCGCGTCGTCGGCATCACCAGCCTCGGCCGCGCCTACGGCGGGCCCGCCGGACTGCTGACGCCCGCGTTCGCGATGGACGCGCTCATCGAGGAGACCGGGGTCGACTACCGGGCCCTGGCCATGCCCTTCTTCATGGAGAACCTCCTCCACCACGTCGAGGCCCTCACGTCGACGGGCACGTTCTCCACGGCGAACACGGTCGACCGCCCGCTCGCCACCGTCGCCACCCGCGACATCGCCGAGGTCGCCGCCCGCCTCCTCCTCGACGACTCCTGGAGCGGCCGGGAGACCGTCCCCGTGATCGGCCCCGACGACCTGACCCCCGAGGAGATGGCACAGGTCATGTCCGAGGTGCTGGAGCGCCCGGTCCGCGCCCGACAGGTCGCGCTGGAGGACTACGCGGCGACGATGGCCCGGTACGGGGCGAGCGGCGCCTGGGCCCGGGGACTGGCCGACATGGCCGCCGCCCAGAACGACGGCATCTACGACGCCGAACGGAAGGCCCTGGCCGCTCCCGCGCCCACCGGCTTCCGCCAGTGGTGCCGGGACGTCCTGAAGCCGGCCGTCCCCGGGTGAGCCCGCCCCCGGCCGCGCACCGGCCTCCCCGTCCGCTCGCCGGACGCCCTCACAGGCCGAACGCTCCGCCCTCGACCAGGATGAGCAGGCCGATCGCGATCAGCACGGCGGGCAGCAGCACGTGGCCCCAGCGGGCCAGGGCCGCGGCGACGACGGGCCGGGTGGCGAAGTACCGGCCGGCCGCGAGCCACACGGCGAGCAGGATCAGGAACACGACGGCGTACAGGCTCATGGCGCCGATGCCCGCCGTGGCGAAGACGGGGACGTACACCCCGATGTTGTCACCGCCGTTGGCGAAGGTGACCGCGGCGACCTCCAAGGCCGTCGGGCCGCCCCCGCGGGCGTCCTTCTCCTCCTCCGGGTCGTTGCGGTGTCCGAAGGCCTGCACGGCGGACTTGACGCCGAGCACGAGCGGCAGGAGGCCGAGGTACGGGACGGCCGAGGCGGGCAGGAACGTGGCGCCGAACGCCGCGGCCACCGCCACGGCGAGGACGGCCGTGAAGCCGAGGTACTGGCCGATGACGATCCGCCGCGCCGAGCCCCTGTCGCCCGCGCCCCGGGCGAAGAACAGGGCCAGGACGAGGACGTCGTCGACATTGGTGACGGCGAACAGCCCCACCGCCTGCCCGATGACGCCCAGGCTCATCCGCGGGCCGTCAGGTCGTGGTCGGCGCGCACCGGCGGCGGTGGGCACGGGTGAGGGGTGAGGCCGAGTATGCGGCCGTGCGGGCAGGTCATCGGCAGGTCCCGTGGGGTCGTGAGAACGAATCGATATCGGGAGGACGATATCGATCACCAGGACCTCGGAGGGGCCGACCGCAGCGCTCCGACGACGGCCACGGCGCACCGGCGACCGTGCGGTGCGCGCACGGTGCCGACGGGGACGGCGCCGGCCCTCGGCGGGTGGCGCCGGCGGGTGCGCGGGAGGGGGCGTGGCGGGCCGTGCCCGCGGGCCCCGTCCCGCGCGCGGCGCCGGCGGGCGACGAGGAGCGTCAGAGCGAGCCGACGACCTTGCGCGGAGTGACGCGGACGACGACGCGTTCGGCGTCGTCCTTCGACGCCGGGTTGAACTCCGCGTAGTCCTTGCCCGTGTACTTCCGTGACAGCGCGTCGATCAGTTCCTGCCCGCCCTCCGTGGTGAGCGTGGCCGAGCCGCGGACCTCGGCGTAGGTATAGGGCGCGTTCGCCGGGTTGATCATGACCGTGATCCGCGGGTCGGCCCGCAGGTTCTTCTCCTTGCGGCGGCCCACGGTCGTGGAGACCAGCAGGTCGTCCCCGTCCCGGGTGAGCCAGGTGATCGACAGCTGCGGGCTGCCGTCCGGCTGGATCGTGGCCACGGTCGCGAAGACCGGGCTGTCGTCGATGAGCTTCTTGAGGTCGTCGGAGAGTTCGGCGGACACGGAGCGGTTTCCTTCCCTCGGCGGACTGCCGTCCCCGGCCCGACTACCCGTCAGTGGGGACCGGCAACGGACAGCCTGCAAAACCGGGACCGTTCGCGGCAAGTCGTCGTGTCCGCGCGCGGCCGCGCCCGCCGGTGCCCGGTCGACGCCGATCGGGCCTCGTGGCCAGGCCCGGCCCGTTCCGTACGCGAGTGCGGCGCGCCCCGGCGGATGCACCCGTCCGGCCGAACCCGCGCACCTCCGCGTGCCTTCCGCGGCCCCGACCGGGAGTTACCGGCCGGTGAGCTGGAGCACCGCGATGCCCGCCAGGACGGCGGCGCTGGCGGTGATGCGGCGCCGGCCGAGGCGTTCGCGGAAGACGACCGCGCCGATCAGGGCGCCGAAGACGATGCTGGTCTCGCGCAGGGCGGCGATGGTGGACAGGCTGCCGCGGGACTGCGCCCACACGACGAGCCCGTACGCCAGCAGGGAGAGCAGTCCGCCGGCCAGCCCGCGGCCGCACAGCGGGCGCAGCGCGGTGAGCAGGGCCCGACCCCGGCGGGCCCAGGCGATCAGCGGAAGGACCAGGCCCTGGCAGAGGAAGAGCCAGGCGATGTAGCCGAAGACGCTGCCGGACACCCGTACGCCGCTGCCGTCGACGAGGGTGTAGGAGGCGATCATCACGCCGGTGCCGAGCGCGGCGGCGAGGGCGGGGAGCTGGGCGCGGCCGGGCAGGCCGTCGGCGAGGGCGAGACCGGCCAGGCCGCAGGAGATCACCGCGATGCCGAAGGCCTGGCCGACGGGCAGCGAGTGCCCGAGGAAGGCGGTGGAGACCAGGGCCACCACGACGGGCGACGTGCCGCGGGCGGTCGGGTACATCTGGCCGAAGTCGCCGAGCTGGTAGGCGCGCAGGAGCAGCAGCTGGTACGCGACCTGGAGCGCGGCGGAGACGGCTATGTACGGCCAGGCCGCCCGGTCGGGCAGCGGGGCGAAGCACACGAGGACGGCTCCGCACCCGGCCGAGGCGAGGCTGATCAGGGTGAAACCGGCCAGTTTGTCGCGCAGGCCGTGCGTGAGCGCGTTCCAGACGGCGTGCAGTACGGCCGAGGCGAGGACGACGGCGGGCACGGCGGCCCCGCCCGTCACGAAAGGCTCCCGGACACGTGCGCTCACGCTCCCTGCGCGGCGGCCCGCCCAGGGGGTGGCCGCCATGGGTGTGGAATGAATTTCCCCCGTACTCTAGTCCCATGGAAATTCATTCCGCAGCGGGGGTCGGGCTCGCCGCGCACATCCGGGCCCACCTGTCCGACCTGCGCGATACCGAGGCCCGCGTGGCCCGGGTCGTCCTGGACCAGGGCGCGCAGCTGGTGCACCTCAGCGTCAGCGACGTCGCCGTGCTCGCCGGAACCGCGCCCTCCTCGGTGGTGCGGGCGTGCCAGCGACTCGGGTTCCGCGGGTACCAGGAGCTGAAGATCGCCGCGGCCCGGCAGGCACCCGCGCCGGAACCCTCGCACGACCGGGACCCGGCCGCCCGCGCCCTGGCCGACACGGTCCGTGCCGCTCAGGAGGCGCTGAGCGGGCTCGCGGCCACGGTGACCCCGGAGCGGCTGCGGGCGGCGGCCGGACTGGTCGACGCGGCACCCCGGGTGCTGCTGGTCGGTGCCGGGCTGTCCGGCGCGGTCGCGCTGGACGCCGCCTACCGGCTGCGCGCGCTGGGCTGTGCGGTCGACGCCCCGGCCGACCCGCTGACCGCGCAACTGGCCGCCTCACAGCTGGGGTCCGCCGCCGTCTGCCTGGCCATCAGCCACACGGGCGCCACGCGCACCACGGTGGACACCGCGCGGTGTGCCCGGCGGGCCGGGGCCCAGGTGGTCGCCCTCACGAGCTACGCGCGCTCGCCGCTGAGCGAGACCAGCGACTGCACGCTGGTCGCGGGAGGGCAGGACCTGGTGTTCGGTCTGGAGACCGTCGCCAGTCGGCTGGCCCACCTCGCCGTGATCGACGCACTCACGCTGACCCTGCTGGGGCTGCGCGGGGCGCCGGCGGAGGAGGCGCTGCGGCTGTCGGCCGATGTGACGGTCGACCACTCGTACTGACCGGCGGGGCCGTCGGTACCGGGAGGGCCCGCGGTCACCCGCCGGTGGAGCCCCCGCCGGGTGACGCGCCGGCCCCGCCCTGTCCGGTGACCCGTTTCAGGGCGTCGTAGTAGGCCTGCAGGTAGGTGGCGTCCTCCAGTCCCTCGCAGCCCGCGGGCCGGGGTTCCGTCCGCAGTCGCCCGGGATCCTCCGCGGCCTGGCCGGCGATGACCGCGACGCACGCTTCCACCTGCCCGCTCGCACTCGCGCCGGTCCTCGGGCCCGTGCCCGCGGCCGGTGGGGTGCCGGGCGTCGCCGTCCGCGGTGGCGACGGTCGCGGTTTCGGATCGGAGCCGCTGCCGGAACAGCCGGACAGGGCCGCGGCCACGACGAATGCCGCGAGCAGGGTGCGTACTGCGGTGCGCATGGTCCCCCCAGGGGTCGGTGGGCGGCATCATGCCGTGCGCACGACCGGTCTGGCGAGAGCGCCGTGACCCCGCTTGCTCCTCACCCCTGCCGGGACGCCGTCCCACGGCGTCCCGGTGCGCGGCTCAGGAGGGCAGGGCGCCGGCCAGGCCCGTGCCGAGCAGCAGGAAGGCGCGGTCGGTCGCGGCGACGGCCTCGGGGTACACCTCGTCGGCCGGGCGGCCGTTCTGGACCTGGGCGCTGTTGCGCCGGGCCAGCGTCCGCAGCACGGAGACGATCTGGACGGCGGCGATCCGGGCCGTCAGTTCGTCCGCGCCCGCTTCCTCCAGAGCTTCGGCCAGGGCCGCGATGCCGCGGCCCTCGTAGCGCATCAGCCGCTCGGCCAGGCTGGGCGTCGAGCTGAGCAGGCGGGCGAAGTCCACGGCCTCAGGGTCGGAGGTGAGCCCGGTGACCGGGTCCCGCCGGGAGAGGGCGTCGAGCTCGTGCGCGTGCAGGGCGGTCAGCGGTCCGGTGCCGGCCGGCCGGGCGCGGACCACACGGGCCGCCTCGTCCTCGTGGTCGGCGAACCGGTCCAGGACCAGGTCCTCCTTGGTGGGGAAGTACGCGAACAGCGTGCGCTTGGAAACCTCCGCCGCCTCGGCGATCTCCACGATCGAGACGTCGTCGAAGCTCCGGCTGAGGAACAGCCGCAGCGCCGTGTCGGAGATCACCTGGCGGGTGCGCTGCTTCTTCCGTTCCCGCAATCCGAGTGGTTCAGCCATGGGGAACACCATACCAATTGGATACCCAGGAGAAAAATGCACCGAGTATAGTTATAGTCCTGGTGAACGATTCTTCTCGGGGAGGCTGCTCCATGAACACACACGTCGCCGACATCACCGCCGGGGCCGACGGGTCGACCGAGTCGGCCGAGGTCATCGTCGTCGGGGCGGGCGGCGCCGGGCTCACGCTCGCCGCCGAACTCGCCCTGGCCGGCGTGCGCGCCGTCGTGCTGGACCGGTTGCCCGGACGCAACCTCCAGTCCCGCGCCGGGGCCATCCAGCCGCGGACCGCCGAACTGCTGGACCTGCGCGGCCTGCTCGACGGCGCGATGGAACGGTCGATCGACTACCGACTGCTCGGCGGGCACTTCGCGGGTCTGCCGGTGCCGCTGGACTACGCGGCCTGGGACACCCGCTACCCGTACCCGGTCCTCCTCCCGCAGGACCAGCTGGAGGCGGTCCTGGAGGACCGGCTCACCGTGCTCGGCGGGCACGTACTGCGGGAGCACCGCCTCACGGACCTGCGCCAGGACGCCGACGGGGTCACGGTCACCGCGGTCGGACCGGCCGGCCCGCGGTCGTACCGGGGGCGCTACCTCGTGGCGTGCGACGGCGCGCACAGCAGCGTGCGCAAGCTCGTCGGCGCCGCCTTCCCCGGCCAGGCCGGCACCGTGCGCTGCGCCACCGCCGACCTCGTGCTGACCGGCTGCGCCGACCAGAGCACGACGGGCCACATCAGCACCAGGATCCGGACCTCGCCCCAGGGCCACTTCGCCATGCTCACGCCCCTGGCGAACGGGCTGCACAAGCTCATCTTCAGCGGCCCGCGGACCGCCTTCGCCGAACGGGACGCGCCGGTGACGGTCGAGGAGGTCCGGGAGGTGCTGCGCGCCACCCAGGACACCGAGCTCGACGTGGCCGAGATCCGCTACGCGTCCCGGTTCAGCGACGCCAGCCGACAGCTGGAGCACTACCGCCACGGCCGCGTCCTCTTCGCCGGCGACGCCGCCCACATCCACTCGCCGGCCGGCGGCCAAGGGCTCAACCTCGGCGTCCAGGACGCCTTCAACCTCGGCTGGAAGCTCGCCGGCGTCCTGCGCGACGGCACGGACGAGCAGGTGCTGGACACCTACCACGCCGAGCGCCACCCGGTCGCGGCCCGGGTCCTCACCCTCACCCGCGCCCAGGGCGTGATCATCGGACCGGCGCGCGACGGCGGACTCGCCGAGCTCCGCGACGTCCTCACCGACCTGCTCCGCCTGCCCGAGGCCAACCGCCACATGGCCGGCGCGATGTCCGGCCTCGACCTCCACCACCCCGCCCCCGACGCCGCCGCGCACCCCCTGCTCGGCCTGCGGATGCCCGACCTCGACCTGCACGTCGACGGCGGGACGGTCCGGTACGCCGAACTGGCCCGCACCGGCCGCGGCGTCCTGCTCGACCTCACCGGCGCCCCGCTCACCGCCGCCGACCCCTGGAACGGGCGCATCACGCGCGTGCGGGCCCGGGCGGAAGCCGGCGCGATCGACGCCGACGCCGTCCTCGTGCGCCCGGACGGACACATCTGCTGGGCCGGCGGCGCGGGCCTGAGCGAGACGCTGACCCGCTGGTTCGGCCCGGCCGAAGCCGGCCCGCGCACCGGACCCCGCCGGGCGGCGGCGGCCGTCGGCGGCCCGGGACCGGAGGCGTACCGGGCCTGAGCGCGCGCCCGTACGCGCAGGGGCGGCGCGACCCCCGGCACGGGGAGTTCCCGCCGGGCGGCGCCCCGGTACGGCGAAGGGGTGGAAAGCCCGTGCACCCTGATGGGATGGTGGGCCGGGGCTCCCGTACGGAGCCCCGCTGGCCAGTCCCAGCCTGCCGAGTGGAGGAACCGCGTATGCCGCAGAACCCGACCGTGCTGGCCCAAGGCCTGCTGAACCGGATGGGACTCGGCGCGGCCGGCGCCGAGCTCGACGCCGGCTCGCCGGTCACCCTCGCCGTCGGCGGGGACCGCCTGATCACGATCATGCGGGTGGAGGACACGCTCGTCCTCGGCGCGGCCTTCGCCGACCACGACGGGGAGGCCCTGCTGCGCGAGGCCGCCCCGCAGTTGCAGGAGATCGTCGAGAACACCCCGCTGCCCGCCGCCTTCGCCGCGGGCTCCCTCGTCCTGGACACGGACAGCAGGCCCCCGCGGCTCGGCGGGCACCTGGACCCCGAGGCCGTGACCACGTCCGAGGACGTCGCCGAAGCGCTCGGCTTCCTCATCAACCTGCTGGACCACACCAGCACGCAACTGGCCCCGGCCCGCCACGATCCCGGACGTGCCGTCTGAAGGGAGTGTCGGTGCCGGGTCGTAGGGTCGTGCCGACCGGACGCCCGATCCGGCGCTCCCGGAAGGACTTTCAGGACCCGTGACCTCGCCGACCGCCGCCACCGACCACGGCATCGCGCTCACCGAACGCGCCATCGTCGCCGTACGGGCCGCCCCACACCGGCTCGTACTGGACTACAACCGGTTCGCGGGGCCGTGGGTGGACGGGCAGCCGGAGCCCGTCCCCGCCGAGCTCCTCGCCGGGGCGGTCTTCCCCAGCGGCCGACCGCTGCCGCCCAGCCTGCGGCGTTGGCTGGCGTACGACAGCAGCCTGCTGCGCCGCTCCGGCTGGTTCCGGCCGGCCGAAGGGCCGTCGCGGTCCTGGGAGTTCGCGCCCCTGCCGCTCGGCGAGCTGGCCGCCGCGGCCCTCGGCGAGGGGTGGGGCGCGCCGTTCGGAGCGCTGTCGGAGCGCTTCGACGAGTGCTTCCTGCTGCCCGGCGGATCGGACTCCCGGCGCGTGCTGGCCACCGGCGAGCCCGACGCGTACGGCGAGTACCCGGTGTTCGCGCTCGACGTGGACGACCTGCCCTGCATCGAGTTGATGTACCCGGGGCTGGACGTCTACCTGGCGGACACCGCCGGGGTGATCGGCCGCTCGGACAACGGCTATTCCGCGCTGGCCGGGGATCCGCGCTACAGCCGGCGGATGCTCACCCACGCGCGGCACTACCTGGCGGGCGAGCTGCACGCAGTGTGCCTGGACTGGCCGGAGTAGCGCGGCGGCGCGGCGGCGGACGGAAACCGCGGCCGCACGGCCCGCACGGCATCCGACGGTTCACGACGGCGCACCACAACCACCCTGCCCGTCCCGGCGAGGACAGTGGTGAGGGCCACCCCCGGCCGCGCTCCGTACGGACAGGTCCTACGCGCGGCGCTCGAACGTGAGGTCGCGGGCCGATTCCAGGGCCGTGGCCAAGGCGCCCAGCAGGACCGCGTCGTCGCCCAGCGCGCTGGCCACCACCGGCGTACGCAGCGGGGTGATGGCCCGCAGGGTGTCCTGGAGGGGGCGCAGCAACAGATCGGCGCTGCGCCCGATGCCGCCGCCGAGCACCACCAGGTCGGGGTCGAACAGGGCGGCGACCACGGCCACCGCGTGGGCCAGGCGGGCGGCTTCGAGCTCGACCGCCGCGACGGCGGCCGGATCGCCCGCGCGGGCGGCCTCGAAGACCCGCCGCGCGGTGAGCGCGCCGGTCATCCCGTGCGCCCGGGCCGACTCGACGACCGCGTGGCCGGACGCCGCGCCCTCCAGGGACCCGGACCCGTCGCGGCCCGTGCCGTCGCCGATGCCGGGAGCCGCCTGCCACGGCACGAACCCGATCTCGCCGGCGCCGCCGTGGGCGCCCTTGAACAGCCGCCCCCCGGACACCACTCCGACCCCGAGACCCGTGCCGACCAGCAGGTAGGCGAAGAGCCGGCTGCCCGCTCCGATGCCCGAGGTGTACTCGCCGAGGGCCGCGAGGTTGGCGTCGTTGTGCACCGACAGCGGCAGGTCCAGCCCCTGCCGCATCCGGTCGAACAGCCCCGACTTGCCCCAGCCCGGCAGCTGGTTCGCGTACCTGACCTGGCCGGTCTCCTCGTCGTACACACCGGGCGTGCCCACCGCGGCCTGGGCCACGCGCGCCGCGGGCACCCCAGAACCGGCGATCAGACCGCGGGCCGTGGCGACCACCAGATCGGCCATGGCGCCCGAGGTGCGCGCCCGGTTGCGCACGTCGGAACGGGCGACGACCGTACCGGCGAGGTCGGCGAGCGCCACCCGCAGCCAGGAACGTCCGATGTCGATGCCGAGAACGTACCCGGCCGTCGGGTCCGGCTCGTAGAGCACGGCGGTCCGACCGCGTCCGGGCGCGATCCGCCCCGCCTCACGGACCAGGCCCGCCTGTTCGAGGGAGGCCAGCGCGCTGGACACGGTGGGCTTCGACAGGCCCGTCAGGCGGGCCAGTTCGGCGCGCGAGTTCGATCCCGTGGCGCGCAGCCGGTCGAGCAGGAGCCGTTCGTTGGTGCTGCGCAGGAGCGGGGGGTTCCAGGGGCGGCGGGCGGCGTCGTCTCTGCTGGTCACCGGCTCATTGTCGGTCATGGGGCGGGTGACCGGAGGGCGGCGGCCCCATGGACGGGTGCCGACGCGACCCGGGCACCCCTGCCCGGGCACGGGTGTATGGGTGCACGGGGCCGTCGGCGGAGCAGCCGCCGTTGACGGCGAGAGGGGCGGGGCGGCGAGGCTCAGGAGCAGGAGCAGGGCGACCGTGCGGGGTCGTGGCAGCGGTGCGGCAGCGGGCCGGATACGTGGGGCGTGCACGGTTGTCTCCATCCCGTTGACGTTCCGGCGTCCGTAAGGAAAGTTTCCTAACGACATGGAACAACAGCGTCCACCGGAGGTGCACAAGGGCCGCGCAAGCACGCGACCAAGGCGGACCGATAGGTGAGTCCGAGACGGTCATCGCAGGCCCGGACGCGCGTCAGCGTGATGTGTCCGGGCCGCCCCCCACCCCCACTCCTCATTCCTCCCCCCCCCACAGATTTCAGGAGCTTCGTTGTCCCCACGATGGAGAGCCGCCGCCCCGGGCAGCGCCACGACCGTGCCGCCGGGCCCGGGCGACGCGGACGCCCGCCCCGCCGGCCCCTTCCCCCCACCTCCCGTCACCGCGTCCGCCGCCAACCGCCGGGCCCCGGTGCGGGGTGACGCCCCGTGGCGGCCTGACCTCCGCCTCCGCGCGATCGGGACCGAGATCACGGGCTCGCACCCGATCGTCACCTCCGGCCTGCCGGCCGGAGCCGAGGTCTCCCGCGGTCTCGCCCGGTGCCGGGAGCGGTCCTCCGGTTCCCACGCCACGGGCCTGGGACTTCCGTCCCGCCTCACCATCCGACAGCGATAGGAGGACCACCATGCGCAGAGCGATACCGGGTGCCCTGACGGCCGCACTCGCCGCCCTCGTCATCGCGGTACTGCCGGGCCTGCCGGCCCACGCGGCCGCGCCCCGGCTCACCGCGACGACCGTGCAGACGTCGGTGTGGAGCACCGGCTACGGCGCCGACGTCGTGGTGTCGAACGGCGGGGACGCCGCGTCCGCGAGCTGGGTCGTCTCGTTCGACCTGCCCGTCGGCACGGCGGTCGCCGGACACTGGTCGGCGGTGAAGACGCAGGACGGGCAGCACTACACCTTCACCAACGCCGGCTACAACGGTGACGTCGCCCCCGGCGGCCGGGAGACCTTCGGGTTCAACGCCAGCGGTCCGGGACTCCCGCTCAACTGCACGGTCAACGGCTCCCCGTGCGCCGGCGCCCCCACCACTCCGACGCCCACCCCGACTCCGCCCACGCCGACCCCGAGCCCGACTGTTCCCACCCCCACCCCCACCCCCACCGTCCCCGCAGGCCCGGTGGTCGAGGTCGCGACCGCCGCCCAGCTGACGAGCGCGCTCGCCGCTGCCGTGCCCGGGCAGACCATCCGGCTCGCCCCGGGGGAGTACCGCGGCGCCTTCGCGGCCGTCCGGGCCGGCACCGCGGCCAAGCCGATCACGCTCACCGGCCCGCGCACCGCCGTGCTCGTCAACGACGGCCCGTCCGGCGAGGCCCCCTCCTGCCCGGTCCCCACGGTCGGCTGGGACCCGGGGTACGGGCTGTGGCTCTACGGGGCCCCGTACTGGAACCTCAGCGGCTTCACCGTCAAGGACTCCAAGAAGGGAGTCGTCCTGGACGACGCGCACCACGTCACGATCGACGGGCTGTACGTCCACCACGTCGAGGAGGAGGGCGTGCACTTCCGGCGCTCCTCGGCCGACGGCGTCCTGCGCAACTCCGTCGTCGAGTACACCGGCCTGGTCCAGCCCGGGTACGGCGAGGGCGTCTACCTCGGCTCCGCCGGCTCCAACTGGGGCTGCCACGGCAACTCCGGCGGCGTGGACCGCTCCGACCGGGTGCTGGTGGAGAACAACCGGATCGGGCCGTACGTCGCGGCCGAGGCCGTCGACGTCAAGGAGGGCACCTTCGGCGGGACGATCCGGGGCAACACCTTCGACGGCCGGGGGATCAGCGGCCAGAACTCCGCCGACTCGTGGATCGACGTCAAGGGCGTCGACTACCTGATCCAGGGCAACAGGGGGACCTTCGCCCCGCCCGGAACCTTCGCCAACGGCTACGAGACGCACAACCCGGCCACCACCCCCGCCTTCCCCAACGGGTGCGGCACGGTGTGGCGGGACAACGCCTCGGACCTGGGCGGCGTCGGCGCGTACGCGGTCAAGGTCACCTCCACCTCGAAGTGCGCCGGCCGGCCCAACGTCGTGCACTCCTCCAACACGGTGACGGGAGCGGTGAGCGGACTGACCAACGTCCCCGTCACGCCGTAGCACGGGCGCGACACCCGCTACGGCCCGGTCCCCGTCCACTGCGAGGACGGGGCCGGAGCGGGTCAGCCGACGGCCCGGTCCGGCATGTGCTGCTCGGTGCCGTCGACCTCCCAGCTGCACCACAGCGCGGACGGCACGATGTGAGCCTGGCGGACCATGACCCGGAAGGGGCGGCCGGGATCCGACGGCAGGGTGCCGGTCAGCACGGTCGTCCCGGCGGCGTGCTCCTTCGCGTAGGCCACGACCTCGCCGTCGACGAGGAGCTCGATCTCGCCGGCCGAGCCCGGCCCGACGTTCACGGCGATCGAGTGGGCCCCGTGGTCCACACGGAAGTGGTGGCTGCGGTTCATGGGGCACCTCCACGGTGTCGCGACGGCCGCGCGGCCACCGCGTCCGGTGTGGTCCGGCGCCGTCTTCACGTCCGGCTCACTCCCAGTGTGCGGGCGGGTCGAGGGTGTCGGCCATTTCTGAACCCGCCTTCAGGTTGCTTCAGGGACGGTTCAGGCACCGCTCGCAGAGTGGAGGCAGCGCAGGCCGCGGACGCGGCGGGCGGCACGATCCACACGGGAGAACACGATGACCCCAGCCGTGCAGCGTTCACCGGCCGCCGCCGGAGCCTGATGGCCGCCACGACGGCCGAGGCCGCCCTGACGCTCGGCCTGGCCGCGTACGGCTCCGGCGCCGCTCCGCGCCCGGACGCCGCGAGCGCCACAGGGTGGACGTCGACGCGACGACCGGCAAGGTCACCCGGTACGTCCGCGGCACGGTCGGCTCCCCCGACGCCGACGCCGACGCCGACGCCGACGCCGACGCCGACGCCGACGCCGACGCCGGACGCACCGGTGACCGCGACCGGCTGACCAAGGGGGAGGTCCGCAGGCCGTCGGGCAACTTCGGCCGCGACTTCCACCCCTGGTCCCAGCTCGTATCGTCGACCTCCCGTCTGCGCCGGCGGGGTCTCGACACGACGTCGACGACACTCCCCAGGACGACCCCGCGGTGCGGACACCGGCCGGTCACCCCGCGCGCTCGGCGGCGCTCCGCTCCACGCAGAACTCGTTGCCCTCCGGGTCCGCCAGGGTGACCCAGCCGGTGCCGTCGGGCCTGCGGTGGTCCCCGACCACCGTGGCCCCGAGGGCGACGATCCGTTCGACCTCCTCGTCCCGCGTGCGGTCCTGGGGCTGGAGGTCCACGTGCACCCGGTTCTTGACGGTCTTCGCGTCGGCGACCGTGACGAACAGCAGCGCGGTGCCCGGCGCGGTGACCGTGGCCTCGGGGTCGCCGGGGAAGTCGTCGTCGGCGAGCGCCCCGTCCAGCACGCCGGCCCAGAAGCGGGCCAGACCGTAGGCGTCGGAGGAGTCGATGGTGAGGTGTCGTACGAGGGATGCCATGCGCCGCACTATCGGACAGGCCCACGGCCCCTGTCCAACGAGATCCGGGCCACGACGGCCTGGCGACTACGGCTCGCCGACCACGGCCCGCCACCGGCGGCCCGGTGACTACGGCCGGGCCACTACGCCCGGGCCACGACGGCCGGGTGACGGGCCAGGGCTGTTCGGCCGCCCTCCCGGCACCGCCCCCGGCCGTGTGTGATGGTCTGGAGCCGCGACGCACGCCCGGGCACGGGCCCGGCTCGCCCGACGGCCCCCGGAGGCTGCGATGACCACACCGCCCGATCCCCACCTCGCGCTCGTCCGGCCCGTGGTCCCCGCGACCCCCGAAGGGTGCGAGGACTGCCTGCGCCTGGGCACCCCGTGGGTCCACCTCAGGCTCTGCCTCACCTGCGGCCACGTCGGCTGCTGCGACTCCTCGCCGCTGCGGCACGCGCGGGGCCACGCGGCGAGCGCCGCGCATCCGATCGTGCGGTCCTTCGAACCGGGCGAGGACTGGCGCTGGTGCTTCGTCCACGAGGCCCTGGCCTGAGCACGAGCGGCCCGGGGCGGCCCACCCCCGCCGCATCGTCGCCGGGGCAAGGCCGTTCAGCGGCCCGTCGTCCACCGCGCGCACGTTCCGGACCGTCAAGTCCCCCTCCCCTCTGCGGGGATGCGCCGCGCAGGACGGCCGACGGCAACGCGCCGTCCGGGCGGGCGGGCCGGTCTCCCGGTTTTCCCCGGGCACCGCGTGCAGCGGTACGGTCTCCTCATGCAGACCAGAGGGCCGGGGCAGCAGCGGGGCCACGTGCTCCTCATAGCGGGGGACGCGGCCGTGCGCCGTCGCGCGGTACAGGTCGCGCCGAGCGCCAATCTGGCCGCGCTCGCGATGGTGCCCGTACGGATGCTGCTCAACAGCGACGTGCCGTGCGACACCACCTACCTCGACGGCGCCCGGGACCCGAACACCGTGCTGATGCGACTGCGCACGGCGGCGGCCACCCCGGGACCGCTGCTCGTCTACCTGTCGGGCCGGCTCACGGTCGACCGGCGCGGCAGCCGCCTCCACCTCGCCCTGGCGGGGACGACCGCGGCCTCCGTGCGCTACACCGCCCTGCCCTGGGAGTGGCTCGGCACCGAACTGCGGCGCCGGCCCGCGGGGCTGACGACCGTCCTGCTCGACCTGGCGGCGGACCGGGCGGCCTGGCCGCTGCTCCAGGAGGTCGGCAGCCTGCCCGCATCCCCCTCCGCCGAGGTGTACGGGGTGGTCTCACCGCCCGGATACGCGGGCGGCGGCAACACCGTGAGCAGCTACACCCGCCAGTGGATCGAGCAACTGAGCCGCAGTACCCACCGGCCCGCCAACCTCCAACTGCACGCGCTCACGGCGGGAGCGGCGGCGCTGCCGCCCGGGGCACTCGTCCTGCCCACGGCCCGGGAGCTCGGGATGCGCGCGACCCCCGCACCGTCCGCCGGCCCGGTGTCCGCACCGACCAGCGCCCCTGCGCCCGTACCCGTCCCCGTCCGCGTACCGGCGCGGCCGCGCCCGGACGCGTCCGGGCGGGACCCGCGGCCCCACATCCACGACCTGGCCACCTCCGGCCGCCACCTGGAGGCGGCCACGCTCGCCCAGGCGTGGGAGCAGTACGTGCTGCAGACCTTCGGCTACGCCTCGCCGGAGGCGACCGAGTGGGAGGAGATCCGCGCCGATCTGGCCCGGATGGCGGGCAATTTCCGGCTGGCGACGCAGCTGTGGACCAGCGCGGGCCTGACCCGGCTCACCCGCCAGCCCTCCGACGCCCCCGAGGTCAGGGCGGCCGCCGCGGGCGCCCTCTTCTGCTGGACGCAGCTCAAGGAACCGGCCGCGGCCCTCGGCGCGGGGCCCGAACTCATCCGTCTGCTGCGGCTGCTGCCCGGTTTCGACCCGAGCCACCTGAAACAGGCCCAGCAGCGCCTGGAGTTCCTGCACCGGACGCCGAGCCGACGCTGAGGACGAGGGGTCCGGTGCCGTCCGCGGACGGCACCGGACACGACCGTGGCCCGAGTCGAAAGGGACTCGGGCCACAGTGCACAGTAGCGGGGACAGGATTTGAACCTGCGACCTCTGGGTTATGAGCCCAGCGAGCTACCGAGCTGCTCCACCCCGCGTCGGTGACGTCAGCCTACGCCATGCGGGGCGCCCCGCCGACCACCCCGTGCCGCCGACGCCTCACGGCCGCGGGGCGAGGGCCCGCGCGTGGGCCCTCGCGTGCTCGGCGAAGGAGCGGGCGGCGCGCCCGGTCACGACTTCCACGCAGTCCGTGACCCGGTCCTCCGCGCCCCCGGCGACGAGTCCGTCCAGGCCCGCGAGCAGGGCGGCGAAGCCGTCGGGCACCTGCCGTGCGTAGCGCCGCCGCATCTCCTGCGCGTCCACCGCGCGGTGGCGCACGGGTCGACCGGTGACCCGGGTGAGCGTGGCGGCGACGTCGTCGTACGAGAGGGCCTGCGGCCCCGTGACGATCCAGTCCCGGTCGTGCGGGGCCGCATCGGTCAGGGCGCGGGCCGCCACCGCGGCGATGTCGTCCGCGTCGACGAAGCCCACCCGGCCCCGGCCCGTCGCCGTGGTGATCAGCCCCTCGGCGCGGATGTCGTCGGCGTGTTGGTGGGCTCCGGTGAAGTTCTGCATGAACCAGGAGGGGCGCAGCACCGCCCATTCGCCGAAGGCTCCGGGCAGCGCGGCGTGGACGGCCCCGGCGCCGGGGCCGCCGGACGCGATCTGGGAGGAGCTGAGCAGGACCGCCCGGCGCACGCCCGCCCGGACGGCGCGGTCCAGGAAGGGCAGCATGACGCGGGCCGGGTGCGTGGCGCCGACGGGCGGTACGAGGTAGACGGCGTCGGCGCCTTCGAGGGCGGCGTCGTGGGTGGCGGGCTCGTGCCAGTCGAACACCACCGGGGCCACGGTGCCCGGTGCGGCGCTGCCGCCGTGGGCGCCGGCGCCGCGCGCGAGGTCCCTGGTGGCCGCCCTGACGCGGTGGCCGTCGCGCGCCAGGAGGTGCACGAGGGGGCGGCCGGTGTTGCCGGTGGAGCCGGTCACCAGGAGGGTGCGGGTGGCGGGGGAGGCGGTCATGGGAGCCCTTTGCGAGTCGCGGCACCGGCCGGGGGCGCTCGGGATCAGGGCGGCCGGCGACGGCTATGATGTGGACCGACGGTCCGGTAGTGACGATACGGACCGCTGGTCCGTATCGCAAGGAGAGGCCACCGATGCCCGAGCCCAGACGGCGCGCCGACGCCGTGCGCAACCGCGAGGCCGTCCTGGACGCCGCCGAGGCGCTCTTCACGAGCGCCGGCCCGGCGGAGGTGAGCATGAACTCCGTCGCCGCGGCCGCCGGAGTCGGAAAGGGTACGGTCTTCCGCGCGTTCACCGACCGGACCGGCCTGCTCCAGGCCCTGGCCGAGCGCCGCTCCGCGCCCCTGCGCGAGGCCGTCACCGCGGGCCCGGCCCCCCTGGGCCCCTCGACCCCGCCCCGCGACCGCGTCCCGGCCCTGCTCGACGCCCTCGCCGGCTTCAAGCTGGACAACCGGAGCCTCTACCTGGCGCTGGAGGACGACGGCGCCGCCAGCCCGTACCGCAGCGCGTCGTACGCCTGGTGGCACCACACCCTGTGCGAGGCCCTCGGCGAGCTCACCGACCCCGCGCACGCCTCCTATCTCGCCCACCTGCTGCTGGCCGCCGTACGGGCCGACCTCGTCAGCCACCTCGCCGCCACCGAACACCTCACCGGCGACGAGATCCGCACCCGCCTGCGCGCCCACGTCGAGGCCGTGCTCCCCGGGTAGCGCGGCGGACGCGGACGCGCCGTCAGCCCAGCGGCGTGAGGCGCCGGGCCAGCCGACCGCGGTAGTGGTCCACCACCACCGCCACCACGATGACCGCGCCGGTGATGATCTGCCGCTGGAAGTCGGACACCCCCATCAGCAGCAGCCCGTTCGTGAGCACCCCGAGCAGGCAGGCCCCCAGCAGGGTGCCCACCATCGAGCCCTTGCCGCCGGACAGCGAGGCCCCGCCGATGACCACCGCCGCGATCGCGCTCAGCTCGTAGCCCCCGCCGATGATCGGGCTCGCGATCGACAGCCGGGCCATGTACGTCACCGCCGCGATGCCCACCGCGAACCCGGCGATCACGAAGACGGCCACCTTCACCACGCCGGTCCGGTGCCCGGAGAGCCGTACGGCCTCCTCGTTGCCGCCGATCGCGAAGACCAGCCGCCCGAAGACGGTACGGGTGAGGACGACATGGCCCACCGCGACCATCGACAGCGCGATCCAGAACAGCGCCGGCACGCCCAGCAGGGTCGCGGTCCCGAACCGGCCGAAGCCGGGCGGGAAGTCGTAGAGGGTCTTGGCGTCGGTGTACTGGAGGGCCGCGCCCCGGGCCATGTTCAGCATGCCGAGCGTGACGATGAACGACGGCACCTTCCAGTGCTCCGACACGAAGCCGTTCACCAGCCCGCAGACCATCCCGACGGCCGCCGCCACCAGCACGGCCAGCAGGACCGCCACCGACGGCGACAGGCCGCCGGACGTCAGCACCTCGCCCGAGACCACCGCGGACAGGGCCATCACCGCGCCCACCGACAGGTCGATACCGCCGACGAGGATGACGAACGTCATGCCGACCGCGAGCATCGTGTTCAAGGTGATCTCGGTGGCGATGTGGGTGAGGTTCGCCCGGGTCGCGAAGTGCGGTGCGGCCAGTGCGAACACGGCCACCAGGGCCAGCAGCGCCACCCCGATTCCCGCCTCGCCCATCACCTGCCGGGCGAACGAGGAGGCGGCCGGGGTGCGCCGCACCGCCGGAGCGGCCTGCGCGGAGGACGTGGACGTGGTCACGGGGTGTCACCTTTCGTTGCGGGGGCCGGCCGCGGGACCGCGTCCGGTGGCGGCGGGTCCTCACCGCCCGGGGCGCCCACGTAGCCGGAGTACGCGAGCGCGAGGATGCGGGCACTGTCGAAGTCCGCGCGGGCCACCTCGCCGGCGAGGCCGCCGCGCGAGAAGACGAGGATCCGGTCGCAGACGCCCATCAGTTCGGGCAGGTCGGAGGAGACCACCAGCAGGGCCCGCCCCCCGGCGGCCAGTGCGACGAGCTGTTGGTGGATCTCGTAGCGGGCGCCGACGTCGATGCCGCGCGTGGGTTCGTCCACCATCAGGACGTCGGCGCCGGCGAGAAGCCAGCGGCCCAGCACGACCTTCTGCTGGTTGCCGCCCGAGAGGGTTCCGACGGCCGTCCGCACGCCCGGCGTGCGCACCGCGAGCGCGGCCACCGCCTCCCGCGCGTGCCGCTCCTCCTCGCCCCGGCGCAGCAGGCCGCCGCGGGAGACCGCGCCGGTCGCGGCCAGGGTGACGTTCGCCGCGACCGGCATCCCCAGCACCAGCCCCTGCCCCTTGCGGTCCTCGGTCAGCAGCCCCAGCCCGCGGCGGACCGCGTCCCGGGGCGAGCGGATGCGCACCTGGCGCCCCCGCAGCAGCACCCGGCCGCCGGTGGCGCGGTCGGCGCCGAACAGGGCGCGCACCGTCTCCGTGCGCCCGGACCCCACCAGGCCCGCCACCCCGACGACCTCGCCCGCGCGCAACGCGAAGGAGACGGGCCGGCCGCCGGGCGCGGTCAGCCCCTCGACGCGCAACAGTTCGGGACCCGGTTCGCGCGGGACGTGCGGCGGGTACTCGCGCTCCATGTCGCGGCCGACCATCAGCCGGATCACCTCGGCGGTGTCCGTGCCGGCCAGGTCCTCGGTGACGACGTGCCGGCCGTTGCGCAGCACCGTCATCCGGTCCCCGATCTCGAACACCTCCTCCAGGTGGTGGGAGATGTAGAGCACGGCCGTGCCCCGCGCGGTCAGCCGGCGCAGCAGGGCGAACAGCCGCCCGGTCTCCCGCGGGGTGAGAGTGGCCGTCGGTTCGTCCATGACCAGCACCCGGCAGTCCTGCCACAGGGTCCTGGCGATCTCCAGCAGTTGCGCCTGGGCGATGCCGAGGCGGTCCGCGCGGATACCGGGGGAGACCTCCAGCCCCACCTCGGCCAGCAGTCCGGCCGCCCTGCGGTGCAGGGTGCGCCGGTCCACCAGGCCGAGCCGGCGCGGCAGCCGCTGCAGGAAGAGGTTCTCCGCCACCGACAGGTTCGGCAGCAGGTTCAGCTCCTGGTGCACCACCTGGACGCCCGCGCGCATCGCCGAGGCCGCGTCCGCCGGGGCGTACGGGAGCCCCGCGAGCCGCATGGTGCCGGAGTCGGGGGCCTGGACTCCGCCGAGGATCTTCACCAGGGTGGACTTCCCGGCGCCGTTCTCCCCGAGCAGCGCGTGCACTTCGCCCGCCCGCAGGTCGAGCCGTACGCCGTCGAGGGCGACGACCCCGGGGAAGGCCTTGGCTATGCCGGAGGCCTCGAAGAGGGGTTCGGGGGCGCCGGGCGCTGCCGGACGCGGGGCGGCGCCGTTCACGGTGCGGTCCACCGGTCAGCCGAGGTCGGCCGCGGTGACGACCTTGATCGTGGTCTTGACCCAGCCCTTCGGCGGCTCCTCGCCCTTGACCGCCTTCATGGCCTGGTCGATGCCGTCGCCCGCCTGCTGGGCCGCGTACTGGTCCACCGTCGCCACCACCGTGCCGTCCTTCACGTAGGGGCGGACGGCCTCGATGTTGTCGAAGGACGCGATCTTGACCTTGCTCTGCTTGGCCTGGACCGCCTTGACCGCGCCGAGCGCCATCGAGTCGTTGGACGCGAGGACGCCCCGCACGTCCGGATGGGTGGTCAGCCAGTTGCCGACCACCGTGTACGCCTCGTCCGTCTCCCAGTGGGCGGTCTTGGAGTCCACCACCTCCAGACCGGCCGCCCGCGCCGCCGCCTCGAAACCGGCCTTGCGCTGCTGGGCGTTGGCCGCACCGGGGTTGCCCTCCAGGATGACGACCTTGGCGCCCCTGCCCAGGGCCTTGCCCAGCACCTCGCCCGACAGCCGGGCGCCCTCGGTGTTGTCCGGGCCGACGAACGGGATCTCCAGGCCGGCCGCCGCGAGCGCCCTGTCGTCGAGCTTCACGTCGATGTTCACCACCTTCACGCCCGCCTTCACGGCGCGGCCCAGCGGGGCCACCAGGGCCCGGGAGTCGGCCGGAGCGACGACGATGGCGTCGGCCCGGTCGGTGATGCAGCCGTTGATGGCCGCGACCTGGCCGTCGATGTCGGTCTCGTTCTGGATGCCGCTGGCCCTGAGCACGAGGTCGCCGCGCTGCTTCGCGTGCTCCTCGGCCCCCTTCTGCATGGTCTGGAAGTACTCGTTGCCGAGCGACTTCATGACCAGGCAGACGGTGGGCCGGGCGCTCGCCTTCCGGTCGGCGGCGCCCTCGCCCTCCTGCCCGCACGCGGTGAGCGCGGAGGCCAGCAGGAGGGTGGTGCAGGAGGCGATAAGGAATGATCTATTCCGGTTGACTGACATGACAATCTCCTCGGCTGGAAGCGAAGTCGGAGAAAACGGAAGGGGAGAGAGGGACGGACGGAGACGGAGGGAAGGGGCGGGGGAGCGGCGTGCCGCCGGGGTGCCCGGAGGGCCCCGTCAGAAGGGGACCCCGGCCCGCAGCACCACGTTGGCGTACGGGGTCGCCTCCCCGGTCCGGACCACCGCGCGGGCCCGGCCGGTCAGTTCCTTGAGCTCGGCGTGCGCGACCCGGTCCACGGGCAGCCCGGCCAACTCCCGCGCGAACACCGCCAGCAGCCCCGGATCGGCGGCCTCCGCCGCGACCGTCGCCCGCTCCGCGGCCAGCTCGCCCAGCACGCAGGCCAGCACCGGACCCAGCGGCGGATCCCCGCGCCGCCACACCAGGTCCACGCACTCCACCCCGGCCGGTACGGGCAGCCCCGGATCGGCCACGACCAGCAGCTCCCCGTGCCCCAGCGAGGCCACCAGGTGCAGCAGCCGCGGATGCCACAGCCCCTCAGCGCGCACGGCCCGCCACCCCCGCTCCGGAGCGCACCAGCAGACCGTCCACCTCGGCCCGGGTCGGCAGCGCCGCCTGGGCTCCGCGCCGGGTGGTCGCCAGCGCCCCCGCCGCGCAGGAGCGCCGTACGGCTTGCGCGAGCGGAACCCCGGCGCCCAGGGCCAGCGCCAACTGCGCGCAGAAGGCGTCCCCCGCGCCCACCGTGTCCACCGCGGCGACCGGGAACCCGTCCTCGGCCACCGGACCGTCCGGACCCGCCGCCACCGCACCCGCCGCGCCCAGGGTGATCACCACGGTGTCCGGGCCCAGCGCCCGCAGCCGCCGCGCGTGCGTCGCCCAGTCGGGCTCCGGACCGGGCGCCAGCAGCCCCGCGGCCTCGGTCTCGTTGACCACCAGGACGTCGACCGCCGCCAGCAGCTCCGAGGGCAGCGGCAGGGCCGGCAGCGGCGCCGCGTTCAGCACCGTCAGCGCCCCCGCCGCGCGCGCCGAACGGGCGGCGGCCAGGACCGTCTCGACCGGGACCTCCAGCTGGAGCAGCAGGGTCTCACCCGGACCGGCCGGCTCCGCCAGCTCCTCCAGCGCGGGCACGTCCAGCCGGTGGTTGGCACCGGGGGAGAGGGTGATGGTGTTCTCCCCGTCCCGCTGGACGACGATGAGCGCCAGGCCCGTCGACACCCCGGGAAGCTGGGCGATCCCCCCGGCGTCCACGCCCTCGGCCAGCAGCCCGGCCCGCAGTTCACCGCCCAGCGTGTCCTCGCCGAGCAGGCCCACCATCCGTACGCCGGCGCCGAGCCGGGCGGCGGCCACGGCCTGGTTGGCGCCCTTGCCGCCGGCCCCGCGCACCACATCGGCCCCGGAGACCGTCTCGCCCGGCCGTGGCAGCCGGGACACGGTGACCGACAGGTCCATGTTGAGGCTGCCGATCACGACCAATCGCTCATCCATCGCTGCGGGACTCCTCCGCCTCGTACGGGGTGGAGGCGGGGGCGTGTTCGCCGCCCGCCGGGTCGAGGCAGCCGCAGGAGCCCCGGGCGAGCAGGGACACCGGCAGCACGTCCCGGGTCGGCGGCAGGTCCGGGTCCCTCATCCGGCCCAGCAGCCGTCGTACGGCGGTCCGCGCGAGCCCCTCGAAGGGCTGGCGCATGGTGGACAGCGCCGGACAGGTGTAGGCCCCGGCCGCGATCCCGTCGAAGGACACCAGCGCCAGGTCCTCCGGCACCCGGATGCCCAGCTCGGTGGCGGCCCGCAGCACCCCGAACGCCTGCTCGTCCGAGGTGACGAACAAGGCGTCCACCGACCGGTCCAGCGACAGCAGCGCCCGCCCGGAGCGGTAGCCGTCGAGCCGCCCGAACTGGCCGTGCAGCAGCGGGGCCGCCTCGGGCAGGGCCTCCCAGCCGGTGGTCCCGCCCGAGCCGGACCCCGCCCGCAGGCCCGCCGCCTCCAGGGCGGTGCGCCAGCCCACCACCCGGTCCACCGTGGGGTGGATGCCGACCGGGCCGGCGATGCAGCCGACCCGGCGCCGGCCGTGGGCCAGCAGGTGCTCGGTGGCGGCCCGCGCCCCGCCCGCGTTGTCGACCACGACGTGGGAGGCGGCGACGCCGGTCAGTTCGCGGTCGAAGACGATGCTCGGGACGGCGGAGCGGGCCAGCTCGGCCCGCCACGGCCGGTCGCCCTGGGAGGGGATGAGCACCAGCCCGTCCACCTGGCGGTCCACGAAGGTCCGGATGTAGCCGGCCTCGCGGCCCGGATCGTCGACCGTGTTGCCCACCAGCAGGGTGTAGCCGGCGGCCCAGGCGTGGTCCTCCAGGGAGCGGGCCAGCTCCGCGAAGAACGGGTTGGCCGCGTCCGGCACGACCAGCCCGAGCGTCATGGTCTGGCTCATCCGCAGCGAGCGGGCGACCGCGTTGGGCCGGTAGTCGAGGGTGCGCACCGCCGCCAAGACCCGCTCCTTGGTGGCCGGGGCCACCGACCGGGGCCCGTTGTTGAGCACGTAGCTGACGACCGCGGGGGAGGTGCCCGCGAGCCGTGCCACGTCCTGCCGTGTAGCCATGCCGAACACTCCCGGAGATGGGGACGAATGCCACGTGTCGCTCCTGCAACACGAGTTGGCAACTCGTGTTGCGCGGAGTATGGGAAGCAACCGTGGCAACCGCAAGACCCCGGATGCGGTCGATTGACACGCTTCACCACGTCAGGCGCGGCGCAGCAGACCCACGTACAGCGACCAGAACCGGGCGGTGTCGATCCCCGTCACCACCGTCGCCTTCCGGGTCCCCGCCGGGTTGCGGGGCGCCGAGAACTCGTCGAGCCGGTAGCCGAGCGAACGCCCGTAGTCCGGACCGAAGTCCGCGTCCACGTCCACGTACCGCTCCTCGGGCGCGACGGCGACGGCCGGGTCCAGCAGGACGGCCGCCGTCAGCGCGTCCCACACGTACGTGAAGTGCTGCGGGTCCTTCGCGAACTCCGGGCCCTGGAGGTCCTTGAACATCTTCTTCACCGGGGTCGAGGGGCCCGCGGTGACGGCCTCGTACTGCGTCCTGGTGTACTTCACGTGCTGGGCCGCGTCGTCCGGCAGCACCGTCTGCCGGGGGAACGGCGTACGGACGGCGATCCGCGCGGACTCCGGGTCGAACCACCAGTTGAACTCGGCCGCCGGGGTGATGTTGCCCGGCTTGTCGAAGGCGCCGCCCATGTAGACGACCTCCTTGAACAGCGGCACGATCTCCGGATGGCTGCGCACCGCGAGCGCCAGGTTGGTGGCCGGTCCCGCCGCGATGAAGGTGATCTGGTGCGGGTGCCGCCTGACCTGCTCCACGATGAAGTCGACGGCGCCGGAGCGGACCGGCCGCGTCTTCGCGTACCCGCCGTACGGGGGCTCCGCGAGCCGGTCGTGGGCGGGCGGACGCGCGGACTCGAAGGCGCCCGTCCAGGGCGCGGTGCCGTAGAGCGCGTTCTCGGCGGCCAGCCGCTCCCGGCGGCCGGGCATCAGCGGCTCCCCGGCCCCGGCGGCCACCGGGACGTCGGAGCGGCCGGCCAGCTCCAACTGGCGCAGCGCGTACGCGGTGCCCTCCTCGACCCAGGTGTTGCCGGAGACGACCGTGACGCCGAGGAGGTCGACCTGCGGGGACGCGGCGAGCATGAACATGGTGACGGCGTCGTCGTTCAGCTCGCCCATGTCGGCGTCGAGGATGACCTTGCGGACCGGCCCGGAGGCGGCGGCCTCCGGATCGGCCGCGGCGGTGGACGCGGTGACGAGGGGGACCGCCAGGACGGCGGCGAGCACGGACGACAGCAGGGCGTTCCTGCGCATGGGGAAACCTCCACGACGGCGGTGACGGGCCGCGCGAGTATGGGAAGCAACCCGCTCAACGGCAAGAGCCGCGCACCACCGCACGCACCGGCGCACGCACGGCCCCCGCCGCAGGCCGCCGGGTCACCTGCGCCAGAACAAGTGGTGCGTCACCCCGCTCGGGCTGGGCACGACGTCGAGGTGGAAGCGGTCGAGCAGTTCGTCGGGGGACTCCCAGAGCCGCAGCCCGGACCCGAGCTCCACCGGTGAGACCGCCACGTGCAGGGTGTCGACGAGGTCGGCGTCGAGGAACTGCCGGATCGTGGTGACCCCGCCGCCGAGCCGCACGTCCTTGCCCCGCGCCGCCTCCTTCGCCCGGGCGAGCACATCGGCCGGGTCGCCCGCGACGAAGTGGAAGGTCGTGTCGGAGAGCGTGAAGGACGGCCGCTCGTGGTGCGTCAGGACGAACACCGGCGTGCGGAACGGGGGCTCGTCCCCCCACCAGCCGCACCACTCGTGGTCCTCCCAGGGCCCGCGCTGCGGCCCGAACTTGTTGCGGCCCATGATCTCGGCGCCGATGTTGCGCGGGTAGTCCCGCGTGAGGTAGTCGTCCAGGCCCCGGCTGCCCCCGGGATCGGTGCGCATGGGCCAGCTCGCCGTGGCGCCGGCCCAGGCGAACAGCCGCCCGGGATCGACGTGGCCGAACGGCCGCTCCAGGCTCTGGTCCTCGCCCGCGCCGATCCCGTCGCTGGATACGTTGAAGTTCTGCACTCTCAGGAGCTGGGTCATGGGTTCCTCCCGTGTCGTCCGACCGTGAAGGACATGACTGCCCGGGCCGGGAAAACTCATCGGTGCCCGCGACACCGCCCGGAAACCGGGTGCGTGCGCGCGGCCGGCACGCCACCCGGTCCCCGGGACGCGTTCAGGACGGGCGCAGCCGCAGGTGGGTCGTGAGGTGGTGCTGGAGCGGCTGCCCCACGGCGGCCATGTCGTGGACCACCGTCATCCGGCCCTCGTCCACGGTGTAGTGGCGCCGGGTGCCGGTGACCTCCTTGGCCAGCGGCGTCAGCGACACCTCCTTCGTCCCGATCTCGAACTCGGTGCCGGCCGCCCGTCCCACGTACGTCTCGACGATGCCGGTCGGGTGGGCCAGCACCACCTCCAGGGTGGCGTCCGGCGTCACCCGCCACCACCCGGACTCGCGCCCCGCCGGCCGCACCGGGACCCCGTCGCCGTCGACCAGCCAGGCGCGGGCCTCATAGCGCAGGAAGGGGCGGCCGTCGTGGCTGAAGGTGATCTCCTGCTCGTACCGGAAGTCCTGCGGGAGGGTCGGATACTCGCCCCGGCCCCGTCCGTGCCAGCGCCCCAGCAGCGGCAGCACCGGCCCCAGCAGGGGATGCGGCTCGGGGCCCTCGCCGAGGACGTGGCTGTCGGGGTAGGGGTTGTCCCGTACCGGTTCGAACATGGTTCACCCTGCTTGTCTGTGTCGGTTCTCGTGCCGCGCGAGGACAACTATGGCCCAGAACGCGCGCCTTCCCCGGCGCGCACCGCTGTGCGCCGGGGAAGGCGGGGGTCGGTCGTGGCCGGTCGCAGGCCGCTTCGTGGCGCGCGGACCGTCGGCGGGACTGCGCTCGCGCCGTCGTCAGGCGGCCGGAGCGTCGGCGGCCTCGCGCGCGGAGAGGGGGGTGGCGATCTGCTCCAGGGAACGCCCCTCGGCGGCGACCGCGAAGAAGACCGCCACCACCCCGGCCGCCACCATCAGCGAGGCCCCGATGCAGAAGGCGATCACGGCGTCGCCCACCACCCCGCTCGACGTGAGGCCCGCGAAGATCAGCGGACCGGAGATGCCGCCCGCCGCGGTGCCGATCGCGTAGAAGAAGGCGATCGCCATCGCGCGCGTCTCCATCGGGAAGATCTCGCTGACGGTCAGGTACGCCGAACTGGCCCCTGCCGAGGCGAAGAAGAGCACCACGCACCAGCAGGCGGTCATCGTCACGGCGGACAGCTTGCCCGCCCCGAAGAGCCACGCGGTCCCGAAGAGCAGCAGCCCGGACAGGATGTACGTCCCCGAGATCATGGGCCGCCGGCCCACGGTGTCGAACATGCGGCCCAGCAACAGCGGGCCGAGGAAGTTGCCGAAGGCGATGACGGCGAAGTAGTAGCCGGTCACCCCGCTGGAGACGTCGAAGAACGTGACGAGGATGGAACCGAAGCCGAAGGTGATGGCGTTGTACAGGAAGGCCTGGCCGACGAAGAGGGACAGTCCCAGCACGGCCCGGCGCGGATAGGAGCGGAACACGGTCTTCGCGATCTCGCCGAAGCCGATGCTGCGGTGCTGCACCACGGTGATGGACTCGTCCGGCTCCGGCAGCCGTACCCCCTTCTCCGCCTCCACCTGCCGTTCCACGTCGGCGACCAGCGCATCCGCCTCCTCGGCCCGGCCGTGGATGAACATCCACCGCGGACTCTCGGGCACGTGGCGCCGTACGAGCAGGATGACCAGGCCGAGCACGACGCCCAGGGCGAAGGTCAGCCGCCAGCCCACCGAGGCCGGGAACAGGTCGGTGTTGAGCGCGACGACCGACAGCAGCGACCCCGCCACCGCGCCCAGCCAGAAGCTGCCGTTGATGATGAGGTCGACCCGGCCGCGGTACTTGCTGGGGATCAGCTCGTCGATCGCCGAGTTGATGGCGGCGTACTCACCGCCGATGCCGAAGCCGGTGAGGAAGCGGAACAGGAAGAACCACCAGGCGGAGAAGGACAGCGCCGTCATGGCCGTGGCCGCCAGGTAGACCGCCAGTGTGATCAGGAACAGCTTCTTGCGGCCGTAGAGGTCGGTCAGCCGGCCGAAGAACAGGGCCCCGAAGCAGGCGCCCGCCACGTAGAGGGCGGCCGCGACGCCGGTGACCTGGGCGTCGGTGATCGAGAGGCCGCTGCCGTCCTCCGAGAGCCGGCTCGCGATGTTGCCGACGATGGTCACCTCGAGGCCGTCCAGCACCCACACGGTGCCCAGCCCGATCACGATCATCCAATGCCAACGGGACCAGGGGAGCTGGTCCAACCGTGCCGGGACCTTGGTCGTGACCGTCCCGCTCTTCGATTCATCAGGTTCGGACATGCACCGGCGTCTGCCCGGCCCGGAGCGCGGGCAAACGGGCCGTCAGGGGGACGTCCGCCCGTGCGCCGCCCTGCCCGCCGTGCCGAGCACGCTCAACACCCTGCTGCCGCACACGGCTTCGGACCCTTCGGGCGCGACCGCCACCATGGCTCTACACGGACGGACTCGTCGAAGAGCCGGGCGAGGACCTCGAAGAGGGTCTCGCCCGGCTCGCCGGGACCGCGGTGCGGTTGGTGCGGGGACGGCCGCGAGAAGGCCCCGGCCCGGACGCCGGCCGCGCTGCGTCCGGACGACCGGGACGACATGTGCGTCCTGGACGTCCACGTGCCCCGGGACCCGTGAGGCGGCCCGGGGCACGTGGACGTCTCCGGCGGCCGCCCGGTGGACCTGACGGATCAGGTGTCGAGCAGCCGGTTGACGAGCGACCGGTACGCCCGCAGGGCCAGCCGCAGGTCTTCGGTGGCCACTTCCTCGCCGCTGTCCCACTGCTTCTCCAGCCGGCTCCGGTGCTCGGCCAGGGTGCCCGCGAAGGCCTGCATGACCTCTGCGACCAGGGTGTCGGCGGACCGCACGGCTTCGCGCGGGTCGTCCACGAAGCGTCCCTGGATCTCGCTCCACGTCGTGCGGTACGACTCCGCCTCGGCCGCGCCGAGGAGCGGCTCGCCGTCGGTGTCCCCGGCGTGGGCGCCCGTCACCGCACCCGTTCCCGTGCCTTCCGGACGGCCGCCGTCGCCCGGAGGACCGCCGTCAGCGGTCCGCCCGGTGCCGTTGCGGCCGGGTCCGTCCAGGTCGCGGGTGGCCTCGCCCGGGAAGACGGCTGCGTCGGCGTCGGCGCCCGCGCCGGGGCCCGTCCCGGGCTCCGGCTGGCGGTAGGGGTCCACACCCTGGTCCACGCCCTGGCCCAGCCCGGCGTCCGGGTCGTTCTGCAGCCCCGCGTGCGGGCCGGACTCCCGGCCCAGGGCGGGGTCGGTGGCCGGGTCGGTCGCGTGGCCGCCCTCTGTTCCGGGTACCCAGCGGGCCTCGCGCCCGGCCTCGTGCTCCGCTCCGCGGTCGATGCGCGGGTCGGCGGCGCGCTCGGCGTGTATGCCGGGACGCGCGAGGTCCTCGGTCGTCAGGACGGGCTCGTCCGCCCGCTCGGCCTTCTCGTCGCGGTTGCGCATGCTCATCGGCTCCTCTGGTCGCCGAGCAGCTCCTCGAAGAGGGCGCGGTAGTGCACCATCGCCCCTCGGAGCTCCTCTGTCGTCACTTGTCCCTCACCGGAGCGCACCTTCACCGCGTGGGCGGCCCGGTACTGCTCCAGCGTGTGTCCGTGCTCCACCGACAGGTCGCGTAGCTGTCCGCGGTAGCCGTCGGTGGGGTATCCGCGCTCGCCCATCAGGCGGGTGACCAGCTCGTCGGCCTCGGCCACGGAACCCTCCGGCCGGTCGACGAACCGCTGCTGGACCCCGCTCCACTCTTCCGCGTACTGGTGCCGGCGCTCGGCCGGCAGCTCCTTGATCTCAAGCTCGTCGTGCCGGCTCTCGCGGGCCCGCAGCTCACGTTCGGCGGCCATCCTGCCGCCCTCGTCCTCGACCGTGCGCTCGTACTCCGGCCCGAAGCGCTCCCGCAGGTGGCGCCGGCGTGACAGCGTCCACAGGAGCGCCGTGAGCGCGATGACCACGACCGCCGCGACGACGATCACGGCTATCAGCGTGCTGGTTGACATCTCCGCCCTCCATTCAGGCCATTCAGGGGGCTCGTCCGATTCGTTGACGCGGCTGCCCGCCCGGCCGCAGGTCAAACCCGTCGGGAGGACGCGCATGGTCGCATCTTCTCCGGGCACGTGCCTCACGTGGCCCCCGGTTTCACGGACCCGGCCCGGGGCCCTCGCACGGGCCGACGGGCCGCCCGTGCACGACCGCCGGGGCCCGCACGCCAGCACGGGGGATCCCGTATCAACGGACGATCCCGTACCAGAAGAACCCGTACCGGAGGGAAGCGACATGGCCGCGGCCGAACAGCAGGAGCAGGACGTCGTCGCGGTGATCCTCAAGGACCACCGCACCATGGAGGACCTGTTCCGGCGGATGCGGAGCGTCGAGTCGGACCGGGCGGCCGCGCTCGCGACGTTCTCCGCCCTGCTCATCGCGCACGGCGAGGCGGAGGAGTCCGAGGTCTACGGAGCGCTCAAGCGCTTCAAGAACGTTGACAACGAGGAAGTGGAACACGGTGCGGAGGAGCACGCCGAGGGCAACGAGGCCCTGCTCGCGCTGCTCGAAGTGTCCGAGGTCGGCTCCGACGCCTGGGACGCGCGTCTGGAGGACCTCGTCAAGGCGGTCTCCCACCACCTCGACGAGGAGGAGCGGACGATCCTCAACGGAGCCCGCGAGAACGTGCCCGACGAGCGCAGGGCCGAGCTCGCCGCGGCCTTCCTGAAGGAGCGCGAACGGCACCTGGCCGCCGATTGCGGGAGCGTCGAGAACGTGCGGAGCATCGTCCGAGGCTGACCGGGGAAACCCTGACCGGGAGCGCGGCCGCGGGGCCCGGGGCATCGGCCCCGGGCCCCGCGGCGCACGGCCGATTCGACGCGCGAACGCTGCAAGATGCGCCAGGCCGGCGCCCTGCCCAGACTGGAGCCGCACCGCAGGACCATCCGAGGAGCACCCAAGGAGCACGCCGTGAACCTGCGTGACGAACTTCCCGTGGACCACCGCCTGACCCTGGTCTACCGCATCGGCGCCGCCGGCTGCGGCGTCCTCCTCCTGGCCTTCGGCTGCCTGGGATTCACCAACGAACTCGGCTTCTTCTCGACCGAGGGCGCCCGGGTCGCCGGCCTGTCCACCAACGGCCTGCTGAGCCTGGTCTCCCTCGTCGTCGGAGCCGTCCTCGTCGTCGCCGCCTGCGTCGGGGGCAACGTGGCCTCGACCGTGAACATGGTGGTCGGCGGATTGTTCGTGCTCAGCGGCTTCGTCAACCTCTTCCTGATCGGCAAGTCCGCCAACCTCCTCGACTTCAGCATGTCGAACGTCATCTTCAGCTTCGTCATGGGGCTGCTGATCCTCACGTTCGGGATGTACGGCCGGGTGACCGGCGGACTGCCGCACGACAATCCGTACTGGCGCCGCCGCCACCCCGAGCAGGCCGCCCGCGAGGACGCCCGCGCCGGAGCGGTGCACCGCTCCCCGGCCACCGCGCTCACCCGGCGGTGAGCGGCGGTCCGGACCTCCGGGGCCGACTGGGCAGCGCGCTGTTCCGCCGCGTGGCGGGCCCGGCCGGCCCCGCGAACCGCGCCCGCATCCACGGCACGCCGGGACCCCGCTGGTTCGGCCCCGAGCGGCCGATCCGTACGGTCCACGGCGACGCCTCGATGTTCGTCGGGGGCCTGAGCGCCCTGCTGCTGCAGTCGCTGCACCCGCGCGCCATGGCCGCCGTCGCCGCGCACTCCGGCTTCCGGGGCGACCCCTGGGGGCGGCTCCAGCGCACCAGCACCTTCCTCGCCGCCACCACCTACGCCACCGCCGAGGACGCGCAACGCGCCGTCGACCGGGTCCGCGCGGTGCACGACCGGATCCGGGGCGCCACCGCCGAGGGGGAGCCCTACCACGCGGCCGACCCCCACCTGCTGGGCTGGGTGCACGCGGCCGAGGTCGACAGCTTCCTGCGGGCCCACCAGCGCTTCGGCGCGCACCCGCTGGACGCGACGGGCTGCGACGAGTACGTGGCCGACACCGCCCGGGTCGCCGCCGCCCTCGGGGTCGAGGACCCGCCCCGCGACCGTGCCGCACTGGCCGCCCGACTGGCCCAGTACCGGCCCGCACTGAGCGCGACCCCCGAAGCGCTGGACGCCGCCCGCTTCGTCCTGCGCGAACCGCCGCTCCCGTGGCCCGCCCGCCCGCCGTACGCGCTGCTCGCCGCCAACGCGGTCGCGCTGCTGCCGCCGTGGGCCCGCGGCATGCTGGGCCTGCGCTCGCCGACCGGCCCGGGTGAGAGGTGCCTACGGCTGTCCGGCCGCGCCCTCACCCGGACCATCCGATGGGCGATGACACCGCCCCCGCCCGCCGGGTGACGCGCGGCCTCAGGCGGCGGCCGTGCTCCGGGCCAGGCTGTCCACCACGTCGCCCAGGCGTCCCCGGCGGCGGTGGGCGGCGCGCTGTCGGTCGGCGCCGCCGCCCCGCTCCCGCAGCCGGCCCAGCAGCTCGTCGGCGCGCCCCAGGTCACCGGAGGCCGCCAGCCCCGGCGCCGCCCGCTCGCGCAGCCGCCATACCAGCTCCCAGGCCGGCACCCGGCGCCCGGCGGCCAGGTCCAGGCCGTCGCCGGCCAACCCGTGCACGGCCGCGAGCCGGTGCGCCTCCCGCAGGGCGCGGTAGCCGAGCGACGGGGGCGGCCCGCCGCGGGCCGGCTCCTCCCGCAGCGTGGCCGCGAGCCCGCGGACCAGCACGGCCAGCAGGACGACGGTGTCGAGGTCGGAGTTGGTGTCGGCGACCCGGATCTCCAGGGTCGGCACGTGCTCCGAAGGCCGGGCGAACCAGTAGATCATCCGCCGGTCCAGCACCGCCCCGCTGCGCACCAGGGTGTCGGCGACCCGCTCGTACCCCGCCTCGTCCAGCACCGGAGCCGGACCCACCGTGGGCCAGCGGGCGTGCTCGACCGAGCGCCAGCTCGCGTACCCGCTGTCGCGACCGCGGTCGAAGGGCGAGTTGGCGGCGACGGCCTGCAGGGTCGGCAGCCAGGGCCGCATCCGGTTCGCCAGCCTGAGCGCCTCCGCGTGGCCGCTCACTCCGACATGCACGTGGCAGCCGGACACCACCTGGTCGCAGGCCCCGACGGCCGACGCGAAGTCCGCCGCCATGCGCCGGTAGCGCGCCTCGGGCGTGACGGTGAGCGGTCGCTCGGGCGGGATCACCGGCGTCCCGGAGGCGAGGAGCAGGCACCCCTCGTCGTCCGCGGCCCGCACCAGCGCGGCCCGCAACCCGGCCAGGTCGGCGCGGAGCGCCGAGGTGTCCGACGTCGGGCTGGTGCACACCTCCACCTGGGCGGTGAAGAACTCGGGCTGGACGAACGGCCCGAGCGTCCGCGCGGCCGCCTCGATCACGCGCGGGCCGCGGCCCACGGGGGCGCGGCTGGTGCGGTCGACGAGGAGGAACTCCTCCTCCACACCCATGGTCATCAACGGGGCGGTGGCGGGCGGCGGCTCCTCGGCCGCACCGCCGGCGGGCGACGTGGACAGGGTCAGTGCCATGGGGCCCCCTGGGGCACGCGGGTTGGTGAAGGGCGCATACCCCCCTAATCGCTCATTACGCCGTAAACCATCCCCTATCGGTCGGACGACGCCGGTCGTCTGCCGTCACTCGGGAATGAACGGCAGGTAGTCCGTGTCGGGGCCGGAGGGGATCACGGTGTAGCTGGCCTCGGGGAGTTCGTTCCACACGCCGGGCAGGTTCCCCAGCGGCTCGGAGACCACCATCCGGGTCTCGTCGGAGACCTCCTTGAGGTAGGGCACCTCCGGGTAGAGGTGCCGTACGGTCTCGGCCCTGCTGCTGTAGAACAGCGACCGGGACCTGCCCTGGCTGGAGTAGCGGAAGGCCCACACGCGCTGCCCGTCGCTCACCGCCACGGTCATCTGCAGGGGGTCGGCGACCCCGTGCTCCTTGCCGGTGCGCTCCACGAGGCCCGCCATGCGCGCCACCGCGCCCGGCACGTCCTGATCCAGACCGAAGGTGACGGCCAGGTAGAACATCACCTCGGAGTCCGTGGACCCCTCGATGGACGGGAAGAGCGCGGGATCGACGGCCATGCAGAGGTCGCGCTGCAGCCGGTGGAAGTCCGCGATGGCCCCGTTGTGCATCCACAGCCAGCGGCCGTGGCGAAACGGATGGCAGTTGGTCTGCTGGATCGCCGAGCCGGTGGAGGCGCGGACGTGCGCGAAGAACAGCGGCGACCGGACGTGTGCGGAGAGCTCCTGCAGGTTGCGGTTGTTCCAGGCCGGGCCGATGTCCCGGAAGATGGCCGGGGTGCCGTCGCCGTCCGCGCTGTACCAGCCGATGCCGAAACCGTCCCCGTTGGTCGACTCCACACCCATCCTGGCGTGCAGGCTCTGATTGATCAGCGAGTGTTCCGGGCGGTAGAGCAGGGCGTCCAGCAGCATCGGCGAACCCAGATAGGCGAGCCAGCGGCACATGCGCATCCATCCCTTCCCGGCCTCCCCCGAGCGTAACTCCGCCGGGGGCGCCCTTCCTCCCGACCGGCCGGGCAGCCCGGAATCCGGGCCTGGGCGCGACCCGGCGGCCGGTGACGCACAGCGTCCGGCCGGGTGCGGAAGGTGACATCCGGGAGGGCCTGCCGGCCGGTCAACCCGCCTGCCGGACGACCGCCCGCCGGTGAACCGGTGCGCCCGGGCGGGTGACGCACCGGCCGTACGCGGCCCCCGGGCCGGCCTGGGGCGCTAGACCGGCGGCAGCGACCGCGCCCGCAACGGGCCTGGCTGGAAAGAGGCATGCGCATGATGCGACGTACGACGACGGCGTTGGGGGCGGTGGCGGCCGCCGCGGCGCTCGCGTTCGCGGCGCCCGGAACCGCGTACGCGGCCCACGGGTTCCTGATCGTGGACGGAACGGTCCACCACGACCCCGGCGGCTGCTACCCGCTGGGCGACTACGCACCGCCGGTGGTGACGAACGGGACCGACTCCGTCGTCGCGGTCTGGTCCGGGACCTTCTGCACGGGTCGGGTGGAGTGGCTGATCGGTCCCGGCGAGACCTACCGCCCGAACGGCAACCGGAGCGTCTTCGTCCCCTGACGGGCGCGCCCGTCAGCCGAGGGGCTGCCGGGCTTCCTCGCGCACCTTGAGGGTGGTCGCGGCCACCTTCGCGAGGTCGACGGAGCGGGGCTTCTGCCGAGCCGTCTCGGGGGTCACGACGGCGACCGAAGCGCCGGTGTTCCCGTCGGCCCAGGCGCACATCGGCAGCGTGGTCGTCGCACCGGCCTGTGTCGAGGTGAGGACCTGACAGGTCAGCGTGATGTCCGACCCGGCGGGCGTGATCTCCTTCGCCGGAACCGCGACGGTCGCACCGTCCGCCGTAGCGGCGCCTTCCATCATCGTGGCGCGCGCGCCCGCCGGATCCTTGAACTGGCCGTACATGCCCGAGAACACCAGGGCGCTCGTACCGGCGGCCTTGCCCGACGTGTACTGGCCCACGGCGGGCTTCGGGTCGCGGATCTTCGCGTCGTAGGCCCCGTCGAGCGCCGCCTTGCCCTGGGTCTGCGACAGGTCCTGCGCCAGCGTGTACGTGCCGTCGAGCAGGGACTTGGGCACCGTCAGCCGGTACTCGGCCTCGGGGAAGCCGGCGCCGGTGGCCACGTCCCCCGCCTCGGTGAGCACCTTCACGGAGAAGCCGACGAGGCCGAGCCCCGCCACCGAGGCCGCCACGATCCCGACCACCAGGCCGGTCCGCTTCCTGCGCGGCGGCGGCTCCACCGGCGGCTGTCCCCAGCCCCCTTGGCCGGGAGCGGGCTGCTGCGGGAAGGGCGGCTGCGGGAGGGGCTGCGGAGGATGCGGAGGCTGTGCGGACTGCGGCGGCGGGGGCTGGTGCGGTCCGCCGTACTGCGGTCCGCCATAGTGCGGTCCCCCGTACTGCGGGGCACCGTACGGCGATCCGCCGTACTGCTCTCCGCCGTACGGACTCGGGGGCTGCGGGGGCCCGTACGGGCCCGGGGACTGAGGCGGCGGCGTGGTCATGACCGGAACGCTACTTCAGCCCCGGACGGCCGCACCGCCCGGCCCCGCGGTCCGCGCTCAGCAGCCGCCGCAGTTGTAGTAGAGGACGTCCCAGTGGTTGCCCTCGTCGGCGTAGACGTTGCCCGAGCCGGACTGCCACTGGGGTGCGCCGTCACCGCGAACCCCGATGTAAGTGAACGTGTTCTTGATGTAGTTGGTGACGCACGCGGCCTTGGCGAAGTCCAGCTTGTACCCGTTCCAGTGCGAGTACGTGCCGCTCGCGTGCCCCGTCTCCGTCCCGCCCGTGATCGTGAGCGCGCAGCCGGTGGCGCGCTTCAGGGTCTGGGCCCCCTGCGCCGTGGCGAGGTTGAGCTGGTCGAAGGAGGTGCAGGTGCCGTTGGACCGGTCGGAGCAGTTGCCGGAGGACGACCAGGTGACACCGGCCTGTCGGAACATCGACGTCGCGGTGGCGTGGCTGACCTTGGTGGCCGCCTGGGCGTCGCTCGACCCGGCCAGCGCTCCGAAGCCGGGTGCGAAGAGCGCACCGAGGACGAGGGAGAGGGCGGTCATGACGGAACGGGACTTCACGGATCTGCCTCCTGCGGGTGGCCGCTTGCTCGGGCGTCGGGCTGGGTCGGGCAGGTGGAGCACAGTGATGGTGCACGAGGTCCGCGCGCGGCCGCCAGAGGGCCTCGTCCCGCACCCGCCGTGCGACGGCCGACGCACGGGGAACGGTTCGGGGACGGCCCACCGGAGTCCGTCCATCGGAGAGGCGGCCCACCGGAGAGACGGTCTAGTCGTCGCCGTACCGCATCCGTCCCAGCGCCGTGAGGGGCCGGTCGTCTGCGGCGACGGGGGAGGGGAGGGCGGTGGAGCCGGTCAGGTAGCGGTCCACGGCCGCCGCCGCCGACCGGCCCTCGGCGATGGCCCACACCACCAGGGACTGCCCGCGGCCCGCGTCGCCCGCCACGAACACGCCCGGCGCCGCCCGACCGCCGCCCGCCGCGAACGAGGCGTCGCGTACGACGTTCCCCTGCTCGTCCAGGGCCAGCCCCAACTGCTCGTACAGCCCGCCCGCCCGCTCGGCGCCGGTGAAACCCAGCGCCAGCAGGACCAGCGCGGCCGGCAGGACGCGTTCGGTCCCGGCGACGGGAGCGCGGGCCGGCGGCTCCACCGAGGTCAGCCGCAGCGCCCGGACCCGGCCCGAGGCGTCCCCCTCGAAGTGCAGGGTCGCGCAGGAGAACAGCCGCGGGTCGAGGCCCGCCTGTCCGCGGGCCTCCTCGTGCGCGTGGGAGATCCGGTACACCCTCGGGTAGACCGGCCACGGTTCGCCGTCGGTCCGCGCGGCGCCCGGTTCCGGGTTGATGTCGAGTTGGACCACGGACAGCGCGCCCTGCCGCAGGGCCGTGCCGAGGCAGTCCGAGCCGGTGTCCCCGCCGCCCACGATCACCACGTGCCGGCCCGCCGCCGTCACGGGCGATGCGGCCAGGTCCCCCTCCCGCACCCGGTTGGCCAGGGTCAGGTACTCCATGGCCTGGTGGATGCCGGACAACCCGCGCCCGGGCACCGGCAGTTCCCTGCGCTCGCCCGCGCCGGTCGCCACGACCACCGCGTCGGCCCCCTCGCGCAGCGCGGACGCGCTGGCCGCGCCGGGCGTGCCCGGCGAACCCCCGACGTCGCTGCCCGTCACGAAGGCGGTGCCCTCGGCCCGCATCTGCTCTATGCGGCGGTCCAGGTGCGCCTTCTCCAGCTTGAACTCCGGGATGCCGTAGCGCAGCAGGCCGCCGATCCGGTCGGCCCGCTCGTGGACGGTGACGCGGTGACCGGCCCGGGTCAGCTGCTGGGCCGCGGCCAGTCCGGCCGGTCCCGAGCCGATGACGTCCACGACCGCACCCGCGCCCCGGCCGCACCGCTCCGCGGGACGCGGCGCCATGTAGCCGCGCCGCATGCCCTCGTCCGCGATGGTCTGCTCGACGTTCTTGATGGTCACCGGAGCCGCGTTGATCGTCAGTACGCAGGCGTCCTCGCACGGGGCCGGGCAGAGCCGGCCGGTGAACTCCGGGAAGTTGTTGGTCGCGTGCAGCCGCTCGTACGCCGCCCGCCAGTCGCCGTGCGCGGCGTACGCGTTCCACTCGGGGATGAGGTTTCCCAGCGGGCACCCGGTGTGGCAGAACGGGACGCCGCAGTCCATGCAGCGGTCGGCCTGCCGGGAGACGAGCGGTAGCAGCGCCTGGCCCGCGTACACCTCGCGCCAGTCGCCGAGGCGCTCGGTCACGGCGCGGGCCGCGACGGCCTCGCGCGGAATCCTGAGGAAGCCGAACGGATCGGTCACGCGCCGCCTCCCTGGATCGTCCCCGGCGGGTACCGAGCGCGCACGGGGCGGTCCGTACGCACCTTCTATGGCGGTTCGACCAGATTACGCCGACCGGTGCCGACCGTCCCACGTGGAGCGGACGGTGACCGCCGCGGCACGGAACGTGGCGCGGGGCCCCGGTGCGCTGGTGGCCCGCCTCAACCCCACCGGGGCGGCGGGACGGCACCGTCGTCGCCGTACGCGCAGGGGCGCGGGCGGGTGTCCAGCAGGGCCCACACCCGGCGGCCGTCGGCGGCGGCGTCGCTGCCGCAGCCCGCCGTGCCGGTGACCGCGGCGATCCGGGTCAGCAGCGCCTCGTCGTCGGGGGCCGGTCCGGCGCGATGGCTCAGGGCGACGATCAGGAGCAGGTCGTCCTGGTCGGCCACGTGCACGCTGATGCGCCGCCCGCCGTCGGCGAGGGCGGCGCCGACCAGGAGCGTCGTGGAGCGGTCGAGCACGTCGTCGCCCGGATGCGCGTACCCCCAGCCGCGCACGGCCGCCACGACCCGCGCGGCGGCCTTGGCGCTGGTCCAGCGGTCGCCGGGCAGGGTCCAGCTGGCGGCCCGCCGGTTGCGCACGGTCATCCGCACCCGGTCCCGCGTCGCGGGGCGCGCCCCGTGCGGGGCCGGGAGCAGGTCCGCGTCCGGCTCCGCCCCGGACCGCGCCTTCGGGCGGGGCGCTTCGGCCGGCCGTTTCGGCGGAGGGGGCGTCTTCGGCGGGTAGTCCGGCGGGACCCTCGGGCCCTTCGCGCTGCCCGGTCCGTCCACCCTGGCCCTCCCTCGCTCCGGAGCACGGCGCGCGCCGCAGCCCGGCCGCCCATGATGGCAGCCGCAAACGGACGCGACGGCCGGATCCAGAACATCCGCGCCCGCTTTCCCGACCGGTGCGCCCCCGCAACGGCGCGGAGCAGCGGCGGCCGTGACGCAACCCGCACCCGCCGGAGGATGCCGCCGACGCAACCGCCCTCGACGCGCCCGTACTCCGATCAGCCCGCCCCTACGTCATCGCGCCACGGCCCCCGCGCCCACCCCTGCGGCCGCGTCGTCGGCCGGGTCGGCGACCCGGCCGTCCCGCAGTTCCACGACCCGGTCGGCCAGCTCCATCAGCGTGGGGTCGTGGGTGGCGACCAGGGCGGTGACGCCCTCGCTGCGCACGACCGCCCTCAGCAGCTCCATGATCTGCCGGCCCGTCTCCGAGTCGAGCTGGCCGGTCGGCTCGTCCGCGATGATCAGGTCCGGTTCGTTGGCCAGGGCGCGCGCCACGGCCACGCGCTGCTGCTGGCCGCCGGAGAGCTCGCCCGGACGCTGCTCGGCGTGGTCGCTCAGACCGACCAGGGCGAGCAGGGTGCGGGCCCGCTCCTCGCGCTGCCTGGCCGGCACCTTGCGCAACCGCATCGGCACCCCGACGTTCTCGGCCGCCGTCAGCACCGGAATCAGCCCGAACGACTGGAACACGAAGCCGATCCGGTCCCGCCGCAGCTCCAGCAGCCCCGCCTCGTCCAGCCCCGACAGATCGGTCCCGTCGAGCTCGACCGCGCCCCGGGACGGGGCGTCGAGACCTCCGACCACGTTCAGCAGGGTGGTCTTGCCCGAACCGGAGCGCCCCTTGAGCGCGGTGAGTTCACCGCGGCGCACCTCGAACGAGACCCCGCGCAGGGCATGTACGGCCTGCGCCCCGCTGCCGAAACTGCGGTGGACCTCCCGCACCCGCAGCATGGGCTCCTGCGCACCGGTCCGGTCCTGCGTGGCCCGCGTGGTCTGTGTCATGGCCGTTCCCCCTCGAATCGCACGGCGCGCTCTCCCGGGAGCGCCGCTGGTGGCATTTGCTCATCCGGCACGGGGTTCACGCAAGTCCCCCCGGCTCCCGCCTCCTCCGCACACGCTCCAGGACGCCGCCGCAGCCGGTCCGGGGCTACTGCGCGGGCCGGGGCAGGTGGGTCTTGGCTTCGTCGTACGAGGCCGGTGCGGCCGGGCCGGCGGGCGCGTAGAAGAGGTTGAGCACGCCGGTCTCGAAGGTCTGCGCGGAGAGCAGCTCCAGGGGGACCGGGGGCGCGCCCTCCGGGAACAGCCGCATGCCCTTGCCCACCACGATCGGATGGACGAGCAGCTGCAGCTCGTCCAGCAGGCCGGCGGCCAGCAGCTGCCGGACGACCGAGACGGAGCCGCTGATGGCGATGGGCGTGCCGCCCGGCTCGCGCTTCAAGGCGGTCACGGCCTCCACGAGGTCACCCGTGAGCCGTTCGGAGTTCCGCCAGGGCAGCTCCAGCGGCCGGCTCGACACGACGATCTTGCGGGCGTCCCCGAGGGTCGCCGCGAAGGGCGCGTCCTCGCCGCCGGCCGCCTCGCGCCCGGGCCAGACCCCGGCGAAACCCTCGTAGGTGCTCCGTCCGAGGAGCAGCGTGTCCGCGCGGCCCAGGACGGCGTCCACGGCCGCCCCCATCTCGGCGTTGTAGTAGGGGAAGTGCCACTGGTCGGGCGCCTCCACCACTCCGTCCAGCGAGATGAACAGTTCTGCGACGATCTTCCTCATGCCGGCCTCCACAGCTGCCTCCGGTACGTCCTCGTCCCGGCTCTCGTCGGTAGACGACGGAGAACGACCGAACTCATCGGTGGCGTCGGAGGCGGAGGGGCGGTTCAGCGCCGCTGCAGTCCGCTGGTGACGCGGCTCCACAGGGAGCGGGTCGCGCCGAAGCCGCTCTCGTGCACCCAGACGTGGGTGCAGCCGGGGCACTGGAGGTGGAGCAGGCTGCCGGTGTTGGAGAGCAGGTAGCGCCAGTGCGCGGAGCACGTCCGGCGTTCCTCGCACGGTGCGCAGCCGCGGGCGTCGTCACAGCTCGGACAGGCGATCCAGGCGCGCCGCCCGATGTCGGCCTGCGGATCAAGCGGCAGCACGGCCGCCCCCGCCCCCGTCACCGCGGTCCGGGAGCACGCCGGCCGCGACCAGATCGTCGTAGAAGCGCTGCTGCTGCGGATCGAGACCGGAGTAGAGCAGGTCGTACGCGGCCTCCTCGCCGCGCAGCACCTCGATCGGGTCCCAGTCGGGGCCGAGCGCGGCCATCACCTGAGCGCGCCGGAGCACTTCCTGCGCGCTGAGGTCGACGTCGAAGCCGGTCAGCGCACCGGGCGGACGCGAGCCGTCCGGCGTCGGGGAGTGAGCGGAAGAGTGGGGGGTCATGCCGTCGAAGTTAGGTAACCCTTCCTTGTGTGGTCAAGGGGAGGTGGGCGGAGTCACAGCAGGTGCACGGGGTGAGCGGTGGCCGCCGGTGGGCCCGTGGCGACCGGCGCGGACGCGGTTCGCCGGCTCGAAGGCGGGGACCGCCGGGCCGCCCGGATCTAGGCCGGCGGCAGGCGGTCTAGGCGTCTAGGCGGGCGCGGCCGGGAGGCGGACGGTCAGGTGGGCGCCGTGCGGGGCCGGATCGGCGGTGACCCGGCCGCCGTGGTGGGCCGCGAGGTCGCGGGCGATGGCCAGACCCAGGCCGGCCCCGCCGTGGTCGGCTGCGGGAGTCGTCGAGACGGCTGAAGCGTTCGAAGACCCGCTCCCGCTCCGCGTCGTGAATGCCCGGGCCGTCGTCGAAGACCTCCAGTGCGGCCGTGCCGGGGCCGGGGTGCTCCGCTTCCGTACGCAGGACGACCTGCACGCGGCGGTCGGCGAAGCGCTGCGCGTTGTCGAGGAGGTTGGTGACGATCCGGGTCAGCCACAGCTCGTCGCCCGCCACCCGCGCCCCCGGCGCCCGGTCGGTGCGGACGGCGACCCGGTCGCCCACCCGGGCCGCGACCGTCTCCCGGACCAGGTCCGTCAGGTCGAGCGGCCGGACCGGCACCGGCTGGGCGGCGTCGATGCGGGCGAGCAGCAGCAGGTCGGCCGCCAGGTGCTGGAGCCGTTCGACGTCCTCCAGCGCACCGCCGATCAGCTCGGGCCACAGCTCCGGATCGCGCACGGCCAGCGCCACCTCCAGCTGGGTCCGCAGCACGCTGATCGGGCTGCGCAGCTCGTGCGAGGCGTCGGCGATGAACCGCGCTGCCGGATCCCCGACGCCTCCAGCCGGTCCAGCGTCGCGTTCACGGTCCGGGCCGGCCGCGCGACCTCGTCCCGGAGAACTCCGCGTACGCCGTGCCGGCCGAGGGCGGGCCGGAGTTCCGCCCCACGTCCCCCGTCAAGGGCGCCGGGCCGGCCCGCCCGCTGCCCGGGAGCCGGGGCGCCCGCTGGGCGGCGCTCGGTGCGGCGGTGGTGATCGTCGGCGGTGGCGTCGCCGTCGCCGTCGCCGACCACCACGACGGCGGGCCCGCCCGCTCCCGTGCCCTCGGACCCGGACCGGTGGGACCGGGGGAGCACCGGGCCGCCGAACGGCCCGGGGCCCGGAGCGCGGCGCGACGAAGCCGCGCGAAGGGCGCGGGGGAGCGCGACGACACGGGGGAGCGCGGGGGCGCGGCGAGGCAGGCTCCGGCGCCGCTCCCGTCGCTCGCCATCGGCGCGGCGGCCGACAAGGCGGCGGGAGCGGTCACCGGGGGCACGGTGGAGAGCCTGCGCGTGATCGGCCAGGAAGGCGGCGGCAGCGCGTGGCTGGCGGTGGTCGTGGGACCGGACGGAGTACGTCACCGGGTCACCCTCTCGGGTGCGGACGGCGCGGTCACGGGCAACACGACGGTGCCCGGCCGGTAGGCCGACCCCGGCCCAGGGGCCGGACCCCCGCCCCGGCCCCCGGCCCCGGCATCGGGCCCGGCCCGGCCGTAGAGGTCGGCGACGGAGGCGGTACCTGCTCCGCCACCCGGAGAAGCACCACCGGACGTTCCAGCTGTGCCTACCGCTCTCCCGGGGGCGGGGCGAACTCGCCGGTCAGGACGGGCGGATGGCACAGTACGAGGGCCCGCGTCCGCACAATCGAGGAGACATACCGGCATGGCCGTCATCCACAACACCTCGCTCAAGCCGACCAAGCTGGAACTGCTCACCGCCTGGCTGCCCGGCCGGCCGTGGTACCGGGGCGAGGGCGGACCCGTGCTCGCGAAGGCCGGCGGGTTCCGGCTGGACGACCCGGCGGGCGAGGTCGGGATCGAGGTCATCGTGGTCACCGACACCGCGGGCCCGCGGGCGACCACGTACCTCGTACCCCTCACCTACCGCGGCGCCCCGCTCGACGGCGCGCGGGACGCCCTCGTCGGCACGATGGAGCACGGTGTACTGGGACGTCGGTGGGCCTACGACGCCGGCCACGACCCCGTGTTCGCGGCCCAGTTGCTGGCGCTGGTCGAAGGCCGGGTCCAGGCGCAGGACCAGAACGCCAGCGACCGCCCGGACCCGGAGGTCACCCGCGCCCACACCGGCCACGGCGACCCGGCCGCGGACGCGATCGTGCCCACCGCGCCCGGCCCGGTCGGGACGGCCGCCGACGACCGGGACGGGACCCGGCTGCCCGCGCCGCAGGGCGCGGGCCTGCGCCTGCACCGGGTCCTGGAACCGTCCCCGGTCACCGCCGCCGATCGCTCCACCACCCTCCCGCCGGGCGCGACGGGGTACGTCGCGGGCGCGTGGCAGGCGCCGGACGGCTCGCGCGTACGGGGCCTGTTCGCGGTCCTGAGCGCCGACGGCACGGCCTGAGCCACTCCGTCCGCGCCCGGGACCGCGGCCCCGGGTCAAGGCCCGCCGAGCCAGATCGGGTTGGTGAGGGCGGCCGGCTGCCCGGGCAGTGGCGGGGCCGCGTCCGGGTGGCGGACCTCGGCCCGGACGTAGGACGTACGGGCCGCCGTGGTGCGCCACTGGAGCGGCCGGTCGGCCGCGGCGGTGAGGGCCGGGCCCTGGTCGGTGACCAGCCGCAGTTCGCAGCCGTCGGCCCCGGTGCAGGAGAGGCGGACCAGCACCTCCGTGTCCTCGGGGGTGTGCAGTCGGCCGCCGATGCCCGCGTGCGCGCCCCGAGCGGTCACCGCATCGAAGGTGACGGAGACGGCCGAGGACTCCGCGCCGTACGAACGGCCCGCCCGCAGGCCGGCCAGGACCGCCTCGCGGGACAGCTCGTCCGCCAGCACCACGGTCTGCGGGAACCCCACCCGGTCGGGGTCGCGGTGGTAGTCGCTGCCCGCGACGAGCGGCAGCCACCGCTCCCCGCCCCCGCGCAGGGCCGCGTCCCAGGACGCGAGCGCGACCTCGTCGTCCGGGGTCCACGGGCCGTTCCACACCTCCACCGCGTCGGCCTCCGCGAACCCGAACTTCCATGCGCAGCCGATGCAGTTCGCGTGCGGGTGCGCGGGCACCACCAGGCCTCCCGCTCCGCGGATGCGGCGGGCGAACCGGTCGAAGCGCCGGTCGCGGGCGCGGTAGCGCCAGTCGACGAACGTGCCGGGGTCGGTGCCGACCGCGAGGACGTGACCGGTGCGCGTCGTGACCTCCTCCCCGGTGAGCACCAGCAGCTCCGGATGGGCCGCGGCCACGGGCCCCCAGACCCCGTGCGCCGCGTGCGTGTTGTGGTCGGAGGAGTTGATGAAGTCCAGGCCCGCCGCACGGGCGAGCGCGGCGAGCTCGGCCGGTTCGCGGCGGCCGTCGGAATGGACGGAGTGCAGGTGGCAGTCGCCGCGGTACCAGGCCCGGCCGCGTCCCCGGGCCCGCTGCGGCGGGTACGCCGGCGCCGCGGCCGGCGCCGGATCGCCGTACACGAAGGTGGCGGTGACCTCGTAGGCCAGGCCCTGGGGCGCCACCGTGTACGGGCCGAGGGCCAGGAACCAGCGGCCGGGGCCGGTCGGACCGGGCAGGTAGCCGGGGGTGGCGGCGTCGGCCCGTACGAAGAACCCGCCGCGGGCGCCGCCCGACCAGCCCCGGAACCCGGAACCGCCGAGCGCGGTGCCGCGCTGGTCGAAGAGGCCGATGTCCAGGGCGTTGCCCGGGGTGCCCGGGGGGACGGGAGGCTTGTCGTAGGTGTAGGAGACGCGCAGTTCGCGGACGGCCGGCGGCACGTCCAGCGGTACGTACACCCAGTCCGGAGCACCGGGCGGGATCGTGCCGCGCAGCGTGCGGGTGGCGGTGGCGGGGCCGGCGGGGGTCGTGGGACCGGCCGCGACGGCCGCCCCCGATGCCATTAGTTCTCGTCTACCGAGGGGCATGAGGCCATCCTGACGGCCGCGGGTGAATCCGGCGTGAAGCCCCGGCCACGGCCCGGCCCCGGCTCGATCCCCTTCCGCGACCCGGGCCCCCGTCTCCGCGGGACGAGGGGGTGGAGGCGGGGGAGGTGGGGGAGGAGTCGGTGCCGGGGAGGGCCGTGGCCGGGGCCGAAACCGCGCGCTACCGGTCCGCGGCCGTGCCCAGCACCTCGCGGAGGGTGTCGGCGAACTCCTCCGGCGCCCCCTGGCGGCCGAACGCGCCGGGACCGGCGGCCGAGCCGGGGATCATCGGTGCGGCGCCCACCGCTTTCCGTGCGGCACCGCGCGCCTCCTGCCGTGCCCGCCCCCGTCCGTGCGCGCGGCCCATGGCCCGGAGACGAGGACAGGACCCGGCCGGAGGGGGGGTGTCCGGCCGAGCCCTGGTCTGGGGGGTGGGAGGGGCGCCGGGCCTCCGGCGGGCCCCTCCGCGGTTCGATCAGCCGTGGTGCCGCGCGCCGCGCGGGCTCAGCACCATTCGACGACCGTGTAGTTGTGCACGTACCGGGCGGAGACCCAGCCGGGCTGACCGTGCAGCCGGTACCAGATGTTGTTGCCCTCGACCCACTTGGCCTGCACCTGGCAGGACAGCCGGACCTTCTCCCACGGCCCGAGCGAACCGACCACGCGGGACGTCGTCGTCGCGTTGGCGCGGACCTTCACCCCGGACGAGCTGACGACCAGGCCCTCGGCGTACGACGGCGCCGCCAGCGCGGTCCCGGCGAAGAGCACCGTCGACACGGCCGCCGCCGTACCCGCTACCGCGATCTTCCTGAACATGCGCATCTGCGCCTCCCCATCTCCACGGCTGAACTGGTGCGCACCGGACGCCGCACTGGGGTAGAGACTGCGCCGTCGCCCGCCCCGCGCCCGACCGGCGCACCGCACGGTCACTCGAACGGCGCAAGGCGGGGCGGGGAACACGGCGGAGGGCCGAGGAGGGCCGCGCGGGGCGCGAGTCGGTCAGGCGTCCGCGGCTTCGAGGCCCTCCAAGCTGTCCATGAACGAGCTGACCGAGAAGACGGCCCGCCCAGGACCGGCCGGCCCGTAGCCGGGCGGGGAGCTCAGGCCGTACTCCTCCAGCGTCGCCCGGTAGGCCTCCAGCAGGCGGATGTGGTACTCCAGCGGCGCGCCCAGGGGGTTGGCCTTGCCCAGCGGCGTGGTCGGCTCCGGGCACCAGGTGGTGAAGCGCGGCACGACGCCGTTCGACATGAAGAACCGCAGTCCTTCCGTGGTCGAGTCGATCGCCTCGCTCACCTTCGTGAAACCGAAGGGCTCGGCCATCTCGATGCCCGCCACGAAATTGGGGATCACGTTGCGCGGCCCGAAGACCTCCGCGGACTCCAGGATCCTGCGGTGCCATTCGTCACGGCCGACGTAGCGCTCCTTGCCCGGGCAGTGCAGCTCGAACAGCCGCCGGTCCCACACCTCGAAGTTCGGGTGGTAGATGCGGACGCCGTAGTCGTGGAAGCGCTGGACGTCGTCGCGCGGCAGCGCCTGGGCGACGACCTTGCCGATCCAGCGGCCCGGGAAGCGCTCCTCGATGGCCTTGGCGTAGTGGCCGTAGAAGTCGGCCTCGTCGCGGCCCGCGACCTGCGAGGTGATCGAACCGCCGGTGAGGGTGTAGGCGCGCGAGGTGCCCGCCGTGTCGTACCGGTCGATGATCTCCAGCGCCTCCAGCACCTCCTCCACCGGCTTCACACCGGTGTACGGCCGGCCGGCGGCCTTGTGCTGGCGCCAGTTGTGGTTGATGTCGCAGAACTGGCACTCCTCCTTGGCCCCGAAGTACTGGCACACCCGGAAGACCGTCAGGTAGATGAGGTAGCCCCACTGGATCGTCGGCGCCACCTCCATCACCGACTTGCCGTTCGACAGCTTGTGCCGGTAGTACTCCGGCATCGGCGGCAGGCCGACGTCCGAGATGCGCGCGCCGTCCAGGTACAGGCCCAGCGTGCCGTCCTCGCCGCCCCGCACCACGTACGGGGAGTCCGGATTGACCCGCACGGACACCACGGTCCGGCGCAGGTCGTACGGGCCGCCGGTGAGCACGATCTCCTCCGGGGGCCGGTTGAGCGCGGCCGCGCCGAGCTCCGGCAGGGTGCGGTGGTCGAAGGAGAAGATGAAGTACGACTTCGGCTTGACGTCCCCGGACCCGCCGTCGGCGGTGCCGCTGAGCGCGGACTCGTCGAACGCCATGCCGCCCCGCAGCAGGTCCTCCTTGATCACGGCCTCCCTCGGGACGTGCGGGAAGCGCCCCATCAGACCCTCGACCAGCGCGGTACGGCTCGGGCTGTCCACGTGTTGCTCCATCCATCGATGCTCGGCGTCACCGCCATGACACCCCGCCGAGCGCGAACGTGACAAGTCCGGCGGACCGCGGCGCGGGCCCGCCCCGGGGTACGGCCGGCTGCGGAGGCGTACGGGAGCCGCGGTCGCCCGGGCGCCGAGCGGCCCCCCGGCTGGTCTGCCGAGGCGCGGCGGTGTTCATAATCTCCTGCATGTCCCGTGAACGTGTACCCGACATATCCGTGATCATCGCCGCCTACAACGCGATGCCCTACCTGATCGAGTGCCTGGACTCGATCGCAGGCCAGAGCCTGGGCATGGACCGCCTGGAGGTCGTCGCGGTCGACGACGGGTCCACGGACGGCACCGGCGCGGAGCTGGACCGCTTCGCCGCCCTCCACCCCCGGGTGCGCGTCGTGCACCAGGCGAACTCGGGCGGGCCGGGCGGCCCCCGCAACACGGCCCTCGACCTGGCGCGGGGCCGGTACGTGTTCACCCTGGACGCCGACGACTACCTCGGCCCGGAGTCCCTGGAGCGGCTGTTGAAGATGGCCGAGGCCCAAGGCAGCGACGTGGTCCTCGGCCGCCAGGTCGGACTCGGCCGGACCGTCTCGGAGAAGGCGTACCGGCACGCCGAGTCCGCCGACCTCTACACGTCGGAGGTCTACCGGTCGCTGCACTGCGCCAAGCTCGTCCGGCGACGGACCATCGAAGCCGGGCCCCTCCGCTACCCGGACGACCTCTGGTACGGCGAGGACCAGGTCTTCGTCACCGAGGTCTACCTGGCCGCCGGCCGGATCTCCGTGGTCGGCGACTACGACTGCTACTACCTGAGGCTGCGGGACGACGGCCGGAACCTCACCTCCCGCAGCCGGACGGCGGACGAGACGGTGCGCCACATCGAGCGCGTCATGCAGCTGGTGTCCGGCCGCGTGCAGGACCCCGTGGGGCGCCGGCGCATGCTGGGCCGCCACTTCCGCAGCCTCATCCGCACGGCCCTGCTCCCGGCCGTGAACGCCCGCCGCACGGACCCGGCGCTCACCGCCGAGGTGTACGCCCGGGGCCGGGCGCTCGTCCAGGCCTACTGGACCCCGGACATGGGCCAGGAGCTGTCCCGGATCGACTGGATCCGGTTGTACGCCTTCGTCAGCTGCCCCCCGGGCGCCTTCGAGCAGCTCATGGAGTACGACCCGGCGGCGCAGCCGCCCGCGGACCTGGCGGAGGACGGCCGCGTGTACCGGTGCTACCCGCTGTTCCGGGACCCGTCGGCGGGCCTGCCGGACGTCCTGTTCGACGTCACCTCGCAACTGCGCGCGCAGCACCACCTCGCGTCCATGGCGTGGAAGGGCGGCCGGGTGGTCCTGACGGGCCACGGGTACGTGGAGTCGCTGGTCACCGACCGGCTGACCGGCGACCTCGTGCTCCGGGAACGCGACAGCGGCCGGGAGCACACCACCGAGGTGACCGCGGTCGCCTCACCGGACCTGGGGGAGGGCCGGGAGGCGGCGGGCTTCCACGTGGAGGCGAACCTGGCCGTGGTGGACGGGGGCGGTCCCATCGCACCGGGCGTGTGGGACGCGTTCCTCGACGTACGGGACGGCGGCGTGACCCGCCGGGTGCGACTGGGCCGCAAGCACGCGCCGGACCTCGACCGCACGGCCCGCCGCGCCCGGATCGTGGCCAGGGACGCGGCGAGCGGCACGGAACTGGCCGCCTGCCCGTTCTTCACGATCCACGACAACCTCAGCATCGAGGTGGTTCGCCGCTTCCCCCTGACGAGCGGCTGAGCGGCCCGGCCCGGGTGAGCCGTGTCTCACCCGGGCGGCGCCGCTTGTGTATGCAACGAGTTGCATAAGAGGATCGGGGCATGGCGCTCGAACACGCGATCCTCGTCTCCCTGCTGGAGAAGCCCGGCTCGGGCTACGAGCTGGCCCGCCGTTTCGACCGGTCCATCGGCTACTTCTGGACCGCCAGCCACCAGCAGATCTACCGCGTGCTCAAACACATGGAAGGCGACGGCTGGGTCGACGTCCACGAGGTCCCGCAACAGGCCAGACCGGACAGGAAGGACTACCGGGTCTCCCCGGCCGGCCGGGCCGCGCTGGCCGCCTGGCTGCACGAGCCGGTCCAGCCCGACAGCGTGCGGCACGAACTCGCCGTCAAGATCCGCGCCGCCGCCTTCGACGACCCCGCCGCGCTGATCGCGGAGGTCGAGCGGCACCATCGCGCGCACAGCGACCGCCTCACCCACTACCTGGCGGGCGAGCTGCGCGACTTCACCGGTCCCGAGGCACCCGCGTCCGACGCCGGACGGGAACTCCAGCACGTCGTGCTCCGCGGCGGCGTCGCCTACGAGCGGATGACGCTGGCCTGGCTCCAGGACGTCCTCACCACCCTCCGCGGCCTCGCCGCGCCCTGAGACGCCGCCGCGCCCGGACCACCATCCCTCGCCGCCCGCCCGCGGCTCCCCGACCCGAAAGGCGATCCGTCATGAGCGACCCGCTCCTGTTCAACCCGCGCACCTACGACCCCGCCCACTTCGACCCCGAGACCCGCCGGCTGCTGCGCGCCACCGTCGACTGGTTCGAGGACCGCGGCAAGCGCAGGCTGATCGAGGACTACCGCTCCCGCGCCTGGCTGGCGGACTTCCTCGCCTTCTCCGCCGAGGAGGGGCTCTTCGCGACCTTCCTGACCCCCGCGGCCGCGGCCGGACCCGACGCCGGTGACCGGCGCTGGGACACCGCGCGGATCGCCGCCCTCAACGAGGTCTTCGGCTTCTACGGCCTCGACTACTGGTACGCGTGGCAGGTCACCGTCCTCGGCCTCGGCCCGGTCTGGCAGAGCGACAACGCCGCCGCCCGCGGCCGCGCCGCCGAGCTCCTCGCCCAGGGCGAGGTGTTCGCCTTCGGCCTCTCCGAGAAGACCCACGGCGCGGACATCTACTCCACCGACATGCTGCTGCGGCCCGACGCCGACGGCGGCTTCCGCGCCACCGGCTCCAAGTACTACATCGGCAACGGCAACGCCGCCGGCCTCGTCTCCGTCTTCGGCCGCCGCGCCGACGTCGAGGGTCCCGACGGCTACGTCTTCTTCGCCGCCGACAGCCGCCACCCCGCGTACCGCCTCGTCAAGAACGTCGTCGACTCCTCCAAGTACGTCAGCGAGTTCCGCCTGGAGGACTACCCGGTCGCCGCCGCCGACGTCCTGCACACCGGCCGCGCCGCCTTCGACGCCGCCCTCAACACCGTCAACGTCGGCAAGTTCAACCTCTGCACCGCGTCCATCGGCATCTGCGAGCACGCGATGTACGAGGCCGTCACGCACGCCAGCGGCCGCATCCTCTACGGCCGCCCCGTCACCGCCTTCCCGCACGTGCGCCGTGAACTGACCGACGCCTACGTCCGGCTCGTCGGGATGAAGCTGTTCAGCGACCGCGCCGTCGACTACTTCCGCTCCGCCGGGCCCGACGACCGCCGGTACCTGCTGTTCAACCCGATGACCAAGATGAAGGTGACCACGGAGGGCGAGAAGGTCATCGACCTGATGTGGGACGTCATCGCGGCCAAGGGCTTCGAGAAGGACACCTACTTCGCCCAGGCCGCCGTGGAGATCCGCGGGCTGCCCAAGCTGGAGGGCACGGTCCACGTCAACCTGGCGCTGATCCTCAAGTTCATGCGCAACCACCTGCTGGAGCCCGCCGACTACCCGCCGGTGCCGACCCGGCTGGACGCGGCCGACGACGCGTTCCTCTTCCGGCAGGGCCCCGCCCGCGGTCTCGGCTCCGTACGCTTCCACGACTGGCGCACCGCCTACGACGCGTACGCCGCCGTGCCCAACGTGGCCCGGCTGCGCGAACAGGCCGACGCGCTCTGCACGTTCGTCCGCACCGCCGCCCCGGACGAGGAGCAGAGCCGCGACCTCGACCTGCTCCTCGCGGTGGGCCAGCTGTTCGCCCTGGTGGTGCACGGCCAGCTGATCCTGGAGCAGGCCCGCCTCACCGGCCTCGACGAGGACGTGCTCGGCGAGCTCTTCGGCGTCCTGGTCCGCGACTTCTCCGCGCACGCCGTCGAGCTCCACGGCAAGGACTCCGCCACCCCCCTGCAGCAGGAGTGGGCGCTCGGCGCCGTCCGCCGCCCGGTCGTCGACGACGAGCGCTCCGCGCGCGTGTGGACGCGGGTGGAAGCCCTGGCCGGGGCGTACGAGATGGCCCCCTGACCCCGGAGCCCCCCGGTAACTGGACAAGCCCTCGGCGGGCGGACGACGATGAACCGTCAAGAGTGCCGCGGGCAGTGCCGGGGGGCGGCGGACCGCGATGCGCGGTGCTCTCCTCCGTGCGCGTGCCGTGCGTCCCCGCACGTCCACGGAGGAACACCCCACCATGAGCTTCGGCGACCCGAACAACCCGTACGGACAACAGCCGCCGGCCCAGCCCGGCTACGGCTACCCGCAGCAGCCTCCCCGGGGAGTCCCGCCGCAGGGCGGCTACGGCTACCCGCAGCAGGCCTACCCGCAGCAGGCATATCCCGGGGGCCCGAGCGGGTATCCCGGCGGATACCCGGGCGCCGACGTCGAGATGCCCGGCGGTGCGAAGGCCGCCCGGGTGATCCTCTTCGTCCTCGGCGGCCTGCAACTGCTGGGCGGCCTGCTCGTCCTCCTCGGAGGCGCCCTCTTCACCGCCTCCTTCTCGGAGTCGAACAACTCGTCGGCGAGCGACGTCGGCACCTTCGCCGGCGGCTTCCTGGTCGTCCTGGGCATCGTCCTCGTCGCCGTGGCCCTCTGGCCGATCCTCACGGCGGCCAAGCTGCGCAAGGGACGAGGCGGCGTGCGGGTCTCCGGCATCGTCTACGGCTCGGTGCAGGCCTTCTTCGCCGCCCTCGGCGGGATACTCAACCTGGCCACGATCGGCTCCGCCGATGCCGGCCCGGCCGCCGCCAACGCCTTCTCCCTGGTCCTGACCCTGATCTCGCTCGGCCTCGGCATCTGGATCGTGGTCGGCCTCGCCAAGGCCGGCGACTACTTCAAGCGCCCCCGCTACTGACCCCACCCCGCACCCCGATCCCCGCGCCGCCGCACGCCCCCCCCCGCGACCCACCCGACCGCACCGGGCACGAGATGTCGGGTCGGCGGGGCGTCCCGGTTCGTAGCGTGAGGCATCGAAAGGGAAGGAGTCCGCCGTGCTGGACGGGCTGAACCGGGCCATGGAGCACATCGAGGAGCACCTCGACCGGCCGATCGACATCGCCGACCTGGCGCGGATCGCGGTGACCTCGGAGTACCACTTCCGCAGGCTCTTCTCGGCGCTGGCCGGGATGCCTCTGTCGGAGTACGTCCGGCGCCGGAGGCTCACCGTCGCCGGCGCCGGGGTACTGGCCGGCGACCGGACGCTGCTGGAGGTCGCGGTGCGCTACGGCTACTCCTCGGGCGAGGCGTTCGCCCGGGCCTTCCGGGGCCTGCACGGGGTGGGACCCGGCGAGGCGAGGCGGGACGGCGCGCGGTTGCGGTCCCAGCCGCGGATGTCCTTCCGACTGGTCGTCGAAGGGAGCAACAGCATGCAGTACAGGATCGTGGAGAAGGACGCCTTCCGGGTGGCCGGCAAGAGGGCGCGGGTGCCGCTCGTCCACGAGGGGATGAACCCGGCCATCGCCACCTTCATCCGGGGGATCGGCGCGGACACCCTCCGGCGGATCGGCGAGCTGTCCGACCAGGAACCGGAGGGGATCGTCTCGGCGAGCGACAACCTGGCCGACAGCCGCGCCGAGGGAACCGAACTCGACTACTACCACGGCGTGGTGACCGGCGCGGCCGTCCCCCCGGGCCTGGACGCGCTCACCGTCCCGGCCGGGACGTGGGCGGTCTTCGAGAGCTCCGGACCCTTCCCGCAGACCCTCCAGTACCTCTGGCGGGACGTCTTCACCGAGTGGTTCCCGTCCAACCCCTACCGGAGCCGTCCGGGGCCCGAGATCCTGCGGACCCGGCTCGCGCAGGACGGCTCGCGGGCCGACGCGGAACTGTGGATCCCGGTGGAGCGGAACACCGGCTGAGCCGCCGGGGAGGCCGCGGGCGGACGCACGGCCCCGCCCGCGGCCTCCCCGGCGCTACGGCACCGGCCCGTACGGCACGGTCCGGCATACGCGCACCGGGCCCGGGCCCACAGCCGTACGCCGTGTCCCCAGGCCCTCAAGCACCCCGGGCCCCGCACCCGCACCGGCCGTGGAGCGAGGTCCCCGGCGGTCCCGCGAGCGGCCCGGGACCGTACGATGGGACCGTGATCACCGCCACGCGGCCCGCGAGCCGCCGCCCCGTCGGGCGCGGCTTCGTGCTGCTGGTGCTCGCGGTGCTCGCCGGAGTGGTCGCCATGCACGGCCTGGGACCCGGACCGGCCCTCGCGCCGGCCCCGTCCGCCACCGCGTCCCACGCGATGCCGATGGCCCCGACCGCGGCCGCAGGCCCCGCCGACTGCTCCCACACGACCGGCGGCACGGGCCACGTCCACCACGCGGACGCCACCTGCGCGGCCGCCGGAGTCGGCGCCCCGTACGCGCCGCCCGCCCCGGCCGCCGCCCTCGCGGACGCGGACGCCCCCGCCGCGCGGCCCACGAGCGCCGTCGGGCAGCCGGGCGGCGGCCGGGCCCCGCCCGACCTGGCCGAGCTGCAACTCCTGCGGATATAGGACCGCCCGCGCGGCACTCCCACGTCCCGGCCCGGCCGGCGCCGTGGCCGAGGTGCCGCGCCGACGCACGTCCTCTTCCGCCCTCCGCGCCCGATCCACGATCCGTGGCCGCGCACCAAGGAGTCGCACCACCATGAACCAGCACGTCCTCCGCCGTACCCGCATCGCCGTCACCGCCGGCGCGGCCGCCCTCCTCCTGGCCGCGTGCGGCTCGGACGGCGACGCGGCCGGGGGCCACGGCGGACACCCGTCGACGCCCTCGTCGGCCCCGTCCTCGCCGTCCGACCCCGCAGCGCAGGGCGGCCACAACGCCGCGGACGTCTCCTTCGCCCAGGGGATGATCCCGCACCACCGCCAGGCCGTCGACATGGCCGACCTCGCCGCCACCCGCGCCGGATCGGCCGAGGTGAAGCAGCTCGCCGAGGAGATCAAGAAGGCCCAGGACCCGGAGATCCGGACCCTCTCCGGCTGGCTGACCGGCTGGGGGCAGCAGGTTCCGGCCGCGGGCGCCGCGGACCACTCCGCGCACGGAGCCGGCGGCATGATGACCGCCGAGGAGATGGACGCCCTCGGCAAGGCCTCGGGCAGGGCCTTCGACACCGCCTTCACCAGGCTGATGATCAAGCATCACGAGGGCGCGGTCGCGATGGCCCGGACGGAGCGGACCGAAGGCGCCTCCCCCGAGGCCCGGCGCATGGCCGAGGCCGTCATCGCCTCGCAGGGCGCCGAGATCGCCCGGATGAAGGCCCTGCTCGGTACGGGCTGATCCCCGGAGGGCGGGGGTGCGGCCCGACCGGCCGCACCCCCGCCCGACCTGCCCCGGCCGCCGCGCCGTCCCGCTCCCGCGCCGGACGCACGCACCGGGCGGACACCGCCTCGGGCAATCGCCGCGGCATCGCGGGCGCGGCCCTCTACGATCTTCGGACGACGCCGACCGGGCCGCGGTGCGGATCGACGTCAGTACCGAACCGTGCCCCGCACCGTCCGAGCAGAAAGCCGACACCATGACTGCCAAACCCACCGTGAGCGTCCTCGGCACCGGGATCATGGGCGCCGCGATGGCCCGCAACCTCCTGCGGGCCGGCCACGCCGTCCGCGCCTGGAACCGCACGCCGGACAAGGCCGAACCGCTGGCCGCGGACGGCGCGTACCTCGCCGCGACGCCCGCCCACGCCGTCCGCGACGCCGACGTCGTCCTCACCATGCTCCACGACGGACCGGCCGCCCTGGAGGTCATGCGGCAGGCGGCGCCCGCCCTGCGCCCCGGCACCGCATGGGTGCAGTCCACGACGGCCGGGATCGACGGCGTCCGCGAGCTGGCCGACTTCGCGGGGCAGCACGGGCTGGCCTTCTACGACGCCCCCGTCCTCGGCACCCGTGATCCGGCCGAGGCAGGGCAGCTCGTCGTCCTGGCCGCCGGACCCGAGCAGGGCCGGGACACCGTGACCCCGGTGTTCGAAGCGGTCGGCTCCCGCACCGTGTGGACCGGAGAGGACGGCGGAGCGGGCAGTGCCACCCGCCTCAAGCTGGTGGCCAACAGCTGGGTCCTCGCCGCCACCACCGCGACCGGCGAGGTGCTCGCCCTGTCCGAGGGGCTCGGTGTGGACCCGCAGGACTTCTTCGGCCTCATCGCGGGAGGCCCGCTCGACATGGGCTACCTCCGCGCCAAGGCCGCCCTCGTCCTGGAGGACCGTCTGACCCCGGCCAGTTTCGCGGTCACCACCGCGGAGAAGGACGCCCGGCTGATCGTCGAGGCCGGAGAGCGGCACGGCGTCCGGCTCGACGTGGCGGCCGCGGGCGCCGAGCGCTTCCGGCGCGCCGCGGCCCAGGGCCACGGCGACGAGGACATGGCCGCCGCCTACTACGCCAGCTTCGCCGACCCGCACGGGACGGCGTAGCGCCGCGGTCGCGCCGGCGGGGGCCGTCCGTGATCAACAGGGGGCCCGGGGGAGTGGGTAAGGTGGACAACGGCTGGGAGGAGGCCAGGTTGAGGGCGGCGCGTGCGCTGGCGACGCTGGACGAGGTCGAAGCGGGAGACCACGTCTGCTGGGTGATGGACGGGGCCCGGCGGTTCTCCGCGGACGCCGACGCGTTCATCGCGGACGGAGCCCTCTTCGGTGACAAGGTGGTGGTCGTCGGATCACCGGCCTCGGTGGCCGGAGTCCGGCAGCTGAGCACCTTCCCCCCGTCCGCCGTGCTGATCGACCCCGTCCGCACCCGCGGATCCGTCGTCGCGGCGGTCCAGCAGGAGGCCAAGCGCGCCAGCAGCGAGGGGTACCGCTCGCTGCGGGTCCTCGCGTGCCGCCAGTCCGGGGCGGGCTCCGCCCCGGAGACCGCCACCCTGCTCGACGGCGAACTCGGGCTGGAGGAGATGGCGGCCCTCGGCGGCGCCACCGTGGTGTGCGCCTATCTTCCCGGCCCGTGGGCGGCGTCCGCGCTGGAGCAGATCATGTGCGTACACCCGCAGACACTGGGCAGACGGCCCGCACTGCCCGGATTCCACATGCTCAGATCGGGAAGCGAGGGCTGGAGGGTGACCGGCGTGATCGATTCGGACGGGGCGCAGGCCTTCGGCTCCGTCCTGCGGGCCGCCGCACTGCACACCTCCGCCGTCCGGCTGCGCTTCGACGAGGTCGACCTGATCGACGCCGCCGGGATGCGCGCCCTGGTCGACGCCGCGCTGCACCTCCCCGACCGCTCCGTCATCGTCGAAGGCGCCAACCGCACGGTCAGGCTGTCCTGGGAACTGTCCGGCTTCGCCGTGCCCGACGTACCGGTGGAGGTGCTCGGATGACCACCATGCGCCGACCGGAACAGCCGCAGGACGGATTCCGGCACGAGCTGTACCCCTACGCGGGAGAGGACGACTTCCTCGGCGGAGCCCTGGGCTTCATCCAGGAGGCGCTGGACGCCCAGGAGGGCGTCATCGTCTCCGTCCCCAGGGACCGCGAGGCGCTGCTGCGCGCCGAGCTGCCCGACTCCAAGTCGGTGACCTTCGTCGACGCCGCGGCGCCCGGCCGCAACCCCGGGCGGCTGCTCGCCGTCTGGCAGGACGAGATCGCCCGGCACGCCGTCGAGGGCCGGCCGCTGCGCGGCATCGGCGAATCGGCGTGGCGCCAGGCCCGCACGGCATCCGACGTCGCCGAACTGCGCTACCACGAGTGGCTCCTGAACCTCGCGTTCGCGGACAGCGCCGCCTGGTGGCTGCTGTGCCCCTACGACACCGCCGGCGACGACACCGCCGCGCTCCAGGCGGTGGAGCGCTGCCACCCCCTCGTCCGCCGCGACGGAGCGCCCCTGCCCAACGACGACTTCCTGCGCGACGCCCCCTACCCGTTCGAGGACCTCGCCGATCCGTGCGGCCCGCAGGAGGAACTGGAGTTCACCCGGGGTGAACTGGCCGCCGTACGCGCCAAGATCACTACCTGCGCCGCCGAACAGGACCTCACCGGGCACCGGCTGCGCGAACTGCTGCTCGCCGCCACCGAGGTCGCGACCAACAGCATCCGCCACGGCGGCGGCCGCGGCACGCTGCGCACCTGGACCCAGGACGGGGCCTTCGTCTGCGAGTTCCGGGACGCCGGCCACATCGCGAACCCCCTCGCCGGACGTGTCCGCCCGACCCACCAGCAGCCCGGCGGCCGCGGCCTGTGGCTGGTGCACCAGCTGTGCGACCTGGTGGAGATCCGCTCCACCGCGCGCGCGGGCACGGCGATCCGCCTGCACACCCAGCTCGCACCGTAGCGCGCGCCGGCCGCGACGGCCGGGCCCGGGGCCCCGTACGAAGAACGCCCCGACCGCCGGGAAGGCGGTCGGGGCGTTCTTCGTACGGGGTGTGCGGCCGGCGCGGCCGGCGCCCGGTCAGTTGCCGGCGAGCATGCCCTCGCGCAGGCGGCCGAGGGTGCGGGTCAGCAGCCGGGAGACCTGCATCTGGGAGATGCCGAGCCGCTCGCCGATCTGGGCCTGCGTCATCTCCTGGCCGAAGCGCATGTGCAGGATCAGCCGGTCGCGTCCGTCGAGCTGCTCCAGCAGGGGGGCCAGGGTGTGGAGGTCCTCGAAGAGCTCCATGGCCGGGTCGTCCTCGCCGAGGGTGTCCGCCAGCGCCCGGGTCGGGGAGTCCGAGGTGTCGTTCTGGTCGGTGTCCAGGGGCTGGCTGGAGTGCCCGTTGGCGGCGACCAGGCCCTCGATGACGGCGTCCTCGTCGAGCTCCAGGTGGGCGGCCAGCTCCTTGACCGTGGGGGCGCGGTCGAGGACGGCGCTGAGCTCTTCCTTGCCGCGCGCCAGTTCGATGCGCAGCTCCTGGAGGCGCCGCGGGACGCGGACCGCCCAGGTGGTGTCACGGAAGTGTCGCTTGATCTCGCCCGTGATGTAGGGGAGGGCCAGCGTGGCGAACTCGTTGCCCAGCGAGGGGTCGAAACGGTCGATCGCCTTGATGAGCCCGATCGTGCCGACCTGGACGAGGTCCTCCATGTCCGTGCCGTCCGTGCGGTTGCGGAAGCGGCGCACCGCGAACTGGACGAGGGAGAGGTTCATCTCGATCAGGGTGTTGCGGACGTACTGGCGCTCGGGGGTGCCCTCCTCAAGCGTCGCCAGCCGCTCGAAGAACGACTTCGACAGACCGCGGGCGTCCGACGGTGCCACCTCGCGGGCGTTGACGATTCTCGGCAGCTCCACCGGGGCGGGGGCGGCCGGGACGCTCGTGGAGGGGCTCTGGGCGAGGACCGTCTCGGTGGAAGCCTGTGCGGTGAGGACGTTCACTTGTTCGCTCCTTGGAGGTCCCGACCGGATGACCGGTGGCTGTGATCTCTTCCGGCGGGGGCCGGTACGGCGCCGCGGGGGCGGCGTCGCAGGTCGAGCATGTCCTCTCGACATGACACACGTCAAGGAATACGTGAAAAGTATTTCGCGAGTTTGGTTGCCTCTCAGGGAAACTGGGTACACAATGCGCCGCAAAAACGCCCATATGGTCGCACTGGCCTGCCGTCACCCCAGCGGGTGCGAGGTCCGCCCGAATGGGGGAAGCTGGGCGTGGCCGCACCCTCGGCGGCCGTTCCCCCAGGTGAGGAGGGCTCGTGGACGCTTCAGGAAACGGGCGGCGCGCTCGCGCACCCCGGACCGGACTGCGGACGGCAACCCTGCTGTGCGCGGCGGCGGCCCTCGCGGCCACCGTCGTCGCCCCCGCTTCCGCGCAGAGCACCCAGAGCGCGCGGAACACTGCGGCGCGGGCCCCCGAGCCCGAAGTGCTCGTGGTCGTCGACTGCTCCTCGCAGGCGCAGGTGCGCCCGGGTGAGTACGTACTGGCCTGCGGAGACGGCAACAACCAGCTCATCGGGCTCGACTGGGAGAACTGGGGCCCGAAGACCGCCACGGCCACCGGCACGGACATGGTCAACGACTGCCGCCCCTACTGCGCGGCCGGCCGCTTCCGCCCGCACCCGGTGACGGTGACCCTCGCCAACCCGCGCCCCTGGCCCGGCCACCCCGGTGTCCACCGCTTCACCACGGTCCGGCTCCTCTACACCCACACCACGCCGGGCCCCGTCCCCCACGACGTGACCTACAAGCTCGTCTACTGACGCCGCCCCGCGCCCGAGGCCTCTGCGCACCGCGGCGCGGACCCGTGCAGCCCCGGCCCCGGCCGGGGCTGCGTAGGATTCCGGCGACGGGTGCGGCGGCGGGGAACCGGGGTGCGCGATGAAGGAGACCGATCTGGAGCTCGGCGACGGCCGCGTCCTCCACGTCTACGACACCGGGCACGGCCCGCGCGAGGACGGCCCCGCCGTCTTCTGGCACCACGGCACCCCCAACACCGGCGCACCCCCCGCACCGCTCCTGCCCGCCGCCCGCCGGCTCGGCGTCCGCTGGGTCTCCTACGACCGCCCCGGCTACGGCGGGTCGACCCCGCACCCCGGCCGCGACATCGCCTCGGCCGCCGGGGACGCCGCCGCCGTCGCCGACGCGCTGCACATCGACCGCTTCGCCGTCATGGGCCACTCCGGCGGCGGCCCGCACGCGCTGGCCTGCGCCGCCCTGCTGCCGGACCGGGTGCTCGGGGCCGTCGGCGTCGCCGGGCTCGCCCCCTTCGGGGCCGACGGCCTGGACTGGTACGCCGGCATGACGCCCGGGGGAGCCGCCTCCCTGAGGGCCGCCGCCGAGGGGCGGGCGACCAAGGAACTCCACGAGGCACAGGCGGAGTTCGACCCGGAGATGTTCACGCCGGCCGATCACGCAGCGCTCGACGGGGAGTGGTCCTGGTTCGGCGAGGTCGTCGGCCCGGCCGTCGCCGCGGGCCCCGGTCCGCTGATCGACGACGACCTCGCGTACGTGGCCCCGTGGGGCTTCGACCCGGCGCTGATCGCCGCGCCCGTCCTCGTCCTGCACGGCGGCGCCGACCGCGTGGTGCCGGCCGCGCACGGCGTGTGGCTCGCGGACCGGTGTCCTGCGGGCGAACTGTGGCTGCGGCCGGACGAGGGGCACATCTCCGTCCTCGGCGACGCGGCGGCCGCCCTGGAGTGGCTCGTCCGCCACGGCGGGCACTGAGCGCACCGGACCGCGTCAGCGGGGCGCCGGCTTCAGCGTCCCGTCTGGTCCTCGGAACGCTCGCGCACCGCGGCCGGCGGGCCCGTCAGGTGCTCCAGGGTGCCGGTCAGCATCAGCAGCCGGTCCAGCGGCAGCGTCCGGTGGTCGAGATACAGCCGCACGCCCGCCCCGCTCGCGCGCCTACGCACCATCAGCAGCGCGGCCAGTCCCATCGAGTCGCACGCGAGGAGCCCCGCGCAGTCGAGGTGGAGGTGGACCATGTCCGGCCGGTCGGTCAACTGCCCCTCCACCAGGGACAGCAGGAGGTCGCAGGTCTCGTGGTCGAGGTCGCCGGACAGGGCGATGCGCACCGTGTGCGCGTCCGGCGCCACGGGAGTCAGGATCAGGGGCGGCGGGAGGTCCGCTGGAAGGTTCATGAGTGCGTTTCCGGGGCGGTGGGGGACGGGACGGAGGGACGGCGGGGGACTCGGGCCCCGCGGAACGACCGGGGGTCGGGCCGTCCGTGCGCGACGGGGATCCGGGTGGGGTACGAGAGGCTCATGCGGTGTACCTACCCGGACCGTGCCCTCCCACCGCACTCAGATGGTTGGTCCGCGGGGCGGTGATCGCCACGACGGCCATGTCGTCGTGCCGGCCGGTGCCGATCCATTGGGCGGCCAGCATCTGCAGCCGTTCCACGACGGCCGCCGCCGCCATGCCCGCACACTCCGCGAGCGCCCGCCTCAGCCGCGCGTCGCCGAACTGCTCCCGCCCGAGCGGGCCGCCCCGGGCCTCGGTGAACCCGTCCGTGAACAGGACACAGGTCTCCCCGGGCCCCAGTACGGTCCGTACGGTCACCGACTCGACCTCGACCAGCGCCCCCACCAGCGTGCCGCGGGTCTCCACCTCCTCCACCTGCCCGTCCGCGCGCACGACCAGCGGGGGCGGATGGCCGGCGCTGGTCAGCCGCAGCACCACCTTCCCGTCCTTGCGGGACGCCGACGCGAGGACGAGCGTCGCGAAACGGGTGTGGTGCGAGTTCAGCAGCGCGCCGTTGAGCAGCCGGAGCATGCGCTGGTGGTCGGGGGCCATGGGAAGCAGGGCGTGCAGGGTGTTGCGGATCTTTCCGGTGAGCACGGCGGCGTCCAGGCCCTTGCCGCACACGTCGCCCAGGACGACGAAGGACTCCGCGCCCTCGGCCGGGACGGGCGCGGCGTGCACGTCGTAGAAGTCGCCCCCGATCCGGTCGCCTTCGCCCGAAGGCCGGTAGCCGCCGGCGAACTCGACCCCGTCGATCTGCCGCAGCACCGGCGGCAGCAGCTCGCGCATGAGCGTCTCGGTGATCGAACTCTGCTCCGCGTAGAGGCGCGCGGCCGACAGCGCGGCGCCCGAGCGCGCCGCGAACAGCCGCGCGAACACCTCCTCGTTGTCGGTGAAGGCCGCCTCGTCCGAATAGCGCAGCAGTACCAGCGCGCCCGCCGGAACCCCGTGGCCGGGCAGGGGGGTCACCACCATCGACCCGACCGTGCCGAACCCCTCGGGCACCAGCCAGTCCGGAGCCGCCGCCGGATCGACCCAGCGGGAGGGGACCGGCGGGAACCCCTGGAGGGCCTCGGCCAGTCCCGGCACCCGCGCGGGGTCGACGTTGACCCGGGTCCCTTCGGGCCGGTGGCCGCGGCGGCAGGAGACGACCGGGGTGGCGCGGCCCGTGACCGGCCCGATCACGACGGCGGCGTCGGCGAGGTGTTCGGCCGCGAGCTGGGCGGTGACGCTCATGCAGCGGTCGACGTTGAGCGAGGACAGCAGCGCGTTGGAGGCCTGCCCGAGGAAGGCGGTCCGGCTGCGCTCCAGGGCCAGTTCGTCCTTGGCCAGGCGCATTTCGGTGTCGTCCACGAACCACCACGCGATGTCGCCGTCGTCGAGCAGGGCCGGGTGCGCCTCGAAGCTCCGCGCGCCGACCCGTCCCCCCGCGGGGTCGAGCGGCGGGCCGGCGCCCGTCCCGCCCGAGGGGCCCGCCGCCCCGCCGGCCTCCACCCGCCGGTGGGCGGCGGCCAGCCAGAGCGGCACCGCGGAGGTCAGCACCGCACCGATGTGGGCGTCGGGGAAGAGGCGGGTGGCCGCCTGGTTGACCAGCGACAGCGATCCGTGGGGATCGACCACCAGAACGGGGCAGGGAGCTGTTGCGAAGGCGAATCCAGTGGCGGGATGGTTCGTTGGGGCGGAACCCCCTGGGGAACTGGCCATAGACAAGGACACGCTGCGCGGGCCCCTCACCTCTTCACTTCGGACGGCAGAATAGTTTCCCTTCGGCAACTATCACCCATGCGCGGTCGCCGACGCAATGCCGCACGGCGGACCCCGGGCTTCATCACCCCCGCTCGCGACGACCCGTACTGGCGTACGCCAACGGGCCCCCCGGAAAGGGCCGCTCAGGCCGTGCGGGACTCCGGACCGGCCTGCCGCGGCAGCCGCAGCGGCTCCGTCACGACCTCGCGGAGCGCGGCCAGTCCCGCGGCCAGCCCGGCGCGCGCCTCGGGCGGCAGGGCGGCCATCGCCTCCGTCAGGACCTGCTGGCGACGCACCCGCAGGTCCGCCAGGTACCCGACCCCCTGGGCGGTCAGCCGCAGGTGCAGCTCACGGCGGTCGTCGGGGCTCGGGGTGCGCTCCAGGAATCCGATCGCCTGCAGCCGGTCACACAGCCGGGTGACCGAGGGCGGAGCCGCACTCAGCAGCTTCCCGAGCGTGCGCAGGTTGATCTCCGCGTTCTTCTCTATGAGGAAGAGGACCCGGGCCTGGGCCGAGGAGACCGGGGGAGCGCTCACCGTGTCCCGGCCCCGCTCCCAGACGATCTCCAGCAGTTCGATCAGCTCACTGACCTCGACGACCGCGGACGCGGCCGCCCCGGTGGAGTGGATCGGCATCTGACGCATGTGACACTCCCTACCGGATGGATGCGGGCCGTCTCCACCGCCGGGTCGGCGGCCTCGCGGCCTCCCCATAGTGACAGTTTCGAGAGAGGCAGGACCCAGGCCGGTGGCCAGACCCGAGGGAGTGGAGCGCATTCTGCGGAATGCGGCCCCGCACGAGCTGTTCGACAAGATCCGCGACGTACTCGCCCAGCGCTACGGTGCGCACGCGGTCGAACTGCTGATGGTTGACTACGCGATGACCCGGCTCCAGCCGGTGACCGAGCTGCCGAGCACCGCCGAACCGCTGTCGGTGCACACCAGCGCCCCCGGCCGGGCCTTCGGCTCGCAGGAGGCGTACGTGGTCGCGGAAGGCTCCGGAGTGACCGCGCACCTGCCGGTCAGCGTCCGGGGCGACCGGATCGCCGTACTGAGCGTGGGACTGCCGAGCGAGGAGTACGCGGCGAGCGTCCTGCCCGAGCTGCAGGACGTCGCCGACGCCCTGGCACACGAGATCGTCGTCGCCGAGCGCGACACCGACGTGTTCCTCCGGGCCCGGAGGGCCACCCGGCTCACCCTGGCCGCCGAAATGCAGTGGCAGCTGCTGCCGGGACGCTCCTGCGCCCGCCCCGAATACGCCCTCGGGGGACAGCTGGAGCCCGCCTACGCCATCTACGGCGACAGCTTCGACTGGTCCGCCTCCGCCGAACACCTCACGCTGACCGTCAACAACGGCATGGGCGAGGGCATCGACGCGGCCCTGCTGACCAACCTCGCCGTGAGCGCCCTGCGCAACGCCCGCCGGGCCGGCCTGGGCCTCGTGGACCAGGCCAGCCTCGCCGACCAGGCCGTCTACGGGCAGTACCAGGGCCGCCAGCACCTGGCCATGCTCCTGCTGCGCTTCAGCCTGGGCACCGGCGAGGTGGACGTGATCGACGCCGGCTCGCCGCGGATCTGGCGGCTGCGCCAAGGCGCGGTGGAGCAGATCGAGCTGGAGGCGCAGCTGCCGCTGGGCATGTTCGAGGACACCATCTACACCTGCCAGCGCTTCCACGTCGAACCCGGCGACCGGCTCTTCTTCCTGAGCGACGGCGTCTACGACGTGGCCTCGCCCGGCGGCGAGCCCTACAGCCGGCACGCGCTGAGCCGGGCCATCACCAACACCCGGCTGCTGCCGCCCTCGCAGGTGCCGCGGGCGATCCTGGAGGAGCTCGCCGGGCACCGCGGCCAGATCGAGGCGGCCGACGACGCGATGGTGGTCTGCCTCGACTGGCGCGGACGCCCGGACCCCGGGGCCGACGCGGACCCGTCCGGGTCCGGGGTCTAGGCCGCCGCCCGCGGTCCTGCCCGTGGCCCCGGCCCGGTCCCGGCGCGACCCGCCGGGGAGGGGGAGGTACCGGCCCGGCCGCGGGCGGCCGGGCCGGTACGGCGACGACATCCGGGGGCGGTCGGTGGCAGAGTGGGCCGTATGGCGCCCCACATCGCTCCAAACGCCGCGGAGGGAGACCCCTCCGCGGCCGTCAGTGCCGCGGTGGAGCTGCTGGAGGTCCTCAGGGCCCGCGGGCAGGACGGCGCGGGCACGGCCGTGTCCCCCTCGCAGCTGAGGGCCCTGCTGGTCGTCGAGGAAGCGGAGGGGATCAACCTGCGCTCGCTCGGCGCCGTGCTCGGCTCCCGGCCACCCTCGGTCACCAGGCTCTGCGACCGGATGGCGGCCATGGGACTGCTGGAGCGCACGCCGAGCCGGACCAGCCGCCGCGAGGTCGAGCTGCGGCTCACCGCGCAGGGCAGGGCGCTGCTGGACGAGCAGCGGGTCATCCGGCTGCGGGAGATGTCGGCGGTGCTCGCCCGGATGGAGCCGGCCGCGATCGATGCCCTGGTCGCCGGGCTGAGCGGGTTCCGTGAGGCCGCGGGCGGGGTGTTCGCCCACGGAGACGCGGCGGCCGGGCCGTCGGGAGCGGGGCCGGGCGGGTCCGGCCCCCCCGGCGGCGGTCCCGGCGGCGGGCGGGCTCCCGTACCGGGCGCGACCGGGCCGCACCGGGCCGGGGGAGGGCCCGCGGCACGGGACGGCGGGCCGGGCGCGGACCCGAGCCGGGTGCGGGCTCCCGCACCCGTCTCCGACAGTGCTTAGATGCGCGCGGTACCGTCGACCCGGCACCCCCGTGGCCGGGGATGGTAATTGACCAGTTAAAATATTGCCTAACGGCAAATGATCACTCTAAGCTCGCCCCGGACGCAAGAGGCGCCCGCCGGGCGTTCCGCGCGCTCTGTGGCGAGAAGGGAAACGAACGCCATGGAGAGCGCGCTGGGCCTGGGGTCGCAGAACTCCGCCGAGCACGGCGGCGTGCCCGCCGCGCGGCAGCCCCGGCAGGCGTCCGCGTTCGAACGGGACCCGCTCCAGAGCCTGTGGAGCGGCCGCCCGCCCCACGTCCTGCTCATCGAGGACGACGAGGGCGACGCCCTGCTCGTCGAGGAGCTGGTCGAGGACAGCGGGGTCGACGTACGCCTCGGCCGGGCCCGCAGCCTCGCCGACGCCCTGTCCCTGCTCGACACCGACACGCCCCAGTGCGTCCTGCTCGACCTGCACCTGCCCGACGCGCAGGGCCTCGACGCCCTCAACCGGGTGCTCGCCCGGTCCGCGGAGGCCGCCGTCGTGGTCCTGACCGGCCTCTCCGAGGAGCAGGCCGGCCTCACCGCCGTCGCCGCCGGAGCCCAGGACTACCTGGTGAAGGGCCGGCTGGAGCCCGACGTCTTCATGCGGGCCATCCGCTACGCGATGCAGCGCAAGCAGACCGAGCTCGCCGCCGCCGCCCTGCAGACGGGCCGCCTCCGGGCGGAGGAGAACGCCCGTCTCGAACGCGGCCTGCTCCCCACCCCGCTCCTGCTGGACGACACCGTCTCGGTGTGCGCCCGCTACCGGCCCGGCCGCGCTCAGGCCCTCCTGGGCGGTGACTTCTACGACGTCGTCCAGACCCCCGACGGGGCCACCCACGCGGTCGTCGGCGACGTCTCCGGGCACGGACCGGACGAAGCGGCCCTCGGCGTGTGCCTGCGCGTGGCGTGGCGCGCGTTCGTCATGGCCGGCGCCCGCGGGCAGGACCTGCTCGACCTCCTGGAGAAGATCCTGGTGGCGGAGCGGTCCGGACCCGAGATCTTCGCCACCCTCATCGCCCTGACCCGTACCGCGGGCGCCGACCACATCGCCGTGCAGCGCGCCGGCCACCCCGGATTCCTGGTCCGCTCCCCGTCAGGGGTCCGGCTGGAGGCCGTGCCCGGCGGCCCGGCCCTCGGGATCATGCCGGACTGGGACTCGTCCTGGCCCGTGACCGAGGTGCCGGTGGAGCCGGGCGGCGCCGTGATGTTCTTCACCGACGGACTGATCGAGGGACGCATCGCCTCGGGCTCCGACCGCCTCGACGAGGGCGGCCTGCTCGACATCGCCCGCAAGCACGCCGATCTGCCCGCCGACCCGTTCGTCGACACGCTGATCCACACCGCGGAGAGCCTGGCCGCGGAGTGGGGCGGCCTGGCCGACGACGTCGCCGTACTCCACCTCGAATGGAACACCTCTCCGTGACACCCCGGGAACAAGCAGAACCCCGCCCTGCCCGTACGCCGTCCTCCGCCGGCGCGGTCAGAGCGGCCGGTTCCGCCGTCCGCGGACTGAGCGTGCAGGCCTGGTTCGCCACGGTCCTCGCGCTGCTCGCCGTCATGGTCCTCGGCACCGCCGCGGTGGGCGCTGCGCTGCTGTCGAACACCACCGCGGCCGGCGACCGGATCGTCTACGGCATCGCCCCGGCCCAGCGTGACGCCCTGCGGATGGAATCAGCGCTCCTCGACCAGGAGACCGGGGTCCGCGGCTACCTCCTGACCCAGGAGCCGGACCTGCTCGAACCGTACGAGCGAGGCCGCACCAACGAGGCCGCCGCGGCCCGCACGCTCTTCGTCGAGCTCGCCGGCGAGGACGGCGCGACCGCGGACGTACGGGCCGTCGAAGAGGCCGCGCGCGTCTGGCGCGACGAGTTCGCGACCCCCGCCGTCGAGGCCGTGCGCAGCGGCGCCGCCGTCCCGTCCGTCCAGGAGGGCAAGGCGCGCTTCGACGAGGTGCGCCGGAAGATCGACGCGCAGCAGACCCGGCTGAACACGATGCAGGCCGACGCGCGGGCCACCTTCGCCGACGCCCGCTCCGAGCGCGACCACATCCTCCTGGCGATCCTCGCGGCGTTCCTGCTGGCGGGCGTCTGCCTCGCGGTCCTGCTCCAGGTCGGCGTCGTACGCCCGCTGGGCGTCGTACGGGCCGCGTCCCGGCGGGTGGCCGACGGGCGGTTCGACGAGGAGATCCCCCAGCGCGGACCCGCCGACCTGCGCTCGCTCGCCCTCGCGGTGGAAGCCATGCGCCGGCGCACGGTCGAGGAGCTCGCGGCCTCGCTGCGCAATGCCGAGGAGCTGAAGCGCACGGCCGCCGACCTCGACGCCCAGGCCGTGGAGCTGCGCCGGTCCAACGCCGAGCTGGAGCAGTTCGCGTACGTGGCCTCGCACGACCTCCAGGAGCCGCTGCGCAAGGTCGCCTCCTTCTGCCAGCTCCTGGAGAAGCGCTACGGCGACCGGCTCGACGACCGCGGAGCCCAGTACATCGGCTTCGCCGTCGACGGCGCCAAGCGGATGCAGGTGCTGATCAACGACCTGCTGACCTTCTCCCGGGTCGGCCGCGTCCAGGACGCCCGCGAGTCCGTGGCCCTCGACGGGACGCTCGACCGCGCCCTGCGCAACCTCGCGACCGCGGTGGAGGAGAGCGAGGCCGAGGTCACACGGCCGCAGACGCTTCCCGCGGTGGAGGGCGACCCGACGCTGCTCACCATGCTCTGGCAGAACCTCGTGGCCAACGCGGTCAAGTTCCGGGCGCCCGGTCGCACCCCGCGCGTGGACATCGCGCACCGCACCGACACCGAGGCGGACCCCGGCTTCCACACCTTCACCGTCACGGACAACGGGATCGGCATCGACCCCGAGTTCGCGGAGAAGGTGTTCGTGATCTTCCAGCGGCTGCACGGCCGGGAGGCGTACGGCGGCACCGGGATCGGCCTGTCGCTCTGCAAGAAGATCGTCGAGCACGCGGGCGGCCGCATCTGGATCGACACCACGCACACCGGCGGGACGCGGCTGGTGTTCACCCTGCCCGTCCAGGACGCCGACCCGGCCGGGTCGGACGCACCGTCCGCCCCGCCCGTTCCCCAGACCCGTACGTCACCCGAGAGCGCCGGAGCCACGGCCGCGGAAGGAACCACCCCATGACCATGGCGACCCCCCAGCCCCAGGCTCAGCCCGCGGAAGTGCTGCTCGTCGAGGACGACGCCGGCGACGAGCTCATGACGCGCGAGGCGTTCGAGGACAACAAGATCGGCAACAACCTGCACGTGGTGCGGGACGGCCTCGAAGCGCTGGACTTCCTCTACCGGCGCGGCGAGTACGCCGAGGCCCCGCGTCCGGACCTGATCCTCCTCGACCTGAACCTGCCCAAGTACGACGGCAGGCAGGTCCTCGAACAGATCAAGACCGACCCGGAGCTGAGCCACATCCCCGTGGTGGTGCTCACCACGTCGGCGGCCGAGGAGGACATCCTGCGCAGCTACAAGCTGCACGCCAACGCGTACGTGACGAAGCCGGTCGACCTCGACCAGTTCATCCGGGCGATCCAGCAGATCGACGACTTCTTCGTGACCGTGGTGAAGCTGCCGCGGTCCGTCTGACAGCAGCACAAGAGAAGGTGGGGAAAGACATGGCCGTGCACCACTCCGGCGCGCACAACAGCGTCGAGGCGCGTTCCGAGGGGGACGTGCGCATCGTCGTGATGGCGGGCGAGTTCGACATGGACAGCGTGGGCGAGCTGCGGACGGCGCTGGACCCCGAGGCGGCCGGCGTCACCCGGTTCGTCCTGGACGTCTCCGGCGTGACCTTCGCCGACTCGACCGCGCTCAGCATCATGCTGCAGCCCGCGCTCGACCGGCCCGTCGTGCTGGCGGGACAGGTCCCCGACCGGCTGGCACGGCTCCTCGAAGTCACCGGCGCCGACCGGGCCTTCGTGGCCGCGCCGACGCTGGCCGAGGCGATCGTCGTCGCGGTGCCGCCGAGGCGGCGCTGAGCGCACGGCGAGCCGACGGCGCGGAGGGACCGGGCCGGAGGGAACCGGGGAGGGCGGGGGCGCGTGTTTGCCCCTGTGATTGCGGAGCCGTGTTCGGGGCAAACGGACACGGTCCGGCCATGACGACACCGCCGAGGAGGTGAACGGTGCACCACGTGGAGTACGGACCGACGCACCCGGTACCCCGCACCGCCATGCAGGCGAGGGACCGTGTGCGATCGCTCATCGAGTCTTCCGGCCTGCTGCCGGCGGGTGCCGGAGGCGGCGCCGAACCCGAGGAGGGCGCCCTGACCGACGCGCTGCTCGTGACCTCGGAACTGGCGACGAACGCCATCCGCCACGGCGGCGGCATCACCGGCTTCAGCGCCTCCCTGTCGGCGGACGGGCTGCGGCTCGCGATCGCCGACGCGAGCGGTGACAGCCCGGTGACGCTGGCGCGCGTCCCCGGCACGTTCCCCGTGGGAGGCTTCGGCTGGCCCCTGATCTGCCGGCTCACCCACAGCGTGTCGATCAGCCCGACACCGCAGGGCGGCAAGCGCATCGAGATCGTCATGCCCCTGGCCCCCACCCCACGACCGGCCTGAACCCCGGCGGGCCCCTCGCCCGTACGGCGGTGGACCTATTCGGTGGCGCCCGGCGCACGTACGCCGATCCTGGTCGGCATGGGGGAATCCACATACCGGCTCCGTGCCGTCCGCACGGCTTCGCGGGAGCTGAAGTGCGCCCCGGCGCGGGTGCAGTGGGATCCCGAACGCGATCTGCAGCTGCGACCGCTCGCCCACCGCTCCCTGCAACTCGGCCTGGCCGGTGAGGCCGCCGAACGCTACGCCGACGAGTGGACCGTCGGGATCACGGACGTCACCCCGCTCGCGCACGCGGTGCACGCCCACGTGAAGGACGGGGACCTGGAGGCGGCCCGCCGGCTGCTGCCCGACGAACGCCCCTACCCCGCGGGCGACCGGCTCCTGGCCCCGCTGCGCGGTTGAACCGCCCGGCCCGGGGCCGGCCCGCGTGCCCGCGCCGTCAGCGCGCCGCGCCGGAGCTGCGCAGCACGGCCACCACCTGCGCCGTGATCTCGCGTTCGGTGCGCTCGAAGTCCGCGCCGGTCAGCTGCGCCGGATCGGCGGGCAGTCCGGTGAGGACGGGGGTGTGGAGGTGGCCGCCCGGCAGGGCGGGCCGGAGCTCCAGACGGAGCCGGTTCGAGCGGTAGGCGACCTCGTTGGAAAGGTAGCCGCCGCCCCCGCCGGCGACGGCGCGCGACCCGGCGGTCGGTCCGTCCGGCCGGTCCACGGGGGTCCGCTGCCCGGCCGGGATCTCGGAGACGGCCGTGTTCAGGCGCACCGGGTACGGCGTCTGCACGGCGGTCATCGCGTCCGTGGGCAGGCTGGTGCGCAGGAACTCGGCCCCGGGCCCGAGCCCCGGAGCGGTCACCGGGTGCGCGTACGTGCCGCCCGAGAGGGCGTCGGCGTTGTCCGGGTACGGGTCGGCCGATCGGTTGCGGCCCGCCCAGGCCTCCAGGGTGAACAGCCCCGGGTACCCCTGGCTGATGCTGGTGATCATGTCCGCTGCCCGCGGACCGGACGCCAGACGCGGGCCGTACGCCCGCTCGACGATGCCCGCGTCGAAGTCGGCGTAGCGCACGGGCAGGACGACGGCTCGGAACTCGGCCTTCGTGCCGTCGGCCAGGGTGATCCGTCGGCCGTTGAGCTGGAGCGCGGCCGAGCCGGAGGGGTTGGCGCGGCGCAGTTCGGCATCCAACCCGAACGGGTCGAACCCGCTGACGAAGATCCTCCGCACCCCCGGTGTGCCACGGAAGTCATTGGCGGTCAGACCGCGCGAGGCGTCCTCGAAGCGGGACTTCAGGGCGGCCCGGTCGACCGCGAAGTCCGGTGTCCAGCGCTCCAGTTGTACGGTCATCGCCAGCCTGGCCCAGTACAGCGGCCGGTCGTCCCCGGCGGCCAGGTCGCCACCGGACCGGCGTCCCTGCGCCCGGTCGACGGCGGCCCGCCACAGGCTCTCGCCCCAGGTGTCGAGGAGCCGCCGCGCCTCGGCGGCGTCGCGCGCGCCGCACAGGGCGGCGGGGAACCGCCGCACGAAGGCGTCGAAGCCGCCGCGCCCGGTGAGCGCGGCGGTCCTCGGGTCGGCGAGGCGACGCTGTTCGGGGTCCGGCGCAACCGGGGCGGTGCGTGCGGAGACGGCGGCGTCGGCGCCGGAGCAGCCGGGCGGCAGCGCGGTGTCCGCGCGGGCCACGGCGGGGGGCAGGACGGCGGTGACGCCGAGGAGTGCGGCGGCGAGTGCCGCACGGCGTAAGAACATCATGCGATGTGACATTACATAGGGTGTCAGTTTCTGTCAGGGCACGGGATCACCGGGCGACCCGACCCCGCTCCGGGCCCACCGGTCCGTCACGGCGCGCCGCACGGAACCGCTGATCTGGCCCGAAGCCCCCGCAGCCCGCATCTATCGAGCCGCGCGCGGACCGCTGCCGCAGGGGCGCGGGGAGGGGAGAGAACAAGCCGTTTGTGCGCCGGTCCGCGGCGCGCCGCCGGTCGGCGTAACGGGTATTTCCCCACGCAACCCCCGCCCGACGCGCCTGATGTCGGCGAACGGCTTGTTGCTGTCTCATGACGTCATGCGGGACGGGCTTGCCAGCATTTTTAGGCATACCTAACCTAGGTCTCCGGCCGACCCCGAACCAACCACCGGCCGCCCGCACGTACGCACTTCGGATCCCTCCCCCCACCGAAGGAGCCCTTTGATGACCGGTCGCTTCGACAGAGCCCAGCCCTACGCACTCGGTCTGTTCCGCATCGTCACCGGACTGCTCTTCGCCTGCCACGGCGCCGCGTCCCTCTTCGGTGTCCTCGGCGGCGCCCACGGCGGCGGTACCGTCCCCGCCGGCGCGTGGCCCGGCTGGTACGCCGCCGCGATCCAGCTCGGCGCCGGAGTCCTGGTCCTGTTCGGCCTCGGCACGCGCTCCGCCGCCTTCGTCGCGTCCGGCTCGATGGCCTACGCCTACTTCTCCGTCCACCAGTCGGTGTCGCTCTGGCCGCTGCAGAACGGCGGCGAGGCCTCCGCCATGTTCTGCTGGGCGTTCCTGCTGCTCGTGTTCACCGGGCCCGGCGCGTTCGCCGTGGACCGGGTGTTCGGTGCCCGCGCGGTGCACGGCCGTCAAGAGGAGCAGCACCAGGCCAAGGCCCCCGTACCCGCCTGACCGGACCGGCCCCGGACGGGCCGCGCGCCGTACACGGCCCGGCCCGGCCGCCCCGCCCAGTGCCCGCTCGCCCACTGCCCGCCCGCCCGCCGGCCTTGACGGCCGGGCCGGGGCGGGTGTGCGCGGGGCCGGGGTCGCGGGCAGGATACGGGGGTGGACACGACGGAACTGGTGGAGCGGGCCCGCGCACTGGCCGCGCGGGACGGCGGCGGCCGGCGCATCCTCGGGATCGCCGGGCCGCCGGGCGCGGGCAAGTCGACCCTGGCCGCACGGCTCGCCGAGGCACTGGGGCCGGCGGTGGCCGTGGTGGTGCCCATGGACGGATTCCACCTCGCCCGTGCCGAACTGGAACGCCTGGGCCGGGCGGACCGCAAAGGGGCCGAGGACACCTTCGACACGGCCGGCTACGTGGCTCTGCTGCGCCGCCTGCGCGCCACCCCCAACGCCACCGCTCCCGTCTACGCGCCCGCCTTCGACCGGTCCCTGGAGGAGCCGATCGCCGGGAGCGTGCCGGTCGGCCCGGCCGTCCCCCTGGTGATCACGGAGGGAAACTACCTGCTCCACGACGCGGGGGAGTGGGCGCACGTACGGCCCCTGCTCGACGAGTCCTGGTACCTGGCCCCCGACGACGGGCTGCGGGTCGGCCGACTGGTCGAGAGGCACGTACGGCACGGCAAGGACCCCGCGCAGGCGCGTGCCTGGGTGGCCCGCTCGGACGAGGCCAACGCCCGTCTGATCGCACGCGGTCGCGACCGCGCGGACCTGGTCCTGGACTGCGGCTGACCCCTGAGCGGGGCCGCCCGCGGGCGGCCGCCGTGCTACCTCAGTCGTCGAAGCGGGCGTTGCCGATCCGGCTGACGAACACCGGATCCCGGTGTGAGAAGAACTGCGACTCCCCGGTGTCCAGGTCGGCGATGCGCGCCATCTCGGCGTCGGTGAGCTCGAAGTCGAAGACGTCCAGGTTCTCCGCCATGCGGTCGGCGCGGACGGACTTGGGGATGACGACGACCTGCCGCTGGACCAGCCAGCGCAGCACGACCTGTGCCACGGACTTCCCGTACACCGCACCGATCGCGCCGAGGACCGGGTGGGAGAAGAGGTTGTTCCTGCCCTCCGCGAACGGTCCCCACGATTCGATCTGCACGCCCCGCTCGCGCATCAGCTCCTGGTCGGCGATGCGCTGGTGGAACGGGTGGGTCTCGATCTGGTTGACCGCCGGTGTGACCTCGTTGTGGTCGATGAGGTCGACGAGACGGTCGGGATGGAAGTTGGAGACGCCGATCGCCTTGACCCGGCCCTCCCGGTACAGCTTCTGCATGGCCCGCCACGACCCGTACACGTCGCCGAAGGGCTGGTGGATCAGGTACAGGTCGAGGTGGTCCAGCCCGAGCTTGCGCAGCGAGGTGTCGAAGGCGCGCCGGGCGTTCTCCTCGCCGGCGTCCTGGACCCACAGCTTGGTCGTGATGAACAGTTCCTCGCGGGGAATCCCGCTGTGCCTGACGGCGCGGCCCACGGCCTCCTCGTTGCGGTAGGCGGCCGCGGTGTCGAGCAGCCGGTAGCCGCGGGCGAGGGCGTCGGAGACGGCCCGCTCGGTCTGGTCGGGCGGGATCTGGTAGACGCCGAAGCCGAGGAGGGGCATCTGGACGCCGTTGTTCAGCGTGACGGTCTGCATGCGTGGAGCCCTTCGCTGTCGTCCCCGGGCCGGTGGTTCGGATTGGCCCGCGCGTGCCCGGGGCCGGTCGCGCGGTGTGCGGTGCCGGGCGCTGCGGCCCGCGGCGCCGTGCCGTTGCCGGCGGCGCCGGCCGTTCCTGCGCCACGTTCCCGCGCCCGGGCCCTTCGCGCGAGCCGGAAGCGGCCGGGTGCGGGCGTGTCGGCCGGCCGGGGCGCCCGTACCCGGCGCCCGGTTCAGAGCTCCGCGCGCGTCGCGGACTGGGCCGCCCGGACCGCGACGTTGGCCGCGTCCTCCAGGAGCGGCGCCGCTCCGCGGGCGCCACCGGTCAGCGTCAACCCGCTGAGTGCCGCCCAGCCCAGCGCGGCCGAAGCCGCCTTGGCGCGTTCGGTACGGCCGGGCAGGAAGGTCCCGAACAGCAGCGCGTCGCCCGCGTCGACCGCGACCCGGCACAGGACCGCCGTACGGAGCGCCGGGCCTTCGGGTACCGCCAGCATCGCGGCGCCGATCACCGCGTCCCGGACTCCCAGGGCGCGGATCAGCAGGGCCGGGGAGCCCTGCTCCGGCAGGCCGCAGGGACGGGCCAGGACCTGCGGACGGCAGGCGACCGCCACGCCGTATCCAAGGGTGGCGACGCCCATGACTCGGGCCGCAAGGGTACGCATTCAGATCACTCCGCTCGTTGGGCCGCGCCCACGGTCCGGGCTGCGAGCACTGCCCGCCTACCCGCGCCGCTCCGGCCGAACCGTGGACCGTCGGCCGCGTCACCGGGGCGACGGGCCCGACGTCCGCCCGGCGCCCGGTCGGCATACGCGGGGCTCGGCAACGCCGCCGGCGTGAGGCGCGGCGTCGGCCGGGTGCGGTCGTACGGGTGGTCCTTCGAGTGCGGCTGAGCGGTCCGGCGCCGGCGCCGGGGCAGGGTGGAACCGTCCACGCCGCCGTTCACCCAGGGGTGTCCCATGGCTGTTCCCGATCCGTCCCCGACCAGCCGGCGCACGGTCCTGCGGGCCGCCGGTTCCGCCGGAATCGCGGCCCTCGCCCTGACCTCGGGCTGCGCGGGCGGCGCATCGGGCGCCGGGGCGGGGGAGCGGACCGGCGCCGTGCCCGCCACGGCGAGGACGGGTACGGGGACCGCACCGGTCCCGGTGCCCGTGCCGGCCTGCGTGTTGGCGCCGAAGACCGGCGACGGCCCGTACTACGTTCCGCACGCCCGGCTCCGCTCGGACATCGTCGAGGACCGGGGCGGGGTCCCGCTGCGCCTGGACCTGACCGTGGTCCGCGCCGCGCGGGGGTGCCGGCCCCTGGCCGGTATCGCCGTGGACGTCTGGCATGCGGACGCCCTCGGGACCTACTCGGCCGACGGAGCCGCCTTCCTGCGCGGCACCCAGCTCACCGACGCCACGGGCACGGTGTCCTTCCGGACGATCGTGCCCGGCTGGTACGCGCACGTCGCCCCGCACGTCCACGTCAAGGTGCACCCCGACGCGCACACCGAGGCCGCCACCCAGGTGTTCCTGCCCGAGGAACTGCTGCGGCAGGTGTTCCGGCGGGACCCGTACTCCCGCCGCAGGGCCCCGGCGCACCCCAACACCCGCGACGACCGCTTCGCGGCGAAGGGCGCGCTCATGACCCTCGGGCCCGTCGCGTACGGGGCGGGCTACCGGGCGGCGTTCACGGTGGGGGTGGAGTGAGGCGGGCCGCCACCGGTCGGACCGGGCCGTGGATTTCACGCCAAACGCTTCCGTTCCCCTCCCCGCGCCGATCGCGATCACTAGCGTGGGAGCGCAAACGGCCCGGCACCGCGGCCAGCAGGCGACGCGGCTGCCGGCGTCGACGGAGAGCAGTGAGGGAGTGGGCGTCGATGGCGAATGTGGAAGTTTCCCTGAAGGAGACGATGACCTCGATCGAGGGCGCGCTGGGGGTGGCGCTGGTCGACTACACCAGCGGCATGGCGCTGGGAACCCTCGGGGGCGGAAAGCACCTCGACCTGGCGGTCGCCGCAGCGGGGAACACCGACGTGATCCGGGCGAAGGCTCGGACCATGGAGATGCTGGGCCTGCAGGACGAGATCGAGGACCTGCTGATCACCCTCGGCAGCCAGTACCACCTGATCCGGCTGCTGAAGAGCCGCGGAAGCAGCGGACTGTTCCTGTACGTGGTCCTCGACAAGGCCAACTCCAACCTGGCCATGGCCCGGCACCAGCTCAAGCGCATCGAAGAGGCGCTGGAGCTCTGACCGCCGCGCTTCCGGGCCCACGTGTGCCCACGAGTTGAAGAAGTCTTCAACTCGGCACATCCGAAACTGTTCATACGCGGCGCGCGTGGGCCCGCCGGGCGGAAGGCTGGTGTTCCGACGGCTGCTCCGCCGCAGCACTCCGTCCTCTCATCAGCAGGAGCACGCGTGGGAATGCAGGTCCCCCTCTACCAGGCGAAGGCCGAGTTCTTCCGGATGCTCGGGCATCCCGTGCGCATCCGTGTCCTGGAACTGCTGCAGAGCGGACCCATGCCCGTACGGGACCTCCTGGCGGAGATCGACATCGAGGCGTCCAACCTCTCGCAGCAACTGGGGGTCCTGCGTCGCGCCGGCATCGTGGTCTCCCTGCGCGACGGGTCGACGGTGAGCTACGCCCTGGCCGGCGGCGACGTGGCCGACCTGCTGCGCGCGGCGCGCCGCATCCTGACGGAGCTGCTGGCCGGCCAGAGCGAACTGCTGGCGGAACTGCGCCAGGCGGGGCCGGAGTCCGATCGTCGTGCGGATACGGATACGGATACGGATACGGATACGGATACGCGGGCGGGGAGCGGCGGCCGCGCCGTGGAGCGGGCGGAGGCGTGCGGGGAACGGTGACGCTGCCCGTTCCCCGCACCGCACCGCACGGCGCGACGGCCGGGGCGCGGCACGGGTGTCCGCCGTTGCCGCGCCCCGGCCGCCCCGCTCCGCTCGCCGGAGCCGACGGCCGCGCGGTCAGGCGCCCGCGAGGGTCCGCAGGAGCCGGGCCACTTCATGAGCCACCGCGTCCCGGGCGGGGCCGAGGTGCGCCCGGGGGGCGGCGACGCCGGTGAAGATCTTGTTGAGGTGGGTGGAGACGTTGACCTTGGTCATGCCGGCGCCGACGGCTTCGGCCAGGTGCTCGTCGTCCACTCCCGAGGAGCCGTGGAGCACGAGGGGCAATTCGAGGCGGTCCTTGAGCCGGGCGATGAGGTCCAGGTCGAGTAAGGCGTCGCGGGTGAGCTCGGCGTGCGAGCAGCCGACCGTCAGGCCGGCGGCCAGCGCAGCCCACAGGCGTCCCCCGCACCCGTAGGGTTGCCGGAGAGCCGCTCGGGAGGCTCCGCCCGCCAACGGCCGTCGGGCGCCAGCGCGTACGGGCCGTCGGGCCGGCGGATGCGACGACGGCCCGCGCGCCCCGCTCCCGCACGAGGGCCGCAGCCGCCACGAGATCGGCGCACCCCGTGGCCGCCGTGATTCCGGACGATGGTGTGCGGCAGGGGCTTTCGGCGGGCGGGGTACGTCGCGTCGTGGCGGGCGATCCCTTTGCGGGGCAAGGGATCGGGTCCGGGGGCCGGCCCGCGGTCACCCCCGATGGGGGCCGGAACGCGCGGCCCCTGACGGGCGCGAGCTGCCCGAAGCTACGATCCAACGTGCGCGACCGGCGAGGGACGCGACGGGTACCGGGATCAGAGGGATGTGTCGCATGTCCAAGCACGAGCGGTGGAGCAGGCTGCTGGAGCTGCTCGCGGTCGACGGAAAGCTGGAGGTCGAGGAAGCGGCGGCAGCGGTGGCGGTCTCGCCGGCGACCATCCGGCGGGACCTCGACGAGCTGGCCGAGCAGCGACTGCTCGTCCGTACGCACGGCGGCGCCCTTCCGCACGGCGTCGCGTACGAACTCCCGCTGCGCTACAAGTCCTCGCGCCGGGCCTCCGAGAAGCGGCGGATCGCGCACGCCGTCGTCGGGCTGCTGTCGCGGGGGGACGTCGTCGGGCTCAACGGCGGCACCACCACCACCGAGGTGGCACGGGCCATGGCGCTCGGTACGGGGGGCGGTACCACGGAGCGGGCAGAGCCTTCCGAGGTTCCGCTGTACACGGTGGTCACGAACGCGTTGAACATCGCCGGCGAGCTGACCGTACGCCCGCACTTCAAGATCGTGATGACGGGTGGGGTGGCCCGCGGACAGACCTACGAGCTGGTCGGCCCGCTCGCCGAGGGCGTGCTCAACCAGGTGGTCCTCGACATCGCCGTCCTCGGCGTCGACGGGGTGGACCCGCAGCTGGGGGTGATGACGCGCCACGAGGACGAGGCGGCCGTCAGCAGGCTCTTCGCCGAACGGGCCCGCAAGGTCGTCGTCGTGACCGACTCCTCGAAGATGGGCCAGCGTGCCTTCGCGCGCATCTGCGGCCTCGACCGGATCGACCTACTCGTCACCGACACCGGCCTGGCCCCCGACATGGCCGCGCGTCTGGCCGAGTCCGGCATCGAGGTCATCACGGCCTGAAGGCCGGTGCGCACCGGCCCGCTGGCACGGGCGGCGCGTGCTCCCGCCGTGCGGTGGGGACGCGCGCCGCCCCCTTCGGCGGTCGGCTTCTCATGCGTCGCGGGTGTGCGGTCAGCCGGCGGTGCAGGTCACCGGGGGCAGGGGCGACGAGACGTCACCGGAGGCCATGAACCCGAGGGCCTTGACGGCTCCCGGGGCGATGGCGCCGTTGGCGGCGCTGCCGGTCGCCGTGAGGGCCGGTCGCCGTGACGGCCGGTCCGGTCTGCGTGAGCTGCGCGTCCCGGAAGTCCGTGACCTTGTCGTTCCCGGGCCAGGTCCACGTGACCTTCCAGGAGCGGGTGGCCGCGCCCGTGTTCTCCACCCTGATCTCGGCGTCGAAGGCGCCGGTCCAGGAGTCGGTCACGACGAAGGCGGCGGTGCAACCGCTCTGCGCACCACCGCTCGCCGTCGCCTTGCCGAGGGTGTCGGAGGTCGCCGAGGTGTTGCCGGCCCTGTCCCTCGCCTTGACCTGGTACCGGTAGGTGGTGGCCGCTGCCGGACCGGAGTCCGTGTACGAGGTGCCCGACGCCGTGCCGACCTTGGTCCCGTTGCGGTACACGTCGTAGCCGCTGACGCCGGTGTTGTCCGTCGAGGCCGACCAGGACAGCGAAACGGAGTTGCTGGTGGAGGCGGTCGCGCAGAGGCGCGAGGGAGCGCCCGGTGCCTGCGTGTCGGGGGGGAAGAAGCACTACGCGAGCAGGTCTTGCGCAGGCCGCCCGGCGTCCCTGGAGGTCTCGCTGCACGATGCCGAAGACGCCGGAAGAGGCGGCACACGCCCGCTCCAGGCCCGCGTCGGCGTACTCGATGTCGATGATGCGGTTGCCGAACGGGGCACGGTACTGCGGGCACTCGGGCTCGGTCGCTCCCTCCCAGACCACGCCGCACTCCTCGACGACGGCGAAGTCCAGGCCAGTGACGTACCGGCTCACCAGGCGGGGCGGATCGGCCCCCGTGGCGTCAGCCGGGTCAGATCGGCGACGAGCTCACCGAAGCGCGCCTCGCCCAGCGCTTCTCGCCAGGGTGCGACGGCAGCCCGGGCCGCCTGGTCGGCGGCCCGCGTGGCGGCCAAGCCGGCCTCGGTCAGCCCCAAGAGCCGGGCGCGGGCGTCGTGGGGGTGTGGATGGCGCACCACGTATCCCTTGCGGACGAGCTCCTCGACCAGCTGGGCGGCGGCCTGCTTGCTCACCCCCAGGTGCTCGGCCAGGTCGGCGGTGGTGGCGTCGCCCGAGGAGATGCGGGCGAAGGCGAAGCCGTGTGCGGGCCGTAGATCCTCGAATCCCTGCAGCGACACGCGAGCGTGGATCTCCTGCACCAACTGTCCGGAGAGTGCCAGCACGAGCGCGGAGAAGGCCAGAGCGTCATCCATGAGTTGACTATAACTCGGCAAGCTGCTTGTCTTCATAGACAAGTTCCTTGTCTATAGGGAGGCTGGCATGCCCTTCATCCGCAGTGACGAAGCCGTCACGCACGAGATCCACGGTGTTCGGTTCGTTTCCTTCGTCCGTCCAGGTACGGGCAGCCGCGACCTGGCCGCCTGGCGCGGCGAAGTCCCGGCCGGAACGGCGGCGCCGGCTCACGTGATCAGCCACGAGGAAACGTTCTACGTGCTGTCCGGTCGCCTCCGGCTCACCATCGGCGGCGAGAGCGCCGAACTCGACGCCGGTGACGCGGCGGTGGCTCCGGCAGGCTCCGAGCTGGCCGTCGCCAACACCACCGACCAGCCCGCGCACATGTGGGTCACCACACGGGCCGGCCTCAGCGCCGTGCTGCCCGACGGCAGCACCATCACGCCGCCCTGGACTCACTGAGCCCACTTCACCGTTGATGAAGGTCAACGAACGTTCGGAAACGGCCGGGACGGGCTGCGTATCCGCCTGACGATCCAGTTCCCCGCGGATACTGCGGAGCACGTCGTCACCGGGCACACGTGGCACTTCGCATGCGAGTTCCTCAACCGGCTGGAGGCCGCGCACGCGGCACGGTGACAACGAGCGGACGGCGGCGGGGAACGTCTTCGCATCCCGGCCCCCGCCGCACCCCTCAGCCATCCACCACCCACCACAGAGGTCATCTCTCTCCGGCGACAGCCAGCTCCCCTCAGGAGTGAGCCGAGAGCGTGTTCCTGACCGCCGACCGCGGCCTGTTCGGTCCCGGCGGACAGAGCCTCCACGGTTCCTCCGGCGCTGCCCCCGACGACCCGATCGACGTGAAGGCAGGCCGAACCGGACCGGGAAGTCGGCGACAGCGCCCTGGCCGTCCCGTCCCGGCCGGCCCGGGAGCACGAGAACCTGCGCCCTGCGCCCTGCGCTCCGGCGACACAGAGCGGCTCGCCTCCGTACGGCAGCGCTGCGCGCCGCTCGACCACGAGGTCCGGGACGGCATCGCCTGACCCGTCCGGAGAAGGCCGCGCGCGGTACGGCCTCCAACGCGCCGGACGACGACACTGCCGAGACGGAGCGTCGCCCACGCTCTCGTCGGGCGCTGCCCGGTGCCGGGCAGCGGCTATTGTCGGGTGGCCCCGATCGGCGGTCCGACAGCAGGTTGCCGTGAAGGGGGCACCCATGGAGTTGTCACGTGGGGATGGCCACCTGTTGCTGCTGGTTTCCCTGGGCCTCGTCGTGGCGCTGGTCGCCGTCGCCCTCGCGGTGCGGACCTTCCTGCGATGGCTGCTCATCCGCAGGATGTTCACGCAGGGGCTACTCGCCACGGGCACGGTGGTCGATGCCTACGTGCTACCGGGAGACCAGGGCCGGGCAGGCCTGCAGCACGCCATCGTGGGCTTCCGCGCGGCCGACGGGCGCGCGTACCGGCTCGACTTCGACACCGGGCGGCGATGGCCCCTCGGTGCGCAGGTGCGGTTGCGCTATTTCCCGTCGAGCCCGGAACGAGCGGTCCTCGCCGAACCGGGCCGGGGCACGTGCGCACGACGCTGACCCTCGTGCTCCTGGTGTGCCTCGGACTGGCGGGGGTCCTCGTCACGGTGCTGGGCCTGTTCCACTGGAGGGTGGTGTAGGACGGGTGGCGTGACCCGGGTCGCCCATGGTCGGCAGCCGGCCCGGTTCGGTCTCTCGGCGCGGGCCTCGGTCGTCCGGCGTGCTCCGTGAGGTACGCCGCCCGCCGCAGACAGGCGAGGACGGGACGCCTCAGAAGAGGCCTCCGCGCTCTCCAGCCCTGCGGCCGCGCTCGCCAGGGCGCGTGGCGGGTGAGTCGCCGTAGGTGTACGCGGTGCGCACGTGCCCATCGCGCGCGTGGACGATGACCTGCGCGGGCTCGTGACTCTTGGCGTGCTGGCGGGCGGCATCGATCGCGTCCTTCTGGGTGCGGTGCGGCTCGTGGAGCAGGCGGCGCCCTTCTCTGCCCTCGACCTGCCACTTCACGCCCGCGGCGGCCGCCCGCTCGCCGGACGGCGACACGTGGTAGACGGTGAGTTTCGCTGCCATGATCCTTCTCCTCGCAGTCGGGCGGACTGCCCGGCGAGCCCTGCTGCCCTCGGCGACGCGGCTTCACCTGCGGCCTGTGCGAGACCTCGCGGAGGGACACCACGTCGACATCCACCTGCGGGGCGTCTGCCCGCACCGGCAGCCCCCAACCAGTCCCACCCCCGCGGAGCCGCCCCACGGAGCCGCCACGGACGCGCCCGCGCCACGATCGTCACGGTGTCGAGCGCCTGTCGGCCCGGGCAGGGCGTGGACCGCCGGGTCGGTGTCCGCGGGTGGCCCCGGGCCCGGCAGCCCCTCCGCGGCTACGGGCGGGTCTGCAGTACGGGCAGGAGCAGGCGGGACGAGGAGTGCACCGTGTTGATGGACTCCACGCCCACGACGGCATGGGTGAAGCCCAGCATGGCGGGGAAGTCGGGCCGGGTGTCGTCGGTGGTGAGGGTGAGGCGGATGCGGTGTCCGCGCCGGAACCGGCGGGCGTTCGCCACGAGGGGGACGCGGTAGTCGACCGTCTCGCCCGGCGGTACGGGGGCGGGGTGTCGCTGTGGCAGCACGGGCCGGCCCGGCCGGCTCGCCTCCTCGTCGACCTCGCGCAGCGCTCCTCTCAGCCAGCCCTGGGTGACCTCCGTGGCGGATCCGTCGGGGGCCACGTCCTGGAGCAGCGCGATCCAGCCGATGTCCGTGCCGGTCGTCGCGGCGGTGAGGCGCAGCTCCAGGTGGCCGACCATGTCCAGGTCCGCTTCGAGGGGGGCGGTCGACCAGCTGAGCCGGACGGGCAGCGCGTGCCGGTTGTCACCGGCGTACTGCCGTGCCCCGGGGGTCTCGTGCGGGTCGAGGCTGCCGTCTGCCCCGAGGGCGTACGCGGCGTATTCGGCGGGCGGCGGCCAGGTCGCGCTGGTGCGCCACTCGTCGGCCCCGGCCGGCCAGTACCTGACGGGCGGCCCTTCGAGCGTGCCGGTGTCCCTGCCCCTCAGCCAGTGGTCGAACCAGGCCAGCGCTTCGACGTGCATGCTCTCCCACGGCCAGGGCAGGCCGCCCGCTCCCAGCAGGGCCATCCGGACGTGCGGGGTGCTCCGCAGCCCGTCCCAGGCCTCGAAGGCGCCCGGCAGGTGCAGGACGACGTTGGTCCACTCCGAGCCGATGTACACGGGGACGTCGACCCTCCGAGCAGCGGTCGCAGGTCCCGCTCGTCCCACCAGGCGTCCCGCGTGGGGTGCTCGGTCCGGACGGCGCGCAGCAGGTCGTCCCAGGGGTGGGCGGCGTGCGGTGCCCGGCTGATCAGTTGCAGGCCGCGGACCATGTCCGCGCCGCCCGCGTCCGCGAAGCGCCGGTGAACGGAGGGCGCGGCCAGGATCCTGCGCACCAGGCGGGAAGGGCCCCGGCGGAGCAGCCGGTCGCCGCGTGCCGCGAGCACGGCCACGGTCCGCAGCCACAGCGTGGCGAAACGCTCGTTGAGCAGCCCGTTGTGGTTGGCGGCCTCCCAGGCCGACACGGAGACGTCGTACGGGAACACCGCCTTGAGGTGGGGCGGCCTCTGGGTGGCCGCGGCCAGCTGCGCCATCGCGTAGTAGCTGATGCCGATCATGCCGACGTTCCCGTCGCACCAGGGTTGCGCCGCCGTCCATTCGACGAGGTCGTACAGGTCGCGCCGCTCCTGGCCGTCGAAGAAGCCCCACGAGCCGCCGGAGCCGTTCGTGCCCCGCAGGTTGGCGATCACGTGGGCGTAGCCGCGCGGGACCCAGAAATCGCCGGCCCCCGCCTCGATCACCCCGACGGGCGCGCCGAGGTCCTGGAGCTGCCGCGGGTAGGGGGACGCGGCCAGCAGGGCGGGGACGGGGGACCGGGTGTCGGGGCGGAACACGTCGGCGCGCAGAACCGTTCCGGCCCGCAGGGTGACGGCCGTGTCGTCCTCGCGGCGCACGCCGTACACCGCCTGGGAGAGGTTGCGATAGGTCCGCCCCGTCGTCTGCGGCCCGTTGAGCCGTCGCTGTCCGGGTTCGAGTCCTGCCACGCGTGGCCGCGCCATGTCCGTGCCCCGCTTCCGCCGCTCACCGAGGTCCCTTCCACCGTACGGCGAAGGCCCCCCACCGCGCGCGGGACCCCGCGTGCGGCGTCCGGACGAGCCCTGAGCACGTCAAGCCCGAGCGGCGGCGTCGAGGACGGCGACGCCGGCAGCGGAGGCGCGAACGCCGGCCCGGCAGACCTGCCCACCGACCGGGCCGGTCGGCAGGCCTGCCCAGCGGCCCGGTCGGCACCCCCGCCCCCTACCGGCTCCGGGCCCCGGGCGTCCCCTGCCCGGCCGTCGAAGCGATCCGCATCCGGGACCCGTCCCACTCCACGGTCTCCGCCGGCAGAATCAGCAGCCCTGCCTCACCATCCGCCCAACCCGCCCCGATCCGCCGCACCTGCACCGCCGCGCCCCCCGCTCCGGCCATGTACACCGTCGGGTCGACCTCCCAGCCGTGCCCGGCGAGCCACGCCTCCAGCCGGACCATGTCGGACGGCGTCGCCCCGCGCGGCCACGCATAGGTGCTTTCGATGCCCATGTCCATCCCCCCGTCGCGGCCGGGTCTCCGGCCACCGGAGATCCTTCCACCCGGCACTGACAAGTTCCCGCGGATGCGAACGTGGTGGGGGCCGGCCCCTGGTGGGGCCGGCCCCCAGGCGGGTGGCACGCGCGCTGCTGCTCCTGTTCCGTCCGTGGGGTCGACTGCGCTTGCGAGCGCGTCGTGGCCGGACCGGGTGGAGCGACGCTTCGTCGAGCTCGCGGCGGAGGAGTCCGGGCGCGGCCGCCGGAACGAGCGCGCGCCGGCCCTTCATCCGGGCCGAGCACAGCCGCCGAGACGATCGACGAGACGATCGACGAGCCCGCCGGCCGCCGGCACCGGACCTCCGGCTCAGGTCACTTGTCGCCGCCCTTGTTGATCCACGCGTCCAGGGCGCCGTTGCGAGCGATCTTGACCCAGTCGGCCCGGTCGTCGCCGTCCAGGTCAGGCAGGGCGACCACCCCGCCGGTGCCCTGGGCGATCTTGCCTCGCTCGGTCCAGTCGGCGCGCCCGGTGTTGAACCAGGCGTGGGGAACGCCGTCGGCGTCGAGGGAGACGTAGTCGTCCTTGCCGTCCCCGTTGAGGTCCGCGAACTCGATCTGCTTGTTGGAACGGGCCGTGAGGTTGGTCAGGATCGCACCCCCGGGCTCCCAGCCGTCGTGCCCCGGGGTGTCGCCGCCCCGGTTGTAGAAGACGTCGACCTTCGTCCCGAAGTCGAGCAGCCGTACGTAGTCCGCGTGGCCGTCGCCGTCGACGTCGGCGAACCTGATCCGGTCCACCGGCGTGTCCGTCCCCCGGCCGTAGTTCGGGCGCGGCTCCCAGCCGGGCTTCCACCCGTCGGAACCCACGGTGTCGCCACCCCGGTTGATGTAGGCGTCGATGGTGTGGTCGGGGCGGATGACGAGGTAGTCGTCCTTGCCGTCGCCGTCGAGGTCCGCGAAGAAGACCCGATCGGGTCCCTGCCCGGTTCCCATCGCGAACTCGCCGCGGTACGTCCAGGCGGTCTTGCCGTTGTCGTTGCGGTTCAGCCAGACGGTCGCCGCGCCGGTGGGGGAGACCCAGACGATGTCGCTGCGGCCGTCCCCGTCGAGGTCGGGGTACTTCATGGCACCTGCGACGTCCGGGTCGCCCGGCAGCCCGTCCCAGATCCTGCCCTTCGGCTCGTACCCCCCGCGCGGGTCGGGGTCGCCCGGCGGGGCCGCCTCGCGCACCCAGCCGTTGTTGAGAGCGGAGCTGATACCGGCGACATAGGCGTCGGCGATCTTGCGGTAGCCGGCATCGGTGGGGTGCACCTCGTCGGCCAGGTCCCCGGTCGTCACCGCGCTCAGGTCGACCCTGACCATGTGGTCGCCCTTGGCGATCCGCGTGTCCAGCATCTCCGCGATGGACGCGTTGTACGAGGTGATCCGCTGTTGGATCGCCGGGTTCTTCGAGGGCGTCAGCAGGCCCACCACGATCGTCACGCCCGGAGACCCCTTGTAGATCTGGTCGATCAGCCTGCTCAGCCGGGCCGGTGCGTCGGCGACGTCCACGTTGCGCACCATGTCGTTCGTCCCGGCGAGCAGGGTCACCACGTTGGGCCGCATCTGCGGAACGGCGTCGGACGCCTCCGCGGCGATCTGGTCGATGGTGTAGCCGGGCCAGCCCTCGTGGTCGGGATCGGGGATGCCGATCCCGTTCCTGCGCTCGCCGACCATGTCCCGCTTGGCGGGCAGGTCCCACATGGGGGAGAGGATGTCGTTGCCGAACAGCTCGTTCTGGCTGATCTTGCCGAGGTCTGCCTGGATCTCGTCGCGCGCGCCCGATTCGTTGGCGCTGCCGAGGCCCTGGGTGATCGAGTCACCCACGGGCATCAGTCTGATGGACGAGGGGGGCTCGGCAGCCGCGCGCAGGTGCCCGATGGTGGTGGGCAGGTGGTCGGAGGGCGGCGCCCACTGCACGACGTGCGCGTGACCGATCTGCTGCGCGGCGGCGACGTCGCTGCTCACGAAGTAGTCCAGGCGCCCGCCGTCGCGGTGGGTCGGTACGGTGGTGTGCATGGTCCGGGCGGGCGGGAAGCCGCCCCGATCGATGATGACGTTCGGCTCGACGTTGAAGTCGCCTCCGACCGTCCACTCGTATTCCACGCGTTGCTGCCTCCCCCAGGCTTCGACCTGGGTGTCGATGGCGTCGAGCAGCGGCGCCGAGTCGCTCCCGTTGCTGCCGGCCAGACCGTGCACGGTGAAGTACCAATGGGAGCCGTACCGCACGCCGAGCGCGGTGCGGCCCGCCTCGACCGGGTTCTGGACGACGTTCACCTCGTCCGGTTCGCCGTTGACGACGATCGCGAGGTTCACCCGGCCGCCCTCGCCGTTCTGCGTCAGCAGGAAGTAGACGTGACGGTTGTCCGGGTAGGCCTCCGTGTGCAGGTTCCACCGGTAGTGCCGTACCGCATGGGTGGTGGCCTGCCCGTTGCGGTCGACCGTGGTGCGGTTCAGGTCGGCCAGGCGGGTCGAGCTGTCCGCGGGAATCGCTCCGGCCTCCTGGAGCATCACGATCTGGTACTGCCGTGCGTAGTTGCGCACGTTGTTGAACCACTTGTTGGTGTTGGGCCCCGACTCGTTGGCGCCCTGCATGTTCCAGGTGAGCAGCGGGGTGGTGGCCAACGGCCGCTGCTCGGCGGCGGCCGGCGACGCAGGGAGGACCACGAGGAGCCCGGCCAGCAGGAGGAACAGGGCGCCCAGGACACCCACGTCTCGGAAACGGTGCCGGCGAAACGCGCGGTCGGTGGTGGCGGCCTCGGTCATCGGTCGCCCCCGTCGTTGAGGTATCCGGTGATCGCGCCGCTCCCGCTCATGGTGAGGTAGTCGATCCGCCCGTCGCCGTTGAGTTCGGCGAGCATGATGCGCTCCGCCGGATCGCTCGTGCCGTTGGCGCCGCCGGCATGGCCGTCGCGGAGCACACCGTCCTCGATCCCCGCGTTGGCGAGGCTGAGGAGCGTGCTGTCGGGGTACAGGAACAGCCGGTCGTCGCGGCCGTCGCAGTCGAAGTCGCCGAACTCGGGGCGGGAGGTCGCCAGCAGCGCCTTCCCCTCGGATATCCTGCCCCAGGCCACCCATCCGCCCTGGCCGGGCCGGTCGCCGCCCTCGTTGCGCCAGGCGAGCAGGTCGTCCTGCGCGGCGGACTGCGTGAGGTAGTCGTCGTCGCCGTCACCGTCGAGGTCGGCGAAGTACACCTGTCCGGGCGGTGCGCCGGTGCCCCGGGCGATCTGCCCCGCGGGCTTCCATCCGGGTTCGATTCCCGACGGGGTGGTGAGGTCGCCGCCCTCGTTGATCCACCCGTCGACGGCGCCGTCGCCCTTCACGGCCAGGTAGTCGTCCTTGCCGTCGCCGTCGAGGTCGGCGAACTTGACGCGGTCGGGGGTGTATCCGGTGCCCAGGGCGATCCGGCCGCGGTAGGACCACGTGCCGTTGCGGTCGTTGCGCCATTCGCGGATGCCGCCGATCTCGTCGAGCAGCAGTCGGTCGTCGTCACCGTCGCCGTCCATGTCGGCGAAGCGGATCAGGCCAGGATCGGTGATCCCCGGGATCGCGGGGGCGACCTCCCCTTGGGGCACCCAGCCGTTCCGCTCGCCGCAGGGCCCCAGGGCCGCCGCCTCCTGGGGCGCGGCGAACGACGGGACGACGGCGGCGAGGAGGGCCAGCGCGGCGGTGACGACGAGGGAACGGCTGCGCGGGACCCGAAGGCTTCTTCCTCTCCCGTCGAAGCCGTTCCTGCCGAAGCGGGGGCGGGCGCGGACGGTTGGTTGCATCAAGTGCTCCTTGGCGTGGACGAGTCGAGCGAACGCGCCGGAACGGTCGGTCCGGGGCCGTGGTCCGGACCCGGACGCGAGAACCCGGGCGCGAGGCTTCGGCAGGGCGCGTCCGCACACGGTTCGCCGGACGCACCCGTACGTCCAGGGAAAACCCGGTTGCCCGTGCACTGCCAAACGGAGCGATCATTCTCGGCCTCGCGAAACGAGGCGGGGTTCACCGTGTTCCGCGCGGCGGCGGCCGTGTGGCGGGCGGCCCGCTGGGGCTTCGAACGCTTGGGCCCATTGGTATCCACGGAGCCCCGGACCGTGCAGGTCACCCGCCGGACACCGGGCGGGGTGCGTGGGGCGGGGCTCGGCAGGTAGGCCGTAATCATGCGGCCCGCGACACTGCCCGGGGGGCGGATCGGGACCGGGGCCGTGACCGTGGAGAGGGTTCAGACCCGGTCGAGGCGGGGTGCTCCGTCGAGGATGGCCAGTTCGGTGGTGCTGGCCTGGCGTTTCCATTCGGGGGCGACGGTGGCGTAGGTGGTGACGTCGTGCCAGCGGCCCTGGGTGTGGAAGAGCTGGCGGAGGGTGGCTTCGGGGCGCAGACCTGCGGCGTGCATCACCTTCGGCATGTGGTGGTGGTCGCTGCGGTGGCCGGCCCAGATGCGGTGCAGGCCGAGGTGTCCGAAACCGTAGGCCATCAGCAGGCGCCCGGCCTCGTGGCCGTGGCCGCGTACGGGGGCGCCGGGCAGCAGGATGAGGCTGGTGAGCATGGCGTTGCTGCCGTAGTCCTCCACGAGCAGCCCCATGGTGCCGACGAGGGTGTCGTCGTCGGGGGCGCAGACGGCGAGGGTGTATTTGCGGCGCGGTCGGGCGTGGGGCTGGGCGAGGGACTGGGTGAAGGTGTCGTGGGCCTGGCCGGCGTTCATCTGGTCGATGCCCAGGTAGCGGGTGAGTACGCGGTGGGTGAGGATCCGCGCGAACGTGTCGTGGTCGCTCGCGTGGAGCTCCCGCAGCCACAGGTGCTCGCCGTGCAGGTCGGGGACCCGGCTCACCGGCCGGCTCCGTGGCGGACGGGCACGGCGGCCGGGGCGGGGACCAGCGTTTCGAGGTCGATGGAGTGGCGGCCCGAGGGGAGCGGTTCGCCCAGCAGGATGCGGCGCGCGGTGTCGGTGACGAGGGCGGCTCCGAGCATGACGCCGCTGGCGAGCTGAGGCCAGCTGGAGAGGGTGTGGCCGACACGGGTGAGGGCGTCACGCATGGCGGGGCTCAGCCGCTGTTCGTCGACGACGTCGAGGAGGAAGCCGAGGGCCTCGTCCCGGCCGAGGTCCCGCACGTCGGCGGCGGTCGTGGCTCCGACGCGGCCGTGGAAGAGCGGACGATCCGGTTCCAGGTCGAACCGCTCGACGTCCAGCACGCCCCGGTCGTTGGTGTCCATGAGCACGGGGATCCTCAGGCTGCGCGCGTGTTCACGGGAGGCGACCTTGACCCAGGGGGCATCGGCCTCCTCGATGAGCAGGTCCAGCCTGTGGCCGCCCCCTTCGCCGCCGAAGAAGTCCTCGATGTTCTCCTCGTCGATGCCGCCGCGGTGGACCTCGATGTCCAGATAGGGGTCGAGCTCGTACATGCGGCGCGCGCACAACACGCTCTTCTCGCGACCGATTTCGTGAACGCCGGCTCGCAGTCGGTTGAGGTTCGAGAGGCCGAGGCGGTCGGAGTCCGCCAGCCGGAAGGCCCCGCCGACGCCCTCCATGGCGCAGGTCAGCGCGGCGCTGCTGCCGACCGACAGCCCGATGACGCCGATCCGCCGCCCCAGGAGGCCCCGCTGCTGCTCGCGGGTGATTTTGTCGCGGTTGCGGTCGGTGCGGACCAGGCGGAACTCGGCCTCCGGCAGCACGTGGACCAGGCGCCCGGACCACGGATACCAGGCCCACCTGCCGTACGCATCGGGGTGCGGGCCCACGGTGTCGGCGACGGCGCGGGACCGGGAGCGCCCGCCGAAGGGGTCGTGGGGGGCCACGCAACCGAGGAGCTCCTCGACCTGGTCCTCGATCCGGTCGTGGACCTCGTGCAGACGGTTCGAATCCCGCAGTTCGGCCAAGGCGGCCGCGCCGGCCGGCCGGGACGGATCCAGCAGGACCGGGCGAAACGATTCGCTGGTCCCGCGGGGCCCGGGCAGCGCAAGGTGGTCCGGCTCAAGGCCGGACGGCGAGGGGTGCGTCATGGCCAGGACGCTAGCAACCGGAAGATCTTGCTCCAGTCTGCGTCACCCGAGGGGGCGCACTCGAATTGATCTTCTACCCGGATGCGCCTCTTCGCGCCCTTCGCGCCTCCGGGGCGCCGTGCCGGCCGCGCCCGCCTCAGCCGCCGGTAACGGCCTGACGGTCTTTCAGCGCGCGTGCCTTGGCGTTCTCGATGTGCCGGCGCATCCGGTCGGCGGCGCCCTCGGCATCGCCTGCGGCCAGCGCGTCGTAGACGGCGGCGTGGTCGCGGGCGGGGGACTGCGCGTCGGAGGAGCCGAGTTCGGCGAAGAGCCGGAAGCGCTGGACATGGCCGCTGAGCGAGCGGTACGCCGACTCCAGGAAGGGGTTGGCGGACTGCTTGGCGATCAGGAAGTGGAAGCGCTCGTCGGCCGACAGGTAGGCGCGGACCGACTTCGAGCCGTCCCCCGCCGCGCAGTTCCGCAGTTCCTCGATGCTGTCGGCGACGTCCTGGAGGAACTCGGGGGTGGTTCTGCGGCCCGCCTCGTAGGTGAGGGTCGGTTCCAGCACCAGGCGCGCGTCCATCAGCTTGATCAGTTCGGTCTCGCTGAAGAGCGGGGCCACGCGGTACCCCTTGAGCGCCTCGCGGCGCACCAGGCCGGTGTGTTCGAGCCGGGCGAGCGCCTCGCGCAGCGGGGTCTGGCTGACGTTCAGTTCGCGGGAAAGCGCGCCGATGTTGAGCGGCCGGCCCGGTGACCACAGCCCGTCCATGAACTGGTCGAGCAGTACTTCGTACATCTGGTCGGCCAAGGGCTGCCGATCGGACGGGCGCGTCGCCATGCGGATCTCCTTTGTCGCTCGATGGTAGCGCGGCGCCTTCCGTGCCGATCATCCGCCCGTGACAACGCTATAGTATTTTGAAAAATCCTATACTATATTCATGCTTCGTTGGTCGTGCCGCAGCAGAACGCAGAGGATCCCCCATGACACAGCCCCCCAAGGAACGTGCGCCCCGTGTACTCGTGACGACTCCCTACCTCGAACCCGGCGGTGAGGTCGACCGGATGCTCCGGGAGGCCGGCCTGGAACCGGTCTTCGCCCGGCGCGCCGACCGGGAGGCCGCCGGGACCACGCTGGCCCGGTGCGTCACCGACGTGGCGGCCGCCGTCGCCGGCACCGACCCCTTCTCAGCCGAGGTCATCGCGGCGGCACCCCGACTGAGGATCCTCAGCCGCTGCGGCGTCGGCTACGACAACATCGACCTCGCGGCGGCGACCCGGCACGGCGTCGCGGTCACCATCACGCCCGGGACCAACCGGGTGTCCGTCGCCGAACACGTCCTGGCGCTGATGCTGAACTGCGCCCGGCGCATCCCGCAGAACCTCACCGCCGTGCGCGGCGGTGGCTGGACGCAGGAGAGCGGGCGGGAACTGCACGGCGCGACGCTCGGCGTCGTCGGCCTCGGCTCCATCGGCAAAACCGTCGCCCGCGCGGCACTCGCCCTCGGCATGCGGGTCGTCGCCCACGACCCCTGGCTGGACGAGGACTTCCTGAAGGAGACCGGAGTCCAGGCACGCCCCCTCGCCGGGGTGCTGGCCGAGGCCGACTTCCTCACCCTGCACATCTCCCTGGACGAGACCACCCGGCACCTGATCGACGCCGCCGCACTGCGCCGGATGAAGCCCGACGCCTACCTGATCAACACCGCCCGGGGCGGAGTCGTCGACGAGGACGCGCTCGCCGACGCCGTCGAGGAGGGCCGGCTGGCGGGCGCGGCACTGGACGTGACCGAGCACGAACCACTGCCCGACGACAGCAGGCTGCGCGCGCTCGACAGCGTCCTGGTGACCGCCCACATCGGGGCCGCCACGGTCGAGGCCCGGGCCCGGTCCGGCGCCATGGCCGCCCGCCACGTGATCGACCTGCTCGCCGGCCGCACCCCGGAGCACCTGGTCAACCCCGGCTACGCGCACGCCGTGTCCGCCGCAGGGGCCCGCTGATGCACGCGCCGAACGGGCTGCGCTTCGACGCCAACCTCAAGTGGCTGTTCACCGAAGTCCCCTTCGAGGAGCGCTTCGACGCCGCGTCAGCCGCCGGCTTCACCGCCGTCGAGTACGCCGACCCCTACCCGTACCCCGCCGCACGGCTGCGCCGACGCCTCACCGACGCGGGACTGCACCAGGTACTGATCAACGCGCCGGTGGGCGAACCCGGTTCACCGGAACGGGCGGGCGCGGCCTGCCTGCCCGGACGCACCGACCGGTTCCGCAGCGACCTGCAGCGCGGCCTCGACTACGCCGTCGAGCTGGGCTGCGACGTCCTGCACGTGCTCGGCGGCATACGGCCGGACGGCATCAGCCACGACCGCGCCTTCGCCACGTTCGTCACCAACCTCGCCTGGGCCGTCGACCAGGCCCGGGACACGGGGATCTGCCTGGTCCTGGAAGCACAGAACAGCCGCGATGCGCCCGGCTACCTGCTGGACACCCAGGCGAGGGCCGCCGCGGTCGTGGAGGCGCTCGGCGGGAACGGCATCGGACTGCTCCTGGACCTCTACCACGTACAGGTCCAGGAGGGCGACCTCATCTCGGCCCTGCGCGAGCAACTGCCCCGGATCCGGCACGTCCAGATAGCCGACCCGCCCGACCGGACGGAGCCGGGCAGCGGCGAAATCGCCTGGCCACGCGTCTTCGACACCCTGCTGGACGCCTCGTACCAAGGCTGGATCGGCTGTGAGTACCGCCCGGCCGACGGCACGGTGAACGGCCTCTCCTGGCTCGCCGAGCAGGCCGCCGCACCGGCGACCGCAGCAGAGGCCGCCCGATGAGCGGGGGAGCGGCGGACCGGGTCCCCGCACCACGGATCGCGCTGATCAGCGCCACCCCCACGGCCGTCGGCCCGGCGGTCGCGGGACTGGCCGAAGGATTCCCGGCGGCCCAGCCCTGGAACCTGCTGGACGACCGGCTGCTGGCCGACGCGCCGCACGACGGACCGCCCACCGCGCAGCTCATGGAACGCATGCGTCGGCTGATCGGCTACGCAGTGGCCGGCGGGGCCGACGCAGTGCTGCTGACCTGCTCGCTCTACGGCCCCATCACCGACACGATCGAGTCGCCGGTCCCCGTGCTGGCACCCGATACGGCGGCCTTCGCCCGGACGCTGGCATTGTCTTCGGGCTCCGGCCGGATACTGGTCCTCGCCTCGCTCGAAGCCGCGATGCGGGACTCGGCGGCCCGCTTCTCGGCCGCCGCCGCAGCGGCCGGCTCGGCGGCGCTCCCCGTCGGCGTGGTCGCCCCCGACGCCTTCGGCGCGGCCCGTGACGGGGACGTCCCCGCCCTGTCCGAGGCGCTGCGCGCCGCGTGCCTGCCCCACCTCACCGGCGCCGACGCGGTACTGCTCGCCCAGTACTCCCTGGCGCCCGCCGCCGCGACGCTGTCCACCGCACTGGGCGTGCCCGTCGTCGCCGGCCCGCAGGCCGCGGCCCTCGCCCTGCGCTCCGCCCTCACCGGGAGACCCCTATGAACGAGCACACGGACAACCGCCGCCCGGCGGACCCGCCCCGCGGCCCCGCACCGCTCGGCGTCATCGCCGACGACTTCACCGGCGCGACGGACGTCGCGGTGGCACTGCGCCGCGCCGGACTGCGGACCCTGCTCTTCTTCGGCGTGCCGAACGGCCCGGACGAGGCGGACGACGGGGCCCACGGCCCGCACCCCGCCCGGCTGCCCGAGCACGATGCGCTGGTCATCGCACTGAAGAGCCGGATGATCCCCGCGGCCGACGCGGTCGCCTCGTCCACGGGCGCACTGGAGTGGCTGCGCGGACAGGGCGCCGGGCAGATCTACTTCAAGTTCTGCTCGACCTTCGACTCGACCCCGCGCGGCAACATCGGCCCGGTTCTGGACCGGCTGGCCGAGGCCACGGGCGCCGGCACCGTACCGCTGACGCCGAGCTCGCCGGAACACCTGCGGACCCAGTACCAGGGCTGCCTCTTCGTGGACGACGTCCTGCTCGGCGAGTCACACATGCGCGACCACCCGGTGACGCCCATGACGGACTCGTACCTGCCCAGGGTCCTGCGCGCCCAGACCCGCGAGCAGGTGACCCTGATCGGACTGGCAACCGTACGACAGGGAGAAGCGGCGGTACGCGCCGCGCTGACGGGCGCCGCGGCGCGCGGCACCCGCTACGTGCTGGCCGACGGCATCGACGAGAGCGATCTGCGCACGCTCGGCCGCGCCGTCCTCGACGCACCGCTCGTCGCGGGCGCCGCCGGCCTGGCCGCCGGCCTGGCACACGCACACGCCGAACAGCGCGGCCTCACGCCGGACACCTGGCGGGACGAGACCGACCCCGCGCGGAAGGCGGCCTCGGAGGCGCCGGGCGGACCGGCCGCCGTGCTGAGCGGGAGCTGCTCCCGCCGCACCCTGGAGCAGCTCGCGGCGCTCGCCGACGCGGGCAGGCCCGCGTACCGCCTCGACCCGGTGGCCGCACCGGACCCGGTGGTGCTCGCCGACGCCGCACTCACCTGGTACGACACGCTGCCCGCAGGCGGCAGCGCACCCGTCCTGTACTCCTCGGCCACCCCCGACAGGCTGCGCGAGGTACAACGCGTGCTCGGCGTGGAGCAGTCGGCCGCCGTGCTGGAGGAGGCGACCGGACTCATCGCGGCCGGCCTCGTCGAACGGGGCGTCCGCAGGCTGGTCGCGGCCGGGGGCGAGACCTCCGGCGCCGTCGTCGCCGCGCTCGGGATCACCGGCGCCCACGTCGGCGCGGAAGCCGCACGCGGGGTGCCGTGGATCCACCCGCTGGGGGACCGCCCGCCGGCGCTGCTCCTCAAGTCCGGCAACTTCGGCGGCTCCCACCTGCTCCTCGACGCCTCCGCGTCCCCCGCGGAGCCGGCGGACCGCACATGAGCGGGCGACGCGACCAAGCCGAGCGGGACCGCCTCATCACCACCGCGCGGGCCATCGCCGCCCGTTCGCTGACGCACGGCAGCACCGGCAACGTCTCCGTGCGCGCCGGCGCACACATCCTGGTGACGCCCACGGGATCGAGCCTGGCCACGGTGCGCGCCGAGGAACTGTCCGTCATCGACGCCGACGGGGCCCACGTGTCCGGCGCCAAGCCCTCCAAAGAGGCGTTCCTGCACGCCGCCGTGCTGCGCGCCAGGCCGGACGCGGGCGCCGTGGTCCACACCCACTCCACGCACGCGGCGGCCGTCTCGTGCCTGGCCGAGGTGGACCGGCACGACGTGCTGCCGCCGCTGACCGCCTACTACGCGATGCGGGTCGCCAGCCTCCCGATGCTGCCCTACTTCGCCCCCGGCGACAGCCGGATGGCCGCCGCCGTCGAGGAGCTGGCCCGCGGGCACGCGGCACTCCTCCTGAGCAACCACGGGCCCGTCGCGGCCGCCCGCGACCTGGACCGCGCGCTGGAGATGGCCGAGGAGATCGAAGAGACGGCGAAGCTCCACCTGCTGCTGCGCGGAGCCCGCACCAGCCCCCTGACCTGGGTCCAGCGCGGCGCGCTGCGCCCGGTCTCCCACTGACCCACCCCCCTAGGCAACCCGGGGGGAGCCGAACGGACACCACGGGAGAATTCCCGTCGAAGCCCGCTCCCCCCACCCTGTGAAAGGACGAAGATGTCCGCGGAAAAACCGCACACCGTGTCGCTCTTCAGCGCGCTGGCGGTGAAGAAGGCCCTCGACGACGTCATCCTCACGGCGTTCACCGAGCAGACGGGGACCGAGGTCGACGGGATCTACGACCCCACGAACGTCCTGTTGCGCAGGATCGAGGAGGGCGCCCGGCCGGACGTCATGATCGGGGTGACCGGCGCCTTCCCGGCACTCTGCGACGCGGGGGTGATCGACCGGGCTTCGGTGCGGGACATCGCCCGGGTCGGCATCGGCCTGGCCGTGCCGCCCGGCGCCCGGCCGCCCGCCATCGACACGGTCGACGCACTGGTCACCGCGCTCCGCTCGGCCCGTTCGGTGGCCTACTCGCGCACCGGGGCAAGCGGCGTCCACTTCGCCGCGCTGCTGGACCGGCTCGGCATAGCGGACGAGGTGAACGCGCGGGCCACCGTCGTGGAGAAGGGATTCACGGCGCTGGCCGTGACAGACGGCCGGGCCGACCTGGCCGTCCAGCAGATGAGCGAGCTGCTGTTCGTGCCCGAGGCCCGGGTTGCGGGCCCGCTGCCGGACGGGGCCCAGCACTTCACCGAGCTCTCGGCGGCGCTGGGCACCGCGGCCGTCGCACACGCCGGGGCCCGTGCCCTGCACGCCTTCCTCACCGGGAAGGAGGCGGGAGATGCGTACCGGAGAGCCGGACTGGAAGCGCTGCCGCGGAACTGAACCCCCCGCGGCCGACCGCCCGACCGCCCGCCCCCGCCACGCCGACAGGGGGCGGTGCCGGTGAACGCGATACTCGCCCTGGTCGCCTTCATCGGGGCCATCATCGTGTGGAACGTGGTGGTCAAGCGCAACATCGGCGAGGCCATGGTCATCGGCTTCCTCGTCAGCGCCGCGTTCGCCGGCGCCGACGCGCCCCGCGTCGCCTGGGAGAGCCTCGTGGAGGGGCTGAAGTCGGAGATCACCTTCGCCGCCCTGGCCTTCGTCTTCGTCAGCGAACTGCTGACGAGAACGGGGCTCGTGCAGCGGATGATCGACATCCTCAGCTCGATGCTCGGCCGCCGCGAAGGAGGCTCCGCCTACGCGGCGACGGTCTCGGCCGGCCTCTTCGGCGCCGTCGCCCACAACGGCGCGGCGATCGTGGCCACCATCGGCTCCATCACCATCCCCTGGATGAAGCGCTCCAAAGCGAGCGGCGAGACCGCGGCACTTGTCCTCGCCGGAAACGCGGGCGTCGGCGCCACGTTCCCGTTCAGCGGAGCCTTCTTCATCCTGCTCGCGGCGCCGACCGTACTGCCCGTCCTCCAGGCGAAGGACGTCGTCGGCACGATCTTCGTGGTGGGCGCCTGGATGGTCGCGATGCGACTGGTCATCGCCTACGTCATCGTCAAACGGCGCGGCGTCGGAGCCATGGCGCCCGAAGACATCCATCCGCTGCGCCGGTCCTTCGCCGCCGGCTGGACCTCGCTGGTCGTCCTGGCCGCCATCGCGGTGCCGATCGTGCTGACGGCCTCACCGACCAGCGACCTCATCGGCGACCGGCTCGGAGGCCTGGACGTCTCCGACGCCGTGCCCCTGCTGGTCTGGCTGCCGGTGGTGATGCTGATCGCCGGGCTGGTGGTCGAGCGCCGGGCGCTGCCACGAGGCGGCGGGCAGTGGTGGAGCCTGCTGTCGGAGATCAGCCCCCGACTCGGGCTGATCGGCGTCACGATGATCTCGGCCTTCGCCGCCTCCAACGTGCTGAACACCCTCGGGATCGGCGAACAGCTCGCCCCCTACCTGAAGCAGCTGGAGGACGTACCGCAGATCGTCGCGGCGCTCGTCGTCGGACTGATCGTGGTGATCGTCGCAGGCCCCCTCAACACGACGTCCACGCTCGCGGCCGTCGGCCCCGTCGCCTTCGCCGCCCTGACGGCAGCCGACGTACCGCCGTACGTCGCCTTCGCCGCCATCATCGTGTGGGCCTCGTCCGAGGGCTGCTCGCCACCGGGCGCCGCACCGTTGTACGTGGCCGCGAGCATCGCCTCCATCAACCCGGTGCGGATCTTCGTCCCGGTCACGCTGTACTACCTGCTGCCCTCCTACGTCATGGGCGTACTGATGGTGATGGGCGCGATATGGATCCCCGGATGAGGAGCATGACGATGTACACGATCTGCCTGAACGCATCCCGAGGTCTCGTCGCGCTGTTCCTGATCGGCGGAATCGGCGTGGTCCTGGGCCAGACGCTCGCCATCGCCATCGGCTCGGCCGGATTGATGACCACCTTCGGCACCGACGTCGCCGAGGTCGTCTGCATCCTGGCCGGTCTGGCCGGCATCTTCTCCTTCTTCCTGCTCTATACGAGGGAAGGGAAGGAGAAGGCGGGGGAGTGGGAGGAGTGACACGACCGGCGCTGCCCGCCGGGCAGCGCCGGGGTGGGGCCCGTCACGGAGCCGCGGCACCCGAGCCGCGCAGGCGGCCCGCGCCCAGCGGTCCCGGTGCGCACGTGCGGGGGCGGGGGCGAGCGCGGGTTCGGTCCTGCGGCCCCGGAACCGCACCCGCACCGCGGCCGTGCCCGCCCCACGTGACGGACCCTTCCCGGCCGCGCGGCCCGGGGCAGCCGGGCGGCATCGGGTCAGGCGAGACGGGAGCCGACCCGATCCCGCACGCCACCGGCCGCTCCGCCGGACTTGCTCGGGCTGCCCGCGACGCGCCGTCGAGCAGCCGAGGAGGTCCGGTGTGCCCGAGGAGCCCGAGGAGCACCGCCCAGGGCCACGCCTCCACGCGGTGCCCGGTCGGGAATTCGCTGGTCGCTGCTTGTCGGTGGTGGTCATACTGCCGCGATGGATCCAGTGACGCTCAAGACCGACCGTCTGCTGCTGCGGGCGTTCGCACCTGCCGACGTGGACGCGGTGTACGAGGCCTGCCAGGACGTAGACATCCAGTTCTACACCCCGGTACCGGTGCCGTACCGGCGTGCGGACGCGGAGAAACTCGTCGGCGAGAAGCTGCCCGCACAGTGGGCCGAGGACCAGGACTACACCCTCGGCGCGTTCCGCAAGGACACCGGCGCCCTTGTCGGCTCGTACTGCCTGACCCTCATCAGCCGCGGCGTCTGGGAGCTCGGCTACTGGGCGGTCAAGGAGCAGCGCGGACGCGGGTACTCGGTCGAGGCCGCCCGGGCCCTGTGCGACTGGGGCTGGGCCACGCTCGACGTGCACCGCATCGAGTGGTGGGCCATGACCGGGAACACCGGCTCGCGCGCCGTCGCCGAAAAACTCGGCTTCACCGTCGAAGGGACACTGCGCAATCGCAGCATCGCCAACGATGGCAAGCCGCACGACTGGTGGGTGGGCGCGCTCCTGAGGCCCTGATGCTCGGGCAGGACCCCGGCGGTCAACGGCGGTCGCCTGCGCCGACCGGCACGGCATGCGCGGCGGCTTGTCGCGCACACGACGCATCGCTTGTCCGCCGGAGGGCCGTACGCAGAACCGAGGTGCCTGCGGACCCTGAGCGGCAGGGGCGGAGCCTGCGGTAACCGATTCGGAGACTGGTGATTCGTCGCAACCGTCTCCCGGACGATGAGGTGTCAGACCCCAGGGGTGTTCGGGAGGTTGACCGGTGATCAGTCTGGCCGCAGTGGGAAGCGTGGTCCTGGTCGACTGGGCATGGCCCTGACTCCGGGACCGCACATGGTTCACCTCGCCACACGCGCGATCGCCCAAGGCCGCAGGGCCGGACTGGTCAGCCTCGGCGGGACCCGCCGTCGGCTTCCTGTGCCACCTGCTGGCCGAGGCTGCAGGCCTGTCGGCGCTGTTCGCCTCCGTGCCCGTGGTGTTCACCGTGGTCAAGCCTGCCGGCGCCGCCTACCTGGCCTACTTCGCCTGGGTCATGCTCAAGCCCGGCTGTCGCTCACCTTTCGTCCCGGACCAGGCCTTGCCCCCGGTCTCCGACACCCGCCTGTTTTCGACGGGGTTGCTGACCAACCTGCTCAACCCCAAGATCGCTCCGATGTACGCCGCCCTGCTGCCCCAGTTTCTCGACCCGCACGCGAGCCCGGTATGTGGACGCAACTGCTCCAGCTCGGCGGCGTGCAGATCGTCGTGGCGGTCACTGTGAACGCGCTGATCATGCTGGGCGCAGCACGGGTCTCGGGATTTCCGGCCGCCCGGCCCCGCGTCATGGCCGCCCAGCGGTTCACGGCAGGAGTCCTGCTCGGCGTCTTCGCGCCGCGCACCGCGCTCACCCGCACTCCCGGCGCCGCCTGACCCACCCGCCCGATGCGCCGAGCTGCCATTCACGCTGGTGCAGTCGACTGGTCGCCGACGTAGGCCAGTGTGCGACGGCGCCCAGCCGATCACCACCGACCGCAGCCGACTCTCGGTGGCGACCCGCGCTTTCATGCCGGGCAGCATGGTGGGGGCCGCGATCGTGCTCGCTTCTTGTTGACGCGCTGGGATGGTCGCAAGAGACGGACCCTCGTGAACCCCGCCGGCTGTGCCTCACGGGGCTCGTCGGCCGTACCCGCGTTCGCGCGCTGCCGCATCACGCCGGGCGGGCCAGGCCCGGAGCGGCGGTGAAGGAGGCCGGAGCCGAGTGGCTCTGTTCCCTCCCTTCGAGCCCAGGTCGCCCAGGTCGCCCAATCCGTCCCCGGCCCTGCGGCCTGGCGGTCGGCATGGCCGTCGAGCAGAGGCTCGACGGCCATCGCGCACCGGGCCTCTCGCCGCTGTCCGGCGCCGGCGGCCGGCCCGGCTTCGAGGCGCTGCGGCGCCGTGTCGCCGCCCGCAGCCGGACCGACCCGGCCCTGGCCGCCTCGCGGTCGGTCTCCCCTCCTACGTTCCGTGCGACGTCCTGTGTGGACGGTCACGGACTCCCCGGGGCGAACGTCAGCCACTCACCCCGGTGTCCGGTGGGCGTTGGCCCATGGCGTCGTCAACGGCCTGCGAGCCGTTGGCGCCGGGCCAGAGCGATGGGTGTCCGTGGCGTCCGGCGTCCGGAGTCCGGCGCCCTCGGGATCGGAGCGGCCTCATGTTGTCCGGCGGCACCTCCTCGGCCACCCTCCATTTCGCTATCCGGATAGTTCATCCGTTTCATGTGTTACGGTCATCAGTGAAGCGGATGGAGTATCCGTATGGCTGGGTGGAGGGGCGTATGACGAAGACAGCCGTGGTCACGGCGGGGACAGCCGGCATCGGGCTGGAGACGGCCCTGGGGCTGGCCGGCGCCGGATTCCGCGTCACCGTGGTCGGACGCGACGCCGATCGGGGCGCCCGGGCGATCGACCGGATCAACGGGACCGACCCGGCACGCCCCGCACGCTTCCTGCCCGCCGATCTCGGCTCGCTCGACCAGGTGCGCTCGCTCGCCGACCGGATCACCGCAGAGCACGCCGCCTCCGGCGAACCGCTGACCGTGCTGGTCAACAACGTCGGCGCGATGTTCCCGCAGCGACGGACCCTGGACGGGATCGAGGCGTCGTTCCTCGTCAACCACCTCTCGCCGTACCTGCTGACGGAACTGCTGCTGCCCACCCTGACGGGCGCGGCGCCGAGCAGGATCGTGAACGTGACCTCGGGCGCGGTCGGGCTCGCGAAGCGGTCCTTCGACGCGGTCGAGCCGACCGGCGGCTACTACGGCTTCCACTGGTACGGCCGCGCGAAGCTCGCCAACCTCGCCTACACCCTCGACCTGGCCGCCCGGCTCCAAGGCACTGCCGTCTCCGTCCTCGCTGCCGATCCCGGAGGTGCCGCGACCGACATGACCAACGGCACCATGACCGACCGGAAGATCGTCTCACCAGCCCTGCGACTGCTGTGGCCGCTGGTACGCCGCAAGTTCGAACGCTCCACCTCGGGTCCCGCGTCCCTGGCTGCCCGACCCTCGATCGTCGCCGCCACCGACGGCGCACTTGCAGGCCGGACCGGCATCGTCATCGGAGCCCGGACGCACCCCGTGGCGCCGCTGCGCGCAGCCACGGACCCCCGCGTCGCCCAAGACGTGCGCCGCCTCAGTGAACGGCACGCACCCCTCACGACCGCCTGATCCGCCAAGCGGTACGGCGACCGGCGGCATGATCCGGATGGGGCATCCGATTAGCATGGCCCCATGACGACGCCCCTGCGCAAGGACGCGGCCCGCAACTGGGACCGGATCGTCGCTGTCGCACGTGCCCTGCTCGACCAGGGCACACCGCTGCAGCTGAACGATGTCGCCGGCCGCGCCGGACTCGGAGTCGGCACCGTCTACCGGCACTTCGCCACCCCCGAAGCGCTGCTGGAGACCGTCGCCACTCCCTGCCTGGAAGCCCTGACAGCTGACGGCCGTCACGCGCTGGCCGACACCGACCCCTGGCGAGCGCTCGAAGGCTTCCTGTTCCGCACCGTCGAAGCCCAGGTCACCGACGCGTCCCTGGCCCCGGTCGCCGCCGCAGCCACCGACACCCTGCCGCGCACCACGGAACTCAAAGAGACGCTTCGCTCGGTCGGCACCGCACTCTTCGACCGGGCTCGTGAGGCCGGAGCGGTCCGGCCTGGCCTGGCCGCCGCCGACCTCGTCCCGCTCATGTGCGGCATCGCCTACGCCGCCACCGTCCAGGGCGGCGCACCCACCGACCGGATCGACACCGCGCACCGCTACCTGACCACACTCCTCGAAGGACTGCGCGCCGCCCCACAGCACGCGTGAGAACACCGCCCGCGCACCCCCGGGTGATCCGGTCCCCCCGCGGTGCCGGTAGGCCCGACCGTCGGCCGGAGAACTCCGTGACTCGGAACCGGTCGAAGACGGGGAATCACATCACCGCTGACATCCGGCCACTCGACGCGGTGGAACTGCTGAGCCGTCCCCAAGGGGAGCGTCGCCTGTTGCTGTGGGTCGCTGCCGTGCTGGAGCCCGTCCGCCCACCGGGGCGGGCCCTGTATCCGGGCGGGCCGGCCACGTCCCGGGACGCCACCCTCGACACCTGGCCGCTGCCGCCCGCGCCGTGCCGCCCCTGCGGCGGCTGCGCCTGCTGCCCCGCCTGCCGGGGGCCGAGTCGGCGACGTCTGCCGGGTCACCCCCGACCTCCCGCTGCCCGGCCAACCGAGCCCACCCGCCCGCGCGTCCGGTCCGTGTCGCCGCGGCCTGTTCGTACCCCGGCCAGGCCGTTCTGGGCGAGCCCGTCTCGTCCCGGGCAGGGCGTGCTCCCCGAAGGCGCCGCACGCTCCTGTGACGTGCGGCGTGCCCCTCACTCACCGTTCGGCGAGAAGGCTCGGGCTTCGCTCCGAGACGTCACCTTGGCGGCGGGGTCCGGGGTCCGGGGCCCGGAGTCCGGGGTGCTGTGCCGCGTGAACGCCCACAGCGCGAGTCCGAGGCAGCTGAACGCCGCACCCAGGGCGCATACGGCGCCCCAGCCAGCCACCTCGTAGAGGGACGTCGCGGCGATGGCGCCGGTGGCGCTGCCGATCGAGTAGAAGACCATGTACCCGCCGATCAGTCGGCTGCCCGCCTCCGGGTGCAACGTGTAGATGAGCGTCTGGTTGGTGACGTGGACCGCCTGCACGGCGAGATCAAGAAGAACCACCCCGACGACCAGCGCCCAGAGCGAACTGCGGGTGAAGGCCAACGGCAGCCACGAAGCGGCGAGCAGTGCCAGGGCAACGCCGGTGGTCCGCCGCGAGAGTCCGCGGTCGTTCAGACGGCCCGCTGTGGTCGCGGCCAGAGCGCCGGCAGCACCGATCAGCCCCAACGCCCCGATCGCGCTGTGGGACATGAAGTACGGGGCCTCGCTGAGCGGCAGTGCGATGCCGCTCCACAGGGTGCTGAAGGCGGCGAAGATCAGCAGACCGAACAGGGCCCGGAGTCGTAGCAGTCGTTCCCGTGCGAACAAGGTGATCGTGGAGCGCAGGAGCTGTCCGTAGCGCAGGGTTGTCGGCGGAGCGTCGCTGTGGCGTGGCAGCACGCGGTACAGGACCAGGGCGAGCAGAGCGGTGAGCGACGCCGAGGCGAGGTAGACGGAGCGCCAGCCCGCAAGATCGGCCATGAGGCCGGACGCGGTGCGGGCGAGCAGGATCCCGATGACCACACCGCTTGTGACCTGGCCGACGACCCGGCCGCGCCCGGCAGGAGGGGCCAGTGATGCCGCGAAGGCCACCAGCGTCTGCGTGACGACCGCAAGAAGCCCGGTGGCGGCCATGCCCGCGAGCAGGATCGCTGCCGTGTGGGCGGCGGATACCGCGGCCAGCGCCACCACCAGAAGCAGCAGCTGCGCAACGATCAGCCGTCTGCGGTCGGCCACGTCGCCCAGGGGTACGAGGAAGAAGAGTCCCAGCCCGTATCCGACGTGTGTGAGGGTGACCACGCTGCCGACGAGCGCCGGGCTCATGGCCAGGTCGTGCCCCATGGTCACCAGGAGCGGCTGGGAGAAGTAGACGTTGGCCACCGCGGCCCCACAGGCGACGGCGAACAGAATGAAGATGCCACGAGGCGGGACGGGCGCGGCGCCCTCCCCGCTTCGAGCCTCGGTTCGTCGGGTCGCAGTCTCACCGTCGCCGGACATCGGCATTCCTCACTCCTCAGCTCACTTCTGGTTTCATCTTGCTACCAGAGGTGACGGTACTCTATTGGTAGCATGTTGCAACCGTCATGAGAGAGGGACGCCATGGTGACCAGGACGCGCTTCGACGACAGTGAATGCCCCGTCGCCCGGTCGGTGGACGCGATCGGCGACTGGTGGTCCCTGCTGATCGTGCGGGACGCCTTCGACGGAAGCCGACGCTTCGGGGAGTTCCAGCGCAGCCTCGGAGTGGCGAAGAACATCCTCACCGCGCGACTGCGCACCCTGGTCGCCGGTGGTGTCCTCGAATCCGTCCCGGCCTCGGACGGCAGCGCCTACCGCGAGTACGTACTGACTCCGAAGGGGAAGGCGCTCTTCCCCGTCATCGTGGCGCTTCGGCAGTGGGGCGAACAGAACTTCTTCGCCCCCGACGAGCCGCGCTCAGAGTTGGTCGACCGCCGACAGGGACATCGCCTCCGCGAACTGGAAGTGCTGTCTGCGGACGGGCGGCGGCTGGACCCCGACGACACCACCGTCCACAAGGTCTCCACGAAGTGATCTGAGCCGGAGGCTCGGTGTCGCCGTGTCGCTGCGTCGTCAGGTCGAGGCCGGGTGGGATGACGGGCTGAAGGGTTCGGTGCGCGTTGTCGAAAGCGTCCGAGGCCACCGGTCAGTTGCCTCGTTGCGTCCCGTTGCTTGGCGCTGTGCTGGCCAGGATTTGTGCCGATTCTTGCCGTTCGGAAGGGCTGACGGCTCACGCATCCTCGGTCGGTGCCCGAGCGGTGCGGGGTCGGGCACGGTTGCCGCTGCGAGATCGAGGCGGGCGGCCATGGCGAGGTTCGCCCCGCCTGGAGGCGTACGTGGGACCAGGTCGGCCGTGTCAGATCGCGCCGATCGGTGTGGTGTGCGGGTGCCGTTGGGCCGGCATTCCTTGCCCGCTCGACTCGACTGGTAGTGGATCGGCGACTCCCGCGTCCACGACGACGAGCAGAGCCTCGCGTGCTTGGACTGTTGCGGGGGCGACTGGGGCGCGACTGCCATCGACGTTGGTAGGGCCCACGGGATGTTCCCGTTGGTAGGTGCCTGGTGCTGGGGTGTCGGTGTGTTCCCGCTGTTAGGCGCTCTGGCTGGGCGCCCCGGGTGCCTGGTGTCCGGTGTGCCCTGGGTGCCCTGGCGCTCTGGGCGCCGGGGTGCCGTGTTCGTGCGGGGTGCTGTGGGGGTGCTGTCCCGGTGTTTGTCTTCACCTCTCGGGCTCTGTGGCGGTCGTGTTTCGTGCTGTGTTCGTGCGGGGTGCTGTGGGGGTGCTGGGGGTGTGGTGGGTGTGGTGTGGGTGGGGTGGGGTGTTGTGGCTGGCTGTGGCGTGTATGGGGGTGGTGGTCTGTGGGGGTGGGTGGAGGGTGGTGGTGTTGGTGGTGTGGTGTTCCTTGGGGAGGGTTTGTTCGAGGGTTGGGGTGTTGGGGTGGGTGGGGTTTATGGGGTGGTGTGGGTGAGGGTGGTGGTGAAGATGGGGTTGTTGTTTTGGTGGGCGGTGATGTGGGTGTGGTGGGGGGTGGGGGTGGTGGCGGTGATGTAGCAGGGGGTGTGGAGTTCGGCGTATTGGTGGAATTGGGTGGTGAGGGTGGTGGGGGTGTAGGTGGGGTTGGTGGGGTGGTGGAGGGCGTGGGCGGCTTGGCGGGCGGCTTCGATGAGGACCATGCCTGGGTGGTGGTCGTTTGTGTGTTCGAAGAGGATGGGGTGGTTGAGGTCGGGGTTGAGTTGCCAGTGGTGGGGGTGGTTGGTGGGGGCGAGGACGACGTCGTGGGGGTGGTGGCGTCCGGCGGTGTGGGGGGGGATGGGGGTGAGGCGGGGGAGGGGTGGGTGGGGGGTGGTGTGGTGGGGGGTGCGGAGGCGTTGGTAGGTGGTGGGGGGGATGCAGGTGAAGCGGGCGGTGCCGGTGGCGATGGGGTGGTTGTTGCGGTGGATGGTGGTGTGGAGGGTGCCGGAGAAGCGGTTGCCTTTTTGGGTGGTGTTGGTGCAGTGGGCGGTGATGTGGAGGTCGGTGGGGGTGGTGCCGATGTGCATGTGGTGGGGGTGGGTGGTGAAGTCGAGGGTGTGGAGGAGGACGTTGTGGGTGAGGGGGACGTGGTAGAGGGCGTGGCAGAGGTAGAGGCCGGTTTGTCTGATGGTTTCGCCGGCTTGGACGGGGTCGTGGCGGGTGTGGTCGGGGGTGGTGAAGAAGGTGTGGGCGCGGGGCCATTGTCCGGTGAGGTGGAAGGTGTGTTCGCCGGTGCGGTGGCAGCCGGTGAGGAAGACCTCGGCGAGTGAGCTGCGGTGGACGTATTCGCGGGGGACGGTGGTGGTCAGGGCGGGGGTGGGGGTGGGGAGGGGGTTGCATCGGGTCAGGGGTGCTCCGGGTGGGGGGAGCAGGGGGGTGTTCTCGCGGATCGTGAGCATGGTCATGGACGTCTCCCGCAGAGCCGTTGGACGGATGGGTCGGGGTTCCTCACGCGTTCCGCAAGATACGGACTCTCCGGTTTTGTTTGCAAGGTCTTGACGGGGGGTGTGTGGTGGGCGGGGGGTGTCGTGTGGGGGGTGGGGGTGGGTGTCGTGGGGGTGTGGGGAGGGGGCGACCAGCGGATATCGGGGTGGGGGGTGGGTGGGGGTGGCGGGTGGGAGGGGGGTCAAAGTGGCAAGTGGTCTTCCGGTCGTGTGTGCCGGTCGGACAGGGTGGCGGCATGTGGTGTTCAGACGGGGGCGGTGGTGGGTGTGGGGTGGGTGGGGGTTGGGCTGTGGCCGTGTGGGGCGGGGGAGTTGTGGGCCTGGTGGGCCATTGGCAAGGGGGTGGGGCGGATGCCAGACTCGGGGCCGCCGCCGGTGAGTCGAGAACCGGATGGGCGGTTTGATTGGGCGGGTGTCCGTTCCGGGGCATGCCGTGTCGCCGTCCGTGGGGGAGTGCTGTGTGATGAACCGTCAGTGTCCTGTGGAGATCGATGTGTCCGGTGTCCGGATGCATGCCGAGGCGGAGTGGATCCGTGGGCGGGGTCCGGCGGTGCCGGTGGTGTTGCCGGGTGGGGTGCGGGGTTGGGCGGTGAATCGGCAGGCGGACATCCGGCGTCTGCTGGTGGATCCGCGGGTGTCGAAGGATGCCTACCGGCATTGGCCGGCGTGGGCGGGTGGGGAGGTGGACGATCGTTGGCCGTTGGCGATCTGGGTGTCGGTGCAGAACATGCACACCGCGTACGGGGAGGAGCACACGCGGTTGCGGCGGCCGTTGGCGGCCGCGTTCACGACCCGGCGGGTGAGTGATCTGCGGCCGCGGGTGGAGGCTGTCGTGGGGGAGTTGTTGGACGGGTTGGCCCGGGTGGGCGGGGAGGGTCGCGCGGTGGATCTGCGGGCGGCGCTGGCGCATGAGCTGCCGACTCGGATCGTGTTCGAGCTGTTCGGGATTCCGGAGCGGTCCTGGGCGCCTCTCCACAAGATCATCAAGGGGTTCTTCGACACGGCGATCTCTGCCGAGGACGCTCGTCGCAACACTGCCGATCTCAATGCGACGATGGCCGATCTGGTGGCGCATCGCCGGCGTAGTCCGGGGCCTGATCTGACGAGTGCGTTGATCACGGCTCGTGATGGTGCGCGGGGTGAGGCGCCGTTCAGTGAGAAGGAGCTCCTGGACAACCTGATTCTGCTGTTCACCGCGGGTTATGAGACCTCCGCCAATCTCATCAGCACCGCTCTGTATGAGCTGCTGCGTGCTCCGGATCAGTTGGCGCTGGTCCGGGCGGGGGTGGCGTCGTGGCAGGACGCGGTGGAGGAGTCGTTGCGGGTGGAGGCGCCGGCCGCGTACGGGCTGTTGCGGTTCGCGGTCGAGGACATCGACATGGGTGAGGGTGTGGTGATCGCGCAGGGTGACCCGATTCTGGTGTCCTTCGCGTCGGCCGGTCGTGATCCGGCCGTCCACGGCCCGGACGCCGCCCGTTTCGACGTCACCCGTTCCACCCGGGCGCAGCACCTGTCGTTCGGTCACGGGACCCACCACTGCCCCGGGGCGACGCTGGCCCGTCTGGAGTGCGTGGTGGCGTTGCGCCGGTTCTTCACCCGGTTCCCCGAGGCGGCTCTGGCGCCGGGGGTGGGGGGCGAGGGGCGCGGGCCGGCGCGGGTGGAGTCGTTCATCTCCAACGGGCTGCGTGAACTGCCGGTGGTCCTGGGCCGCCAGGCCGCCCCGCATCCCGACCCCGGCTCCGACCCCGGCCCCGGCCCCGGATACGGGGTGGAGGGCGGCTCCGGCCCCGGATACGGGGTGGAGGGCGGCCCCGGCCCCGAATACGGGGTGGAGGGCGGCTCCGGCTCCGGCTCCGGATACCGGGTGGGGGGCGGATCCGGCTCGGGCTCCGGCGTGGGGGGCGGTTCCGGTTCCGGCTTCGGTTCGGGAGGCGGTGTGGAGGGTGACGTCGGTTTTGGCGTCGGTGCGGGTGTGCGGGCAGGGGCCGGTGCGGGTGCCGGGGTGGGTGTGGCCGGGGGTGCGGGGGGTTCTGTGGTGCGGGTCGAGGTGCGGGGTGCGGGTGTGGTTGCCGGGCCGGTCGGGGAGCGGGTGCCGGGGGTGGTGCACGTGCGGGCTCCGGTGCCGGTCTCGGTGCAGGTGCCCGACACGGGTTCGGGCGCGGGGCCGGGCGCGGCGTCCGGTTCTGGTGCCGGTCCCGTATCCGGTCCCGGGGTCGTCGGCGTCGATGCCGGGGCCGGTGTCGGCGTCGAGGCCGTGGTCGAGGCCGGGGTCGGGGACGGTGTGGATGCCGGGGCCGGTGTCGGTGTCGGTGTGGATGCCGGGGACGTGGTCGGGGGTGGTGTCGTGGTGGACGGCGGGTCGGTTCGGGGTTCGGGCGGGGGGCGGTGTCCGGTGCGGGGTGTGTGAGGCGGGTGGGGGTGAAGGGGGTTGTGGGGAGGGTGGGTTGGGGGTGGTGGGTTGGGGGTGTGTGAGGGCGGGGCGGGGTGTGCCCGCTTGATAAAATACGGACCTTCTGGTTGGTTTTACTGAGGGTGGTGGATTCGTGTATGCGGGTCCGGCCGGAGTGGCCCTTGGACAACGGAGGCACCGTGGCACGGCAGGAGCGTGCGGTACGTACGCGTCGCGTGATCTTGGAGGCGGCTGCGGCGGTCTTCGACGAGCGGGGCTATGACGCGGCCACCATCGCCGACATCCTCTCCCGGGCGGGGGTCACCAAGGGGGCGTTGTACTTCCATTTCGCGTCGAAGCAGGAGTTGGCGCAGGGGGTGCTGGACGAGCAGTTCGGTGAGGGCGGGGTGCCGCAGCGGGAGAGCAAGCTGCAGGAGCTCGTGGACGTGGCGATGCTGTTGGCGTACCGGATGAAGCGGGAGCCGATGTTGAGCGCGGGGGCGCGGCTGTCGTTGGGGCCGGGGATGCGGGAGATCTTCGGCGGGGGTTCGGTGCCGGGGTGGATCGAGTTCACGCGGACCTTGCTGGTGCGGGCGAAGGAGCAGGGTGAGCTGCTGGTTCATGTGGATCCGGCGGAGACGGCCTGGATCCTGTCGGCCTGCTGGACGGGTGCGCAGATCTACTCGCAGGCGTTGAACGACCGTACGGACGTCGAGGAGCGGGTGGCCGCGGTCTACCAGCACATCTGTCCGAGCATCGCGACGCCGGCGATGCTGGCCCGGCTGGACATGGCGCCGGACCGCGGGCAGCGGGTGGCCGCGGAACTGGAGTCGGGTCGGGGCCCGGTGCGCGAGGCGGACCCGGCGTTCTCCTGAAAAAAGGGGGGTGCCGGGTGGGGGCGCGGCAGGCCCGGCCGGCGCGCGAGCCCCCGGGCGGGGGCGAGCCCTGGCGTGTGCGGCTCCGTGGGCCGGGTCCGGGGCTTGGGTTCGGGGAGGTCTCCGGGTCGGGGCCGGGTGGGCCGTGGGCGGGGGCTGGCTGCCGTGGCGGCGGGCCTGTGGCGCGGGTTGGGGGCCCGGTGGGGCTGTCGGCGGCCGAGGCCCGTGCCGGTGGCGCGGTGCCCGGCGCCTGGTGCCCGGTCCCTGGTGTCCGGTGTGTGGGGCGGGTGTGGGTGGTGGGGCGGGTGTGGTGGTTGCGGGGGTGGCCGGGGGGCGCTCCAGTGGGATGCGAGTGTGGCTCCGGTGGGGCGGCCGACTGTGACGCGAAGATCTTTTACCCCCTGAGGCAAACCGCGTTGGCGGTTTGTGGAGACATTTCCATGGTCAAGCAGGAGCGTGCGGCCCGCACTCGGGAATCGCTGGTGCGTGCGGCCGCGGAGGTGTTCGCCGAGCAGGGGTTCGTGACGGCGTCGATCGCGGTGATCAGCCGTCGGGCCGGGGTGAGCGCGGGCGGTCTGCATTTTCATTTCGAGAGCAAGACGGCGTTGGCGGAGGCGGTCGAGGAACGTGCGGCCGGTGCCCTGCGGCAGGTCACGGCCGCCGGTTTCCGGGCTTCCTCGCGTGGACGGCCGGTGGGGGAGCGGGACGCGTCGGGGGCGGCGGGGCGGGGGCCGGGTGGCGGGGCGTTGCAGGTGTTGGTGGACGCGACGCACGCGTTGATGGCGTTGCTGGCCGGGGATGTGGTGGTGCGGGCCGGGTACGGGCTGTGCGCGGATGCCTCGCGGGCGAGCGGGGTGGACCTGCGCCGGCAGTGGGCGCGGTGGGTCGAGGAGGCGGTACGGGCCGCCGCGCGGGAGGGGACGCTGGCCGAGGGGGTCGCGCCGCGGGACGCGGCGCGTGCGGTGGTGGCGTGGACGGTGGGGCTGGAGGTTCTGGGGTCCCGGGAGCGGGAGTTGATCGCCCCGAACGCCCTCACCCGGTTCTGGTCGCTGACCCTGCCCTGCCTCGCGGCGGCCGGCATCCTGGACGACCTGCTGCCCCAGGGATCACGGCCCCCGACCACCGCCGGGCCCTCGACGGCGGCCGGGCCCTCGACGGCGGCCGGGCCCTCGACGGCGGCCGGGCCTTCGACGACCGCCGGTTCGCCGACGGCTGCCGATTCCCCGATGCCCGCTGATTCCCCGATGACTGAGGGGTCTGCGACGACCGTCGGTTCGACGACGGCCGCCAGTTCCCCGACGACCGACGGTTCGTCGACGACTGGGGGGTCCTCGACGGCCGCCGCGCCCGCGAGGGCTGCGCAGTCCCCGCAGTCCCCGGAGTCCCCGGAGTCCCCGGAGTCCCCGGAGTCCCCGGAGTCCCCGGAGTCCCCGGATTCTCCGAACCCGTAGCTCCTGGGGTTCGCGGAGTGCCGGGCGTTCGGATGCCTTCGTCCCTGTCGGCCCCGCCGGCCTCGTCGGGCGGGCCGGAGCGGGCGGCCTGGCGGGTGCTCACGGGGGCGTCCGTGCCGTCGGGGCTTCCTTGGTCGGCCGGGGAGGCGGGGGTGCCTGAGTCGTCCGCGCCGTAGGGGGTGCCGTGGGGTTGTTGACGGGGCATCGGGGGTCCGGCCGGGCCCCGTGCCGGCTGTCTTCTGCGGTCGGGTGGGTGCGTTGCCTTTCGCTCCTGGTGCCGGGCGTCCTGCTGGCGTCTCGCGCGGGGTCTGGGGCGGGGAGCGGGAGTCGTTGGCGGTGGTGTGCGGCGGGCCGTGTGCCACCTGCCCTGTTCTGTCTTGCCCTTGTGCGGTTGGGTGCCGTGGCCGTGGCCGGGGGTGTGTCGGTGGGGGTGGTGCCGCTCGGAGGCTGCTCTCGGGCGCTGGTTGTCGTGCCTCGTCCACCGGTGCCCGGCGGTCGTTGGCGCGCGGGTGGGGGTCGCGCCGCGGGCGGGTGTGGCGGGCGGGACGGTGCTCGCCGTGGTGTCCGGATTCCCCGGGCGCGGGGGCGCCGGGGCGTGTCCGGCCGGTTGCGGGGGAGCGGTGTCGGTGCCCGTGGGCCCGGTGCCGGTGCCGGTGTCGGGGTGTGGTGCGGCTGTGGTGCGGCTGTGGGTCGGAGGGCGGGTGAGGTGGCCGGCCGGGGTGCGTGGGGTACCTGCGGAGGCCCGGAGTCGGGCCGGGCCGGGCGAGGGGTGGTGTGGGTGGACGGGGCGCCGGGACGGGATGGGGTGTGTTGCCGCCGGTGGGTGTCGTGGCGGATCATTCGGCGGTCCGGGGATTTGAGGGGGAGCCGGTGCGGTTGCGTGATGTCAGGGGCGACGACGTCGACGCCTACGTCAGGATGCGGTGCGATCCGGTCATGATGGGCGACCTCGGCGGACCGCTGCCACGCGAAGGCATCGACGACAAGGTCCGGCGGGACGTCCGGAGGGCGGCGGCCGACGTCGACTGGATCAAGATGATCGTCCCCGATGCTGCGGCGCCTGACGTCGTGGCGGGAACCGTGACCTTGTGGTCCCACGATGACGGGGGCGGCGGCGGGGCCGTGACGGAGATCGGATGGATGGTCCTGCCCGAGTTCCAGGGACGAGGACTGGGCGGCCTTGCCGTTCGCACTCTGCTCGAACAGGCCCGGGACGACGGCCGTTGGGGTGTGGTGCACGCGTTCCCGGCGACCGGCAACGGCCCCTCGAACGCCATCTGCCGCTCCCTCGGCTTCCGCTTCGTCGGTAAGTGCCCGGTGACCTTCGCGGACCGGGTCCTGCGGACCAACCACTGGACCGTGGACCCCGGCCGCGACCTCACCCGGCGGTGACGGCCCCACACCAGGGAACGCGGTGACGCGCACAGCCGCCCATGGCCGCCTGCACACGGTGGCGGCAGTCGGACGTGCCACCGGCAATCGCCCCCCGTGCCGGGGACTGCGGGCATGTCCACGGCGGGCGGCACTTGCGCATCCGCCGCCCGCCGCCTGCCGCCCGCCGTCCGTCGCCCGCGGCCTTGCCGTGGACTCTCCCGCGCCGGGACCGGGCAGGGCGCGCAGGTGCGCCCTTGGGGCGTGGGGCGTGGGGCGTGGGGGGCAGAGGTGCCGGGGGTGGGAGCGTTCTGGTGCGGGCTGTCTTTCCTGGTGGTGGTCGGGGGAGGGGCCGGGTCGGGCGGGTCCGGTGTCGGTGGCTGTCGCGGTGGTGTGCCGATGTTCGGACGTCTGCTTCGGGGGCCTCGGGGCGCGGGTCCGCGGGCGGGCGGTGCGGGTACGGTCTGTGCGGCCTGTCCGGGCGGGGACGCGGCGCGCCGCCGGGGCCGGTGGCTGCCTGCGTCTGCCGACGGGGCCTGGGCGGGCCCCCCGGCACGTGTGGCCGCAGCCGGCAGTCGTGGTCGTGGGCAGGGCCGGGGCGGGGTGTGGGCCTGGAGGTCGGGCAGGGCTGGGTGAGGTCGGCGTGTTCCGTTTCGGGCGTGGCCTGGGTGGGTGGCGGCCTGCCGGGGTCGCGCCGGGTGAGGGGGAAGGCGTGAGGCGATGTGCCGCAGGGGGGTGGGCGCCCCTTTTTCCCGTGGGGGAGTCGTGGGCCGGCGGAGTGGTCCCGTAAGGGCTCTTCGCTCCCGGGGCGCGTTCCGTACGGCGGTGCGTCCCGGGCGGCGGGGGCTGCGGGCCTGCCCGGGCGGGTTCCATGGTGGGGGAGTGAACGGGTGCGGGTCGGCGGGGCGATCGGGGTGGGCCGTCGGGTTCCGGGCCGGGCGCGGTGGTGGCGGGGCCGCCGGTCGTCTCGGACCGGCCCGGGGTCTGTTGTCGGGGCCGGCGGCCGGTCGTCGTGGGACCGGGCGAGGGGCTCGCGCCGTCCGCGCGCCGTGTCACGCGGTATCCGCCGGCGCCGGAACACCCCGGTACCGCGAACGCGGCCCCGGCCGCAGACGCGCACCGGCCCGTCCACCGGTCGGGCCCGCGGGGATGCCGGGTGGCCGGCCGTTCGCGGCGGGACACCGGGACACCGGGACACCGGGACACCGGGACACCGGGGTGGTGGGAGGCGCCGGGTGCGTGGGGGTTGTGCCGGGCGGGCGGTCGACGGACGGGCCCGGGGCTTTCGGCGCCGGGAGCGGAGCGGGGGGTGTCGGGCCTGCAAGCCCCTCCGGGCACGTGTTCTCCCGTCCGCGGTGGCGCCGTTGCGGCCTGGGTGCGCCCGGCCGGCTCCGGCCCGCCCGTGCCCCCCTGCCCCCTGCCCCTGCCGCGGGCCCGGTGGTCCTGCCGCCGCACGTACGGGCGGCCGGGGGCGCGGAGTGCGGGGGTGCGGGGTCTTCCGGCGGGTGGGGTCGTGAGCCGGGCCGTGGCCCCCGGGACGGGCGCGTGCGGGCCGGGCTGCCTGCTGCGGCCGGTGGCCGGTGGCCGGTGGCCGGTGGCCGGGCGGAGGGACGGGGGTGCCCGGGGCGGACCGGACCGTGCGGGCCGGGCGCGCCGTACCAGGCGTGCCGTACCAGGCGTGCCGTGCGGACCGGACCGTGCGGGCCGGGCTGGCCGTGCGGGCCGGGCCGGGCGGGTGGCTGCGCTGGTGGGGGTGCGGCCCCGGGGTGGTGTGAGGGCCGGGGATGACGTCGCAGAGGAGACTGTGCGGTCTCTTTCCAGTGGGTTCGGAGCCGGTCGCAGGGCGCGGGTCGAGGGGCCGTCGAGGGGTGGGAGCCTACCGCCCGGCCTGGTTGATCGTTGTGAACTGGCAGTTCAGAGCCGGTACTTGAGTCATGGTCGGGTCCCGCTGGTCCGTAAAACAGCACGACCGGTTTGATATTGACAAACCGTCGGTCCTGTTTTCTACTGGCGTTGCGACTCATCCAAGGACAGGGGAGTACGGCGTGGACATCGATGTACTGGGCGCGTTGGCCGTGCGGGAGAACGGGATCTCCATCACACCGACCGCCCCCAAGCCCCGGCAGGTCCTGGCCCTCCTGGCCCTCCATGCCGATCAGGTGGTGCCCGTGTCGGCACTGATCGAGGAGCTGTGGGCGGGAGAACCGCCGCGCAGCGCGCGCACCACACTGCAGACCTACGTCCTGCAGTTACGCGCCCTCATCGCGACCGCCCTCGAACAGGGCGCGAGACCCGGACAGGCACCGGCGGCCGACCCGGCCGCCGCGTACCCGGCTCCGGGAGGGGGAGCCGCGGTGCGGACCGCGAAGGACGTCCTGGTGACACTGCCCGGCGGCTACCTGCTCAGCAGCGGCGGCGGCACCCTGGACGTCAGGGAGTTCGACCGGCTCGCCGGGACCGGCTACCGGGCCATGGACGCCGGGGACTTCGCCGGAGCGGCCCGACTGCTCCGCGAGGCACTGGCCCTGTGGTCCGGGCCCGCGTTCGCCGACGTACACGGCGGCGTCCAGCTCGACATGGAGACCCGCCGGCTGGAGGAGACGCGCCTGTGCGCCCTCGACCAGCGGATCGAGGCCGACCTGCGCCTGGGCCGCCACCGCGAACTCCTCGCCGAACTCACCGTCCTGGCCACCCGCTACCGCACCCACGAGAACCTGCACGGGCAGTTCATGCTCGCCCTGCACCGCTCGGGCCGCCGCGGCGAGGCCCTGGACGTCTACCAGCGGCTGCGCCAGACCCTCGTGCGCGAACTGGGACTCGAACCCTCCGCGGCCCTGCGCCGCCTGCAGCGCTCGATCCTCATGGCCGGCCCCGAGAACCCGGCCGAGACGGGCGCGGAACCCGGCGGAGAACGACTCGTACGGGTCTGAGCCCCCCTCCGCCGGACACCGGCCCCCAACCGGGGGCCGCTCCGCACGAGGTCGCGACCCGTATGGGGTGCAGTCCGGGGGAAGTCGCGGTCCGGGGGAAGTCGCGGTCCGCGCGGGGTCGCGGCCCGTGTGAGGTTCACGGTCCCCACCCCTACCGGGCCCGGGGCCGCCCGGGTCCAGGACCACCCGGGGCCCGGGTCCGGGTTCGGGCCGGGGCCCGGGGTGGGGGCGAGGGGCCGTGCGGTGCGGTTCGTACCGGGCCGGCCCCCATACGGCAACGGCCGTACGGGGCCGGATCCGGGTCAGGAGTGGGATGCCGGGCGGGGCACAGGTGAAGGCCCGCCCGCAGAAGCGGCAGACGCCCGCGGACACCCGTGGACGCCCGTCAGGGGCGGTGTCGGCGGTGAGAGGAGACGGCTCGGTGCAGGAGAGGTCGGAACGGACCCGAAGGCGGCTGGTCTATGCCGGGGCCGAGATGTTCCACCAGAACGGATACGCCAACGCCACGCTCGGCGACATCGCGAGCGCGGCCGGAGTGACGAAGGGGGCGCTGTACTTCCACTTCGCCTCCAAGGACGAACTCGCCGAGGCCGTCCAACAGCGCGGCTGCGCCCTGCTCCACGACTCGGTCCGCGCCCTGCGCGAGGCCGGCGTCCCCCCGTTGCAGGCCCTGATCGACACCACGCACTGGCTCGCGTGGACCCTGCACGAGGACCCGGCGGTCGCGGCGAGCTTCAGGATCACCAAGGAATGCGGCGCCGCCCCCCGCGGGCCGGGCGGAACCCGCCCGGCGGTCGTCGACTTCCACGGGGCGTGGATCTCGGCCGTCTCCACCCTGCTGCGCATGGCACGGGAGTCCGGCGAGGTACCCGCGGCGGGCCGCGACTGGGAGAGCGCGCAGGCCCTGGTGGTGGCCGCGGCCTGCGGGATCGAGGTCCTGTCCGGGACCGGCATGCCCTACGGGGAACTCCAGCGGAAGGTCGCCGCCCTGTGGGCCCTGCTGCTGCCCGCACTGGTCGGGGAGGCCAGGGCGGGGGAGTACCGCACCCAGGCCACCGCCGACGCCTGGGACCACGACGCCGGCCACCGGCCCCGCCGCCACACCGCCGACACCCCCACCGGCCCGGGGGCGGGGGCGGGCGCGCGGGCGGTACGCGGCGCCTACAGCGGGCCGTGAGCCCGGTACACGTGGTACCGCTGTGGGCCGCACCCCTGGACCCGCCGGCCCCCGCCACCTTTCCGCCCGACCAGCCCGACCAGCCCGACCAGCCCGACCAGCCCGACCAGCCCGACCAGCCCGACCTGCCCGACCTGCCCGACCCGCCAGACCCGTCCGACCCGCCAGACCCGCCCGACCCGCCAGACCCGTCCGACCCGTCCGGTCCGCCAGACCCGTCCGACCCGCCAGACCCGTCCGGTCCGCCCGGTCCGCCCGGTCCGCTCGGTCCGACGGCGGCCGGGAGTACGGCCCCGGCGACGGCGGCAGGACCCACGGCCGGGAGGGGGTGACCCCCAACGGGTCGCCGACCCCGGGACGGCAACCACCCCTCGACACGCCCGTGTTCGGCACACCGTCGTCCCCGCCGTCCCTGCCGGCTCTGTCGGCGCTGCCGCTGCCGCTGCCGCTGCCGCTGCCGCTGCCGCTGCTGGTGCTGGTGTCGTGTTCTCGGCCGTGGGCTGTTCCGCCGGACGGGCGGCGCACCCGCCGGCCCGCCGTGAACCCGCCCCGGGCCGCTCCGCCCGCACGGACGTACGGCGCCCCCGGCCACCGCCGGGCCGGGCCGGGCCCGTTCCAGCTCCGCCGGCCGTGCGGCCCCGCCCCTGCCCCGGCCCGGCCGGGTGTGGCCGACGCGCCCGGAACGGGAGGCCCGCGAGCGTGCGGGCGCTCCGCCGACGGCACTGAACGACCTTACGTGCACGTCCTGTTGGAGGCGGCCTCGAAGGGCGCTGGAGGAACCGGTGACCACCCGCGGAGCCCGCTACCGTGCCCCGGGTCGAGGACCGGACGACGAGAGGAACACGACGACGTGCGGAGGAGACCGTGAAAATTCAGGTGCTGGGTCCGTTGAGTGCCGAGGTCAACGGCGCTTCGATCGTGCCGACGGCCCGCAAACCGCGGCAGATCCTCACCCTCCTCGCGCTCTACCCGGGGCGGGTGATGCCGGTCCCCACCCTCATGGAGGAGATCTGGGGCACCGAACCGCCCCAGAGCGCGCTGACGACCCTGCAGACGTACATCCTCCAGCTGCGCCGCCGCCTGGGCACCGCCATGGGCCCGGCCGCACCGGGCGGCCCGGCCGGCGCTAAGGACGTCCTGGCCACCCGGCACGGCGGCTACCTGCTGCGGATACCGCCCCAGGCGGTCGACGTCCACGCCTACGAGTCCCTCGTCGCGAGCGGCCACGACCGCCACGAGCACGGTGACGACGCGGGCGCCGCAGCCTCCCTGCGGGCGGCCCTCGCCCTGTGGCAGGGCCCGGCCCTGGTCGACGTACGGCTGGGCCCGGTCCTGGAGATCGAGGTGATGCGCCTGGAAGAGAGCCGCCTGGCCACGGTCGAACGCCGCATCGACGCCGACCTGCGCCTGGGACGCCACACCGAACTGATCGCCGAACTCACCGACCTGACCGCCCGCCATCCGCAACACGAGGGACTGCACGCGCAGGCGATGGTCGCGCTCTACCGCTCCGGCCGCCAGGCCGGGCCCTGGACGTCTACCGCCGACTGCGCGGACGCCTCGTCGAGGACCTGGGCGTGGAGCCCTCACCGCAGCTGCAGCGCCTGCACCAGGCCATGCTCGCCGTCGACCCCGCCCTCGACGTACCGGCCGGCCCCCGGCGGGGCACCACCTTCGACCTCTACGCCGTCTGACCCACCCCGCCCGGGCCTGTAGCGGGCCCCGGCCACCCCGCTCCACGAAGCCGCGCAGCCCGCCCACCCGCCCGCCCGCCCACCCGTCCGCCCGTCCGTCCGCCCGTGAAGGGTCGGGCTGCCGGCACGTGAGCGGTCGCGCCGCCCTTCCGCGAGCGGTCGGGGCACGGCCGCGCGCCGACGCGCACGCTCCCGCCTGCCGCACGCACTCTGCGACGGGCCAACGCCCCACTCGCTCCGCCCGCCCGCCCGCCCGCCCGGCCCCGCTCCGGCCGGGGCGCGGTGCCGCCGTACGCTGCCCCGCGCGTCCGCGAGCTCGGTCCGCGCGCTCGTGTCCTACCGCCGCCGTACGCCGCTCCCCGCCGGCGCCCGTGTCCAGCGCCCGCGCGCGCCCGTACACACGCCTGTTCGCGCGCCCGCGCCCTTGCTCGGTCCGGGTGCTGCCGCCCGGTGTCGCCGCAGTGCGTGGTCCGGGATCCGTACCGCTCCGGTCCCCTGGAGCGCTCCGCCCGCGTCCGCCCCCTGCCGGCCCCGACCCCGGGCCCGGCCCGCGTGTCCCGAGACGGCGCGGCAGTGGCGGTGGGGTGCGGCGGTCCGGTGCGGATTCACGCCCGGACGCAGTCCCCGCCCCCGGCCCGCGCCTCGGCCCGGGCCCGGGGCCAGCCGATGTCCTCGTCCGGGCGCAGGGCGCGGCCCGCGGTGAGGGCCGTGCGCAGGAGCCGGCCCGCATGCGCGGGCCGGGCGCGGGCGCGGGTCCCTGGGCCGGGGGAGGCCGGGGCGCGGTGTGCTGCGGGCGTCCAGGACACGCGGGTTGCGCACACCGATGGCCCCATCGTCGACTCCAAGGCGCTGGATTGGCGGAAGTGCAGGTCACCGGCGGGTGCCGCGGCCGGTCCTGGAGAGTCTGCCTCGAAGGGGTCGAGGACCGCTCGAAGACCGCACGACACCCGCCGGAGAGCCGCATGACGTGCGCATGAGACCGGTCCGCCGGCGCTGGCAAAGGTTTGCCCGCCCGTTGCCGGGCGCCCTACGCTCGGCGCCGGTTCCCGACAGAATTGTTGCCCCGCGACCCAGGGATGCTCATGCTGCGACAGCCCGCGTTCGGACACCGCCTGAGGAAGCTTCGGATGGCCCAGGGCCTGTCGCAGACGGCCCTGGCCGGCGAGGGCATGTCCACCAGCTACCTCTCCCGCCTGGAGTCCGGCGCCCGCCAACCCACCGACCGGGCCGTGGGATACCTGGCCGGCCGACTCGGACTGGAAGCCCACGACTTCCAGGAACAGGCCGGCGGCTCCCTCACCCAGGCCCTGACCCTGGCGGCGTCCACCGGGTCCCCCGACGCCATCGAGGCACTGCGCCGGGCACTGGCCGCCGAAGGCCACGAAAGCGCCCTGCTGCGCTGGCAGGCCCTGTGGCAACTCGCCCGCGCCGCACGCCTCCAGGGCGACCACCCGGCCGAACGCGACCACCTCGCACGGCTGGTGGAACTCGGCGAGGAGACGGACGTCGGCGAACTGCGCGTCCGCGGCCTCACCCGCCTGGCCCGCTGCCTGCGCTCCCTCGGCGAGATCACCCCCGCCCTCGACGCGGCCGTCGAGGCCCACCGCATCGCGCTCGGCGAGGACCTGGGAGTGGAAGACCGCGCCGCCGCCCTGCTCGCCCTGGTCTCGGTGACGGCCGAGGCGGGCCGGGTCGCCGACGCCCGGGTCCACGCCGACGAGCTGACCGCCCTGCTGCGGGGCCGCTCGGACACCCTGTGGGCCGAGGCGATGTGGACGGCAGCCGCGGTCCGCGTCCGCCAAGGCGACCACACCGGCGCCCAGGCCTGCCTGGACGAGGCACTGGAACGCTTCGGCAGCCAGGAGGACCTCGTCCTGTGGACCCGGCTGCGCCTGGCCACCGCCCGCCTGCACCTGGAGAAGCTCCCCGCCGAACCCGCCCGCGCCGAACACCGGGCCGCCGAGGCCGAAGCCGCCCTCGCGTTCGTCGCCACCCCCGCCCTGCGCCAGGACCTCACCGCCCTCAAAGCCGACCTCGCCTACGCCACCGGCCACTACGACCAGGCCCGCGCCCTGCTCGCCGCCCTCGCCGCGGACCAGCCCCGGATGACCTACCGAGGCCAGGTACGGCTGGAGATCCTGCGCCACCAACTGCTGATCCTCGACGGTGACCCGCAGGGCATCCAGGGCCTGCGCGACCTCGCCCAACAAGCCCAGCGGGACGCCAACATCGACCTCGCCGCCGAGATCTGGCGGGTCCTGGCCGACGCCCTCACCCCCACCGCCCCACCCGGCACCCCGCCCCGCCTCCCGGCCCCCTGCCGGCCGCCGCCCCCACACCCCGCCCGCCCCCCTGCACACGCCCCACCCCGCCCCGACCTCCTAGAACACCCCGCCCGGACCGTGCCGGGCAGGCCCACGGCGCCCCCCGGCCCCCGGCCCGCCGGGCCACCGCCCCCGACCCGTCCGCCCCTCGACCCGTCCCCCCGGCCCGTCCCCCCCGCTTTCCCGCCGGTCTCCCGGGTCCGTGCGGGGGTCGAGGGAGCCTCTAGCGGGGTGGTGCAGCGTGGGGCGCACCCGCACGGACGACCAGGGGAGGCGAGCGATGCCCTCGCAGCGCGTGCACACCAGCGAGCAGACGGCATCCGTTGCCGCCCCCGCCGACGTGGTGTACGGGCTGCTGGCCGACGCCGTGCGCTGGCCCCTGCTGCTGCCCGGCCCCGTCCACGTCGAACGCATCGACTTCGACGGCGTCCGCGAACGCCTGCGACTGTGGGACCTGCAGGACGGCCGCGTCCGCTCCTTCCACCTCCACCGCACCCTCGACCCGCACACCCGCACCGTGCGGTTCGAACAGGAGGACACCGCCCGCCCCGGCGCACCCACCACCGGCACCTGGACCGTCCACGCCCACGGCCCCGCCCGCTGCCGGCTCACCCTGGCCCAGGACCGCACCCTGGACGGGCCGCCCGCCGCCGCCACCGGACACAGCCGCGACCACTGGCAGGCCGAACCGGCCGCCCTCCTCGCCCACGTCGCCCAACTCGCCGAACGCTGGGAGCAACTCGACGAACTCCTGCTGTCCTTCCAGGACACCCTGCAGGTCACCGGCCCCGCCGAACTCGTCTACGACTTCCTCTACCACGTCGAGCACTGGCCCGACCGCGTCCCCACATCGACGCCGCCCACGTCACCGAGGACACCCCCGGCATCCAGCTCGCCTCCCTGGACACCTGCGCCACCCCCGACGGCCGCACCCTGGCCACCCGCTCGGTACGCCTGTGCTTCCCCGCCGCCGCACGCATCGTCTACAAGGAACTGGCCACCCCCCACCCCATCGCCGCCCACAGCGGCGAATGGTCCCTGGAGCCCCACCGCGACGGCGTCCTGGCCGTCTGCGCCCAGCAGGTGATGCTCCGCCCCGACGCCACCGCACCACCCGCCCCCGACACGGACCCGGACGCCGCCCGCGGACACCCGGACGGGGGAGCGGCCGACGTCCGCGCCCAGGTCCGCACCTGGCTGGGCCGGGCCGCCACCGACACGCTGCGCCTGGCCGCCTGGCACGCGCAGAACACGGTACGCCGACTGCGATGAGCAGCGAGCCGCGCGCGACGAGCACCGACAGGAGGAGCCCCCGATGCACCGGACGACCCACCACGCCGGGCCCCCCGCCCCGCCGGCCCGCCCGCCCCCGCCGGTCTGCAGGCGCCCGTCCACATCGCCGGACCGGAAGGCCCCTGGGAGGAACTCGCCGACCGGCTGGAGGACACCGGACGGGCCCTGCTCTGCACGACCTGGGGCCAGTGGCTGACCGCCGTCCTCCTGGACCCCGCACTGCGCCCGCTGCTCGCCGGGGACTGGCCGCGCTACCGGCAGACGCCGGCCGCGGCCGCCCGGATGCGGTTCGCCGTCTCGCGCGTGGTCCTCAAGTACACCGCCGCCACCGCCCTGGACGTCCCCCCGCACACCCTGGACCTGGCCCACCGCCCCGGCGGCCGGCCCGTCCTGCGCGGCGCCGAAGCCGGCGCCCGCATCGAGCTCGGCGTCGCCCACACCGGCGAACTCATCGCCGTCGGCGTCAGCCGCACCGGCCCCATCGGCGTGCACGCCGAACCGGCCGCCCGCGACCTGCCCTACGCGACCCTGCGCGACCAGCTGTGCACCCCACGGGAAGCCGCCGCCCTCGACGCCCTGCCCGCCGGCGAACGCCGCACCCGGCTGCTGTCGCTGTGGACCCTGCGCGAGGCCCACGCCCAGGCCCTGGGCCACGGCGCCCGCCACCGCATGCCGGCCCCCGCCCTCGGCCACGACACCCTCGGCCGGCCCTTCCTGCACACCCCGACCGGCCCCGACACCGACCCCGGCCACGACCCCCGCCCCGACACCGGCCCCGGTGCCGGTGCCGGTGCCGGGCGGCCGTCCGGGCCGTGGGAGGTGGCCGCCCACCTCGTCCAGGACCGCTACCTGCTCGCCGCCGCCCACCGCCCCCACCCCGCCCCCGCCGGCCCCGCCGGCCCCGCGGGCGCGGGCGGCGCCGCCCGCGCTCTCGACACCGCATCGCGGAGCACTGCAGGGCCGCTCAAGGAAACCGCCCCGCGGCCCGGCGGCGAACTACGCTTCCTGCGACCGGTCACCTCCGGCCGGGGCGAGGGAAGGCGGACGCCGTGAACGCAGCCGTGCACACGAGGCGACCGCCCCGGACGCCGTCCGCGCCCCGCCCGACCCGCCGTGCCGCCTGAACCGTGCCCGCGCCCCGGGCCCAGGCCCCCACCCCGCCCGCCGTGCCCGCCCGCCCGCAGCCCCCGCCCGGGCCAGCCGGTGACCGGCCGGCCCGCCACCGCCGACCCGGCCGCGCCCCTGACCGTGGTCCACCACCTCCACCCCGCCGCCACCCCCCGCACCGAACCCGCGGCCGCGGCGGGCGGACGCGGCCTGGTCCTGGACGTACTCGGCCTGTCCGACGACGCGGACGCCGAACGGTTCACCGCGCGGATCGCCGAAGGCCACCGCCGCTACCACGTCGCCCTCCAGCCCCACGGCCCCGGCCGGCACACCCTGCGCCTGCACCCCGCCCCCGGACCCCACCAACCCCCCTGCCGCGACGGGCTGCTGGACGCCACCCTGCTGGCCGACCTCCTCGGCCCCCGGCCCGCCGACGGCCACCCCTCGCCCTCACCGGCCACCAGCACGACCTGCTGCGCGAGGCCGTCACCACCCCCGGCGGCCCCGGCCTCTCCCTGCGCCAACTCCACTGGACCTGGACCGGACCACTGGACCGCGCCCGCTTCGACGCGGCCTGGCAGTCGGTGTGCGAACGGGAATCGATCCTGCGGGCCGCCCTGGACTGGACCGCGCAACCCCGCCTGGTCCTGCACCCGCACGCCGAAGTGGACATCGCCCACCACACCGGCCCCCACTGGCCGGACCTCCTCTCCCAGGACCGCCGACGCCCCTTCCCCTGCACCGCCCGCCCCTGCTGCGCCTGACCGTCCTGCACCCCGCCCCCCACCCCACACCCCGCACGCCCACACCCCGCACGCCCCCGCACGGCTGCTCCTGACCTGCCACCGCGCCCTCCTCGACGAACGCGGCGTGCGCCTGCTGCTGCGCGAGTTCTACCGCGCCTACCTCGCCGACGGCGTCCTGCCCGGCGGCGAACGCCGCCCCGACCTGCGCGACCACGCCCGCTGGCTGGCCCGCCAGGGCAGCGACGGCGCCCGCGAACTGTGGACGCGCACCGCACCCCCGCGCCACGCCGCGACCACCCCCGGCCGCCACCCCCACCCCGCCCCGGACCCCCACCGGCCCCCGGACCGGACGGCGACCCCGGCAGCGGGCGGCTGCGCCGACGGCTGGAGGAACCCCACAGCTCCCGACTGCGGTCCTGGGCCGCGGCCCGCGGCGCCGGGGAGAGCAGCGCCCTGCACACGGTGTGGGCCCTGCTGCTCTACCGGGCGGCAGCCGGCGGCGCCGGGCAACCGCTGCGGGTGAGCTTCGCGGTGCGCCTCTCCGGCCGCGACAGCACCGCACCCTCCGGCGCGGGCATCCCCGGGCTGCTCGGCGGCCCGCTGCCGCTGACCGTGCGGGTCGACCGGGCACAGCCGCTGTCCGCGCTGCTGCGGCAGGTCCGCGACGCCCTGCTGGACCTGTCCGCGTACCCGTGGGTGTCCCAGGACCAGATCCGCGCGTGGAGCGGCCGCACCGGCCCGGAGGAACTGAGCGAGTCCGTCGTCGCCTTCGAGACCCCGACACCCTCCCGGCCGCCCTGCGCGGCGAACTGCGGGCCCGGGGCATCACCGTGGACGAACCGCGCACCGCCGCCGAAGACGCCGCGCCCACCCCGCCCCTGGCCCTCACCGCCCGCCACGACGACACCGGAGCCCTGGTCCTGGACGCCGTCTACGACCGCGCGGTGTGGACCGACACGGACGCCCGCACCGTCCTGGGCCAGTGCCTGGCCCTGCTGGAGGCCCTGACCGAACTACCCGACCCCGACCCCGAATCCGACCCCGGCCCTGAATCCGACCCCGGCCCCGACGCCGGAACCGGTGCCGGGTCCGCACCCGGCCGACGCCCCCGCGGCGGAGCCGATCCCGCCGTCGGCCGGCTCCTGGACACCCTGGCCGCCGCCCCCGTGCCCGCCGCCCGCCCCCGCACCGGCCCGCACCGGCCCGCCGCCCCGCCCTGCGGACCCTGCGCCGCGGAGAGCCCGCCGCGGACGTGATCTGCCTGCTCCGGGTGCCCGGGGCGGCGGCCGGGGTGCCGGAGCTGTTCGTCCGCGGCCACCGGGGCCCCGAGACGGTCCTGGCCCTGGAACTCGACGGCCCGCCCGACGCGGCCGCCGCAGCCGCCGTCCGAGCCGCAGCCGGTGCCGGTGCCGGCGGCGGCCCGCACGGCCCGGGACGGCTGCTGCTGTGCGGGCACGGCCCCGCCGCGGGCGCCGCGTACGCCCTCGCGCGGGCGCTCGCCGGCGCCCACCGCGCCCCCGGGAGCGGGGGCGGCGCGGTGGGAGTGGTCCTGACCGGCCTGGCCGGCCCCGGCGACAGCGCCCGCGCCCTCGCCCGGGGCCTGGCCGCCTCGACCTCCGTACGCCCCTGACCCGGCCCCGCACCCCCAAGGCCCCCGCCGGCCGCCCGCTCGCGCCCGTACGGGACACCCGCGCCCGAACACCACGGCAGGGCGGGCAGGGTGTGGCCGTGTGGCCGTGCGGTGGGGAGCGGGGCGCGGGCAGCCCGCGCCCCGCACCCCCAAGGCCCCCGCCGGCCGCCCGCTCGCGCCCGTACGGGACACCCGCGCCCGAACACCACGGCAGGGCGGGCAGGGTGTGGCCGTGTGGCCGTGCGGTGGGGAGCGGGCGCGGGCAGCCCGCGCCCCGCACCCCAAGGCCCCCGCCGGCCGCCCGCTCGCGCCCGTACGGGACACCCGCGCCCGAACACCACGGCAGGGCGGGCAGGGTGTGGCCGTGTGGCCGTGCGGTGGGGGAGCGGGGCGCGGGCTGCCCGCGGCGGCCCGGCGGGGGACCGGCGCGGGGCCGGCGGGGGCCCGGCGGGGCGGGTGGCGTACGGGAGCGGTAAGCGCCCCGGACCGTACGCACTGCACGGACCGCCCGCCCGAAGCCCGAAGCCCCTGAGCCCGAAGGCGAGGCCTTGAGCCCGAAGTCGAGGTCTGAGTCGACGAAGCCCGGGATCGAAGTCCCTTGAGTTGGGCGGGTGTTGTCGGCGGGGTGGCGTGGCGGCGCCTCGTGCGGCGTGGCTGCGGTGGGGTGCGGCGCCACGGGGGCGGTCCCGTGCGGCCGGCCGGCGCGGTGCGGCGGGGCGTCGGGCGCAGCGCGGTGCGGGGCGCTGCGGTGGGGCCCGGTGCGGCCGTGCGGTCCGGTGCCGGGCCGGGGTGCGGGCCCGGCCGGTCGGAGCGGGGGAGGGGCGGCTCAGGCGGCGAAGAGGTCGAACGTCGAGGTGCGCCGGGGTCCGGCGAGGACCTCCAAGGCGGGGTCGACGGCGAGCATGGCCTGGTGCAGGCGCTGCAGCTGCGGTGAGGGCTCCACGCCCAGGTCCTCGACGAGGCGTCCGCGCAGCCGCCGGTAGACGTCCAGGGCGGTCGCCTGGCGGCCGGAGCGGTAGAGCGCGACCATGACCTGCGAGTGCAGCCCCTCGTGCTGGGGGTGACGGGCGGTCAGGTCGGTGAGTTCGGCGATCAGTTCGCTGTGGCGTCCCAGGCGCAGGTCGGCGTCGATGCGCCGCTCCACGGTGACCAGGCGGCTCTCCTCCAGGCGCATCACCTCGATGTCGAGGATCGGCCCGACCCGTACGTCGACCAGCGCCGGCCCCCGCCACAGGTCCAGCGCGGCCCGCAGCCGGTCGGCGGCCAGCTGGCTGTCGCCCGCCTCGTAGGCGCCCTGGCCCTCGCGGATCAGCCGTTCCCAGTCGTGGACGTCGACGCTGTCCTCGGGTATCTGCAGCAGGTAGCCGCCGTGCCGGGTGGCCAGGACCTCCTTGGCGCCGCCCGGCGCGTCGGGTCCCATCGCGGTCCCCAGGCGGCGGCGCAGCTGCAGGATGTACGTCTGCAGGGTGGTCAGTGCGCTCTGCGGCGGCTGGGTCCCCCAGATCTCCTCCATGAGGGTGGGCACCGGCATCACGCGCCCGGGATACAGCGCGAGCAGCGACAGGACCTGTCTCGGCTTGCCCGCGGTCGGAACGATCGAGCCGCCGTTGACCTCGGCGCTCAACGGACCCAGAACCTGAATCCTCATGGTCTCCTCCGTACTCGTCGAGTCCCCCGGCCGTTTTCGACAGTTGGCCAGGGAACTGCCCCCGATGCGGGCACGCTAGCCGGGGTGGAGGTTTTCCATCCCCTTCCTGTAGCCGCTCTCTAGCCGCCTTCCATCACGGCACGTCGAGCGGGTGCGGGGGCGCGCGTCGGGGCGTCGGCCGCACGGGCGGCCGGGGCGGCGCAGACCGGTTCCCGACGGCCGGTTACGGCCAGTCGATGCGCTGCGGGCCGGCCGGCGCCCCCGGGCCGCGCCCCGGCGCGGCGGCCCGGCGGCCGGGGCGACGGCCAGTCGATCCGGCCGCCGCCCTCGTCGGCCCCGGCGGCCCCCGCGGCGGCCAGTACGGCCGCTCCTGCCAGCGCGGCGGCGGCGGCGATGCGGGCGATGCTCCTCATGGTGACTCCTCTGTGGCAACAAGCCGATCCGGCGTGGCAACTCCTCTGCCAAGAAGATTGGCAACACCCGCTCGGAATTCGCTCAAAACCCGCTGGAGAACCACTGGACCCCCCACCCGTAAACCCCCCCCAACCCGCCCCCGCACCCCACCAGACCACCCTGCTACCCCTGTGACCTGCACCGCAGGGGATGTGACAGAAACCGGCCCGCATCTTGCCAATTTTTGCCGCATTCCCCGGACTTGAGTATCGCCGGAGCGGACATTGCCAAAAGTCCCGACCGCTGGGCAAGGTATTGCCAGCGTTTTGGCAACACAGGGAAAACCAGGGCCGGGCGAAACGTGCCGCGGCCCCCGCACGGGGGGAGGCCCCTGAAAATGAACACGCCGACGCACCACGCCCGGCACACGGCCCACCTGAACACCGCCTACGCCGGCCGGATGCCGCGGGCCGTGCGCGCCGTCCTCGCCGGGCGCACCGCCCACGACGACCGCCACACCGCCCCGCACCCCCGGACGGCCCGCCCCCCGCGAGAGGGCCCTCCACGAACTCCTCGGCCGCCTGCTGGGCGTGGCGCCGACGACACCGTCCTGGCCACCGGCGCGGCCCAGGTCTTCGACGCCTACAC